>CAMTJT010000015.1 GCA_947073285.1 uncultured Clostridium sp. | reverse complement strand
TCTTCTTGTTTTTCTGCTTCTATGATATAGCCTTCTTTATTTTGTACTTGGTTAATAAAGTCTTCTAGGCTTGGTTTGCCTAGCTTTTCTAAAGCTACTGTAGCTTCTGATACATTAAATTTATCTAGCAGTTCTCCTATTCTGGTTTGCTCTTTTGAACGTTGTGCTTGGCTAAATATTCCTCCATCATTTATAAGTAATTGAATGGTGATTCCTGCTAATATTAAAAGCACTACTATGGTTACTTTACTAAAGCTATTTGGTTTATCCAATTCATTTTTGTATCAAAAATTGCAATTTTATTTTAGTTTATAATACAACTGTTACATAAATGTCATATTATGAAATTTTTATTTCTTTGACATTAATACTATAAATGATATATACTATACTTATGAAAGAAATAGTTGTATCATCTAAATATGATGGAAAAAAATTGAATACTTTTTTATTAGATACCTTTGATGGGCTTTCACTAAATTTGTTATATAAAACATTACGAAAAAAAGATATTCGTGTAAATGATGTTAAAGTAAGTGAAAATATAACAATTTATGCTGGTGATTATATTAAGGTATTTCTTTTAGATGAACAATTATATAAAACTACTACTATAGATATTGTTTATGAAGATGCTAATATTGTAATTGTCAATAAACCTAACTGCATGGAAGTAGTTGGTGAGCATTCTTTAACAAGTTACTTACAAAAACTCTATCAAAAAAGTACTAATCAAACCGAAATTAACACTAATGATGCTACTTCTTCCCTTCAAAACTCTGTTACCAATATTTGTATTAGCCCTTGCCATCGCTTAGATAGGAATACCACTGGTCTTGTTCTATTTGCAAAAAATAGTGAAGCTCTTTCTATATTGCTTGATAAATTTAAATCTAGAGAAATCGAAAAAATATATAGAACTCAAGTGTATGGAATTCCTAAAGTAAAAGAACAATTGCTAAAAGCATACCTTTTCAAAGACAATAAGAAATCATTAGTGTATATTTGTGATACTCCTAAAAAGGGATATGTCCCAATTCAAACTTACTATAAAGTACTAGAAAGTAATAAAAAGCAAAATACCTGCCTTTTAGAAGTAAATTTATTAACTGGAAAAACACATCAAATTCGCAGCCATTTAGCTCATATTGGGTTACCAATTATTGGTGATCGGAAAATATGGGAATAATGAAATTAATAAAAAATTTGGTTGTAAATTTCAAAAACTTTGCAGTTATTCTATTGGTTTCAAATTTACTAGCCCTAGTGGTATTTTAGAATATTTAAATGGAAAAGTAATTACAATCAAAAAATTTACTATATAAAATAGAACCTACAAAATCCCATCATTGTTATTTCTAACATTGATGGGATTTTAATTTTATCTTTCATCTTCTCTTGTTGCTGATCTTCCGCCATATTCTTGTCTTTGTGCTTGTATAGTTCTTTGTCTTTGACTTTCATTCATCTTTCTAATAGATTCTTGTTGTCTTCTTCTTACTTCTTCTGCTTTTTCTTCATCTAATTTGCACCAATCTATGCTTTTCATAATTTACTTCATTCCTTTCCTATAACTTAAGTTTTTTCAATTGAAAACTTGCTATTTATAAAGGAAAGTATATCATATTTAACATAATATAGCAATACTTGTTGTGAAAAACTGTAATAAAAATTTATTTTCTAAAATTACTTTTATAACTTACCTAAAATATTTATTTAATTAATTCTTCAAATTCCTCTGCTGAAATTACTTCTTTTTCCATTAAAGTTGTAGCTACTTTATTTAATTTATCCATATTGCTAATTAAAAGAGTTTGGGCTTTGCTATAAGCACTATCTAGCATAATTTTTACTTCTGCACCAATGGCATCCCCAAATTTCTCACCTAGTAATTGTAATTCATAGGGATCTTTTTCTGTATTAATAGAAATTGGCCCTAAATTGTCACTCATACCATATTTGGTAATCATATCTTTTGCAATTTGAGTTGCCACTTCTATATCATTACTTGCCCCTGTTGATATATCATTTAAAGCAACCTTCTCTGCAGCTCTACCACCAAGTAGTGCAATTAGCTTTTCTTCCATTTCAGTTTTAGAAATATAGTATTTATCTTCATTGGTTTTATACATAGTATAACCACCTGCTATACCACGTGGTATAATAGACACTTCTTTAATATCTTTTTGAGTTTCTAGCTGACTACTAACAATAGCATGTCCTGCCTCATGAAATGCAGTTAACTTTTTGTCTTTATCTGAAACTACTCTACTTTGTCTTTCTAAACCTACAGTTACCTTTTTAATTGCATTTTCTATATCACTATGTGTTATTGCCTCATGTTTTTCTATGGTCGCAATAATAGCTGCTTCATTTAAAATATTAGCAAGCTCTGCTCCTGAAAAACCTGCTGTATCCCCTGCAATATCTTTTAAGTCTACTCCCTCTTCTAGCTTTTTATCTTTACTATGAATTTTTAAAATCTCTTCTCTTCCATGCATATCTGGAAGTGCAATTGTAATTTGCCTATCAAATCTTCCTGGTCTTAATAATGCTTTATCTAGCATTTCTGGTCTATTGGTTGCAGCTAAAACAATAATGGTTTCTTCTGTATCAAATCCATCCATTTCTACTAATAACTGATTTAATGTTTGATTATTTTCTGTTTCTGCCCCACTTCCGCTAGTTCTTCTAGAGCCTATAGCATCAATTTCATCTATAAACACAATACATGGTGCTATTTTTTTAGCTTTTTCAAATAGCTTTCTAACTCTAGATGCTCCAAGACCTGCAAACATTTCAATAAACTCTGAACCACTCATAGAAATAAATGGTACATTTGCCTCTCCTGCAATTGCTTTTGCAATTAATGTTTTACCAGTACCTGGTTGCCCACATAGTAAAACACCTCTTGGAATTTTAGCACCCATATCATTAAACTTTTTAGGGTGTTTTAAAAAGTCTACTATTTCAAGCATTTCACCTTTTTCTTCATCTAATCCAGCTACATCTTCAAATTTGGTTCTAGATTTTGTGGTCTCTGCATCATAAACTTTTCCTTTATCTCCTAAACCTTGCATTTTCATTACAAAGAAAAATAGGACTGCTATCATAATCATAGGTAAGGCAGAATAAGCAGATTGAAGTACTACTATAGCTGTATTTTGTTCTTTTTGAACTAATTCTATATTATTGCCTTGTAATGTTTTTTCTTGTATTAATTCTACAAAAGCTTGTGTATTTGGCACAATAGCATTTTTCTCTTCTTCTTCGTCTTTTAATTTTACTTTAATAGAAGTGCTACCTACCTTCATTTCTACTTTTTCAATAACACCTTCATCTATTTTTTTAATTAATTCTGTATAAGCAATTGTATTTTTTTCTTTTTCTTCATTTTGATTTACTAATACTATACCTAAAATAATAATTGCTATTAATAATATAATTAGTACTAATACAGAATAAAAAGTATATTTCTTTTTCTTCTCTTGTTTTTGGTCTTGCTTTTGATTATTATTTTCTTCGTTCATTCGTTTTGCTCCTTGCTTTTTGATTATTTTCTTTTTGCTTTTCTTATATACTTTGCTTAATATTAGCCTGTGGCTCTGGTTTTTGCCCTCCTCCTGAAGGCTCTTTTTTATCTTCTTCCTTTTTCTTTTCTTCTTGTCTTTTCTTTTCATCTTCATTGCGACGTTTTTGTCTTTGTTCTTCTTCTTTTTCTTCTTGCTCTTTTCTAGCTATTTCTTGTTTTACTCTTTCTTGCTCTTCTATAATTTTAGAAAGTTCCATTTGTTTTTTTATCACATCTGATTTTATCATTAAAATAGCTGTAATAATATAAATACTTGCTATTGCCATATACATTACTGAAAAATACGTAATGGTATAACCTGTTAAAATATTGACTACTGCATAGATTAAGTTCAAAATAATTGGCAATGTTAAGCTATATGCTGCTATATTATAAGCTGCACTATATTTTAGTCTAATATGTGTACATATTCCTACTGTATATGCAATAATAGAATACAAAATAACATCTAATAAAGTAGTTGCTAAAAAGTTAATAAATATTCCAATAAATACTGCAATAAAAAATGCTACATCTAACTGATACATTTTTGTTCCTGTTACAAAATTAACTAAATCTTTTTTCTCTATATTCATTAAGTTTGTTTGCTCTGCAATATCTTTTAAAGAAAAGGTTACTGTTGCATCAATTCCATTTGTTTTTATAATTACTTTATCTCTTAAAATTAGTATACCATTAGTATAACTTTTTATTTCATTTTCATACGTTTTTAATTGTTCTTCCTTTATTTCTTTTGTATCTATGATTATTTTACCATTAAAATTATTATTTTCATCTATAATAATTGGTTCTTCTGGCTTGTCCTTACTTTGAACAAAAAGCTCCCCTTGTTTAAAGTTAAGCACTTCTATATTTGCATCAATATACATTATCACATCTTGCATTAACCCATGAAAACGATAAGTAATACTAAGTGTTATAAAGAAAGCAAAAATTAGCATTAAAATTGCTATATACGCAATTGTTTTTGTTATTTTTTGTATTGCTAAATTTTGATATTCTTCTAATCCTATTACACTTGTTTTACATTTTTTCCAAAATGACATTTTGCTTTCTTCTTCCACTTTTCTCTTCCTTCCATTTTTCATTTAACATTTGCATTATTCTATGGCTAAGTAGGTAGGCTTATTATACTAACAAATTTCTATGCTCATACCCTCTTTGGTATCTTTTACTATATACCCTTTTTCTTGTAAAGTATCCCTAATTTCATCTGATAAAGCCCAATTTTTTTCTTGTCTTGCCTTTCTTCTTTCTTCTACTAATTTTTGTATTTCTTCTGGTAACTCTATATTTTTTGCTTGTTCTAAATAAGTTTTGCTATTTGCTAAATCTAAGCCTAGTACTTGATCAAATTTTAGTAAAAGCTCAGCAAATTGTTTGGATTGTTTTTGTGAACGAACAATCTCCCATATAATTCCCATAGCTGCTGGTATATTTAAATCATCATTTATTGTTTCCAAAAATCTATTTTCATATTCTTTTATTTGTGCTTCTTCTATTTTTTGTGTACCTTCTAATTGTTTTACAAAACCTTCTCTTAACCTAGTTAATGCTTTTTGATTAGCTTGTGCTGTTTCAAAAGTAAAATTTAATTTTGTGCGATAATGTGCAGTAAAACAAAATAATTTATAGGCTAAAGGTTCTATTCCCTTTTCTTGTAGTTGGTCTAGTGTATATACATTTCCTAAAGATTTTGACATTTTGCCACCATCTACTTGTAGAAATTCTACGTGCATCCAGTATTTAGCAGGTATTTTACCTGTTAGCCCTTTGCTTTGTGCAATTTCATTTTCATGGTGTGTTGGAATATGGTCAATTCCACCAGTATGAATATCAAATTCGTCTCCTAAGTATTTTCTACCCATTGCTGAGCATTCTATATGCCAACCTGGATAAGACATTCCCCATGGACTTTCCCATTTCATAATATGATTTTCTGGTGCTTTTATCCAAAGGGCAAAATCATATGGACTTTTCTTTTCTTCGTCTACATCTACTCTAGCACCCGCGATTTGGTCTTCTATATTACGATTAGAAAGTACAGGGTATTTATCTAGTTTAGAAATATCAAAATAAATTCCACGACTTGTTTCATAAGCATAACCATTTTCAATTAGTCCTTTTACAAATTCAAGCATTTCTGGAATATGTTCAGTTGCTTTTGCTATAATTTCTGGCTTTTCTATTTTTAGTCTTTCCATATCTCTAAAAAATATGTCTGTATAATAGGTTGCTATTTCATATGGATTTTTATTTTCTTTTTTAGCTGCTTTTTCCATTTTGTCTTCGCCTTCATCTGCATCCGACTCTAAATGCCCTACATCTGTAATATTCATAACATGTTTTAGATTATGCCCATTATATTTTAAAACTCTTCTTAAAGTGTCCATAAAAATGTAAGCCCTAAAATTTCCAATATGTGCATAACTATATACTGTTGGCCCACATGAGTACATACGAACTGTATTTTCTTCTAGTGGTTTAAATTCTAATTTTTCTTTTGTTAATGTATTATAAAATTTAATTGCCATACTTCTAACTTAGGTTAGCTTATCTAAAACTAGCCTATCCCCTTTTTTATTTAGGTTTTTTAGGTTTTACCTATAAACCTTTTATTCTACTAATTTGTGCAGATTTTTTCTTTCTTCTGTACATTTTGTAGAGTAAATCTGCACATACTATTAGAACAATTTGTCTAAGAATAACTAAATAGTTATTTCTTCTATAAAAATTAAGGAACTGTATTGGTTACTGTATTATTTGTTGTATTGGTTTGTGTATTGGTTACTGTATTGTTTGTTGTACTATTTGTATTAGTATTTGTGTTGGTATTAGTATTGGTGCTATTATCTGGCTTTTGGTTATTTCCACCTTCTGGTGGTTTTGTTCCTCCACTTATTTGATTTACTGTTAATATTATAGTAACACCTTTATCTACTTTTGTACCTTCTGTTAAACTTTGTTTTAATACAACTCCATTTGCCTTATCTGCATGTGTTTGGTAAACCACTTGTACTGTTAAGCCTGCTAGTGCAGCTTTTGCCTCTTTTTCAGTTTTTCCTACTACATTTACAACTGTAATTTTACTAGTTTCTTCTGTATGTTTGTCACAAGTATCTTTTGGTGCTTCATTATTCTTCCAACTTGTTTTCCAACTTGCATTTTGCTCTTTTTCTGGTTTTACTGCATAATATTTTTCTTCTGTTTCTGGGCAATATATTGTAGCTACTTTTTCAGTTTCTTTACATATTTTTACTGCTGTATGTCCATCGCATTGTTTTGGAACTGTACCTGTTGCAAAATATTCTGTATAAGTAGTTTTACAATTGCTTGTAGCTACTTTACCTGATTGCAAACATATTTTAGCTGTTACCACACTACTTGGCTTTTTGAAACGTTTTTTATCTAGGCCTTTGTGAATGTCTTTCATCACATTTGCCCAAATACTTCTTGCTGAATTTACTTTAGGCACTGCCCACTCTCTTGTTGGTTCTCCAGCACCAAAGCCATACCATGTTGCTGCTGCATAATATGGTGTATAACCGCAAAGCCATTTATTATCTTGATAATCTGTAGTACCAGTTTTAGCAGCTACATCCATTCCTGAAATAGCACATGGTCCTGCTGTACCTTGAGCACCATTTACAACATCTAGTAAGATATTAGAAACAATATAAGCATTTGCTTCTGATATAACTCTTCTTTTTTCTTGTTTAGGTTCTATAACTGTCTTTCCATCTGCATCTACTAATTTGGTATAAAATGTTGGCTCAATATATTCTCCACCATTTGCAAGTGTTGCATAAGCTGCTGCCATTTGTAAAGTACTTGAACTATTTCTAGAACCACCTATTGCTAATCCTAATACATCTTCTTTTGCATCATATGTAGTTAAGCCAAATTCATGTAAGTATTTTATAGAAGTTTCTAATCCTACATTACTCATGATTTTTAAATTAACAATATTAGAAGACCTTTCAATCGACTTTCTAACTGTACATAGACCGTAATAACTTCCTACATTATGTGGTGTATATTTACCAAAACTAGTTTCTGCATCATTATATACTGTTGCAGCTGTAATTACTTTTTCTTCTAAACCTGGTGCAACATTTGCAAGTGGCTTTATGGAAGACCCTGTTTGTCTTCTAGTTGTAGTAGCATAATTGAAATTATAGCCATTATCTTGTTGTAAATCTCCTGCCATTGCTACTACTCTACCATTTGTATGATCAATGATGGTCATTGCTGCATTAGTTCTAGTTTCTTTTTTGATAGATTCTCCGTTTTCTTTTACAGTATAATTTTTCTTAGATACATATGTATCTTTTGCCATTTCTTTAATTAATCTTTCTTGAATAGCAGTATCTTGTGTAGTATATAATTTATATCCTCCTGATTTTATCATATCTTGTGCTGCTTCTATACTAATGTCTTTCTCCTCTGCTAAATCTCTTGCAGCATCTAACACTGCTTCTTCTACAAAATAAGAAGTGCTACCTATTTCTATTTCACCTTTTTTAAATTCAAAACCTTCTTCTACTTTTGCAATTGCCTCATTATATAACTCTTCTGCCTCTTGTGGGTCATCACTAATTCTGTTTTGTTCTTTCATAAAGTTTAATACTAATTTAGTTCTATTTTTAATTTTTTCTGTATGGTCTTTTTCTTTATCATATGGGTCATATAAGTTTGGTCCATCATTAATTCCTGCTAAAAAAGCACTTTCTGCTAAGTCTAAATCTTTAGCAGATTTAGCAAAATAATATTGTGCTCCATATTCTACACCATGAAGATTATTACCACCTATAAAAATGACGTTTAGATATTTTTCTATAATTTGTGATTTTGTAAGCATTCCTTCTATTTGATAAGCTCTTGACATTTCACGTATTTTTCTTTCTACACCTGCCATTCCTGAGTCATCATCATCTTTCATTAAGTTTTTTACTAGCTGTTGGGTAATGGTACTCCCACCACCAACGTCAGATGTATTACCACGATGTAGGGCATAGCTTACTGTTGCTTTTGCTGTTCTTAATAAATCTATTCCTGTGTGTTCATAAAATCTTTTATCTTCTATAGCAACATAGGCATTTACTGTATGTTTTCCCATTTGGTCAATTGGTACTACCTTTCTATTACCATCGCCTTCTTCTACTTTTAATACTGCTAATAGTTTATTATCTGCATCATATACTTCTGAATTTCCATTAGCAATTAATTCTTCTTTGGTAATTGACCATTTATCACTAAAGAAGATTCCTGCTACTATTCCTGCACCTGTTAGACCTGTTAGCATGACTAATAAAAATAAAGTTAGAATAACTCTTTTTAGTACTTTATGCTTTTTCTTCTTACCTTTTTTGGTTTCTTTACTGCCTTCTTCTTTATTATTTTTTGTTTTTTTACTTTTCTGTATTTTATATTGTTTTGTTTTATCTGTATCTTTTCCCATTCGGATGTCCTCCTTCAGTTAAAATTTGACACATTCATTATATAATATATTCTGTAAAATGGAAAGTATTTTAAGAAATTTTTAAGTTTCAAAACTAATTATTTAAAGGTTCTAATATGAAATAAGCAAAAATATAGTAAATTGCTAGTGCTTTGTAGTTATATTGTATAACTTTTGAACAGTTTTGTTACTTTTTAAGGAAAAAAAATGAAAAAAGCAAACTATTTACTTTTTCCATCTTTTTTTGTTTCTATCCAAAAATTCCTTTTTTCTTAACTGGTGGCTGTTCATTCATTGTTTTAGCAAGTTGCATTAATAATTCTTTTTGTTCTTGTGTTAATTTTTTTGGCACTTGCACCTGTACTGTAAATACAAAATCACCTTGGCTATTACTATTTAAACTCTTGAATCCTTTATTTTTAATAACAAATTTGCTACCTGTTTGAGTGGCATCTGGAATAGTATAGTTTTCTTCTGTTCCATCTACCATTGGTATACGAAGTACTGCTCCTAAGGCTGCTTGTGTAAATGTAATTGGAATATCACAAAGTACATTATTTCCTTTTCTGGTATACAATCTATGCCTTTTTACATGTACTACTATGTATAAATCTCCTTTTGGTCCGCCATTTTCTCCTGGCTCTCCTTCTCCTCTTAGCACAATAGTTTGATTATCATCTACACCTGCTGGTACTTTGATAGATAATCTTACTTGATTCCTAACAGTTCCTTTTCCTTTACAGGTTTCACATGGCTCTTTAATCACTTTACCAGTTCCATGGCAATTAGTACAAGTTCTCATAGTTTGCATTTGTCCTAAAATTGTAGTTTGCACTTGTTTGATTTGACCACTTCCATGACAAACACTACAAGTTTCTGGATGTGTTCCTTGTTTTGTTCCTTCACCATGGCATGTTGTACAAGTTTCTTTGCGATTAATGGTTACATACCTTTCTGTTCCTAAAAAGGATTCTTCAAAACTAATTTCTAAATCATATTGTAAGTCAGCTCCTTTTTTAGGTCCATTTGCTCTTGCTCCCCTAGAGCCTCCAAAACCTCCACCAAAGAAAGAGGAAAATATGTCTCCTAAATCTCCAAAGTCACTAAACCCATCAAAACCTGTAGAGTATGTATATGTACCATTTCCACCAAAAGGTCCTCCTGCTCCCCCAAAACCTTGAGGTCCATCAGGTCCAAATTGATTATACATTTGCCTTTTTTGAGGATCTGATAAGGTTTCATAGGCTTCATTTACTTCTTTAAATTTAGCTTCTGCTTCTTGCTTATTATCTGGATTAGCATCTGGATGATATTTTTTTGCTAAGCGACGATAAGCTTTTTTTAGCTCTTCATCACTTGCATTTTTATCTACTCCTAATACCTCATAATAGTCTCTTTTGCTTGCCATGTTTTCCTCCTATTTAAAAGTCGTTATTTATCTTCTTCTACTTTGTAATCTGCATCATATACATTTCCGTTTTCATCACTATGAGGTTCACTTGCTCCTGCATTTTCTGCATTTGTAGCACCTTCTGCATTATTTGCTCCATTAGCAGCTGCTGTTTGTTTGTATAGTTGCTCTGTAATAGAATAAAATACAGTTGTTAATTTTTCTGTTGCAGCTTTAATAGCCTCTGTATCTGTTCCTTCTAATGCTTTTTTAACATTTGCAATTTCAGTTTCTGCTTTTGCTTTTTCTTCTCCGCTAATTTTGTCACCTAATTCTTCTATTGTTTTTTGGCAGTTATATACTAAACTTTCTGCATTATTTCTAGCTTCTATTCCTTCTTTTCTCTTTTTATCTTCTTGTGCATGTGCTTCTGCATCTTTTACTGCTTTTTCAATATCTTCATCTGAAAGATTTGTACTTGCTGTAATTGCTACTTGTTGACTGTTTCCTGTTGCCATATCTTTTGCAGATACATGTACAATACCATTTGCGTCTATGTCAAATGTTACTTCTATTTGTGGTACACCACGTGGTGCAGCTGGTATTCCTGTTAATTGAAATCTTCCTAATGTTTTATTATCTGCTGCCATTTCACGTTCCCCTTGTAATACATGAATTTCTACACTTGTTTGACCATCTGCTGCTGTTGAGAATACTTGTGATTTTTTAGTTGGAATAGTTGTATTTCTTTCAATTAATTTTGTAGTAACTCCACCTAATGTTTCAATTCCTAATGATAATGGGGTAACATCTAATAATACTAAGTCTTTTACATCTCCTGATAATACACCACCTTGAATTGCTGCACCAATTGCAACACATTCATCTGGGTTTATTCCTTTATCTGGTTCTCTTCCAGTAATTTTTTTAACTGCCTCTTGAACTGCTGGAACTCTTGTAGAACCACCTACTAATAATACTTTGTGTAAATCATTTGCAGTAACTCCTGCATCTTTCATTGCTTTTTCTACTGGTATTTTAGTAGCTTCTATTAAATCATGAATCAATTCTTCAAATTTTGCTCTTGTTAAAGTAATATCCATATGTTTTGGACCTGTGCTGTCAGCTGTAATAAATGGTAAATTGATTTGTGTTTGTTGCATTCCAGAAAGTTCTATTTTTGCTTTTTCTGCCGCTTCTTTTAAACGTTGCATTGCCATTTTATCTGTTTTTAGGTCAATACCATTTGTTTTTTTGAATTCATCTACTAAGTGGTTTATAATTCTATCATCAAAATCATCTCCACCAAGTTTTGTATTACCATTTGTTGCTAATACTTCAAATACACCATCACCAATATCTAGTATTGATACATCAAAAGTTCCTCCTCCTAAGTCATATACCATGATTTTTTGGTCTTGGTCTTCTTTATCCATTCCAAATGCTAACGCTGCTGCTGTTGGTTCATTGATAATTCTTAATACTTCTAATCCTGCAATTTTTCCAGCATCTTTTGTTGCTTGTCTTTGACTATCACTAAAATAAGCTGGTACTGTAATAACTGCTTGTGTTACCGGCTGTCCTAAGTAGTTTTCTGCATCTGTTTTTAATTTTTGAAGTGTCATTGCCGAAATTTCTTGTGGTGAAAATTCATCTCCTTCAATTTTTACTTTTCTGTTTGTTCCCATATCTCTTTTAATAGAAATAACTGTGTTATCTGGGTTAGTAACTGCTTGACGTTTTGCAATTTGCCCTACTAATCTTTCTCCATTTTTAGAAAATGCAACAACAGATGGTGTTGTTCTATTTCCTTCTGCATTAGGAATAACAACTGGCTCTCCTCCTTCCATAACTGCTATACATGAGTTTGTTGTTCCTAAGTCAATTCCTATAATTTTTCCCATAATTTTTCTTCCTTTCTTTTTGTTTGGTTTTAGTTCCTTTTCCCTTTTTAGGGTATAGAAGAAACCCATCCCCTAATATTTTAATACCAATATGGTATTTTTTAACATTGTATTGAACATTTTAGTTAGCTACTACTACCATAGAATGTCTAATTACTTTATTGCCTATCATATAGCCTTTTCTATATTCTTCTTTGATTTCTTTTTCACCTAAGTTTTCATCAGCAACTAAACTTACTGCTTCATGAAGTTCTGGATCAAAAGTTTTTCCTATTGTTTCTATTTCTTTTACACCATTTGCTACTAAAACATCTTTAAATTGTTTTAGTACAAGTTCTACTCCTTGTTTATATCCTTCATCTTCTGTTTTACTTTGTACTGCTTTTTCTAAATTATCAATTACTGGTAAGAAATTTGAAACAACATCTCCCATAATAGAACTATACATTTCTTCTTTTTCTTTGCTACTTCTTTTTTTATAGTTATCAAATTCTGCTGCCACTCTTTTTAGTCTATCTTCTGTCTCCTCTAGTTGTATTTTTAAAGTTGCTTGTTCTTTTTTTTCTTTATTCATTTCTTCTTTTGTTTCCTTTTCTTTTTCTATTTCTATATTTTCTTCTTTTGCATTTTCCTCTTTTTCACTCATTTTATCACCTACCTTCTGTATATCTAGCATACCTCAAAGTATTTGCTCTAACTATTTGTTTTACGATTAACTTTGATGTAAGCTACTAAGTATTTTCTATGTAACCCCATATTTTACACTAATTTAGTTTTTTCATCATTGACTATGGGGAGAATTCGTTCCTTGATCATTTAATTTTTTACTTATATATTTCATAACTGAAATTACTTTAGAATAATCCATTCTTTTAGGACCAATTATACCAATAGTTCCTAAATCTTTATCTTGATATCGATGTTTAAAAGTAACAATACTAAAATCTTTTAATTGCTCATTTTCGTTTTCATCTCCAATATAAACATTGATATCTTTAGCAAATCCTGTATTAAGTAAATCTAGCATAATTTCTTTGGTATCTATTAGATTAATAAAGTTTTTAGCTACTTCCATACTTCGAAATTCTGGCAATTCAAAAGCTTTGTTAGTTCCCTCTAAGTATAGTTTTGCTTCTTCATTTATTACTCTACCTAATTGCTCCATAACTGGTTTTATCATTTTTAGGCTATCTTTCATTTCTAAAAAGATATATTTTTCTAATGGTTTATCTATTGCTTCTATTGGTTTTCCCTTTAATTTATTATTAAATAGAAAGTTTAAAGTAGTTACTTGTTCTTCTGTAATATCTTCATCGAATTTAATAATGGTTTCTTTGATAATTCCTGTATCTGTTAGAATAACTGCCATTAACATTCTACTACCTAGTAACACAAATTTTACTTCTTCTATATTTTGCATATTCGTTCTTGGTCCTACTGATACAGAAGTATAATGTGTTATTTCAGATAAGGTATTTGTTGCAATTTGGGTTAGTTCTTCTATTTCGTTTACTTTGGTTTCTAGTTTAGATTGTATATATCTTATTTCTTCTAGACTAATGTCATCTTCTTTTAATAGTTCATCTACATAAAAGCGATATCCTTGTGCTGATGGTATTCTTCCGACTAGATGTATGTGGTTTATCTAAATAACCATTTTTTTCTAGTTCTACCATTTCATTACGAATTGTAGCACTACTACAATCTAACCTATATTTTTGTACAATAACTCCAGAACTAACAGGTTCAGCTGTGTTAATGTATTCATCTATAATAGCTTGTAAGATTTTTTTCTTTCTTTCATCTAACACATTTTTTCACCTTTCTTTTGGTTCTTTTTAGTACTTATTCTATTCTATTTTAGCACTCTTTGTTTTCAATTGCTAAACTTTATATATATTATCCCCAATTTTAGCAATTGTCAATATCTATTGCTAAAAACTTATGTGAATTTTATGTGAAATGGAAAATAGGAACAGTTCTCTTTTCTCATTTTTATAAATTTGAATACAAGGATTCTTAGACAATATGTGAAAAGACTCTTCTTAATTTTCCATAAAAAAAAGTTGCTCTTTTTTATAGAACAACTTTGTTTTTTACACAATTTAATTATATAGCAAGTTGCATTACTTGAAGTATGATATTTAAAGTTACTAAAACAACATCAGCTACACCAACAATGATACCTACAATTGCCATCCATTTGAATTTTTCTGTTTCTTTGTTGAATTTAACAAGACCTAAAATACCTGTAATAATAGCAACGATACCACATGGTAACCCTGCAATAACAAGCCCTACTAATGAAAATATAAAGCTTGCTAAAGCTGAACCATTTACTTTTTTTGCAACGCTGTTTGCTTGACTAGTTTGACCACTACTGCTTTGACCTACATTTGGTTCCATTGTTTTAGTTCCCATTTCTTTAATTGGATTGTTATCTTCTTCCATCTTCATTCCTCCATCATTTTCTTTATTTCAATTTATGAACTTGATAATGGAATTATACATGAATCTTTGTAAAATTACAAGTGTTTTTTGAAAATTGGTTTAGAGATATAGTTACTAGATAATAAAGGTAATCATGTAAAAACTTCGCTACATACTTAAAATTAATAACAGATATAGAATTTTTGAATACTTTATAATAAAGAAAAATTATAGGAGGAACTTTTTTATGTTTTTTATTAATTCAGATGATAACGCAAAAATAGCAGTATATGACTTAAATCCTAATGGAGAAAAAACAATTGTATTAGTTCATGGTTGGCCTTTGTCTCATAAAATGTTTGAATATCAACTTCCAGCTTTATTAAACGCAAATTACAGAGTCATTACTATAGATTTAAGGGGATTTGGAAATTCAGATGTAACCTATATAGGATATAATTATAATCAGTTTGCAACAGATTTATATTATGTTATATATACCTTAGGTTTATGGAATTTTGATTTATTAGGTTTTTCAATGGGTGGAGCTATTGTTACAAGATATATGAAAATGTATGAAGGATATGGAGTTAAAAAATTATGTTTATTAGATGCTGCTGTTCCTTCTTATCTCCAATCTTACTCTAATCCATATGGGCAATCACTGGAAAGTACTAATAATTTAATTAAGCTTGGGCTTACTGATAGACCAATGTTAAATGAATATTTTGGAAGTATCTTTTTTTATAATAATCAATCAAAATCTTTTAAAGATTGGTTTCAAAATCTGAACAATAGTGCTTCTGGATTAGGCGAAATAAATTCTCTAATTGCTTTAAGAGATGAAAATGTATTTCATGATTTAAAATATATTCATGTACCTACAGGTATTTTTCATGGGAAAGAAGATAAGATATGCCCATTTGAAATGGCGGAAATAGTAAATAAAAATATTAGTAATTCTAGATTGTATCCTTTTGAAAAAGCAGGTCATGGAGCTTTTTATGAAGTAAAAGATACTGTAAATAAAACTTTAATACAGTTTTTAAATAGTGGGTCTAAAACTTTTTAAATATAAAAAGTTATTTAAGTATAGTAGAAACAGTATGTGCAAATTTTACACATACTGTTTTATCTTTATTACTACTATATATAATTACAAAATTATCTTCTACAACCACAATCGTTGTTTGGCATATTATTCATACAATTATTATCATTCATAAAAAATCTTTTTTCTGCTAGTCTATCTTGTACATTACGAAGTGCTTCTCCAAATCTTTGGAAATGGACAATTTCTCTTTCTCTTAAGAAACGAAGTGGGTCTACAACATCTGGATCATCACTACATAAATCTATTAGTTTTTCATAGGTAGCACGTGCTTTTTGTTCTGCTGCCACTTTGAAAGTACAACAATTATATTTTCCAATGTATTTCAATTTCTTTCTTTTTGCTTATTGGATCTTTTCTACTAACTGTAATATAATCAATTAAATTCTCAGTCATTTCTCTTGTTAATTCTGTTACATTAGTATATTTTTTTAATATTTCTTTTCTTGTTTGTATCATTGCCTGCTCATTGTTAAGTTCTAAAAATTTCTTCTGTTTTTCTGCTAATAGTATCTCAACGTTCTGTTTATCCTTTCTTAAGTCTTCACTTAAAAATATAAATTCTTCTTGATTTATGCTCCCATTTACTTTTTGAATAAATATTTCTTTTAACGCTTTATTATACTTATTTATATTATTTTCATATTGTAACATTTCTTTCTGTACTTGTGATTTGTTATTTTTGACATCATTTAAAATAACCTTTTCTTCTAATTGATCTGCATCTAAATATTTTTTTATCAAATCATTCAGTTCTTTTAAAACTACTCGTTGTAATACTTTTTCTGCTATAAAACTTCCTACACATTCACTTTTATCAACCTGTCTAGTTGGACATCTTAAATATCTATCTTCATGTGATTTACTAGTTTTTAATATGTAACCACAGTATTTACATTTACATTTCTTGGCAAATACTCCAATTTTTCCAGTGACATATGGTTTAAAATTTGCATTAATTTTCTTTTGTACGCTTTCCCATAAATCCATATCGATAATTGCTTCATGTGTTCCTTTAACTATAACCCATTCTTCCTTTGGCTTAGGTTTATTCTTTTTACTCTTATATGATATACTACCATATCTCCCTTGTACCATATTACCAATATACATTTCATTGGATAATACACTTGCTATTGCTGAATATTTCCATAATGTACCTAATCTGTTTGGAATTTTGTATGCAATTCCGTTTTGTAATTTATATTGCGTTGGATTTGGTATTCCTCTGTTATTTAATTCTCGTGCTATTGCTGTTTTTCCCATTCCTTTAGCATATAAAGAAAATATTTCTCTTACAACCTCTGCCGCTACTGGATCAATAATTAAATGTCCTTTCCTTTCTGGATCTTTTTTATATCCATATAACGCTAATCCTCCTGTATATTCTCCTTTTGCCCTTTTAGCTTTCAATACTAATTTTATATTGTCTGATAAATCTTCCAAATACCATTCATTTACTAATCCATTTATTTGTCTTGATTTTTTATTTCCTTTTATGTCTGTATCAGCATTATCTACTAATCCAATGAATCTAATTCCCCACTCGATAAATAACCCATTTATATACCTTTCTACTAACTCAAGTTCTCTTGTAAATCTGCTTTGACTTTTGCACAAAATAATATCAATTTCTTTTTTTTCTGCTAACTTTAAAACTTTATTAAAGTCTGGTCTATTTCTATCCGCTCCTGTGTAGTCATCATCACTATAAACTCCATATATTTGCCATCCTTGCCTTATTGCATATTCTGTCAACATTAATTTTTGATTTTGAATACTTGTACTATCATCTTCTCTATTTTCTTTGTCTCTATCTTCTTCAGATAACCTGCAATAAATTGCTACTCTTACTTTTTTCGTTTCTACAAAATCTTTAATTTTTTCTGTTTCTTCATGTGATAATAATTCATATGGGATTGTTTTATTATTTGTTTCGTTCATTTTATCTATTTCCTCCTTATAAGGAAAACATAAAAAGAACCAATATTTTATATTGTTGTTCTAACTCAAAAAATTGGTTCTGTAAATAGTTTTGACTAAATTTCATTTATTTAATATTAAGTTAACTATATCTTGCCAAATCTTATTAAATACTTCTTTCTTTTCTTTTTCACTACTCAAAATGAATACATTTTTACATACTATTTTTTCCACACTAATACACCTCTATTGATAATATTCATTTATATATAATTTATTCACATACTGAAAATTTAGCATTTTATCTTTTTGGGTACATCTATTCCAGTTACAATTCCTCTCTTTAAATGATAAGCATTCGTTTTTTTATTATACTGATATCTAGAAGAATTCCATTTCCTAAAAGCTTGATTATTTATAGTTCTTCCCTCTAATAACTCTTTACTTACCTGTTTATGTTCTTTTTTTACTTGTTGGTATCCTTCATCTTGCTTCTTGTTCTTTCTTTTGTCTTTTATATAGTTGAAAATATTCTTACTTTATTATTTCAAATGTATCAAGAACATAATTGTAATATAGTAAGTACTGACGAACTGTATTCTTACTTTTCTGACTTTAAAATACACTTATCCTCCAATGGATGCGAATATTTAAAAGCTGCTATTGAAATATGTTTAAAACACTTACTGTCCCCTCGAAAGTTTATCGAAAGAAGCTCTATTTATTTTCATAAAAAGCAACAAAAAAAGAAATAAGTAACATTAAAATTACTTATTTCTTTTTTGCTATTATTAGTCTCTTTCTTGTATTGTCATTTTTTTAGCTAAAACCCACCCCGTTAGTCCTGATGCTGAAACTATAATATAATAACTGTATTTTTGTTCCTTTATTTTTTTCTCTAACTCCATTATATTAGTATAATATATTGGCCATCCATAGCATTTTTTTCTTCTAATATTTTTTTGTTTTCTTCAACAAATTTTTCATATGTACTTTCTTCAACATCAAGAATTATACTTTCTGGCATTTCTAATTCAAAAAGATGTATAAAAACTCCCTCAAATAATATAGTTACAACATTGTTTTGGGTATTTTTAGTATTAATTTTAATTCTATTTTCTTTAAAATCAACTTCATAATTTATGATTTCATTATCATGAATACTCGCCATATCTATTTTCCTCCCATTCTTTTTGGCACACCGTTATCCCAACGCCATTCATGTGGAAATATATGTGTTCCATCATCTGTATAAATACCTACTCCTACTGCAATTCCTATTGCTACTGGTATTACTACTTTGGCTATAAAAGCGGTTACTCCTCTACATCTAAATGAATTTTCAATCCCTATATGAAATGAATCTGTTATTTCATTTCCATTTTCATCTGTTATACTTAAAACTTTTCCCCAACTATCATAAGTGTATTTTACCACTTCATTAAGGTTACTGTCTAGTATTCTTATAATATCTCCTTGTAAATTTTTCTTATACCAATATGCTTCATATAAAGTTTCTACTTTAGCATAAAATATATTAAGATTTTTCTACTTAATAAGATAACTATTCCTTTCTTTATAAACACATAAGGTAGATATTTATGATGCTTACCTCTGCCTACGTTTTCCTTTAAGTCCACACCTTGCCCTCTTAAAGGATTCTCTATATTTTCTTGTATAGTAGTATAAGAAAAATAGGAATATTATTATTCCTATTTTAACCTAATGTTTAAACTTTTTCTTAAATAAATTCCTTCTGCTATAGTCCATTATTAAATTTTCGAATTTTATCTTCCAACTCATTTAAAACTTGTAATTGTTCTTCTTTTTCTGTTCTTTTGTTAATTATGTTTCTTAGTTCTTCAATTCTTCTATATGCCTCTTGTTTCACTGTTTCTCCTACTCCTCCTACTGGATTTTTAACAAATCCTCCTATCATCATTGAATCTATTAATGCTATATAGAGTAATGGATCATCTTTTACAATTGCTCCCTCTGGTGGTATTATTTTTAATACTTTTTCATAGTGCCTCACTCTCATTAAAAACCTAACATGAGAGTCGGAAATATTTTTAGGATCAACTTCATAATAGACTGGTTTTTTATTAGTTCCTAACTTTATGCTACTTTCTATAAAATACGAATTTATCTGTTTCCAAAGCCATAATTCTATATCTATCTCTTGTTCTTTTACATACTCGTCATCTGGTGTTTCTATATCTAAATAATTGCCTAAATAGATTAATTCCTCTTTCATGCATCTTTGAGTCATTCCATTTATTTTTGTTCTATATTCATGTCTTACATTTCCCATATTTGACATTATGATATACTCTAGTCTATTTATTTCTTCTACATTTTGAGGTAATTGTTCTGTTTTAGTTATTTGGATATATACAATACCAGGTATATCTCTTGTTTTTTCCTTTCTATCTGCTATTTTTCTAAAAATTAAATATCTTTTATAAAGCCCTAATTCTTTTGCTTTTTCACTTTTTAATTGGTATGCATAGGTATCTCCTATGTTCCACTTACTTTTTTGTCTATTACTACTTAATTTCTTCTCTTTTTTACATAATTGTTTTTCTTTTGGCATTGGACTATTTAGCTTTTCTCGTAGTTTATTTAATTCTTCTTTTCTTATTTCATACTCTCTTTTACTTCCTTGTTCTTTCCATATTTTTAAATTTTCTTCTTTATTTATAATTTGTAATGCCTTTTGTTTTACTTCTTGTGTTAGTCTTCCTACTTTCCACATAGTATCTGCTAAAGCTAGCCAAAAAACAGTTTTTTCTACATCATCTTCTAAACTTTCTTCGTTTTCTTTTATTACTTCTTCTAATGCTTTTTGATTATCTAATCCTCTTTCTAATTTTCCAATATATTCTTCCTTTATATCTAATGCTAAATCATCTTGGTATAATTTTGCTCCCCATATTCCCATTTTCTTTCTCCTTTTTTATTTTCCTGTCTAATATAATGCTTCGTTTGATACTACAATTCTTCTTGTATTGTCATTTCTTTAGCTAAGACCCATCCATTCAAGCCTAGAGATGAACTTATAACATAATAATTATACTTTTTTTCTATTAATTGATTATTCTTATAAATTATTCCTTCTTAAATTTAAAACTCTCTACTATTTCATCTACTGTATTTATTTCTTCTGTTTCTTCTTCACTCCAATATGTTATTACAATAGCAGTTGGAAACTTCGCTACTACCCATAACTTTAAAAACCATCCATCAAATGTTTTTCCCTGCATACATACAGTAGATTTCTCTTTACTAGAAGTCACTAATTCAATATTTTTCTCTATTTTTATATCAATATCCTCTACATATTTCAATGCCATATTTTCTATATGCTTTTCTATGCTTTCTTCTAGTTTGATAATTCGATAAAATGACATAGTAATAGCACCCTCACCATCTTCATTGAAAATTGACCTCACGCCATCTTCGTCTTCAACTATCCAATCATCAGGCACCTTAAATGTTAAATCTTTGTCTTCATATAACATATTTTTTCTCTCCTTATTAATATAAAATCAATTCGTTTTTCGCTACTCGCTATATACTATTTTAACATTCTTTCTATTACTTTTATATAACTTTAAATAATGCAATTTTATTATTCCTTCTATTTTTTAACTTAGTTAATACTTACCTATATATTTTTAGATTTCCTTCTTTCCAAACTTTTAAAGTCATCTCTGCTTCAAATGAGATAAATTTATTTTCTTCATTCTTTCTTATACTCTCCAATATTTTTTCGGCCTCTTCTATATATATGCCTAATGTTAAGCAATGTGTAGCAACTGTCATTCTTACACATGCATTTGTATTTTCAAACATCTTTGGAAAAGCTTGTTTTGCCAATTCCAGATTTTTCTCTAGGTACTTATATATCTTTATTAATTTATCCATTTCTTTGCTATGTTTCCTATATTCTTGATTTATTGTAGTATGATACAATATCTCTCCACTTTTTATATATTGTTCTACTAATATTTCCACATTAAACTCTTTCATTTACAACACCTCAAATATTTTTAGTACATTAATACCAAAATCATATTGTGCTTCATAACTTTGACCTACAAGCCAATTACGAACACTTAACCCTTCTGTAAAACCTAATTTTGTATTTGCGTAATATCCACTAATCTTCCTATGAACCCCTTTACTTACTGAGATAATATTATTCTTATTTTGTATCATTTGAACATCTAATCCTGATTTTTTTATTTGGCATTGTTCTACAATATGATGCCACTCATTTCCTTTTCCAGGACTTCCAACTGCTTTCTTTAAATTACTAAAAGAATTATATCCTCCACTATTAGCAGAATTTTTCTTTGCACTTTTTATTTTGCTATTTAATTTTTTATCAAAACCATCATTATTAGAATTTTTACCACTTGAAGAACTTGCTGCAATTGTAGCAATTATATCAGTTGGTTCTGATTTCACTTTATTACTACTTCCAATAGCAAAATCAAAACTTATATTCGATGCAACATCTAAAGCTATGCCAATTACTGTGTAAACTATCATAACTCCTAACGCTACCGTTGCTACTGTCAACAATGTTGAAATTGAAATCACTATATGTCCATCTGGATCTATATTATTTATTGGATTATTTTCACAATAAGCATATAGATTCTTTCCAAGTAATGTATCATTCATCATATTATCAGCATTTAAAAATCTTCCCCACTCTGGGTTATAATACCTACTTTGTAAATAATATAGTCCTGTTTCAGTATCATACCAATATCCCCTATATCTAAATGGATTTTCAACTCCTATATGTGATGAATCTGTTATTTCATTTCCATTTTCATCTGTTATACTTAAAACTTTTCCCCAACTATCATAAGTATATTTTGCTACTTCATTAAGGCTACTGTCTAGTATTCCTATAATATCTCCCTGTAAGTTTTTCTTATAATAGTATGCTTCATATGAAGTTCCTACTTTAGTAATACCAATAGGTTGTCCTGCTTCATCATAAGAATAGTGATATATCTTGTTTCCATCTCTTGCACATATTACTTTATCTCCTCTTACAAAATATTTGATATCATTTTTTTGTATTCTTATTCCATCTTGGTTATATTTAAATCTAATCGTCTCATTAGTTTGCTCATTGCTTACTTTTGATAACAACCTTCCATTTTCCCATGCATATATACTTGTATCATATTTTAGAGGATTTCCAATTTCATCATAAGTAATTTCTTTATTATTATATTTGGTTAGTTGGTCTTTCCATTCTGTATTTCCATAAGTATAAGAATTGGTATTAATCGCATCTAATACTACTTCTCCTTCTGTATATGCATATTCTTTTTTGTTCAATATATTTCCTGCTGTATCATATTCATAAATAATAGTTTTATTAATCTCTTTATTATTTTCTCTTATTAATTGCCCTAAAGCATCATAATAATATTTTTGTTTTAAATTTACTCCTTCACTTATCGTCTCAATATTTCCATTTTTATCATAAGTATAATTTAAAACTTCATCATTACCATTTTTTATACTTTTTATTTGGTTTGTTGTTTTATTATCTGATATATCTGTATAAGCATAATCTATATTATATTTATTTTCTATATTTTTATTTACTATTCTTTGTAAGGTATCATAATTATACTTTATTCCAAAATTAGTATTGCTTATTTTAGTTACATTATTGTCTAAGTCATATTCAAAAACTACGTGGTTCCAAAATGTTTTTTCATTATATGGTGCCATTAGTTCTATAGCCCTTATATTGCCATCATTATCATACCAATAATTTTCTTTAATCTCATTTTTTTCATCTTCTAAACTTGTTAATCTATCTGCTAAATCATATCCGAAATTTTAATGATATTTCTTGGCTATATTTTATTGTTGCAATATTTCCTCTACCATCATAAGTATATCTAAATCCAGTATTGTCCCATAACCTATTGAATCTATCATATAAATAGTACCTTGACTGACCATTTCCATAATTAGTCCATAACAAATTTCCATTATTAGTAATATACTCATTTTCTACTAATACTTGATTACCAACTTTTACTTGTTTTTGATTGCCAAATTTATCGTAACTAAAAGAATAAGTAGTACCTCCATTATTTACTGTTTTTATTTTATCGTTTTCATAAGTATATGTATTTTGATATGTTTTTTGACCATCTATTAGTTTTGTATTTGTCAATCTATCTAAATTGTCATATGTATAATTTACTTTATTCCCTTTTGGATCTGTTACAGAACTTATTGTTCCTTTATTACTTGCATATGTATAACTAGTTTGTTCTCCTAATTGATTTTCTGTTTTGCTTACGTAATTTCCATTTGATGTATAAGTAGTTTTTGTTTCTATATACTTAGTTGTTTTTTCTGGATTTTCAACTTTCATGGAATTCATATTTCCATAGCTATCATATCCTAAAGAATATTTAATTCCATTATTATTAGTTGCTTTCAATAAACGATTTTTAATAGTAGTATCATATTCATAAGTAAATTTTCCACCTTTGGGGTTAACTGATTGAATTAAGTTATTATTTCCATCATACTTAAAAGTACTATTTTGTTTTGCTAAATCTTGTGTACTAACTACATTTCCCTTACTGTCATACTGATAACTTGTTCCAAATTCATCCTTGTATAGTCCTAAGTTATCAAAATAGATGTTATTGGCATTTCCATAGAATATTAAGCATATATCTATTTGATTATAATCTGCATTAGCTATAATTTCGTCTGAAACAAATTGCCATCCATCTGTACTAAATACTACTTCCTTATCTAGCCATTGTTTTGAACCATCTGGCTTGAAAATTCCAACTGAAATTCTAGCTGAATTCGTATTATCTGGTATTGTTGGTACACCTTCATTTTTTACCCAGGCATAAAGTGTAAAAACATCACCTTTACTTCCTGAAATATCTATTGACTGCCTTAAATATTTGTTTTTAGCAGGATTACCTGTTAATTTAAAAATATTATTCCCATTTTGAGTTACAATTTGATCACTACTTGTACAATTTTCATGTTTTCTCCATCCATTTAATCCATCATTAAAATCACTATTTTGTATTAAATTTCCCTCTACATCTTTTACTGATACTAATTTACTTTCTAATGTTAGTTTATTATTTGTATTTCCACTTGTTCCATGTTTATATGCTTTTCCATAAGCATTATCTACATTTCCTGCGTCCGTTCCAAAATCTGCAACAGTAACGCAATGACCATAATTATTAAAAGTATAGTTATTAGAATATCCTTCATTATCCGTAAACTTTGTTAAATTGTTACCATATTCTATCGTTAAAGAATTTCCTACCGAATTGTCAGTTCCATATTCTGTAATGCTTTTTACACGATATACATTTCCTGAATAATAACTATAATCTAAATGACTATTATCAATATCTTTTACTTTAGTTAGTTCGTTTTTACTTCCATAGGAATAAGTTGCTGTTTTATTATCTGGATAAGTAATTGTAGTCAGCCTGCCACTTGAATCATACGAATAACTAGTGATTCTTCCTGCTACATCTGTAATTTTTTGTAGATTTCCTGATGAATAAGTTAATGTAATTTTATCTCCTGCTCCATCTGTTACTGCTGATATTAAATATTGATTATTACTGGTCGATAATGTTAATTTAATACTATTATTATTGGTGGCTTTAATTTCACTTAGATGCCACTTGTTTCCGCTACTGTATTTAACAAACGTCATAGTATTTCCTGATTTATCTTTCATTATCCTATTATCGCCAGATACACTGATGGTTAGACCTAGTCCATCTTCATCTTCATATACATTTGTGCTAGAATTTTTCTTAAAATAATGTGCTGTTGCGTCTTCATCTATATATTTTAAATATTCAACTGAACTAATATTTTGCGCTTCTATTGTTTGCGATAGATTCAATCGCATTCCTTTTCCATAGCCTATATTAATATCCTTGTCATTAGTATTATATATATGTTCAATGGTTGCTGGAAATCTATCCCCAGGTGTCATTGCATCTGTATGTACTAAAGTTAAATTTCCATTATAATCATTAGTACAAACTTCTCCTGCTCTTCCTATTGTTTGACAATGATAGCTTAAATATTCTTCTAAGCCTGTTTGGTTTCTATAAGCAATAATAATTTTAGGTCTGTAATTAATATATGCTCCACTTGTATCTGCTGAGTAAAAATAAGCATCTGATCCAGTATTAATTGCTCTTTCTTCAAATTCTTTTATCATTACTCCATAGTTATTTCCTGTTGTATACCAATCTTTTACAAGTGCTGTAACATCAAATCTATTATCCTTTTGAGGATTACTACTATCATATTTGTATTTTATATAATCAATCACTTTACTATCATATGCATTTGACATATTTGACCATCTAGCTGCACTAGATGTCCAATTAGAAGTAATTTTATGTGCACAAAAAATTCTTTCATCTGTAGGTGGATTCCATTCGCTATTATCTGGATAATTTCTAAGACTAAGCTCAGCTGCAATTACTTGGTCTCCACTATTTAGTGTTGGCAAACTAAACTTAATTAAGGATCTCATAGAATTGCCACTTCCTGCACCATTTCCTACCCTTAATATATGTGCATTATGTTTTGTTGTATTATTAGCATCTGTTTTATATATATAGGTATCGTTAATGTCTTCTATATAAAGTGATGTTTGTATTGTCGGGTCAATTGTAACTGGATATACTCTTTCTTCTGCTAATAACCACTTTTCATCTGGAACTAAAGTTAGTCTATATTTTCCTTCTTGTTTTTCCAATTTTATATCTATGCTATCTGAAAACTCTAACTTATTATCATACATAAAAGGAGCTTTAATAACAAATTTTATATTATCCTCTTTTTCTTGATATACTATAATATCGTTATTTTCTGTTAATTTCATTTCTAAATCATTTGTCTGATATTCAAATATAAATTCGTTTTTTATTGCCTCTTTATTTTTTAAGACAACTGCCTCTTTTATTTGTTCTGGAGTAATATTATAAGATACATCTACATTATCTAATATTTCTTCATATTCAATTGAAGATGCAATTTGATTTATTTCTAATTCATCAATTGTTATTCCCGTTTTTGCTTTGTTTTGTGCTGGATTTTGGATTTTTTGTCCTTCTGTACTATTAGCATTTACTAATCTCCATGTTAATGTACTATTATCACTTGTAATACTTCCTAAATTATAATCCTTTGTTTTATTAGTAAACTTTGTTGCATAAGAATTTGCTTTATTCTCGTATACTTTTGTTTCTCTCATTTTTTCATTTGTTTGAGCTACTTTTTTCTTTAAATATTGAGTTGCACTGCTTGTTTCTTCAACTTTATTTGCTTTTTCTTCTGTTTTTAAAATCTCTTCACTTAATTTTAAAGTTTCTTCTGTGTCTGTTTTTGTTTCTAATGTATTATCAATATCAATAAACTTTCCATCTTCTTGATAATGTACATTAGATGGATAAATTGCTACTACTCTTGTTCCATCTTCTAAAATGTAATGTTTTTCATTGCTAGTTCTCTTATCAACATCTTCTGCTATTATTTTCTTTGTTTTGTATGTTTCATCCTGACTTTCTTGCTTTGCCAATACTGGCAGTTTCTCCAACATCTCCTTATTTAATAAACTTTCTCTAATTGTGTTAGCAAAAACATTCATTGGAGCAAAACAAAAGACCATTACAATTACACATAGTACTGCAATGGTCTTTAATAAACGATGTTTCTGCCATAATCCTTCTGTCATAAAATCACCCCTTTTCTTATTATTTTCATAATGTGAGTTTTTTTGACAATTTGATTATAGCCTTACATACTGTAAGCGTCAATCTTTTTTCATCGCCTTTTTTCGACATTTTTCTACATTTATTTTTACTTTTCCCCTATTTTTCGCTATTTCTATTTTTAACTCCACCCTATAATTAACCTAAAACATATTAAGTTTTTCTGTCTAATCTATCATAATTTAATTATTGTTCGTATCTCTTTTAATCATCTCTTTGCTAATGCATGAAGTAATGTTTATATTATGTCATATAAATTTAATATAAAATATTGGATCATTTTACTGTTTTCATGTATGTTGTATCATCAAAGTAGCACCAT
Organism: uncultured Clostridium sp.; assembly: GCA_947073285.1. Classification (GTDB taxonomy): domain Bacteria; phylum Bacillota; class Clostridia; order TANB77; family CAG-508; genus CAG-273. The sequence goes on along the minus strand of CAMTJT010000015.1, from coordinate 17,361 downwards.
CTGCTGCCAAGTCTTCTTGAAGATCTGCAATAGGATCTCCTTTTACTGCTAATACAGATGCACTAAATGGCCAACCAGCTGCTGCTTGTGGATACACTCCAACCCCATGGTCTGTATAGTAAGCTCCTAAGCCTGCTGCTTTCATCTCTTCTGCACTTAAGCCATCTGTTAATTGGTGTACAATACTTCCTACTATTTCTAAGTGAGCTAATTCTTCTGTTCCATGATGTTGTCACTAAAAAAAATTTAGTGCTGTTGGCTGAAAAATTTCCAACTTATGCAAAAATTACACAGGTTCAAAAATAATTGAACTAGTAAGATTTTTTTACCAGCTCAATTATTTTTATCTTTTAATAAAATATTTTTCATTTCAACAATATTATAAAATGGAATATGTATGCCTTCCTCTGCAAGTCTCACAACTCTTAATGCAGTAGTTATAATTTCATTTTTTACTGCTGTAGGTATTTCCACATCTATATTTGAATTTGTATATTTTTCTAATATATATTCTTCTGTTGTTGGAAATATATTTTGTATTAAAAATACAGCTTTTTTACCTAACACACTACCAAAAATAAAATTATATACAGGTTTGTTTCCAACTTTTAATTTCTTATTATCATATATCTTTTTATATTTATCATATTTAGTTGATATTGGAACAAACCATATTATTTCTTTATTTTTTCTATCTCTAAAACAAAAGTAACAAGGTCTTTTGTTTCCACCTTCTTTGTTTTCCATTAATTTATAATCTTTAAATATATCAAAAAACTTATCTTTTATAAAATAAAATTTTCCATCTTCTATTATCATTATTATTATTTAACTCCTTTTATGAAAATATGGGATCTAAATAACTTATAGACCCCACATTTTACTATAATTAACATTTTTCCACCTGCACATTTATATCTCGCAAGCAGGGTTGCGGTTCACATTTTTTCACCTATCCATTTATTCGACGCAAATAGGGTTGCGACTCACATTTTTAATTATAGTAGATATTAAATATCCACTACTATTATATTCATTATACGTTATTTTATTTGCAAAATCAATACTTTTTAACAAAATTTTCACAAATACTAAGTAGACAAAGTGAGCTTGTTCCAAAACGGAACAAACTCAAAATTTTTGTAATTTGTATTATTATAACTAGTTATCGAGGATTCCTCAGTAACTGTTTTACAAAATTTCATAAAATTTTTTAGTACACTTGGTGAACTTTTTCAAATTTTTAGTTCACTATAATTAATTTTAACGAAGAATAGCGGGTTTGAGCTAGTTCACTCGGTGAATTTTTACATCAAATCTGCTTAAAATCTTTGTTCTTTTATTAACTCTTGAAGGCTTGTCCTTCAATAAGTATAGGCAATGTGTGCACACTCGCTTTCCTGCCCTCATTTTCAATGAGGTGTATTAGTTTTAAATTTTACTTATGTCTACTTGATTAAATATAATTATTCTTAAATCCTCTTAACTGAAAAATAATGTGCTTTTAAAATTTAGTCAAGGTTGTACGACAGTACATTCACTTTAACATTGACTTGATTTTATAAAGCACATTAAACTTGATTAAGAGGTTTTATTTTAAATCTTTATAATGAATCATATATGTATTTATATTACTAGTATTATTTTCATTTATTTCAAAAATTCTGCCACCTCTTAATTCATCTGTTCCATAAGGACTATAGCCTGCACATGCATCTAAACACATTTTTATTCCACAAAAATCTCCTTCAAAGCAATCATTATGGCTATGCCCACAAGCAATGCATTTTATATCGTTTCTTTGCAATACTGTAGAAAAAATCCCCGAATTAAACATGCCTATTTTCATTACTTCCTCCATATTACCTTTGGCATTAGTATATTCTGGATTTTCTACTATGTATTGAAATTCATATGGTGGTATATGCATAAATAGAATTCCATTAATTTTTCTATTACAATATTTTTCAAATTCAATGGAACTATTCCAATACCACATTAATTGTTCAAAATGTAAAATGTCCCATCTGCAAGACATAGAAGGTCTTTTCATAAGATTAATATTTTTATCAATTTTTATATCTGCACTTGTCATCAAATTATTTGTATCTATTCCCCAAATATTAAAGACAATTTCATCTTTATTTGAATGCTTAATTGGTAAAACAAAATTGGTAGTACCATAAATATCTTCAGTATGTTTTGAAATGCAATATTTATATTCTTCATATATTTTTGTTTTTAGTATATCATCTATATCTATATCATGGTCATGATTTCCAAAAACATGAGCCCACGGAATCTTTCTTCTTTCCATAGGTGTTGAAAATATATTTAAATATTTTCTCAATTCTTCTTCAGTTTTTAAAACTGTTCCATCACAGTTATCTCCACCTAATATAACTAAATCAGGTTTTTGGGCTTCAATTAATTTATCTATTGATACTAATGTTCTTTTGTCATAATTTAAAGTTTCTTGTATATCAGACAGCATCAATATTTTAAAATTTCCATCACTATTAAATCTTAACTCATGCTTTAATAAAAAATTATTTTTTAGATTATTATTCATATATAACTCCTTTTCAATTTTTACTTATATTATCACAAGTTAAGAAGAATCTCAACATGAGAAATTCCTAGTTTTAGAAAAAAGGGAAATAAAAGGGAATTGATTTTATAAATTGCCCATCATATAATGTTAGCATAGAAAAAATATAAATTTACTCAAGACAGGCTCTGTCTTGGGTATTTTTTTGTATTTTTCTCATAAATTTTAAAGAGGCGATTTATATGTTGTTAGAAGAATACACTTTAGAAAACACAAAGATAAAGTTTTATGATGATTACATCGTAGAAAATATATCTAATCAAAAAGAATACATAGATAATATTATCATTAATTTAATAAGAAAAATAAATTCTTCTTTATTGTAATTTGTTGCAATTACAGATATAATTTATATCATAGTTAAAGACAGTGCAAGATGTAGATACATTTCTAAGGTATACAAAATGCTATCGCATTTTGCATAAGACATCCGTAAGGTCACTTTGTTCCCAACGGCTGTCTTAATTACAAGGAAAGGAGGAAATGTGCAAAATGGCACATATGCAATATATTTAAGAAAATCAAGAGAAGATATAGAATCTGAAAAATATGGAGAAGGCGAAACTTTAGCAAGACATGAGAAAATTTTAACTACTTTAGCAGAGAAACGAAACTTACATATTTCCAAAATCTATCGAGAAGTTGTTAGTGGTGAAACAATTAGTGAAAGAAAAGAAATGCAAAAACTTTTGAAAGATGTTGAAAATGAAAAATGGACTGGTGTTTTAGTTGTTGAAGTAGAAAGACTTGCTCGTGGTGATACAGCTGACCAAGGTAGAGTTTCAAAGGCATTCAAATATTCTCATACAAAAATTATTACACCTGTTAAAACTTATGATCCAGATAATGAATTTGATGAAGAATACTTTGAGTTTGGCTTATTTATGTCCAGGAGAGAATATAAGACAATTAATAGGCGTTTACAAAGAGGTCGAGAAATTTCTGTTTTTGAAGGTAAATTTGTAGGAAACATTGCTCCTTTTGGGTATGATAGAGTAAAATTAAAAGATTCCAAAGGCTATACTTTAACAATCAATCAAAATGAAGCACCTATTGTGAAAGAAATTTTTAGATTATATACTTTTGAAAGTAATACTATAAATTCAGTTGTAAAACAATTAAATAATATGAATTTAAAGCCTAAAATTTCTAATGAATGGACTATTTCTTCTGTGAAAGATATTCTTTCTAATCCTACCTATATTGGTAAAATTGTTTGGAATAGAAGGAAACAAAAAAAGAAAACAAAAAATGGACATCTTATTATTAGTAGACCTCGTAATCAAGATTATCTAATTTATGATGGATTGCATGAGCCGATTATTGATAATAAAACATGGGAATTAGTTCAAGAAAAAAGAAAGCAAAATACTCCAAAAGTAAAACACAACAATATTATTCAAAATCCATTAGTTGGTTTAGTATTTTGTGAAAAATGTGGTAAGCCAATGCAAAGGAGACCTTATACAAAAGCTGACAAACCTGCAACACTAATATGTTCTAATTCAAAATGTAATAATATAAGTTCTAAACTTTATATTGTAGAAAATAAAATCATCGAAGCGTTAAGAATATGGCTTGACAATTATAAAGTAGAATATGAAGTTAAAGATAACTCAAATACTGAAAATAGTAAGTTAATAGAAAAGTCCATTTATACTACTAAAAAAGAATTAGAAAAGGAAAATGCTAAATTAAATAAAGTATATGACTTTTTAGAAAACGGAGTTTATAGTAAAGATGAATTTATAAATCGTTCTAAAGCTATAAAAGAAAACATTGAAAGTTTAGAAAATAAACTAGCAGAATATACTGAACTTTTAAATAAAAATAATGAAATGCAAAATGAAAAAGGAATAATGATTCCCAAATTAGAAAATGTAATTGATTTATATGGTAAGTTGGAAACTGCAGAAGATAAGAATATTTTATTAAAAAGCATAATTAATAAAGTTACTTATTTAAAAATGGAAAAAGCTATAAAAAAGGATACAGATCCAACAAATTTTGAATTACATATATATCCTAAAATATTAAAAATATAAGACTCTTGTTGTTTTCACAATAAAAAGATGCTCCCTTAACTTATAGAAAAGAGAGCATCATAAGGATTACGGCAATTCATCTAACACTTTGCAAATAGCATAGAGTTGATTGTCAGAAACGTCATCATTGGATACAACTTTTAATGGTTCCCCTGCAACAAGTCTTGCCATTGTTAGAAGTAATGCAAATCCGAAAACCAGTTGCGCTTTTATCAGTTTCTATACTCATACACAATCCTTTCTGCCATAGCTTCATTTACAGTTATGGACTTGAAATAAAATATTATTGTAACAGTTACATTATACCCAATTTATATTATAAAGTCAAATTATGTGAACACAATTCATATGAAGTAACAAACCTATTTTACAGTCAATAACTAAGATTGTAATTTTGTTAGTTGTTGAGGCGATAGCCGATTACAAATAACTTATGTCTTTAGTTATTGACATCATCATGGAACTCATTCTTCTGTACCAACATCATTTAATGTTGCTTTAGCAATTTGGTCTGGCATTCCAAATCTTTGACTCAAATATCTAAGAGAAGCTGCAAGTTCACCATCTGGTCCTCCATATTGAGAGATAATAAATTTTGCAAGTTTTGCATTAGGGCATTTTATTTTTACTGGGTATTCTAATACTTTATTATAAGTCCACATACTACTTCATTCCTCCTTCCCATGGCCATGGTTCTTCTAGCCATCTCCATTTGTTACATGGATAGTAAATACTTAATGGTCCATAAATTCTTTGATATTTATCTTTTAATTCTTTTAATTGTTTGCAATATTCTTTATGCATACAAATTGCTCTTTGGTCATTACTATGAGTGTTTAAATATAAACCTAATTCAATAATTGCAAAGTTTAAACATTTAATTTGACCTAGCATTTCTTCTCTTACTCTGTTTCTTTCGCAACAACATTGTTCCATATTATCACTACAACAACAATTTTTATCATTATCTTGCATTGCCATTGTGTTATAACCAAATGCTGCATTAATTCCTTGAGGAGTATAATTACAATCACATTCTGCTAAATTATTTCCCATACATTCACAATTTGGTTGATTGTTTGGCATACAACCACAGTTTCTATTTTCATTATCTGAACCTAACATTGATTACATCCCTCCCCAATTTCATTTGTATTTTTTAAATATTCAATTTCTGCCATGCTTTGCCCTGGCATATATGGACTAACTAATTCTGGAAAAATAGTTCCCATTTTTAAACCACAACATGGTGTAAAAGTTTTATCCATTTCTTGTATTGGCACATAACTTTGTGCAAGCATTGGATTTAATGGAAATACACTTGGTTCTTCATCAAATCCACAACCACAATCCACAGTATCATTATCACTACAACCACAACCGCAATTGCATTTACAATTACAACCACAATTAAAACCAGAAGTATTTACTTGAGCATACTCTGCACTTACACCTACATTTTGGCATAATGTTTCAATCACTTCTGGATTATAATTGTTTTGACAATGGCATCTTCTATATCGATTAAACATCCTTCATTTTCCTCCTTATTTTTGGTTTATACTACATAATATGACAAAAAGTAAGAAAAGGTGCGTTAAAACTTACTTTTACAATTACAAAAAAAATAGGAATGGCTTTTTTACCATTCCTATTTTTCATTTTTGTGTTACTATTTTTATACTTTCAACACACCACCAATTGTTTTGTTTAATTTAGCATGTTTATGACCTGCTAAAATAGATGCTCCTCCTGCAATAACCACAATATCTCCTTCTGCTATATACCCTTTTTCTTTTGCTTCCTTAATACCATCATCTATCATTTCATCAATGCTTTCTTTTTGTTCTACTAAAATAGTATAAGCATTCCATACCATAGATAATTGTCTATCTATTTCTTTATTTGCAGTAATCACATAAATTGGGCACTCTGGCATAAACCCTGCAATCATTTTAGCAGTTCTACCAGTATCTGTATAAGCAAAAATTGCTTTTGCTTTTAAATCCATAGCAGTAGAGCAAGTTGAGTAATTTAAGTTATATTCATAATCTTCATTTTCTTTATTACGTTCTTTTTTGCTAAATCTTTTCCAGTATTTGATAGAGCCTTCAATTGTTTCGCAAATTCTTACCATTGTTTCAACACATTCTATTGGATATTCACCTGCTGCTGATTCACCAGATAACATGATACAACTTGCCATATCATAAATAGCATTTGCTACATCACTTACTTCTGCTCTAGTAGGTCTTGGGCTATGTACCATAGATTCTAACATTTGTGTTGCAATAATAACTGGTTTTCCTGCTTTATTGCATTTAGCAATAAACTCTTTTTGGTAAATTGGTACTTCTTCCATAGGAATTTCTACCCCTAAGTCACCTCTAGCTACCATAATTCCATCAGACGCCTCTAAAATACTATCAAAATTGTCTATTCCTTGCCTATTTTCTATTTTAGAAATAATTTTTATATGGCTACCACCATGTTCTTCTAGTATTTTTCTCATATTTAATATATCTTGCTCACTACGAACAAAAGAAGCTGCAATATAGTCAAAACCTGCCTTAATACCAAATAGAATATCTTCTATATCTTTATCAGTTGGACTTGGTAAGTTAATTGCCATACCTGGTATATTAATACTTTTTGTGTTAGTTAACATACCACCATCTATTACTTTACAAATTATATCTGTACCATTTATTTCTATTACTTCTATTTTAATAAGTCCATCATTAATCAATATATTTGTTCCTACATTTACCTCATTATGTAGATTTTTATAGGTAATTGATACTTTTTCTTTATTTCCTAACATTTCTTCATTAACTAAAGTAAAGATATCACCTGGATTTAATTCAATTTTTCCAGTTTCAAACTTACCAATTCTAATTTCAGGTCCTTTTGTATCTAACATTAATGCTACTGTTTTTCCTACTTTTTCTCTTACCCTTTTTACTGTTTCAATTCTAGACTCTTGATCTTTATAATTACCATGTGAAAAATTGATTCTAGCAACATCCATACCTGCTAAAATTAATTTTTCTAGTACATCGTCACTATCTACTGCTGGACCTATTGTACAAATAATTTTTGTTTTTTTCATTGTTTTTCCATTCCTTTCTTGCCTTTGCTCAATTTTCATGAGACTATATCTTAGCATAAATCAAGTACTATTTAATGTAACTAAAAAAGCATTACAACAATCTTTTTGCATTTTAACTTTACCTTATTATATTGGTAACGCCTAATTTTAAAAGATTATTATAATGCTTTAGTTAAAACCATTACTTTGTAATCCATTTAATTAAATTTAAGTTTTCTTTATCTAATATCATTTCATGTTTTGGCATCACTCTAAAGGTATAACCATAATTTCCACCATTTAACAAGTTTACTTTTGCTTTATAAATATAAGTTCTATTTTCTTCGTCTTTTTCTTCTAGTTGCATTGGAATAATGGTAATATCATCTACCACACCATTTTCATCAATTCTACCATAATATACTTGTGTTTCTATATTTCTTTCATCTATATTAGGTAATTTTACTTTACATTTTACTTCAATATTATTTCCTGCATCCATAGTAATATTATCTAAGTTGTTTTCTTGTGTAATTTCTATTTGATCCCAACTATGATATAGACTTTCCTTCCATTTATTAAATCCACCTACTTTTTCAAGTTCTGTATAATACTCATTATATAAATTGCATAATGGCATATATAATTTATCTACATAGTCTGTAAGCATTCTAGAAGTACTATATTTTCCACCAGTAGATAAGATAGATTCTTTCATATATTCCATCCATCTACTAGATATTCCATCTGGACCTTTTTCATAATACATTGGTATAATTTTGTTTTCTAAAGTTTCATAAATGCTTTGACTATCTGCTCTATCTTGTATTTCATAATCTGGATATTCTTGGTTTGTTCCTATCATCCAACCATTTTTACTATTATAACCTTCTGCCCACCAACCATCTAAAATACTAAAGTTAATAACACCATTGACTGATGCTTTTTGTCCACTTGTACCAGATGCTTCCATTGGTCTTCTTGGGTTATTAAGCCATACATCTACACCACTAACTAAATATCTTGACATAGCTATATTATAGTTTTCTAAGACAAATACTTTACCTTTAAATTGTGGTTTCATAGAAATTTCGTGAATATATCTAATTAGGTCTTGCCCTTCTTTATCTGCTGGATGTGCTTTTCCTGCAAATATAATTTGTACTTTTTTATTTTGGTCATTTAATATTTGTGTAATTCTTTCTAAATCTTTAAAAATTAATGTTGCTCTTTTGTAAGTTGCAAATCTTCTAGCAAAGCCAATTGTTAATGCATTAGGGTCTAAGTTAGAAACAATATTCATAATTTCTTGATATGGATAACCGCTTCTTCTTAAACGTTCTATTGTGCTTGTTTTTACTAGATCTAACATCTTTTCTTTTCTTTCTTGATGTACTTGCCATAGTTCTTTATTTGGAATGTCTACAATTTTTTTCCATACTTCATCATCATAAATTCTATCTTGCCAATATGGAATTAAATATTTGTTATATAATTTCTTTAGCCCTGGTGCAAGCCATGAACAAGTATGGATACCATTTGTTACATAAGTAATTGGTGACTCGTTTGCTGCAATATCTGGCCAAACCTCACCAAATAGCTCCCTTGAAACTGCTCCATGTAATTTACTTACACCATTTTTCTTTCCTGCTACTTTTAAAGCTAAAATTCCCATATTGAAACCATTATCAAGTGGTGCTTCTGGTTTCATTCCCATTTGGAAAAATTCTTGTTTTGAAATGCCAAGTTTTTCCCAAAAGCCCTTGAAATATTCTTCTACTAAACTTAGTGGAAAGATATCATTTCCTGCTGGAACTGGCGTATGTGTAGTAAATACTGTTTTAGAAGATACAATATCTCTTGCTAAATCAAATGATATTTTCTTTTCTTTCATTAAAGTGTATATCAATTCTAGAATTAAGAAAGAAGAATGACCTTCATTCATATGGTAAACTGTTGGATTTAACCCTAATGCTTTTAAAAGAGCTACTCCACCTTGACCAAGAACTATTTCTTGTCTAATTCTCATTTCTTGGTCACCACCATAAAGTGTTCTTGTGATTTCTCTATATTCTGGTGGATTTTCTTCAATATCTGAATCTAGTAAATATAATTCTATTCTTCCTACATTTGCTTTCCATGCTTTTAAATATAACTTCTTTTTAGGTAGTCTTAAAGCTACTAATATATCTTTATCATTGCAGTCTTTCACTCTTTTTAGAGGTAAGTTATCTACCTCTATATCATAATATTCAGTTTCTTGTACTCCGTGACCATTTATTTTTTGGTGAAAATACCCATTTTGATATAGTAACCCTATTGCTACTAGAGGAACTCCTAAATCACTTGCAGATTTTAAGTGGTCACCTGATAAAATACCAAGACCTCCCGAATAAATTGGAAGTACTTGATCTAGCCCATATTCTGCTGAAAAATAGGCAATTTGATCTATTTTATTATTAGGGTACTTTTTTGAAAACCATGTATTTTTACTTTTCATATAGTCTTCAAAATCTGCTACTACCTTATCATATACTTTTAGAAACTCTGTACTTTCTGCTGCTTGTTCTATCTTTTCTTGTGTTACTAATTTTAGAAATTTAACTGGGTTTTTATCTACTCTCTCCCATAAGTCAATATCAATTTGCTTAAATAATCTTAAAAATTCTGTATTCCATGACCACCAAAGGTTATAACTAATTTCTGATAATTTTTCTATTCTTTTTGGTAATTGTGGATTTACTGTAATACGATTAAATACATACATTATTTTTATTCCTCCTTAGTACTTTTCTGTCATTCTTTTGTATTTTGTCTCTAATTTTCTTATTATATTATCTATTAACTTATCATTTTTGTCAATTCATTTTTAAAGAGATTTTTATTTTATTTTTTATACTTTCTTGATTAATTTCTTAGAAAAATTAAATGTTTACTATTTTATTTCTAAAAATTCAATTTCCTTTTTGTCATATTCTTCTGGCTTTAAACCTACCTTATCATTCATTGCATCTAATAATAATACAATTGCAATTGTTGAGATACACCCTATTACTAGCACACTATTAGAGGCTGTTGTAAATCTAAGTAGCCACGATGCTAAAAATGTTATAATTGCTCTTGCTATACTTTCTACTAAATTGTAAGAAGATGTAATTTTATTTCTTAAAGACGATGTTGTAAAGTTATTTAAATATCTTCTAATTAAAGTATAGAAAGGGCCTCTAGTTAAGTATTGTATAAAAAACATGGCTATCATTAAAGCTAAAGTAACACTAAATGAAAAGTTTCCTAATGCAAAAAATCCTATTAGAATACACGAAACTGTTGTTGGAACTGATAAAACTGCTAAAGTTTTGTTTCTATATTCATTATGGATGCGATTTTGATTTTTGGCCGAAATTCCTGATACCATTCCTAGTACTGCAAATACAATTCCAAAGTATTGCTCTGATAAACCTATTTGCTCTAATATACCACTTCTTAATGTAACTAATGTTGATAATAATCCTGCAAAAATAGCACCAAATAATAGTAGATATTTTAATCGCTTAGATTGTAGCATATAACGAAAGGAATGTTTTAAATCTTTCATATAAGTTTTAAATTTAATGGTTTCTTCTTTTTGTTCTCTTCCTGTAATCTTAAATTTGAATGATAATACTGTAGAAATTACACAACATATCAAACAAAGAACTAATGGTAAATAGCCATTTATTACATATAAAAATCCAGATGCCATAGCAGTAATACCATCTATATAATAATACCACGAAAGCCCTTGCCCATCTATTTTAGAAAATTGTGAACCTCTTTTTTCGGTTCTGGGCAAATTATCATACAATAGGTTTGTTTCTGCAACCCCTTTAATATCAAAAGCTATTGCAGATAAAAACTGACCAATAATTACATACATTAAATTTTGTGAAATGATATAGCAAAAGATAGAAAGTGCATTAACTGCATTTGCTATAATTAAACTTTTTCTTTTTCCTAACTTGGTAATCAATGCTGTTAATGGCATTAAAAGTACAAATTTGAAAATAGGATATGCACTTTCTGCTAGTAGAACATCTGCTGCACTAATACCTTTTACCTGAGTTAAAAATAAAAATATAATTGAATAATAAAATAATAAATCCCATGATATCATTTTATAAATAGGATATAATCGAATATTATGTTGTTCTTCTTTTGTACCTTCCAATTTTAATCACCTTCTTATAGTATACCTATAAGCCTGTTTTGCTGTCAAGTCTAATTTTGCATTTTTTAAAAGATTGCACTAACCTACTTTTCACTTTTTTCTATGATTCTTATATAACTCTATAAAAATAGCAAAATAATATAATATTTACTATAAATTTATAAAATTTTAATAAATTTTTAATAGCTTTTTTTAATAAAAAACAGTATAATAAATTTATCAATAGAAAAGTTAAGCTTGTTTCTTATTGTATAGGAAAAATCGACTTTTATCTTGGCATAATATAAGATTTTTCCGTATACAACAAGGTTAAGTTACCTTGGGCTGTGCATATTTGCGAAGCAAAATGCACATGTGGCGAAGCCACTTTTCTTATTACTTTCCAAAAGTCAAAATAACTTTTCTTATACAATAAAAAATAATTAGAAGGTGATTTTAGTGAAGAAATGGATTATTAGAATTTTAATTTTTATTTTATTAGTTGCAATAATTGCTGGTGGCTATATTGTATATCAAGGGCATAGTCTGTATAAAGAGGCTTTGAATAGCATTAGTCTTTCTGATAAAGTAACAAAAGTACAACAAGATGATAGTTATGTAAAATTAGATACTCTCCCTATAGATTATAAAAATGCTGTTGTTTCAGTAGAAGATCATCGTTTTTATCAACATGGTCCTATTGACTTAATTGCAATTGGACGAGCAGTAGTTACTAATATGCGTTATGGCAAATTTTTAGAAGGTGGTAGTACTATTTCTCAGCAAGTTGCCAAAAATTTATATTTTATTTCTAACGACACAAATGCTATGTATCGTAAAGTTGCTGAAGTTTTTATGGCTCATGATTTAGAAAGTAATTATGAAAAAGATGAGATTTTAGAATTATACATTAATACCATTTATTTTGGTGATGGTTATTATGGTGTTGAAGAGGCTTGTCAAGGTTATTTTAAAAAATCCGCAAAAGATATGACTTTATATGAAGCTACTCAAATGGCTGGTATTCCAAATGCTCCTAGTATTTATGCTCCTACTGCTAACCTTAATCTTACCTTAAGTAGACAAAAAAAAGTAATTTCTACCATGGTAGAAAATGGTTATTTATCTCAAGAACAAGCAGATGAGATTTTAGCAAAACAACCAAAAGTATCACAATAATTAAGTTTCAAACTTGTGGACATCTTTAAAATGCTTTTAATTATACACTTAAACATACCAAATATTTTACATTATAGCAATCATAACCACCCGTTAAACGAGTGGTTTACTCTTCGCCAAAAAGTGTCAGTTTTAAGATTTTCTCTAAACTGACACTTTTAAATTACTCTTCTACCCAATTTAAAATATCTTGATATACTTTTTCTTTAATATCTTCATTTAATAATTCATGTCTTTTATCTTTATATAGTTTATGCGACATATTTTTGTATCCAACTGTATTTTGCAAAAATTCATAAGCTTCAATCCATTTACCAATTCCGCCAATTACTGGATCCTTATCTCCTGCTATAAAGAAAATAGGAAGTTCCAAATTTTGTTTTTCCCACCCTTTTTCAGAATATGTTTTTTGTACCAATTTATATAGATTTTGAAAACCATTTAATGTAAAAATGAAACCACATCTTTCATCTTTTTCATATTGTTCTTTATTTTCTTTGTTATCAGATATCCAGCAATTTTTTTCTTTTTTCTCTTCTGTAAATTTTTTATTATAAGACGAAAAAGTTAATTTTTGCATTAATCTGCTTCTATACTTTTCTCCTTTAAAGACTTGTATTATTTTAGAAAAGAAAATGCCAATACCTGCCAAATGATTGTGATAAGGAGCTCCACATACAATTAATTTATCTATTTGACTATCATATCTTTTTAAATAACTTCTTACAATTAGTGACCCCATGCTATGCCCAAATAAGTACACTGGTAAGTCTGCATATTCTTCTTTTATCATTTTTGTTACTTGAGCTAAATCTTCTATCACATAGGTTGCATTTTTTTCATAGAAATAGCCCAAATCTTCTTCTGTTTTTATGCTTTCTCCATGCCCTCTATGATCATGAATTACACAAACATAACCATGATTTGATAAAAACTCCATGAATGGTAAATACCTTTTTCTATGTTCTGCCATTCCATGAGATATTTGAAAAATCCCTTTTATTATTTCTCCTTTATCTGGTGTAGTAATGGTCACTCCTAGTTCTAATCCATCACATTTGGACTTTATTTTCTTTTCTATTTTTTCCATTCTTTTACTTTTTTGCTCCTTTTTTTCTTAACTATACTAATAAAAAATAAAAATGTCAATTCTTTTTGGTCGTACTACTATATAACTTTCTAAAAATTTTCATCTTTTTTTTGACATTTTTGTGCAAAAACTTTATAATACTTTTATATGAAATGAGGGAACTAAATTATGAATAAAATTATTTTTACACATTCTATTAATAGTGTTGTAAGTAAATTTACATCCCTATTTTTAGCAATCTATTTTTTAAGAATAACGCAAGGTAATGTTCTTAGTGTGGTTTTATATTACACCTTTAAATATTTAATTACTTGGGCATGTTCTTTCATATCTTTAAAGCTAATCAATAAAAATAATGTTTTAAAAATATACAGATTGGGACTTCTATCTAAAGGTCTATGCTTATTTATTCTTCTAATGCTAGGAAAAAGAGTAACTGACTATATTTATTTGTATGCTATTCTTGATTGTAGTACTAATATATTATACTGGTCAGCTTATAAAATGATATTATACAATTTTAAAAATGATTTACAGTTTAAGAAAATTTTTTCCTATAATAGTATTGTTTCAAGTGCTATCTCTATAATATCTACAATTGGTATGGGATATACAATTGTTAATTTGTCCTATTCTGTTGTAATTATTATAATTATTATATTAATTTTTCTTGCTCTGCTTGCTACTATGTTTTTTGATAAATATGAATTTGATATTAATAAAATGAAAGTTTCAAATTTGAAATATCCATTTAAAGATAAGCAAGCAAAAGAAGTTTACAAAATATTATTTTTTGAAGGTATGGGATTTAGAGGTGGACTAGAAACAACAATCACTCTCATTATTTTCTTTGCTTTAGGAAATGAAGCAAGCTTAGGTAACTTAGATGCCATCTTTGCACTTTTAGGATTAGTTACATCCTTTTTAGTAAAACGATATTTAAAAGAAAAAGATAATCGAAAAGCCTTTATTATTTCGGCTCTCTCTATTTTGGTTGTTTCACTCCCTATTATCTTTACAAACTCTTTTAGTATGTTTATTATTTATAATATTATTTTTAATATTGCTTATAAAATAACACAAATTCTAGTAGATACTGCTGTATTTAATATTCACTCCAATGAAACAATAAAAAAATATTACTTAGAATATATTTTTATTGGTGAAGCTATTCATAGTTTTGGTAAAGTAGTAAGTGAATTAATCTTATTAATTGCAGTAATTTTTGCATTTAGTTTAAATAATCTAAGGATTGTTGCTGCAATTCTATCTTTTAGTATTATAATTCAAACTTATATTTATCATAACCTATATAGAAAAAACATAGAAAGTTAACTTTATTCAATTAAATCAATAACAAACAGTGCTCCATGGTGTAGCACTGTTTGTTATTATCATAGTTATTTAATTCGAACATCACCACTTACTGTAGTGACTTTTACCTCTGCACTGTATCCATCTTCTTCCCTATACAAATTTTGGACATTTCCTGATACTGAACGTGCAGACAAATTTACCTTTTTGAGATTTGCAAGTTCTAATAACACGTTTCCACTTACGCTTGAAAACTTAGCCCTGATATCACCTGTTGCATCAATATAGCAACTTATATTGCCACTTATTGTTTCCAAAGAAGCATTACTAAAAGTTGCTTGTGTGTCTATATTTCCAGACGTTGTTTCTGCCTCAATTGTTTGTGCTGAAACATCTTCTTCTATTTTGACATTAGCACATATGCTTTTAGTACGAATTCTCTTAAATGTTTTGTCAGGTATAATAACTTCGAATTTTAGTTGACCTGCATAACAATTTCCATTCATTATTACTTCAATTTTAACTTCATCCTTTGCTACATATGTTTGTAGCTCAACATCGCCATCGATATTGACCTCACCATAACAATGTGCTTGAATTTTCGAAGAATCTTTTGAAACATATAAATTGATATCAAATACTGATGAATCAATTGTAATTTTTTCTATTCCTTCAGCATCCACCAATTTCTTTTCATCAACTCTCCTAAGCTGCCTCTTAGAGTTTCCACTTAAAATCCGCCCATTTACTACTACGTTATTATCCCCCTTAATCATTACAACATTGCTATTTTCCCCAAAACTGCAACCACTGATATTAATCTTCATATTGTCCTCCTAATTTTATTGTTGCTTACTTACCATCTATGTCAAACCAAAAAGTTAGAGGAAAATCTCCCCTCACTAATTAGTGAGTTTTAGAATTCTACTATTTTTTATTTAAAACTATCTCAATTATACTATAATTTAGCATCACTTGCAATATCTATAATCCTTTTGATTGCATAAACCTTAATTTTTATTTTAAATTCTACTCTCAAGTTAGGTGGATTTTAATTTTACACAAAAAAATGTTAAAATAATAGTAAGATACCGTGTTTGACAAGTTTTGGAGGTTTAACATGTCAAACAATTTGCATTTAACTTTGGACGAAAGAAACATCATAGAACAGGAACTTATGAGAAATACTAGCTTTAGAGATATTGCACTTATTTTAGATAAAGACCCTACTACAATTGCAAAAGAAGTTAGAAATCACAGGATTAGAAAAGAGGGTCAATCTATCCATGTCAATTTTAACCATTGTTCAAGAAAATTTAATTGCAAAAGACGCAATGTTTGTGGATTAAGTTGCAATAGAGAATGTAGAAAATGTAATATTTGTAACAAAGTTTGTAACGATTTTGAAGAAGGTACTTGTTTAAGGCTTAAAAGAGCTCCTTATGTTTGTAATGGTTGTATTAACAGATACAATTGTAGAATGACCAAATACTATTACCGAGCTTTATCTTCATACAAAACATACAGAACCAAACTTGCAGAAGCTAGACAAGGTATTAATATGTCTGAATTAGAGTTAAGCAACTTAGACAAGATAATTTCTCCGCTAGTTAAACAGGGACAATCTATCTCTCACATTTACAAAACACATGATATTAATTGCTCTCGCTCAACTTTATACAAATATGTTGCTAACAATTGCTTTTCTATTGGTCCACTTGATTTACCAAGAAAAGTAAGATTGAAAAAGAGAAAACAAAAGAAACTTGAAAAGAAAGATACTAAGGCTAGAACTAATCGTACATATCAAGATTTTCAAAAATATATTGAGAAAAATCCAGAACT
>CAMTJT010000014.1 GCA_947073285.1 uncultured Clostridium sp. | reverse complement strand
TTACAAATCTAACTTTGTGTAAAGTTTATTTCTATATTCTTATATACTATTTGGAAGTTACTTTGTAAATTTACGTAAAAAAATAGAAGAATAAAAATACGCAAAAACTGTTGACAAGCCATTCAAAACCTGATATACTATCTAAGATATATTTTTAGGTTAAAATATATTAATCTCTATTAAAGGAAGAATATAGAGTGGCTAGCAAATTAAAATTAAAAATTTTAAAATAAACAATAAAAAATACAGTTGGTAACAAAGTAAAACTACCAACCGTATTTTTATTGCCTTTAACTCATGTTATGTTAATTCTATAAGAAGAGGAATTGTTCTATCTTTGCTTACAGAAATATAGCATTTGCAGAGCAGAAAATGCTAAAAGTGTAAACCAGTGATAAAAACAAGAAGGACTTCTTATTAGAAATCATATAATTCTATTCTAAAATTGTACAAAAAATATGTACAATCTCATTTAGAAATTTTTTCTGCTTAAATAAATTTTAGGGGTGATTTTTTTGTTAAAAGAAATTAAACACGAGAAATGCTCTCGTAAAACTTTTGCAAAAATCGGCGATTCAATCGAAATGCCAAACTTAATTCAAGTTCAAAAAGATTCCTACAATTGGTTTATTGAAGAGGGGCTAGGAGAAGTATTAAGAGATGTTTCTCCTATTATCGACTATACAGGAAACCTTGTACTTGAATTCTTAGACTACTACATGGAAGAAAAAACAAAATACACACTAGAAGAAGCCAAAGAACGTGACACTACCTATGCTACAAGGTTACATGTAAAAGTAAGGCTAATTAACCGTGAAACAGGAGAAATCAAAGAACAAGAAATTTATCTTGGAGATTTCCCACTTATGACAGATAGTGGAACATTCGTAATCAATGGAGCAGAAAGAGTTGTAGTAAGCCAATTAGTACGTTCACCAGGATGTTATTATGCTACAGATTTTGATAGCAAAACAGGAAGAAGAATTTTCACTTCAACTGTTATGCCTATTCGTGGTGCATGGATAGAATATGAAACAGATGGAAATGACATTTTCTATGCCAGAGTAGACAGAACCAGAAAAATACCAGTAACCACTTTATTAAGAGCAATTGGTATTGTAACAGATGAACAAATAACACAGCTATTTGGAGAAGAAAGCAAAATAGCAGCAACACTTCAAAAAGATCCAATCAAAACCCAAGAAGAAGCACTAGTAGAAATCTACAAAAAATTAAGACCAGGTGAACTTCCAACAACAGATGCTGCAAGAAACCTATTTAATGGTTTATTCTTTGATGCAAGAAGATATGACTTAGCAAAAGTAGGAAGATACAAATTCAATCAAAAGTTAAGTTTAGCAACAAGAATTACAGACAGAATAGCCTATAGTGATATTATAGACCCAGAAACAGGAGAAGTATTAGCAGAAAAAGATAGTACTATCACAGAAGAAGCAGCAATAGCTATTCAAAATAGTGGAATTAATATGGTAGACATTAAAATAGAAGATAAACCAGTTAGAATTATTGGTAATGGAACAGTAAACATTCATAGTGTACTACCAAATGTAGACCTAAGTTCATTACATATCAAAGAAATGGTAAACTATATTGTTTTAAAATCAATTATAGATACCACAGAAGAAAAAGATTTAGTAAAAGTATTAAGAGAAAGAATGGATGAAATTAATCCAAAACATATTACTAACGAAGATATCATTGCATCTATTAACTACCTATTAAACTTAGAACATGGTTTAGGAAATATAGATGACATTGACCATTTAGGAAATCGTCGTATTAGATGTGTAGGAGAACTATTACAAAATCAATTCAGAATTGGTTTAACAAGATTAGAAAGAGTTGTTCGTGAAAGAATGACTATTCAAGACCTAGATGTTATCACACCACAAACCTTAATTAATACAAAACCAATCACATCATCTATTAGAGAATTCTTTGGAAGCTCACAATTATCACAATTCATGGATCAAACAAACCCATTATCAGAGCTTACTCATAAAAGAAGAATTTCAGCATTAGGACCAGGTGGTTTATCAAGAGAAAGAGCAGGATTTGAAGTACGTGATATTCACTATACACACTATGGAAGACTATGCCCAATTGAATCACCAGAAGGGCCAAACGTAGGACTTATATCAGCACTTTCTTCATTTGCTATTATCAATGAATATGGCTTTATCGAAACACCATATAGAAAAATAGATCATGAAACAGGAAAAGTTACAGATGAAGTAATTTATATGTCAGCAGACGTAGAAGATAAATATATTATAGCACAAGCATCAGAGCCAGTAGATAAAGATGGTAAATTTGTAAATGACAGAATTCGTGTACGTTACAGAGAAGAAATCACTATGGTAGATAAAGAACAAGTAGACTTTGTAGACGTATCACCAAAACAATTAGTATCTGTTGCAGCAGCTATGATACCATTCGTAGAACACGATGATGCAAAACGTTCTCTAATGGGTGCAAACATGCAACGTCAAGCAGTACCACTACTTATGCCAGAATCTCCAATAGTAGGAACAGGAATAGAATATAGAGCAGCAAAAGACTCTGGAATTACAGTTATGGCAGAAAATGAAGGAATTGTAGAAAAAGTAACAGGTGACGAAATTAAAATAAGAAATAAAAAAGATGAAATAGATGTATACCACTTAAGAAAATTCAAAAGAACCAATGGTGGAACATGTATTAACCAAAGACCAGTAGTACAAGTTGGTGAAAAAGTAAAACCAGGAGATTTAATTGCAGATGGCCCAGCTACTAAAAATGGAGAAATGGCACTAGGTAAAAACGTGCTAATAGCATTTACTACATGGGAAGGTTATAACTATGAAGATGCTGTACTAATCAGTGAAAGACTTGTAAAAGATGATGTATATACTTCAATACATATAGAAGAATATGACTGCGAATGCCGTGATACAAAATTAGGACCAGAAGAAATCACAAGAGATATTCCAAATGTTGGTGATGACAGCTTAAAAGACCTAGACGAAAACGGAATTATTAGAATAGGTGCAGAAGTAAGACCAGGAGATATTCTAGTAGGTAAAGTTACTCCGAAAGGAGAAACAGAGCTTACAGCAGAAGAAAGATTGTTAAGAGCTATTTTTGGAGAAAAAGCAAGAGAAGTTAGAGATACTTCACTTCGTGTACCACATGGAGAAGCAGGAACCATCGTAGATGTTAAAATCTTTACAAGAGACAACTCAGACGAATTATCACCAGGTGTAAACCAAGTAATCCGTTGCTATATTGCAACCAAAAGAAAAATCTCAGTAGGAGATAAAATGGCAGGACGTCATGGTAATAAAGGTGTTATTTCACGTATTTTACCAGAAGAAGATATGCCATTTATGCCAGATGGAACACCAGTAGATATCGTGTTAAACCCACTTGGTGTACCTTCTCGTATGAACTTAGGTCAAGTACTAGAGGTGCATTTAGGAATGGCAGCAAGAGCATTAGGATTTAAAGTAGCAACACCAGTATTTGATGGTGCAACAGATGAAGAAATAAAAGAATTATTTAGAGAAGCTAAACTACCAGAAGATGGTAAAACTGTAGTATATGATGGAAGAACAGGAGAACCATTTGATCGTCCAATTACAGTTGGTGTTATGTATATGTTAAAACTACACCATTTAGTAGATGACAAAATCCATGCACGTTCAACAGGACCATACTCATTAGTAACACAACAACCTTTAGGAGGTAAAGCACAATTTGGTGGACAACGTTTTGGAGAGATGGAAGTTTGGGCATTAGAGGCATATGGAGCAGCTTATACACTTCAAGAAATGTTAACAGTTAAATCAGATGATATCGTAGGACGTGTAAAAACATATGAATCAATTGTAAAAGGTGAAAATGTACCAGAGCCAGGAGTACCAGAAGGATTTAAAGTATTAATTAAAGAACTTCAATCATTAGGCTTAGATGTACGTTTATTATCAGAAGATAACCAAGAACTAGAACTAAAAGAAAACATTGAAGATGGTATAGACTTTAATAGTATCGAAGATGCAAAACGTTTAGAAGAACAAGTAGTAGATGAAGCCGAACTAGAAGATGGTTATATTGAAGATGATAGTGAAGAAGATCTACTAGAAAATGGTGATGAAGATGCACTATTTGCAGATTTTGATGATGAAGAAATTGTATTAGATGATACAGACTTAGGAGAAGATAACCTTTTGAATGATGAGTAAACGAGCGCTGCCTGTGGCAGAAGAAGCGAGTTTACGAATAGGCATAAACTATTGTTTTAGGCTTTGCGAAGACAAAGACTGAAACAATAAGTTTGATGCTTGTAGATTTATTAGATGATAATGAAGAATAAACATGAGTAATCATAAAGAATATATAAAAATTAAATAGCCTTCACAATTATAATTAAAGTTTTACAGTAAGGAATTGCACAGCAGTGTCAAACTTTAGTTAGAAAATTGTGAAAAACCAAAGCAGATGGGAAAAACCATCATGAGATGAAAATAGAAAATTAGGGGGCTAAAAAGTGGACGAATTAGAAATTTTTAATAAAATAAAAATAGGACTTGCATCAGATGAAAAAATAAGAGAATGGTCAAAAGGGGAAGTAAAAAAACCAGAAACCATTAACTATAGAACATTAAAACCAGAAAAAGATGGTCTATTTTGTGAAAGAATATTTGGACCAACCAAAGACTGGGAATGTCATTGTGGAAAATATAAAAGAGTAAGATATAAAGGAATTGTGTGTGATAGATGTGGTGTAGAAGTAACCAAATCAAAAGTAAGACGTGAAAGAATGGGACATATCGAACTTGCAGCACCAATTGCTCATATCTGGTACTTCAAAGGAATACCAAGTAGAATAGGATTAATGCTTGATATTTCACCAAGAAGCTTAGAAAAAGTAATCTATTTTGCCTCATATATTGTTACAGATAAAGGAACAAGTGGCTTAATGAAATGCCAAATATTATCTGAAAAAGAATATCATGAAGCAGAAGAAAAATATGGTAGAGGCTCATTCACAGCAAGAATGGGAGCAGAGGCAATACTTGAACTATTACAAGAAATAGATGTAGAAAAACTAACAGACAAACTAAAAAAAGAACTAGAAAAAGCCAGTGAACAAAAAAGAGCTAAAATTGTAAAAAGGTTAGATACAATTGAAGCATTTAAACTATCTGGAAACAAACCAGAATGGATGATATTAAATGTAATACCAGTCATTCCACCAGACTTAAGACCAATGGTACAATTAGATGGTGGTAGATTTGCAACATCAGACTTAAACGACTTATATCGTAGAGTAATTAACAGAAATAATCGTTTAAAAAGACTATTAGAATTAGGCGCACCAGAAATTATTGTACGTAACGAAAAAAGAATGTTACAAGAAGCAGTAGATGCTCTAATAGATAATGGAAGACGTGGAAGACCAGTAACAGGAGCAGGAAATAGAGCCTTAAAATCATTATCAGATTTACTAAAAGGAAAACAAGGAAGATTCCGTCAAAACCTACTTGGTAAACGTGTTGACTATTCTGGACGTTCTGTTATCGTAGTTGGACCAGAACTAAAACTATATCAATGTGGTGTACCAAAAGAAATGGCAGTAGAACTATTCAAACCATTTGTTATGAAAGAATTAGTTGGTAGAGGGTTAGCACATAACATCAAAAATGCTAAAAGAATGGTAGAAAGACTAAGACCAGAAGTATGGGATATCTTAGAAGATGTTATCAAAGACCATCCAGTATTACTAAACCGTGCACCAACATTACATAGACTTGGAATACAAGCATTTGAGCCAGTATTAGTAGAAGGTAGAGCAATCAAACTTCACCCATTAGTATGTACAGCCTTCAACGCAGACTTTGATGGTGACCAAATGGCAATTCACTTACCATTATCACCAGAAGCACAAGCAGAAGCAAGATATTTAATGTTATCAGTAAATAACCTATTAAAACCACAAGATGGTAAACCAGTAACAGTACCAACACAAGATATGATATTAGGTAGTTATTACCTAACCATGGAAGTTCCAGGAGAGCCAGGAGAAGGAAATTACTATTCTTCACCAGAAGAAGCAGTAATTGCTTATGCAAATCATGACTTAGGAGCTCATGCTAAAATATTTGTAAGAATTCAAAAAGAAGTAGATGGAGAAATAGAAACAAGAAAAGTAGAAACAACAGTAGGAAGACTTATCTATAATGAAGGAATACCACAAAACCTAGGATTTGTAGATAGAAACAAACCAGAAAACATCTTTGAGCCAGAAATTAACTTTGCAGTATCTAAAAAGAATTTAGGAAAAATTATTGCAAAATCAATTAACTCAAATGGCTTAAGTGCAACAGCAGAACTACTTGATTATATCAAAGCAATGGGCTTTAAACACTCTACAACAGCTGGTATCACAGTATCAGTAGATGATGTTAAAGTACCAGAAGCAAAAAAACAAATCTTACAAGAAGCAAATGAACAAGTAAACAATGTCTTAAAACAATATAAACGTGGTTTAATTACAGATGATGAAAGATATAACTCTGTTATCAAAATATGGGAAAAAGCAACAGATGATGTTACAGATGCCATGAAAGATAACTTTGAAGAATTAAACCCAGTATATATGATGAGCCAATCAGGAGCAAGACGGAAACCTAAACCAATTAAGACAAATTGCAGGTATGCGTGGACTTATGGCAAGTACAACAGGTAAAACCGTAGAAATTCCAATTACCTCTTCATTCCGTGAAGGGCTAGATGCACTAGAGTACTTTATTTCAGCCCATGGTGCTAGAAAAGGTTTAGCAGATACAGCCTTAAGAACAGCAGACTCAGGATACTTAACAAGAAGATTAGTAGATGTATCACAAGATATTATCGTACGTGAAGATGATTGTGGTACACATGAAGGAATTGTAGTTACAGATATCAAAGATGGAAATCAAATCATTGAAAAACTAGAAGAAAGATTAGTAGGTAGATATCCATTAGAAACAATTATAGACCCAACTACGAAAGAAATAATTGTAGATACTAACACTATGATTACAGAAAGAATGGCAGAAAAAATAATTGCAACAGGAATGGAAGCAGTACCAGTACGTAGTGTACTTGGATGTCGTACTAAACATGGTGTATGCCGTAAATGTTATGGTATGGGCTTAGCTACTCGTGATGAAGTAAACATTGGAGAATCTGTTGGTATTATAGCGGCACAATCAATTGGTGAACCTGGTACACAGCTTACTATGAGAACAATTCACTCTGGTGGTGTAGCAGGTGTAGCAGATATTACACAAGGTCTTCCAAGGGTTGAGGAATTATTTGAAGCTAGAAAACCAAAGGGATTAGCAGTAATTTCTGAAATAGATGGTGTTGTTAAAATATCAGAAGATAAAAAGAAAAAAGAAGTTATTGTTACATCAGATGATGACTCTAAAACATATGCAATACCATTTAGATCTAAACTACGTGTAAAAGATGGTGACTTCATTGAAGCAGGAGATGCCCTAATTGAAGGTGCTATTAACCCAAATGAAATCTTAGTTATTAAAGGACCAGAAGGTGTATATAACTACTTAATTCAAGAAGTACAAAAAGTTTACCGTAACCAAGGTGTTGATATCAATGATAAACATATTGAAGTTATTGGAAGACAAATGCTTAAAAAGGTAAGAGTAGAAGATAATGGAGATACAAGTATGTTTGCAGGTTCATTAGTAGATGTACACGACTTTGAAGATGAAAATGCAAAAGTAGTAGAAGAAGGAAAACGCCCTGCAACAGGAAAACGTTTATTACTAGGAATTACAAAAGCATCACTAGCAACTGAAAGCTTCTTATCAGCAGCATCATTCCAAGAAACAACAAGAGTATTAACCGAAGCTGCTGTAAAAGGTAAAGTAGATGAATTAATAGGATTAAAAGAAAATGTAATTATTGGTAAACTAATTCCAGCAGGAACAGGACTTCCAATTTACAAAAACACAAAAATTAACACAGAAGAAAATGAAGAAGTAGAAGAATAATTAGTAAAAAGTACAAAGGCAAAAAAGTAAAAAGAACTTTTAGTCTTTGTGCTTTTTAGTATTATATAGGGAAAATCGCAGATTTTTGCTATACAACAAGGTTAGTCTTCTTATTATAGGAGAAAAACGAATACTAAATACTACTTAGAAAGGAGATAACGATTAACTTTTAAGAGTTAATTGTTAATATAGAAATGGAACTATTAGAATATGTAACAAAATTGCAAAATATGGCAGACTATTTAGCAAGAGGTGGAATATTACAAGATATAGCAGGATATACAGCAATAGAAATTGTAGATGATGAAATGGTAAGGCAAAGAAAAGCGTTTTCAGTGCAGGAATATGACATATATGATGTTTTGGAAAGTTCGTTTTTTGGAGAGCAAAGAAGTATAGGTATTTTAATGGAATATCTAAGAAATGGAGCATATGAACAACAAGTAGAGGCGAGAATTAATTTTGATGAAAGTTATACACCAGAAGAGGAAAATGCTGAATTTTATCAAATGGTTATGAAAAGAGTAAAAGCAATTTTAAGAGTCATGTCATTTTCTCTAATTTCGGGAGTAAAAGTTCCACTAGAAGATAACGTCTTGGAAGAACTAGAGGAGTTTTATTTTGAAGAGGATGAAGATGAGATGGATTTAGAAGATATACAATTAGTGGAAGAAGGAGAGGAAGAACCAGAAGAAATAGAGCCAGAAAAGGGTTTTATTGTTTATGATATAATAGGTCAAAAATTTACAGTTATAGACCAAAATGGAGAAGGAATTATTGAAGCAATAAGTGTTGGTGATGCCATGGAGATTTATAATGATTTTTTAATACAAGAAGAAAGAAGACATTTAGAAGCAAAAGCAATAGCAGACCTAGAAAAAGAAAGAGAAAAGGCAAAACAAGAAGAACAAGAAAGAGAATAGAAGATAAACCTTGTTGTGAACAATATCTAGAAAAAAGGATATTGTTCATTTCAGTTTTTTTATTTCAGATGAATATTATATAAAAAGAAAATAATAATGTTATAAGAGCATCTCTTTCTTTAAAAGAAATTGACAAAACCCTATAAAAAGTGTACAATATAAGCGTTAGAAAAGGAGACACTTATGCCGAAAAATAGTAACAAAAAAATATTTGAAGGACTAATTTCAAAAACAAAAGTATATTTAGTAATCATTGCGATATTACTTGTTTTTATTTGTGTTCTAAATTTTTACTGTTTTCCAATTGCGGTAATAACTTATATGATGGTGCTTATCTATACTTACTTTAGTAACCAAAAAAGAAGGGCAGAACTTTCAGAGCATTTACAAGACTTAAACTTTAGTATGGACAAGGCTGCAAAAAACACCATGATACACTCACCATTTCCATTAATTGTTATAGAAACAAATGGAAATGTAGTATGGAAAAGTACAAAATTTGAAAAAGAATTTGCAAACACAGATATAACTAGCACTTTAAACGAATTATTAAAACAAATTAAATTAGAAATAGAAAATAATGAAGAAAATCCAGAAAAAAGTATTCATAAAGAACTAGAAATTGGAAACAAAATATATGAAATACAAGGTAGATATACAAAATCAAAAGAAGAATATATGTTAACAATGTACTTCTTTGATGAAACTAAAGAAATAGAATTAGAAAAAAAATATGAAGACTCTAAAATATGTGTTGGTCTAATTATGATAGACAACTTTGAAGAAATCAATCAAAGGCTAGATGATGAAGAAAAACCAATACTACTTGCACAAATAGAAAAAACACTTTATGACTGGGCAGCAAGTTTTGAAGGGCTTATTATAAAATCAGAAAGAGATACCTTTGTGTGTATTTTAGAAAAGAAATATTTAGAAATACTAGAAGAAAGAAAATTTGCGATATTAGATAGCATAAAAGAACTAGAATTATCTAGTAAAATGCAAGTAACCTTAAGTATTGCTGTATCAGGTGAAGGAGAATCAAATTACGAAAAATATAAATCAGCACAAACAGGCGTAGATATTGCCTTAGGTAGAGGTGGAGATCAAGCAGTAGTTAGAAAAGAAGGAAAATACACCTTTTTTGGTGGAAAAAGCCAAGAAGTAGAAAAAAGAACAAAAGTAAAAGCAAGAATCGTATCACATGCTTTAGAAGAATTGATGTTACAGGCTAAAAACGTTATGATAATGGGACATGCAAATGGTGATATAGATTCCATGGGAGCAAGCTTAGGATTATATCGACTAGCCAAAAGCCTAAATGTAGAAGCATATGTTATCAATAATACTACTGGAATTAGTCTTCAAAACTTCATAGATACCATAAAGGAAGAAAAAGAATATGATGGAGTTATGATTGGTAAAGCAGAAGCATTAGCAAAAATAACACCAGAAACGTTATTAATTATTGCAGATACCCATAAGAAAAATTATGTAGAAGTGCCAGAACTATTAGAAGAAACCAGCAAAATAGTAATAATAGACCATCATAGAAAAAGTCCAGACTATATAGAAGATGCTATATTAACCTTCCATGAAGTATATGCATCTTCAGCAGCAGAATTAGTTACAGAAATATTAGAATATGCTCAGCAAGAAATAGAACTAACTACCATAGAGGCAGAAGGGTTATATGCTGGAATAATGATGGATACTAAAAACTTTACCTTTAAAACAGGTGTTAGAACCTTTGAAGCGGCAGCCTATTTAAGAAAATGTGGTGTAGATATCATTAAAGTAAAAAAATGGTTCCAAAGTGACTTAAAAACTTATAACAAAATATCTAAAATCGTAGAGAATGCAGAAATTACAAATGATACCATTGGAATTTCAATCTATGAAGAAAATGACAAAGATGCTAATATTATTTGTGCAAAAGCAGCAGATGAATTATTAACTATTAGTGATATTACAGCCTCTTTTGTAATTGGAAAATTAGGTGACAAAGTATGTATAAGCCGGTCGTTCAATTGGAGATATTAATGTACAAATTATTTTAGAAAAGCTTGGCGGTGGAGGACATATTACTTTAGCAGGAGCACAAGTAGAGGGAATGACAATAGAAGAAGTGAAGCAAGAACTAATCAATCGTATTAATGAATATTTTTCAGAAATTTCAAGCTAGTTTAAACAAAGAATATGGTATCAATTAAAAGATAAGAAAATACAAAATGCACAAGCTAATATTAAAAGCAAGGAGGAGAACGAAATGAAAGTAATCTTATTAGACAACATAAAAGGTGTAGGAAAAAAAGACGAAGTAATCAATGCAAGTGATGGTTATGCAAGAAACTTCTTATTTCCTAAAAAATTAGCAGTAGAGGCAAATAGTGAAAACATGAGTAAACTAAAAGCAAAACAAGATGCTAATCAATATAAAAAATCACAAGAAAAAGAAGAAGCACAAAAACAAGCAGAAAAACTAAAAGGCATTTTATTAAAAATAGCTGTAAAATCAGGAGAAAATGGAAGAATATTTGGTTCAATTACTTCAAAAGAAATAGCAGATAGCTTAAAAGAACAATATAAAATAGAAGTAGACAAAAAGAAAATAGATTTAAAAGAACCAATAAAAACCTTAGGAAGTTTTAATGTTTCAATCAAACTATATGAAGGTGTTGTAGGAAACTTAAAAATACAATTAATAGCAAAGTAAAACACATAACTACTGATAAAATAAAGTAATTTATAAAAGATAAAAGTATTTCACGTAAATGGATAAATAGGGGGCTAAACAATGGAACTAGGAAAAATACCACCACACGATATAGAAGCAGAACAAGCTGTTATAGGAAGTATGTTAACAGATAAAGATGCTATCATGTCAGCAGTTGAAACATTAAAAGAAGAAGACTTTTATCGTGAAGATAACAAACAAATTTATAGTGCAATATTAAATCTGTATAACCGTGCAGAACCAGTAGATATTATCACACTAAAAACAGAATTGCAATCTATGAACCAACTAGAGGCAGTAGGGGGGTTAGAATATATTGCACAGCTTCCAGATAAAGTGCCAACCACAGCCAATGTAGAACAATATATCAAAATAGTAGAAGAAAAATCAGCCTTAAGAGCATTAATCAAAACAGCTAATGAACTTATAGAATTAGGTTATGACCAAGCACAAGAGGTAGAAGACCTATTAGATACAGCAGAAAGAAAGATATTTGATGTAATACAAAGCAGAAATCAAAAAGGATACAGTAGCATAAAAGATATTTTAGTAGATTCATTCACACAATTAGAACAACTATATAATCAAAAACAGCGTATAACAGGAGTAGCTACAGGATTTGCAGATTTAGATTATATGACAGCAGGCTTACACGAATCAGACTTAGTAATTGTAGCTGCAAGACCTGCTATGGGAAAATCAGCTTTTGCATTAAACATTGCAACAAATGCAGCAGTAAGGTATAACACACCAGTAGTTATTTTTAGTTTAGAAATGTCAAAAGAACAAATGACAAACCGTATATTATGTAGTGAAGCAATGGTAGATAGTAACAAAGTAAGAACTGGAAAAATAGAAGATGATGATTGGCAAAAATTAGCAGAAGCATCAGGAGAACTATCAGGAGCACAAATTTTTATAGAGGACACCCCAGGAATATCTGCTATGGAAATACGTGCAAAATGTAGGAAACTAAAACTAGAAAAAAATATAGGAATGGTAGTAATTGACTATATACAATTAGTTCAAGGAAGTAATAAAAGAGGGGGAAGTCGTGAACAAGAAATTTCAGAAATAAGCCGTTCACTTAAAATCTTAGCAAAAGAAATTAAAGTACCAGTTATTGCACTTTCACAACTTTCACGTTCAGTAGAACAAAGACCAGACCATAGACCAATGTTATCAGACCTTCGTGAATCAGGAGCTATTGAGCAAGATGCTGATATTGTTATGTTTTTATATCGTGATGATTACTATAATGAAGATTCTGAAAAGAAAAACATTGCAGAAGTAATTTTAGCAAAGCACAGAGCAGGCTCAACAGGAACTGTAGAACTATTATGGCTTGGAAGTTATACAAAATTTGCTAACTTAGATAAATATAGAGAGTAACATTTTTCTTATTTTCAAAATACTTAAGGTAGAAAATGCTTAAAGAAAAAAGCAGGCTTAAAATCCACTTTAAAACTGCAAAAATGCATATGATTAAGAATGGTAAAAATTAAAAAGAACATAGTTATAAAAGAAGAGAAAAATGAAAGGGAACAAAAATGTTACAAGAAAAAGTACTAGAAACTATCCAAAAAAATAGCTTAATAGAAAAAAACGATAAAATAGTAATAGGTGTATCTGGCGGACCTGATTCCATGTGTCTGCTAGATATTTTAAATTGCTTAAAAAAAGATTTAGAATGTGAAATAGTAGTAGCACATGTTAATCATCAAATACGAAAAGAGGCACAAGAAGAAACAAACTATGTACAAGCATTTTGTGAAAAGCTAAAAATACCAGTATATATCAAATATGCTAATATAATAGAACTTGCCAAACAAGAAAAAAAGGGTACAGAAGAAATGGGAAGAACTGTGCGTTATGAATTTTTTGAAGAAATAGCATTAAAAACAAACGCAAATAAAATTGCAACAGCACACACAGCAAATGATAATTGTGAAACCATACTAATGAACCTTTTAAGGGGAAGTGCTATTTCAGGACTAAAAGGAATAGAAATCAAACGAAAAAGTACCATACAAAATGAAATAAGCTATATAAGACCAATTAGAAGTTGTACAAGACAAGAAATAGAAAACTACTGTGAAGAAAAAAAAATAGCACCTAAGTTAGATAAAAGTAATTTAGAAAATATATATACTAGAAATAAAATTAGAAATGAATTAATTCCATATTTGCAAAAAGAATTTAACCCTAATATAATAGAAACCTTAAATAGATTATCAGACCTAGCAAAACAAGACGAAGAATATTTTACAAAAATTATTACAAAACAGTATGAAACTATAAAAATAGGGGAAACTGAAAAAGAAATTATATTAGACTTAAAACAATTTAATAACCAAGAGATGGTAATAAAAACAAGACTTATTTTATATACTATTAACAAGCTAATAGGAACAACTCAAGGAATTTCTAAAATACATTTAGAAGATATTATCAAACTATGTAAAAACAATATTGGAAATAAATATTTAGAACCAAACAAAAATATAAGAATATTTGTAAAACAAGGAAAAATTTATTTAATTTCTAAAATTATAAAATAAGTAAAATATTTTTTAAAAAAACTAAAAAAATATTAAAAAATTTGCTATAGGTAAAATGAACCTTCCGTAAGAAAAGCCTTGCTATAGCTTGATTTGAGAAATGAAAGTTTTGTAAAAACACTTGCAATACAAAAAACAATATGGTATAGTCTACACTGTAATTATTAAGTGATATTGTGCCTAAAATAAAATCAGTAGTATAAAATAAGTAATTACAAATTAAGCAGTAAGAAAAATAAGGAGGAAATATTGTGAAAAATAGTATCAAAACCTTAGCTATGTGGCTAGTCATTGCAATTATATTAATTGTATTAATTAGTTCTATCATAGAAAATACAGACAACAAATTAGCCTACTCAGACTTAGTAGCTAAAATCGAAACAGAAGAAGTGAGAGAAATTACATTATCTTCTAATGGAAGCAAAGCAGAAGTAAAACTAAAAAATGAAAATGTAACAAAAGAAGTTAACATTCCAAGTGTTTATAACCTAATGAACACATTAGAAAATAGTATGAGAGCAGGAACTGTAAAAGTAACTGAAAAATCAGAATCAATATGGATGGTTATATTTAGTTTATTAACTCCATTTGGTCTACTTATTATTTTCTTAGTATTCTGGTTCTTCTTAATGGGAGGAGCAGGCGGTGCAAATGGTGGTAATGGTAAAACAATGTCATTTGGAAAAAGCCGTGCTAGAATGATAACTCCAGCAGACAAAAATAGAATTACATTTCAAGATGTAGCAGGTGTTGATGAAGAAAAAGAAGAATTAGAAGAAATCGTAGAATTCTTAAAAAATCCAAGAAAATTCACAGAAATGGGAGCAAGAATACCAAAAGGAGTGCTACTTGTAGGGCAACCAGGAACAGGTAAAACACTATTAGCAAAAGCAGTAGCAGGAGAAGCAGGAGTACCATTCTTCTTTATAAGTGGTTCTGACTTCGTAGAAATGTTTGTTGGTGTTGGTGCATCACGTGTAAGAGATTTATTTGAAGAAGCTAAGAAAAAATCACCATGTATTATATTTATAGATGAAATAGATGCAGTTGGACGTCAAAGAGGAGCAGGACTTGGTGGAGGACATGATGAAAGAGAACAAACCCTAAACCAATTACTAGTAGAAATGGATGGATTTACTGCAAATGAGGGTGTAATTGTACTAGCTGCAACCAATAGACCAGATATCTTAGATAAAGCCTTATTAAGACCAGGAAGATTTGACAGACAAATTGTAGTAGGAGCACCAGATGTAAAAGCAAGAGAGCAAATATTAGAAGTGCATAGTAGAAAGAAAAAACTAGGAGATGATGTAGACCTAAAAACAATTGCAAAAAATACATCAGGTTTTTCAGGAGCAGACCTAGAAAACGTATTAAATGAAGCAGCACTATTAGCAGCTAGAAGAAACCTAGAACAAATTGGAATGGCAGAAGTAGAAGATGCTATGGTAAAAGTAACCATGGGACCAGAAAAAAGAACAAGAGTTAGAAGCGAAAAAGAGCAAAAACTAGTTGCCTTCCATGAGGCAGGTCATGCAGTAGTAAGCAGATTTTTACCAACACAAGACCCAGTACATCAAATCTCTATTATACCAAGAGGAATGGCAGGAGGGTACACTATGTATCGTCCAACAGAAGATAAATCATTTATGTCTAGAACTGAAATGGTAGAAAATATAGTTTCACTTCTAGGTGGTAGAGTAGCAGAAAAATTAGTATTAGATGATATCTCAACAGGTGCAAGTAATGATATAGAAAGAGCAACAGCAATAGCTAGAAATATGGTAACCAGATATGGAATGAGTGAAAAAGTAGGAACCATTATGTTAGGTTCAAGCCAACAAGAAGTATTTTTAGGAAGAGACTTTGCTCAATCAAAAGAATACTCAGAAGAAACAGCAGCATTAATAGATGAAGAAGTAAAAAGCATTATCGATTTTGCTTATCGTAAAGCAGCAGAAATTTTACAAGCTAATATGGATAAACTAACAGCAGTAGCTACAGTATTACTAGAAAAAGAAAAAATCGATGGAGAAGAATTTGACGAAATTTTTGAAACAAAATAGTATCACTTTAGGGATGGTAGTATTTGAAAAAAGTATGACTTTGGAAACTTAGCTAAAAAGAAACAATAAAAAAGAATATATAAAAAAACAACTACTATGAAAACAAGTTATTTTACTTTCATAGTAGTTGTTTTTTTATTGTAAAGGAAAAATAGCAGATTTTTGCTATACAACAAGGTTAGACTTCCTTTCTTATATAGAAAAATCTTAAGTTTAAGTTAGCTATCTATATTTTACCAATTACGAATAACTTATACCAAAGGTTATTAGGTAGAACCTTAAACATATACTACTTGCTAAGAGTAACCTTTACCACTGTACCTTCTTGAACAGAAGTATTTTCAATAGGGTCTTGACTAACAACTGTTCCAGAACCTGTAATACTAACATTTAAGTTCTTCTCTTTCAAAAGAGCTTTTACTTGAGATAAATTCTTTCCAATTAGGTTAGGAACTTGCGTAGAAATACGAGTATCTTCTGATTCGGTATATAGCTTAACAATCGAATT
The DNA here is from genome assembly GCA_947073285.1 of uncultured Clostridium sp. Lineage (GTDB taxonomy): Bacteria > Bacillota > Clostridia > TANB77 > CAG-508 > CAG-273. Next base: position 29,004 of record CAMTJT010000014.1, on the reverse strand, counting down.
TTTTAGTAAAGAAGAACCCTTTACAGGATATTGATCTTTTACAATATCTGAACTATTGCCAGAAGTACTACATACAAAACCAGCTTTTTCTAAAATCTTTTTAGCTTCTGCAACCGTTTTATTAGCTACATTAGGTAAAGTAATAGTCTTATTAGAATCTTCATTAGAGCCATCAGATGGAATTTGTAAATAAGGTAAAACTTCTGTCAAAATTTGTGCTGCAACAGGAGCAGCTACTTCACTACCATGGTTTCCTTTTAAACCTTTAGGAGCATAAAGAGTAACAAGAAGTACAATTTCAGGATCTTCAGTAGGAGAAATACCTAAAAAAGAGGCAGTATAACCTTCATCTTTAGCATAATCTGGTTCAGAAGTACCAGTTTTACCTGCAATAGAATAACCTTTTACTTGTGCTTTTTTACCAGTACCACTTGTCACAACAGTTTCTAACATATCCATCATAGTATTAGCTGTTTCTTTAGAGATAACTTGTCTTACTTGAACAGGGTCTATAGTAGTGATAGCACCAGTATCTGTATTTTTTACTTCTTTTACAATTCTTGGTTGCATTAAAATACCATCATTTGCAACAGTACAAGCAGCAGTAATCATTTGAAGAGGCGTAATTTTAAACCTTTGGCCATAAGACATAGTAGCAGTTTCAATAGGACCAACATTATCTAAGTCCCAAAAAATAGTATAGCCAGTTTCACCAGAAGTAGCAATTCCAGTTTTATTAAAAAATCCAAAAGCATCATAATAACGATAAGCAGTTTTTGCTCCTATTTTAGCACCTAATTGCATAAAACCAGGGTTACAAGAATTGGCTAAAGATTGCCTTAAACTTTGGTTACCATGTCCAGCCCTAACAGCACAATTCATTCGAATACCAGAAACAGTTTGATAGCCTTTACAAGTATAAACATCTGCTTGATCAGGATCTGCCAGATTTTCTTCTAAAGCAATAGCAGCAGTAATAATTTTAAAGACAGAACCAGGTTCATAAGTATCTGCAATAGCACGATTTTTATATAAAGAATTTAAAGTAGTACTTTGTTCTTCCACACTCATATCTTTCCAAGTTTTTTCGTCAAGGTAACTTGGCATACTAAGCCTGTTATTTAAATCATAATCTGGGTAAGTAGCCATAGCTAAGATGTCTCCAGTTTTAGGATTCATAGCAATTACATTGCCACCTCTCTCACATTTATTTTCAATACAAGCTTGGTTTAAATATTTTTCTACAATAGATTGAATATTAGCATCAATTGTTAAAGTAAGGTCACTACCATTTTCAGCAGGAATATAAGTTTGATTTTCATCAGGGATAAAACCTTGTACAGCGTTTCTAGCATTGATAATTTTACCAGGAGTACCTGTTAAAACATCATCCCAGGCAGCTTCTAAACCTTCAATACCTTGATTATCAATATTACAAAATCCCATAAGCGAAGAGGCTAAATTTTCATAAGGATAATAACGTTTTGTATCTTCATTAATATTAATACCAGAATAAATATCTTCTTCATCCATCCAAGCTTTTAAACTATCGATTTTATCTTTTTCTATTTTTCTAGCAACTGTAACAAAAGTTGTATCACGACTTACTTTTTCTAAAGTTTCTTCATAATCTAGTTCAAAAATCTCAGAAAAGGCTTTAGCCACTTTTTCTTTTAAAGCTTTTGTTTTCTCTTCATTAATTTTATTTTTTTCAGTAACAACAATAAGACTAGGGTTAATGCTAACAGTATCAACAGGAGCACTAACAGCAAGAGCTTTTCCAGTAGAATCAAAAATAGTGCCTCTTTTAGGGCTAATAGAATCACTTTTAATTAATTGATTATACATTTGTTCTTTTAAATCAGCACCTTGTATAAATTGAATAAAGCCAAGACGTATAATAAGTAGAAAAAATAGTGCTAAAAAAATTAATAAAGCAATTCTTAGCTTATTAGAAATGGTATATACTTTTTTTACTTTGCTTTTGTTTGATTTCATATATTCCTCCACAATTTATTATAAATATTTTATTACAAGGTTTGCCAAAAAGCAATAAAAGCTACATAAAATTCACAAAGTAAGCATTTTAAAAATATGCAATTTTTTAAATATGTAATGTTTAAAATATATAATCTTTAAAATAGGCTATTTTTTAAATACGTAATTTTTTAATTACTTTAATTTCTTGATACAATTTTTGAATCATATCCTTACGAATGGTAAGAGCTTGCCTAAATTCCTCTAAAATTTGTGTACAATTTTCCTGTGTTTCACCAGCATGAAACAAAAGCTTCATACCTTCTAAATAATATTGCTTTGTTTTTTCTTTATTAGATTTTTCTGCTTTCTTCTTATAATTATCAATTACCTCTAAACGTTTGATTTCTTGTTCTAAATACTTTACATATTCTACAATACCACTAATCTCATATAAGGTATCATCAATAACAACCTTAAATAACTTTTTTAAAATAATGCCATTAATTTTACCATTTTTTTCTTTTTCAGCTAACTGGTCTAAAGCAAGAAATTTAGGGTCTGGTTTTGCATTTTTAATTAAATCTTTTAAAGTTTCTGAAATATTAACATGAGTAGTATACTGCCTTTTGGTAACAATTGCATCATATTCATCAGCTACACGCACAATTTGGGCTTCATAAGGAATTTGTTTTTTCTTAATCCCATTAGGATAACCGAGAACCATCTAAAGCTTCATGATGATCTAAAGCAGCAAGAGCATAAGGGCGAAGTTTAGGATCTTTCATACACATATTATAACCAAGCGTAGTATGCTTTTTCATAATCTCATATTCCTCAGCCGTTAACTGAGATGGTTTATTTAAAATATTTAAAGGAACAAACATCTTACCAACATCATGTAAATAGCCACAAATTGTACAGTGAATAGTAAAAGCTTGAGTACATCTTAAATACTCACAAATTCTACAACATAAATTGGCAACATTTTCACTATGTCTTCTAGTATAAGGGTCAAGCCTTTCTAACATATTTAATTGATAACGCATAGCTTGATTTAAATTATAAGACTTTAAACTAACAGGACTATAAAAATCAAATTTTTCTTGAAACATAATTTTCTCCACATTCTTTTGTAATCTCTTAAAATAATCATACTATAAAATAAGTAAGATAGCAAGTAAAAGTAAAGTCAATATTTTATATTACTAAGGTAAAAAAGCAAAAAATAAGAGCCTAGCGGAAAAATCCGCCAGGCTCTGGTTAGATAAATTAATTTACGTTAGTAAAAATGGAGGCTAAGGGGCTATTCTCATCAAGGTAGAGGATATCTCCATTGGTAAGAGAAAGTTTGGCAGCATCCAAAGCTCTAACAAAGCTATAAAAAGCAGCCTTGTCAGGATCATTGTAAGCATTAGAGATAATTCTCATATACTCTGCTTCACCTTCAGCCCGAATCTTTTCAGCATCCTTTGTTGCATTAGAAAGGGCAATAGATACTTCCTTGTCAGCCTGATTGAGAATTTCCTTGGCTTGGCGATCTCCATCAGCTGTGTATTGAGCAGATATTGCATTTCTTTCAGCAATCATTCTATTGTAAACAGCATCCTTATTAGCATCAGGAAGGTCTAAAGTCTTAGTTTCCACAGATATTAAAGAAATACCATAGGAATTTAAGTCATTGCCAATGTTTGCCATAATGCTCTTCACAAGGGCACCATCTCTTCCACTGATAACATCTTCTTGCGAAGTTTTACCAATTGTATTTTTTAAACTGCTGTAAATATTAGTATTAATTCTGCTTTCAGCAGATGTAAGAGAATTATTCAAAGTGCGGATATACAGCATAGGATCATCAAACTGGTATAATGCAAAACAGTCTGCTATCATAGTCTTCTTATCAGAAGTAATGACATTACTAACAGGTAAGTCATAAATAAGCATGGTGTTAGGAATTTTAGTAACACTTTGAATAAAGGGAAGTTTAAAAGAAAGCCCACTGTTTCCATCTTCATTTTCATGAATACTAACCACTTGACCAAATTGACGTACTACTTTGTATTCATTCGGCTTTGTAGTAACAATGCAAAGACTGAAAAGGAAAAGTAGCACAAAGGCAATCAAATAGCACGAAGCTATGCCAACAGCAATGCGTTTAAACCGTTCCATAAAGAACTCCTTTCAATTAAAACAGGTAGAGTGAAACCGATTTTCACTTAAAAAGCCTAAAGCTCTTAGAGCTAGGGTAGTTGCCTGAAATCTAGGGGAAAGTATAAAACGCTAGTTCGTACTATCAGAATCTGTAATGTCTGATGGGGATGCAGTGCCATCAGTATTTGCAGTAGCCGAGCCACCCAAATTAGAACTAGATGTGGCGGTTGTATTCATACTAGAATAGGGTTCTGTAAACACATTCACAATTTCGCCATTACCATTAGTAATAATAACCTTCACATTAGGCAAAATTTCTTCCATTGCTTCATAATACATACGGAGTTTGGTTACTTCAGGTGCTAACAAGTATTGTTCATACATACTGGTAAAACGAGCAACCTGACCTTCAGCCTCATTGATACGTTCTGCTTTATCTGCTTCAGCAGATTGTATCTTTTCGTCTGCATCAGCTTTAGCCTCGGAAGTTTTTTCAGAATATGTTTTATTTGCCTCAGACACTTTGGTATTCACGCTAGTTTTGGCAGATTCTACTGCATTAAAGGCAGCTTCAACGTCTGGTGTAGGTGGTACTGCATCTTGAATGGTAGCCTGATGAATCAAAATGCCAATGTCCAATGCTTCTATCTTATCTGCAAGAATTTTAGTAACAGTTTCCTGGATATCATCACGAGAGATTGTTAAAACATCATCAGTCGAACGTGTACCTACTGTATCTCTAATCGTAGATTGCAAAAGGTTAGACAAAATAATTTCTGGTTTTTGACTGGCATATAAATATTTAACAGGGTCAGATACTTGCCATGTCAAGTCAAAGAAAACGTCCAGAAAGTTGAAGTCTTTGGTAATCATAGAGGCTTCCGACGTAATGGTATCATCATCTTCAACTGTATAGCCAACAACCATTTTATGAATTGTTTTGTCTACAGCTACAAACTCTTCGATAAAGGGAATAGTGAAACAAGGACCAGATTGTGAAACTGTACGAGGGTTACCAAAACAGGTAATAACAGCCTCTTCTGTTTCAGAAATAAAATGCAAAGAAGATATCACCATAAATGCAGTTCCTACAATTACAATGATGAGGCTAGCTATAAAAATGAAAAAGGGAACGGGCTCTTTTCCTTTTTTCCTAGAAGAAGGATGCTTATCAACAGTATCTTCTAAAGAAGGGCTTTCTTCCTCAATTTCATTTTTGCGACGTGAAGGACTGGACATAAAGGGATTTGGCCGATTGTAAAGATCAAACATAATAACCTTTCCTTTCTACATATAAAATTAAAAAATCTGCGATATGATGGTATTTACTAAAATTTACCTCCTTATATAATTAATTTATCTAACTTTTGAACTGTTTGCAATAATCATTACAAACATCTCAAAAGTGAATAGTGACATTATATCACAACAAACAAGTTATGTAAACAACAAAGAAGAATTTTGATAAAAAAAGTGTATAATTGGAATTTTTAGAGGAATAGGTACTAAATAACCAAATATTTACTAAATTTCTTGTTTTGTTCGCTTGTTATTTAGAAAAAAGTAGTATATAGTAATAATCGTAGAAAATGAGAACAAGCAGATGTAACTTGCCTCCCATAGGGGAGAGGCATATGATAGAAAAAATATAAATAACAAAATTAGAAATAGGTGAAAACAATGTACTTAAAAAGAATAGAACTGCAAGGATTTAAATCATTTGCAGATAAAACAGTATTAGAATTTAAAACAGGAATAACCTCTGTCATAGGGCCAAATGGCTCTGGCAAGAGCAATATTTCTGATGCTATTCGTTGGGTATTAGGAGAGCAAAGCATGAAATCTCTAAGAGGAGCAAAATCAGAAGATATTATCTTTGCAGGAACTCAAGCTAGAAAATCATTAGGTTTTGCAGAAGTATCTATGGTAATAGACAATACAGATGGAAAACTACCAATAGAATATGCAGAAGTAACAGTCACTAGAAAAATCTTCCGTAGTGGAGAAACAGCCTACATGATAAATAAAACACCATGTCGCCTAAAAGATATTTTAGAGCTATTTATGGATACAGGTATTGGAAAAGATGGGTATAGTATTATAGGGCAAGGAAAAATAGATGAAATATTAAGCAATAAATCAGAAGATAGAAGGCATATTTTTGAAGAAGCAGCAGGAATTGTAAAATATAGAACTAGAAAACAAGAATCAGAAAAAAAGCTAGAACAAACTAAATTAAACTTACTTCGTATTAATGATATATTAGCAGAAATAGAAACCAATATAGAACCACTAAAAATACAAGCAGATAAAGCAAAACAATTTTTAGACTTACGAGAAGAACTAAAAGGAATAGAAGTAGGTTTATTTATCTATAATATTGCTACCTACAAAGAAAAGCTAGAGCAAATTATAAAAGACGAAGAAATTATGAACTCACAAAAAACAGATGAAGATACAAAAATGGAAAATATGCAAACAGCAAAAGAACAATTAAGAGTAGCAATAGATAGCATTACAGCCCAAATAGAAGAAATGCAAAATACAGGTTTTGAAAGCAGTAATAAAATAGAAAAAATAAACTCTGAAATAAGTATTAGCAAAGAAAGAATACAAAATAACCAAAACAATAAGCAAAGATTAGAACAAGAAATAGCAGAAGTAAATACTAGAATAACAGACTTACAAGAAGAACAAAAACAAAAAATAGAAAAAAAGACAAGCCTAACATCTAACAAAGAAAAATTTGAAAAAGAGCTTGCCGAAAAAGAACAAAGCTTAGCAGAAATTACAAAACAATTATCAGAAGAAGAACTAAAAATAGAAGAAAAAAAGCAAAAAGTAGAACAAAATACAGACCAAAAATATGAACTAATAGCAAGTATAAACACCTTAGATGCTAACTATGAAAACTTAGAAAAAAGTAAAAAAAGCTTAAAAAATGAAATAGATACTACCATTTCAGAACTAGATGGTGCTAGAAGTGATAAACAAGAATTATCTAAAGGGTTTTATGAACTAGAAAACAAAAAAAATGTAGCAGATAGTACTTTGCAAAAAAATAGCCAAACAAAAGAAACACAAATGGAAAAATTAAAACAATATGAAGAAGAAATAAATAAACTTACTTATCAGCAAAGAATGAAATCAGCAAGACATCAATTTTTATGTGAAACAGAAAAAGAAAAAGAAGGATATCACAAAACAGTAAAATCTTTACTAAATGCTTGTGAAAAAAATGATAACTTAAGGCAAGCAGCAAAAGGAGTGCTAGCAAATTTAATAACTGTAGACAAAGAATACGAATTAGCAATAGAAATGTGTTTAGGGCAAGCACTGCAAAACATTGTTACCCAAACAGAACAAGATGCTAAAAAATTAATAGAATATTTAAGAACCAATAGCCTAGGAAGAGCCTCATTTTTGCCAATATCTTCAATACAGGGCAAAAAATTAGATAGGCTAAGTAACATAGAAGGAGTAATTGGAATAGCATCAGACCTAGTAAAATGCGAAAAACAATATGAACAAATAGTACTTAATTTATTAGGAAGAACAGTAATAGTAAAAGATATGGATACAGCTATTACACTAGCTAAAAAAGATAAATACGCATTTCGTATTGTTACCTTAAAAGGAGATATTATCAGTAGTAGTGGTTCTATTTCAGGAGGTAGTGCACCAAATAAAAGTGTAAATATTTTAGGAAGAAGTAGAGAAATAGAAGAACTAGAAAAAGAACTCAAACACCTAGAAAAACAAATAGAAGAGAAAACAAAAGAAAAAGAACAATATGCAGCATCTATTAGTGATAATATCGAAGAAACCGCCAAACTAGAAAAAGAACTTCAACAAATTAACATTCTATATGCCACTGAAAAACAAAAAATGCTAACATTAGAAGAAAACATTGCCAAATTAGAAAATAGGCTAAAAAAATTAAGAGAAGATTTAGAAAATACAGAAAAACAAAAACAAGAAAATAGAACACAAAAGCAAGAAACAGAGCAAAAAATAGAAAATTTAAACAAAGAAATAGAAGAACTAAACCAAATAATAGAACAATTTTCTCTTAAAAATAAAGATAAACAAACTTACATCGATAACTTAAACTTAGACATCACAAACTTAAAAATATCAGTAGGATCTTTTGATGAAAGTGAAAACTCTATTGATGAAATAGTACAAAGAATAGCAGAAGATATACAAAATGCACAAAACTCTATTGAAACCAAAAAAACTACAATTCAAAATTTAATACAAGAAACAGAAGAACTAGAAAAAGCCATTTCTAATTATGAAGAACAAATAGAAAGCGTAAAACAAGAAGTAGCAAATAGTGCAAGTAAAATAGAAGAATTAAAACAAGAAAGAACCTCTAAAAACGAAAAACTAGTAAAAACAGAAAATGAAATAACTAGTCAATTTAGTGTATTAGAAAGTTTAAAAGAACAAATAGTAAAACTAGAAGTCAAAAAAACAAAAGTAGAACAAGACTTAAACCAAGTAATAGAAAGCTTGTGGAATGAATATGAATTAACACCAAATTCAGCAGATGAATATCCAAAACCAACCAATGTGGCAGTAGCACAAAAACAAGTAAATAGCTTAAGAACAAAAATAAGAGATTTAGGAAGCATTAACATTGATAGTATAGAAGAATACAAAAAAACAAAAGAAAGATATGACTTCATGGCAGAACAACGATTAGACTTAGAAAACACAGCAGCAAAACTAAGAAAAATCATTAATGATATGACAGACACTATGAAAACCCAATTTAAAGAAAGATTTGAAGTCATTAATAAAAACTTTAGTGAAGTATTTACAGAACTATTCCATGGTGGAAAAGCAGAACTTATATTAGAAGACGAAGAAAACATTTTAGAATGTGGAATAGATATCCATGTACAACCACCAGGAAAAAAACTACAAAACATGATGCTATTATCAGGAGGAGAAAAAGCATTTACAGCAATAGCATTGTTATTTGCTATCCTAAAAATAAATCCAGCACCATTTTGTGTATTAGATGAAATAGAAGCAGCATTAGATGATGTAAACGTGTACCGTTTTGCAGAATACCTAAAAAAATTCTGCCAAGAAACACAATTCTTAGTAATTACCCATAGAAAAGGAACTATGGAAGTGGCAGATACTGTTTATGGTGTTACCATGGAAGAAAACGGTATTAGCAAGCTCCTATCAATCAAATTGTCACAGAGCGGACAGGCGTAAGTGCGACATTTTTGTCGCAAGGGGGACAGGTGTAATACGATATTTTGCCATGAAAAAGACAGGGCTACAATAGGCAAGTGTAAAATGCAAGATAGATGTGTTATACATATGTGCTAATCAAATTGATACTAAAGAAAGGAAATAGTATGAATTTAAAAGAAGAAATAGAAAAATATACACCATATAATAAGCAAGAACAAGAAGATAGAAACATGATGTTAGAATATTTAAATACATTTGAAGATTGCCTAACAAGAAATAATCGATTTGGACATTTTACAGCATCTGCTATTGTAGTAAACCCTGCCAGAGATAAAATATTATTTGCATATCATAATATTTATAAGTCTTGGGCTTGGCTTGGTGGTCATGCAGATGGAGAAGAAAATTTGTTAGAAGTAGCACTAAGAGAGGCAAAAGAAGAAACTTCTATAGAACAAATAAAGCCAATTAGTAATGAAATATTAGGGCTTGAAGTAATTCATGTACAACCACATATAAAACGTGAAAAATTTGTATCTGCACATGTACATTTAAATATAACTTATTTATTTGAAGCAGATGATACACAGCAAATTCATAATAAACCAGACGAAAACAAAGAAGTAGGCTGGTTACCAATTACTAAATTAGAAGACTATGTATCAGAAAAAGTAATGCTACCAATTTATCATAAGTTAATTGAAAAAATGGAAAAAAGCTTGCTCTAATTATAGAGCAAGCTTTTCATATTCTTCTAAAGCCTCTAAAGCATATTGGGTATCAGTAAGACAAGGAAGATATTCTTTACCATATTTTTGTCTAGTTTCATTACCCTTACCAGTAATTAAAATAACACTATTAGGATTTTGCAAAATAGCTTCTTTAATTGCTTCTCCACGGTCTGCAATAATTCTATAAGAACCATGTTCTTGCTCCACATAATTTGCGATTTCTTTGCAAATATCAATAGTATCTTCAGGCCCAGGATCTTCAGCTGTTAAATAAGTAACAGCTGAGTTCTTGCCAGACAAAAGTCCTAAATCTTTTCTGCGAAGTTGTGCTTTGCCGACCAGGGCAACCAAATACAGTAATAATGTTTTTGTTTGGATATTCTTGTTTAGTAGACTCATATAATTTTTCAAAGCTTAATTTATTATGCGCATAATCTACAATAACAATAATACTACCATCATAACTTACATGGCTCTCCATTCTACCACTAGCCTTTGCTACCTTTAAGCCCTCATAAATATTAGAAAATGGAATATCTAAACAAATAGCAATACTAATAGCAGCTAAAGCATTTTCAACATTAAATAGTCCAGGCATAGTAAGTAGCATATCTTGCTCAAAGTTAGGTGTTCTTACGCGAAATGAAATAGCAGTATGACCTTGTTTTTGAATTTGATAGCCATATACATCAGCATTTTCATTTTTGGTACTAAAAGTGATTACCTTTTTAGCTTTTTTACTATGTTCTAAAATAACATCTATAAAATCAGCATCTAAATTTACACAAGCGTTTTCTACTTGGTCAAAAAACTTTAATTTAGACTCAAAATAATCTTCAAAATTAGGGTGCTCAATACTACTAATGTGATCTTCAGAAATATTTAAAAACACACCTACTTTATAGTAAACATCATGTACTCTTGCAAGTTTTAAAGCTTGGCTACTAACCTCCATAACAAAATTTTGCATATGAGAGTCAACACTATTACGTACATGTTCTTGTAGGTCAATAGACTCAGGGCTTGTAATCAAACTTTCTTTGAAATTTTTGCCATCATAAGTATCAATAGAAGATAAAATAGCAGTATCAGGTAAGTTACGCTCTTTCATGTAATTATCTAAAATACTTTTAATATAATAAGCAGTAGTAGACTTTCCGTTTTGTACCAGTTAAGCCAATCATATGAATCTTTTCAGTAGGAAAATCAAAATACATACAAGAAATAGCAGCTAAAGCTTTTCTAATATCATTTACTACTACATGAGGAAAAGTACTATTTGTTACATTTTCTTTTTCAGCAACATAAAAAATAGCACCATTTGCAATTGCTTCTTGTAAATAGCTAGGTTTGTAATTTAAGCCTTTACAAATATATAAAGTATTTGCTACAACCTCTTTAGAATTGTGAGCAATTTTTTCAATTTCAATATTTTCTAACTTAGAAAAGTCAAAATTAGTAGGTAAATCTTCTAACAAATTTTCTTTTTGTAAAAGAGAAATATAATCTTTTAATAAATATTTTTTCATTATTTTAGTTTCCCCCTATTTCTTAGGTTTATATACTATTTTATTGTATAGGAAAAATCGACTTTTATCTTGTCATAATATAAGATTTTTCTGTATACAACAAGGTTAAGTTACTTTGGACTGTGCATATTTGCGAAACAAAATGCACATGTGGCGAAGCCACTTTTCTTATTTCTAAAGTAGTACTGATAGAGTACTACTTTAAAAGCAAGTATATCTTATACTAAAACTGAAAAAAAAGCAACTATTCCAAAACTGAGGGGGGATTCTTGTGATAAACACCTGTTAAGTAATTTTTTTTAGAAGTCATAACATTAGTACAAGCCACATATATATAATAAAGAAAAAATTGCAGTAAAACTGCATGGAAATATTTATAAGTACTTTACCAAAGCTACTTATAAAGAATATTAAAAGGAGGAGAAAAAATGTGGCATACCTTATCTACAAAAGAAGTAGAGAAAAAAACAAAAACAAGTATAGTGCAAGGCTTAAGTGAAAAACAAATACAAGAAAGGATAGAAAAATATGGAAAAAACGAGTTAGAAGAAAAAAAGAAAGATTCTATTATAATTCGTTTTCTAAAACAATTTAATGATTTCATGATTATTATTTTAATCATTGCCTCTATCATATCAGCAATAGTTAGCAAAATGGAAGGAAGCGGAGATTACTTTGACTCTATCATTATCATAGCTATTGTTGTATTTAATGCTATTATGGGATTAGTGCAAGAAGCAAAAGCAGAAAAATCATTAGAAGCCTTAAAAAAAATGTCAGCACCTACTTGTAAAGTAAAAAGAGCTGGAAAGATACTTACAATCAAAGGAGAAGAAGTAGTTCCAGGAGATATTGTATTTTTAGAAGCAGGATGTTTTGTGCCAGCAGATGGAAGGTTAATTACTACTTCTAACTTAAAAATAGAAGAATCTAGTTTAACAGGTGAAACAGTTCCAGTCACAAAACAAGCAGATGCTATTTTACCAGAAAAAACAGTATTAGGAGATATGGTAAATATGGCATTTGCGACCACAATAGTAGTTAATGGACATGGAGAAATGATAGTAACACAAATAGGAATGGATACAAAAGTAGGAAAAATTGCAAAAATGATACTAACAAATGAAACCCCAGAAACACCAATTCAAAAGAAATTAGGACAAGTAGGAAAAACTCTAGGAATTGCTTGTTTATTAATTTGTGTACTAATTTTTATCATTGGACTAATTAAACATATAGAACCAATTCAAATGTTTATGACATCAGTAGGACTAGCAGTAGCAGCAATTCCAGAAGGACTGCCAGCTATTGTAACCATTATGCTATCTATAGGTGTTACAAAAATGGCAAAGAAAAATAGTATTATACGAAAACTTCCAGCAGTTGAAACACTAGGAAGTAGTAGTGTTATTTGCTCAGATAAAACAGGAACCTTAACACAAAACAAAATGCAAGTAGTAAAAACTGTAAACATGGCAGGAGAAATAACAGACAAGCCATTAGAAAAATGGATTTTACAACTTGGAACCATGTGCACAGATGTAGAGGTTAACAAAATACATGGTAGCTATGAAGTAAATGGAGAACCAACAGAAGTAGCCATAGTAAATAAAGCACTAGAAGAAGGAGAAGATAAGCAAGAATTATATAGTGTTATGAAACGTATTACAGACCTTCCCTTTGACTCTAGTCGTAAAATGATGACAACCATTCATAAAACAGCAAATGGATATCGAATTATTACCAAAGGAGCACCTGATGTATTATTAAAAAGATGTAAACAAATTTATCATAATGGAAAAGTGGAAACACTTACACAAACCTATATGAAATCTATAGAAAAGCAAAACTTAGAAATGGCAGATAAGGCTCTTAGAGTAATAGCAATAAGTTATTTAGATGTAAAAGAATTACCAACAAAAATAGAAAGTCAAACCATAGAACAAAACCTTATTTTTGTAGGACTAATTGGAATGATAGATCCGCCAAGAGAAGGCGTAAAACAAGCAGTTGCAACTTGCAAAAAAGCAGGAATAAAAACAGTAATGATTACAGGAGATCATATTGCAACAGCTAAAGCAATTGCAAAAGAATTAGGCATTATGCAAAAAAATGACTTAAGCTTAACAGGTGAAGAATTAGATAACATACCAGAAACCATTCTAAAAAGAGATATTATGAAATACTCTGTTTTTGCAAGAGTAACACCAGAACATAAGGTGAAAATTGTAAATGCTTATCGAAGTACAGGGGCAGTAGTTGCTATGACAGGAGATGGTGTGAATGATGCACCAGCCTTAAAACAAGCAGATATTGGAATTGCCATGGGGCAAAATGGTACAGATGTTGCCAAAAATGCAGCAGATATGGTTTTAACAGATGACAACTTTGTTACCATTGTTGAAGCAGTAAAACAAGGAAGAAACATTTTTGACAATATCAAAAAAGCAGTTCATTTTTTAATAGCTACTAACATTGGGGAAATTGTAACCATTTTCTTAGGGTTGTTATTAGGGCTAAAATCACCATTACTTGCCATTCAATTATTATGGGTAAACTTAGTGACAGATTCACTTCCAGCAATTGCCTTAGGTTTAGAAAAAGAAGATAAAAATATAATGAATAGAAAGCCACGAGATAGTAGAAAGGGTCTATTTGCAGATGGACTATGGGCAAAAATATTTGCAGAAGGTACAATGCTTGGAGTACTAACTTTAGTTGCATTTAGTATAGGAAACAAGTTATATGGACTAGAAGTAGGAAGAACAATGGCATTTGTATCTTTAGGTGTTTTAGAATTAGTACATAGTTTTAACATTAAAAGTGAAGAATCTATTTTTAAAGTAGGACTATTTGAAAACAAATATCTTATGGGAGCTTTTTTATTAGGAACTGCTTTACAAATAGGAGTAGTAATTATACCGCCAATAGCAAAAATATTTGACTTAGTACCATTAACAAGAATACAATGGCTATATACCTTTGGCATCTCTATTTTACCATTAATCATTATGGAAATACAAAAGAAATTAAATGAAGTAAAATTTGGAAAAGTGATTTATGCTAGAACTCAAATAGAAAAGGTAAAAGAATAGTTTCATTTCTTTCATACAGTAAATAGCCATATTTCTCTAAAAACTTGCAAGTTTCCATAAAACGTGATATAATAGTAGAGCAAACCAAATAGCAATATATGGTTTTAGTAAAACTGTATGAGAAAGGAGGATAAAATCTAGTTTTTCCCGAAGACAACATAGAAAATACAATAAAAGTGAGGAGAAAAAATATGTCTAATACAAGTAAAGCAACTATAAGTGTTCTAACAATAGCAGCCGTATGGCTTTCCTACCAGCTTTTGCTTCCTACGCTTTCTTTTGCGTACTTTGATGGTTTCCTTTTTATTAGCCTTTGCATCGTAGCTGTGGTATGCAATATCGCAATGTGGCTTTCGAGTATCAAAGAAGATAGTTCCTTCTGGTGGGCGCCAGCGCTTACAGCAACCATTCTCTTGGTAGTCTGTGGAATTAGAGGGATTGCAGGTTCGGCTATATTTAATGATACCAAAATGTATCAGCAATTAGGTGAAGTAGAAGAGGTCAAATTTGAAGAAATGATTAAGCAAATAGACCTTACTCAAATTCCTATTGTAGATGAGGCATTAGCCAAAAAGCAGGCAGACAAGAAAATTGGAGAGGACATTGCACTTGGTTCTAGAATAAATCTTGGAACACCTAGTATTCAACAGGTAAATGGGGAGCTTATCTTTGTAGCGCCTCTGGAGCATAGTGATTTTTTCAAGTGGAATACTTTCCGTTCTACGCCTGGCTATATTACAGTATCTGCTTCAAACCCGAATAAGGTAAACTATGTAACTGAGCTTAATGGAGAGAAAATTGAAATTTTCTACCAGACTTCTGCCTTTTTCGGAAATGACCTAGAGCGGTACATTCGTAGCCAAGGCTACAGAACAGTTGGGCTTACCGAGTACACCTTTGAGTTAAATGATGAAGGGCGTCCCTATTGGGTAGTAACTACCTTTGAAAATCGTACTATTTGGGGTAGCCCAGAGGCAACAGGAGTGGTCATTGTAGATGCTCAAACTGGTGAAACCAACTGGTATGCTTGGAACGATGTTCCTGATTGGGTAGACATTGTACAGCCTCAAGGATTTGTTGAAAGTCAAATCAACAACTGGGGTACATTGGTACGTGGTTGGTGGAATCCTTCTAATACCGATAAAATAGAAAAAACAGATTTAACCATTCCTGTTTTTGTGGATGGCGACTGCTACTATTTTACTGGTATGACCAGTGTAGGGAGCGATGAGTCTTGTGTAGGCTTTATTATGGTAAACACCAGAAATAAAAAAGCCATTATAAGCTACATGAGTGGAGCAACAGAAAGTGCAGCCATGAAGTCGGCGGAAGGCTTGGTACAAGATTTTGGCTATAAGGCTACAGAGCCTCTTCCTGCTAATGTCAATGGAATTCCCACTTATGTGGGTTCTCTAAAAGATGAGGAAGGACTCATTAAAGCCTATAGCATGGTCAATGTCGAAAACTACAGCATAGCAGCAAAAGGAAGCACCTTGGAAGAAGCCAAAAGAAGTTACATGCAGGTTGTTTCTAAGAGCGGCAGAAACCAGATTGTTGGAGCAGATGAAGCTTACAGCTATACATATGAAGGTGTAGTGGAGCGGATTTCCGCTGTTGTAGAAGATGGTTCTACCTACTACTACTTGGTGGTAGAAGGAGAAGAAGAAAAAATCTTTACAGCCTCTTATCTGGTTTCAGACGAACTTGCTGTCACACGTGATGGTGATACCATAAGAATTGCATATATTGACGACCAAAATGGAACAGTTGATATTAGTAGTTTTGACAACCTGAAATATGGTATGCCTGTTTCAGAGGCACAGCAAAAGCGTGACGAATTTGACCAGAATACCTCTGTTTTGGATTCTGATTACAACAAGATTATTGAAGTAAATCCTGAGCTTAGTCAGGAAACTTGGGAAAACATGACAGAGGAAGAAAAGGCCAAAATGTTAGAAGAATTTTTAGGCAAAACAAAATAAGATTTTATCCAAAAAGGGATTCTAAATAAGAAACCCTAAAGCAAAAATTTGGGGAGGTGCTTATGATTAAGCACCTCCTCAAATTAATGGAAAGACAAAATAACTTGCATAATAATGAAAATTTTAGTACAATATAAATAAAAAATAAGGAGGAACTTATGAATATTAAAATTCTTAAAAATAAAAAATATTATATTCCGACACAAAAAATAAAAGAGGCAAAAAGGAATGCCAAAGAACAAGAAGAATTAAGAAGAAAAATAAGCCAAATGACAGATAAAGAATATAAGGAATATATAAAAAAAGAAATAGAAGAAGCAGAAAAAGAGATAGAAAGTGGAAGAGTGTATTCTTTAGGAGAGGTAATAAAAAAATTAGAAGAAGACAGCTATTTATTAATGAAAGAACAAAAGAACTATCAAAATACAAAAAGGTTGTTAAGAGCAAAAAGAGGTGAGCAAGTATTAAGAAATATCATATCGTAGTTAGTAGCAAGGCTAAGAGGCAATTAAGGAGTATTAATCAAACATTACAACAATATTATCTATCAACTAATTCTAAATTTTTCAAGGACTTTTTCAAAAAAATACAAATATTAACATCTTTTCCATTAGCTTACCCTATTTATTATCAAAATAAGAGAAAAGTTCCATTAAAATATAATTATCTTCTTATCTATGAAATAAAAGAAAATGTTATTATTATTTCAAATTTTTTAAATTCAAAGAAAAAATAATCTAAAACAAAATCCAAAATAATCTAAAGTTATTATAATTTTTACATATATCCAATGTATAGAAAAAAACATAGAAAATAGGAATTATAACTATAAATTTACATAAATAGTAGCTTCATGCATAAAAAACTTGAAAATGAGCACAATATGTGATATAATAAAAAGAGTCGTGTGAAATAAAAAAGGAGTGTGAAGTTTATTTTAAATAAACAAATTAAATACTATACAAAAGAAACTTTTAGATGGATAAATCTAATAGGAGCTTTATTATTTATTGTCATGACCATAATTCTAATGAAATACAAACCAGTTTATAGTGTAAGTATTTTAGAAGAGCAAATAGGATATATAAAAAATAAGTATGAGTTAGAAGAAAAAGTGCAAGAAATGATAGAAAAAGAAGGAACTAACAATATTGCTTATGTAGACATTAAGGTAGAACCAGAATACAAATTTACATTGGTAAGTAGAAAAGAACAAACAAACCTTGAACAAATAGTAGCTAAAATAGAAGAACAAACTCAAATTACTTACAAATATTATGCAGTTACCTTAGATGGTGAGCAAAAAACAGTTGTCGACTCTTTAGAAGAAGCAGAAAATTTAGTTACTGAAATGCAAGAAGAATATAAAAATAGTACAAAAATAGTAAATGTAGCAATTAGTGAAGTATATGCACAAGATAAAGAAGAATATGATATTGTAGATGTTAAAGTAGCCAAAGAAGAAGTAGCAGAAGAACTACAAGAAATAGAAGATGCTACTGTAAATGGTGTATACTTAAGCCAAAAGCCAATTACTGGTAGAATTACATCCAGATTTGGAAATAGAGAAAGTATTAGAACATATAATCACACAGGCTTAGATATTGCAGCACCATATGGAACCGAAATAAAAGCAGCAGCAGGGGGAACTGTAACATGGTCTGGTTATAAAGGAAGTTATGGAAATTTAGTTATTATAGACTGTGGAAATAATGTAGAGATTTATTATGGACATTGTAGTAAATTAAATGTAAAAAAAGGGCAAGAAGTAAAAGCAGGAGATGTTATAGGAAAAGTTGGTTCAACAGGTAACTCAACAGGTAACCACTTACATTTTGAAATAAGAGTAAATGGTACAAGAGTTAATCCACAAAATTATATTTATGGTGAATAAAAGAAGACCTCTTTAAAAGCAAAATATTGCAAAATAAAGAGGTCTTAATTTTTTCCAACTTATCACTCACAGTTCACAAAAAGGACAAATACCATTGATATATTATAGATGTAGTTAGAAATCAAGTTACTCCGTTATCTGACTACAAGAAAAGAAAAACATCCCCTTTTATTTTCAAAAGTAGCCAAAGAAAAATGGCTACTTTTTCAAGTATTTTTATTCTATATTGGGAAATAAGAAAGGTGTGCGTTAACGGAAGCAAAGCTTCCGACGCACACTTGTGCAAGTTGCTTCGCAACTGCACAGCCTAAGGAAACCTAACCTTGTTGTATAGGAAAAATCTGTGATTTTTCCTATACAATAAAAAAAGTGGCTAAAAGCCACTATTTTTGGAGCGAACGTCGTAGTTATCTACAACTTTTTTCTCTTTTAACGACTGATACAAATATCAATCAATTTACTAAAGTATATCATAATTTTTATAAATTGCAATAGTAGAATAAAAATATTATTTGCAAAAATTTGTTTTGTTCGCTTGTATTTTATTGAATAATGTTGTATAGTTATAAACAGAAAATGAGAATAAGCAGAGTGCGTTGCCACCTTTAGCTCTTTGATGTATACATATTACTCCACGACTTACGTTGTGAGACTGATATATGGGGGTGGTTAATATGGTAGAAATAGCTTTATTAGAAATCACTTACCTACTTTTCTATGGATTAGTAGGAGTAACTATCATAAATGTTGCCTTGTTAATCATCATCTGTTTTTTACTACATAGGCAATAAAAAATAAGTCATTCTGCTTTACCCGAGCAATGACTTACTTTTTTTACTTTTTATGGTAACCACTTTGTGGCTCTCATTTTCTATCCTTATTATACAGATATTTTTGTATTTTGTCAAATGTAAAATTATGTTACCTATCGTGTTATAATAATTATGTAAACTTTGTATTTTCAATATAATTATTCTTGTGGGAGGTATTTTTTATGTACGATACCAATATAGAAAACATAGGAAAAATGATAAGATATTACAGAAAATCTGCTAACATGAGTGCGGAAGATTTAGGAATGGCTATTGGAAAAAGTAAAGCTACAATTGCTAGATATGAAAATAATGAAATTGTTCTTGATGTTCCTACTATAATTGAGATTTGTAATGTTTTTAATATTGACTTTAACGATATCTGCACCAGTTTAATGCACACAGTAGAAAAAGATAGTAATAAAAATCCTTTTAACAACAACTTACTTTATTTATACTACATTAGCAAAAATGGAATTGTTATTTCAAGTTTAGAAATAACAGAAAATAAGTATTCTAACCATGTTCTAATGAAAAATGGACTAACTAACAATAAGTATAAACAAGAATATACTGGCGTTTTAGAAAGTAGTTATAATACAGCATTTTTCTGCTTAACAAATGCTATTAGCAATCCTGGACTTGATAAATTTCAAATAGAAATAGATTTACACTCTAAAAAAGACAATAAGTATTATGGTATGTTTTTAGGCGTAGCAAATTATACACATAAACCAACTGCCAGAAAATGTATTATCACAAAAGAATTAATAACATCAGAAAAAAACTTAGTTCAACTATTTGAAGAATTAAAAATTGGCTCTAAAGAACTACAAAGCATTGCCACTACACAATACTGGGATATGCTTAATAATACCATAGAAGAATATGTTATTAACTTATAAAATTTGAACAAATATCTGATAGAAACCATAGATGCAAAACATCTATGGTCTTTCTGTTGTTTTTTTTAGTTGCATAAAAATCAACAAACTTATGAACCTTCCCTATTTGTCACTGATTTTAACTTAAATCAAAAATAATATGGCTAAATTTGTCACACTAGATGCAACTTTTCTTCTTTTTTATACTATATAGTTTTGTTTTTACTTAACTTTGTCGCATGTTATGCAACAGCATACTTTTTTGTTTTTAGTTTTATATTATGTTAACATTGGATTAACCTAGGAAAAATATAAATAACTTCGCGAAGTAAAAGGAGATTTATGAGCAACAATTATGAAGATTTATTTACTAAAGCTAAAAACAAAAATAAAATTAGGGTTCTATACAAAAAAACAGGAAAAAGTCCAAGAGTACGAATTATTCCTGATGTACAAATACTAAAAAGAGCAATTATTACTCGTAAACTAGATATTATTCCCTATCAAAATGTTTTCTTAATTTGTAATAATCAAAAATATATGCAAACAAGTAAAATTAATGTAGTATTCGACTTTTTTCATATCTCTGGTGACCTGTTAGTAGTACAAATAGACCGAGAAAAACGAGAATTTGAAAATTTATCCCAAGAAGATATTGCATGGTATACTAGCGACTTAATGTATAGAAGTTTTAATGAAATTATTCCAAAAATAAAGGAGAACAAAAAGCAATGGAAGATGTAAAAGAAACCATAATTGATACACAAGAAAAACTTGATAGTATCCCAATTTCCTTTGATAATTATCAAGAAAAAATTTTACTAGAAGCTATTAAAAGACTAAAAAATCCATTTATCAATATCTCTGTTCAAGACGTTGCTAAAGACTTAAAAATCGGTGAAAATATGGCTTATAGCATCTTTAAACGTGAAGACTTTCCTTCTATCAATATTGGTAGATGTTGGAAAGTATGTCTTATCTCATATATTCTATGGAAAACTCAAAAAAGAGTATAATGGAGGAATTTTATGAAAGAAAAAAGTAAATCTGGAATATCATACAGCAAAACTCGAAAGAAATACATTGTATCATATCATACACAAGATAAGGAAACTGGAGAGAAAAAAAGAATAAGAAAAAGTTTTAATACTGAAGATGAGGCAAAACAATTTCTAGAAGAAATGGAATATAAAAAAGGAAACAGTATTTTTATAAAAAATAATGGTATTCCATTAAACGAACTTATGAAATTTCTTACAGAAAGAAAACTCAAAACAAATAGGCTATCAGAGCAACACTACAATAAAGTTATGAAATTAATTAGTAATATCGAGCAGTCAGAAGTTGGCAAAAAGGAGATTTCTGACATTACTTCTGAGGAATTACAAGAATATTTTAATTCCTTAATCTACTATAGCAATTCATATATGCAAAAACATATTATTCAATTTTCACAAGCCTTTAAGTATGCACATAATAAAGGATATATCAAACTAAACCCTATGATAGATACCTATAAACCAAAAAGTTCTGTTAGAGATAAAGTAATTAGAGCTATGGAACTTGAAGAACAAAAGGAACTTACAGATTATCTAAAAAGTAAGACTATTGAACAAGAACCATATAAAAATGTATTCCTAATCCAAATGTATGCTGGCTTAAGAGTTGGTGAAGCATTAGCTTTGCAAGCCAGCGACATAGATTTAAAACATAACTTGATACATGTTAGAAGAACATTAAGAAGAAATGCAGAAGATAAAATTGCTATGGGAGATAGTACAAAAACATATTCTGGAATACGAAATATCCCTATTCAAGACATTATCTTAAATGAAATTAAAGAACAACTAGAAGTATCTAAAAATAATTTTGACAATCAATTATTTCTATCTAGTAATGGAACATATGCCGACCCTAGAGGTGTTAATAATATTCTAAAAAGAATTTTAATGCAAAATTTTAATATCAAAGATATTACAACCCATAGTTTACGACATACCTTTGGAACTAGATGCATTGAAAGCGGTATGGCACCTGTTGTAGTGCAAAGACTTATGGGACATAAAGATATATCTGTAACTTTAAATACTTATACTTCTGTTTTAAATAGGTTTAAGGAAAGTGAATTAGAAAAATTAAATGGATATTATTACGAAAATAATTTAACTAGTAAATCACATAGAGATGCAAGAGAGGACGAAGAAAGATAACATTACAACGCCAATTACTTCAAGATATTTTGGCACAGAAATGGCACAAAAAATTTTACTGTGCCACTTTTGTGCCAAATGATACTAAAAGGTACAAAAATTTATAAAAATACGCTCGAAGGAAAAATCCTTATAAACTAGTTATATCAGTGTTTTGCAGAATGACGCAAAAATTTGCAAAAAGAAAAAAGTAGTTAAAAAACTACTTCTTTTGGAGCAGGTAGCGGGAATCGAACCCGCATAGCCAGCTTGGAAGGCTGGAATTCTACCATTGAACTACACCTGCATTTCGTATGAACAAATATTATTATAATAGTTAATTCTTATTTTGTCAATTGTTTTTTGTAATTTTTTTAAATTTTTTTCATATACTTAAAATATGAAATTTATAGTTGATTATTTAAAAGGTATTTTAATCGGCAGTGGAGCCATTTTACCAGGGATTAGTAGTGGTGTATTTTGTGTTATCTTTGGCATTTATGAAAAGTTAGTTGATAGTGTATTAAACTTATTTCATGATTTTAAGAAGAATTTCATTTTTCTCTTGCCTATTGGGCTTGGAGGAATCACAGGAGTACTATTAGTTGGAAAACTTCTTAACTTTCTGTTTACTAGCTACCCTATGCCTACTAAATTTTGCTTTATTGGCTTAATTTTAGGTAGTATTCCTATTCTTTGTAAAAAAGCAAATCAAGGAAAAGGTTTTAGGCTTCATTACCTCATTTTTTTGCTTGCTGCATTTTTTCTTGGAGTTTTATCTATCCAATTAGAAGAAATACTTCCTTCTTTTATTAATATTAATGTATCTAATGGCTACTTTTTTTATTTAGTGTTAGCAGGTTTTGTTATGTCTATTGGAATTGTTATGCCTGGTGTTAGTAGCAGTGTTATTTTAATGGCTCTTGGTGTTTATTCTACCTACTTAAACGCTATTGCAACTGTGAATCTTTCTATTTTAGTTCCTATGGGAATTGGTTTAGTAATTGGAGCTATTCTATTTTTAAAAGTTATTCAATTTTTATTACTTCATTATTATACACAAACTTTTTATATGATTATTGGTTTTGTAATTGGCTCTGTACTTATCTTATACCCTGGTATCAGTTTCACTTTAGAAGGTTGCATTTCCATTTTATTATTTTTGCTTGGCTTTTGGGTTCGGATTAAAATTTGAAAAATTTGATTCTAATAATAAAGATATTAAATCTTAATAATTGAAAAGAACTTAATGATTAACTAGTAAATTAATCAATTAAGTTCTTTTTATTTTATCATTTCATCTACCATAATGCTACTTTTTTCTTCTTAATATCCAACCTTGTTCTACATTAATTGGTAATTTCATAAGTACTGTTTGGCCTTGTTTTCCTGGATTTACAGTAGTAATTTCTTCTTTAGTTTCACTATCCCATAAATTTTCTATTTGAAAACTTACAGGCTCTATTTGTTTAGGAATTAAAATCTCCATTGTATCTCCTACTGTTAATTTATTTCTAATTTCTATTAAATAAGTATCTTCTTCTTTTCTTATTACTTGTCCACCAAATTCATAATCTGGGTTATATTGTTTTCCATCATATTCCTGAAAATCTTTATTATTTCTATCATTAAAATAAAATGTAGTTAGTCCTCTAGTTTTTGTTTTTTCTAATTCTTTTAAATATTTTGTATAATCATATTCTTTTGGATTTTCTATATAGCTATCAATAGCATTCCTATAAGCATTTACTACTGAGGCTAAATAATACTGTGTTTTAAGTCTTCCCTCAATTTTTAAACTATGTACTCCCATCTCTACAATTTCTGGTATCTCTTTTATTAAACACAAATCTTTTGATGAAAATATATAAGTGCCATTATTATCATGTTCTACTGGCATTAAATTGCCTGGATTATTATGTTCTTCTACATATACATTATAGGCCCATCTGCAACTTTGTGCACAATCTCCTAAATTAGCACTTCTACTAGCTAAAAAGTCGCTTAAAAAGCATCTTCCAGAATATCCAAAACAAATAGCACCATGAATAAACATTTCAACTTCTAAATTACTATCTTTTTTTTGCATAATTTCTTTAATTTGTTCTTTATTTAGTTCTCTGCCTAGTATTACTCTGCTTGCTCCATTTTTATGCCAAAAATTAGAGGTATGGTAACTTACAATATTTGCTTGTGTACTAATATGTATTTCTACATCTGGTGCATATTCTTTTAAAATTTCAATTACACCACCATCTGAGGCAATAATAGCATCTACTTTTAATTCATTTAACATTTTAGCTTGTTTTTTTATTTCTTCATAATAGGTATCCCAAGCATATATATTAATCGCAGCATATACCTTTTTGCCAATACTGTGTGCATATTTTATGGTTTGTGCTAAATCATCATCATTTACTTCAGCTCTACTTCTTAAAGAAAGTGAACCTGTTCCACAATATACTGCATCTGCTCCATATAAAAAAGCAGTTTTTGCTTTTTCAAATGAACCTGCTGGTGCTAATAATTCTGGTTTTATTTTTTGCTCCATTTTATTTTCTCCATTTCTAATTTTTACGTCCTTATTATACAGCATTTTTCCCTATTTGTCGAGTGCCTATTTTCCTAAATATCTTCACATTTTCTTTACATTTTCATAAAAACTTGATATAATAGTTTAATCAATTGAAAGGATTATGTAAATTATATGAGTACAGGTTTAGAACTAATGGTAATTAATGCACCAAAGAAAAAAGTAAAGTTAAATAGAATTCAAATTTTTATTTTATACTTTTTTATTTTTGCTTTTTTAGGTTGGCTTATGGAAACTTTATATGCTATTTATAATTTAGGGCATTTCACTAAAAGAGGTTTTCTATATGGTCCTATTTGTCCTATCTATGGTTTTGGTGCCCTAATGCTAATTGCTTTTTTAGGACAGTATCGAAAAAATAATTTAAAATTATTTTTGTATGCAGCTATTCTATTTTCTGCCTTTGAATATGTTGTTAGCTATGGACTAGATGCTTTATTTTCTATGCATTGGTGGGATTATACAAATGAGTTTTTTAATTTAAATGGACGTATTAGCATTTTTTATTCTTTTGCTTGGGGAATTATTGCCATTATTTTTATTAATCATATATATCCTTTTTTAAAAAAGAGAGTTAATTTGATTTTATCTAAAATCCCTTATCGTTTACAACTATGTATAGTTTATGTATTTACCGCTATATGGGTAGTAGATACTGTATTATCTTTTATACGCTACCTAGCTTAATTCTTTTTACTTAAGAAAATATTCTTAGTATCAAAAACATTATTTTTGCTTCACTCTAGAAATAGCAAGTCCATCTCCTACTTCTAAAATCTGTGTTTCTAAATTTGGATTTTGAGTAATTTCGGCAATATACTCTCGTAAGTTTCTTACTGCTGTACGTTGTTTATGTTTATTATAATCACTCATTACATAACCTTTATATAACACATTATCTGCAATAATAATACCATCTTTTTTTATCATTCTCATAGCTTGTGACAAGAAAAATGGATATTTCCCTTTTGCAGCATCTATAAAAACTATGTCATATTCTTCATTTAGTGTTGGCAAAATTTCTACTGCATCTCCCTCATAAATATGAATTTTCTCTTCTACTTCTACTTTTTTTATATTTATTTTTGCCTCTTTTACTCTTTGCTCTTCTCTTTCTATTGTATCTATTTTTCCATCATCTTCTATGTATTTTGAAAAACAAATAGCTGAATAACCAACTGCTGTTCCTATTTCTAATATTCTTTTAGGCTTTTTCTCTTTTAAAATTGTTGCAACTACTTCTAAAGTGTCATCCATAATAATTGGAATATTTTCCTCTAATGCTTTTTGTTTTATTTTAGTAAGCTCTACTTGGTTCATTTTATTTCCTTCCTTTAAGATTTCTAAGCTTTAAGTAATTTTTTCATAACTTACTTTTTCTTAAATTACTTTACACTACCAAACTTTCTAATCTTTAGATAATATTTTTATAATCTATTTTTTCATAGATTGCTTTACCCCATCTTAGATTTCAATACTATCTTTAAAAGGAGAGATTTTCTTAACCTCTCCTTTTTATATAACTTATCTTTCTAGTTCTTCACTTGATTTACTTTGAATTCTATATTTTAGTTCACTGTCTACCCAACTTTCGAAGTATGGTCTATATGGTTTATAATATTCACTTCTAAATTGCACATTAATTCTATTCATAATTCCTAATTTAGACTTTCCTTCTTGTGCTAGTTTTCTAATCATTGTTTGAACTTCTTTTCTAATTTGAGTATCTTTTAATTTCTTTGCATTAGTCTCCCTACGTGCTATTCTATCTATATCATCTGCTAATTTACTAGAATTTGTTCTTATTCTATTATATGATTCTCTTTCACTACTATCCATATGTTTAACCTCCTATTCAGCTACTGTTCTTCTTGCCATTCTTTCTCTTGTTTTATTATCTAATATTTTCTTTCTTAAACGAATATTTTTTGGTGTTATTTCTACTAGTTCATCTTCTGCAATAAATTCAATTGCTTTTTCTAATGACATTTGAATTGGTGGTACTAAACGAAGGGCATCATCTGAACCAGATGCTCTTGTGTTTGTTAAATGTTTTTCTTTGCATACATTAATAGAAATATCTTCATTTCTTGAGTTAACACCAACAATCATTCCTTCATATACATCTACACCTGCACCTATTAGTAGTTCTCCTCTTTCTTGTGCATTGTATAAACCATAGGTAATAGATGTTCCTTGTTCAAAAGCTACTAGTACGCCTCTTGTTCTTGATTGTATTTCTCCTTTATATGGTTCATAACAATCAAATATACTATTCATGGTTCCTTCCCCTTTGGTATCTGTTAAAAACTCTGTACGATAACCAATTAAACCTCTTGCAGGTATTCTAAATTCTACTTTTGTATGTCCTGCTTCTGCTGGTTCCATGTTAAGCATTTCTGCTTTTCTTCTTCCTAATTTTTCAATAACACTGCCTATACTATCATCTGGTACGTTTACTACTAATCTTTCAATTGGTTCTGATTTTACACCATCTATTTCTTTGATAATAACTTTTGGACGTGATACTAATAGTTCAAATCCTTCTCTTCTCATGGTCTCAATTAATATAGATAAATGTAATTCTCCACGACCACATACTTCAAAACTATCTGGTGTATCTGTTTCTTTTACACGTAAACTTACATTTCTTTCTAGTTCTTTAAATAACCTATCTCTAATATGTCTTGATGTTACAAATTGCCCCTCTTTTCCTGCAAATGGACCATTATTAACACTAAAGGTCATAGATACTGTTGGTTCATCTATATCTACGAATTCTATTTTTTCTGGATTGTTAATATCACAAATAGTTTCTCCAATGTTGATATCTGGTATACCTGATACGCATACAATATCTCCTGCTGATACTGTTTCTGCCTCTGTTCTTTTTAGCCCTTGATAAGTAAATAGTTTTGCAAGTTTTCCTTGTGCTATTTTATCATCTTTTTTACAAATAGCTACTCCTGTATTTGCATTTATTGTTCCACGTTCTACTCTACCTACTGCAATTCTTCCTAGGTATTCATCATAATCTATATTAGATACTAATAATTGCATAGCACCTTCCATATTACATTCTGGAGCTTTTATGTTTTTTATAATAGTATCAAAAATACAAGTAACATTGTCTGATTCATCTGTTAAATTCATTTTTGCAATTCCATTTTTAGCTGATGCATAAATAACAGGAAAATCTAATTGCTCGTCATTTGCATTTAGTTCAATAAATAGTTCTAGTACTTGATCTACTACTTTTAGTGGGTTAGCACCTGGTCTATCTATTTTATTAATAACTACAATTGGTTTTAAGTTAAGGGCTAATGATTTTTTTAGTACTTCTCTTGTTTGTGGCATTGGTCCTTCAAAAGCATCTACTAATAATAGTACACCATCTACCATTTTTAAAACACGTTCTACTTCTCCACCAAAATCTGCGTGACCTGGTGTATCTACGATATTTATTTTTATACCATCATACATAACTGATGTATTTTTAGAAAGGATAGTAATTCCTCTTTCTTTTTCTATATCTCCAGAGTCCATAACTCTTTCTGATACTTGCTCATTTTCTCTAAATACATGGCTTTGTCTTAATAATGCATCTACTAGTGTTGTTTTTCCATGGTCTACGTGTGCAATAATTGCTATGTTTCTTATTTTTTCATTGTTCATTGTTTTTCCCCCTTTTTATCTATGGTAGTGTAAACTAATTTTATAATTTATTTAGTTGCACCCCTGTGTTTTCAAGGTTTATATCACTTTTTTTGCAACAAAAAATGATACCCCCTCTTTTTATGGTATAATTGTTACAATCAAATACCAAATATTCCCATAAAGGAGTGGATATCATGTATACTATTATACCTCTATTACTAGCTCATATTCAAGAGCTAAATAAACAAATTTTATTTTTATTTAATTTTATTGTTAAAAATATACCTCTA
>CAMTJT010000013.1 GCA_947073285.1 uncultured Clostridium sp. | reverse complement strand
GAAAAGAAAGATACTAAGGCTAGAACTAATCGTACATATCAAGATTTTCAAAAATATATTGAGAAAAATCCAGAACTTCCAATTGTTGAAATGGACACAGTTGAAGGAATTAAAGGTGGACGAGTTTTACTTACTTTGCTTTTTAGAAGTTCAAGATTAATGTTGGCTTTTATCCTATATGAAAAGACTCAAAGCGAAGTTTTAAGGATTTTTAATATGCTTGAATTAGAACTTAGAACGGAATTGTTCGAAAAGACTTTTCCAATCATTTTAACAGACAACGGAACTGAATTTGGTAGACCACTTTCATTGGAATTTAATAACCAAGGAATCGGTAGAACAAGAATATTTTATTGTGATCCTAGAGCCTCCTACCAAAAAGGTATGATTGAAAAAAATCACGAATTTATCAGATATGTCTTGCCTAAAGGAAGTTCATTTGATGAACTTTTACAAACTGACATTGATTTAATGATAAATCATATTAATAGCTTAGGAAGACAGTCTTTAAATTGGCTTGCACCAATAGATGTAGCAAAGGTAACTTTGGGCAAAGAAGTAATTAAAAAGTTGAATCTCCAAAAGGTTCCCGCCGAAGAGACTCAACTCAACAAAAAACTACTAAAGAAAAATTAGTTTAACAAATTTTAAATAATTTCAAGTCAAGCATGGTATTGAATAACTGAATTTACTTTTAAACACAAGTGGAATTTAGTCCAAGACGAAAAAATCCAGTTGTGCATTTGTCATGCAAATTTTTCTTTACTCTATTAAAATTATACTATATTTTTTTCATTTTTACCATACAAAAATGCAAGAAAATATCCTAAAAGTGGACTTTTCTTGCATACAATCAATTTTTATCACTTTGTGGAATTTACTTTTTAAATTAACCTTTAGCACAAAAAACCAGTGGTATCTTCTCTACTTGAAAAGATACCACTGGTTTTAACAATTATTTAAGATTTTCTTTTAAGAACGCTTCTATCTCCTCTTGAGATAAAGATTCCTTTTCAAAAAGGAGATTTGCCAACTTTTCGATAATTGGTCTGTATTCTATAACTACTTGTTTAGCTACATTATAGGCATCTTGGCAAATGCTTTTTGCTTTTTCTATGCTGTCTTGTGCCATTGCATCGTTCTATTCTTCCTATTGCATTTTGCTATTTCTTAATTAACAACCTTACCTCTTACATACTCATAAATCATAATTCCGACAAGCTACAGAGGCATTTAAACTTTCTGTTTTTCCCAACATTGGTATTTTTACTTTTTTATCTGCTAAATTTTGTATTTGTTTTGTAACACCATTTGCCTCATTTCCGAATTATAATTACTTTTTTCTTATACTCAATATCATAAATAGAGCTATTGGTATCTAAAGCAGTTACTACTATTTCATATTTATGCTTTTTTATTTCTTTTAAGGTATCTACTAGGTTTTTACTTCTTATCATATTAATTCTAAAAATAGCCCCCATTGTAGAACGCACTACTTTAGGGTTATAGGGGTCTGCTACTTCACTTGATAAAATCACTTGTTTTAAATTAGCACTATCAATGGTTCTTAAAATAGTTCCTAAGTTTCCTGGATCTTGTATACCATCTAATACTATTATAATATCTTCTGTATAATTAATAGTTTCATTATGATCATTTTTTTCTACTACTGCTAAAATTCCTTGAGGAGTTTGTACTTCTGAAAGAAGACTAAATAGTTTTTTTGTTACATAAATACATTCATATTTTGCTATTTCATATAAAAGACTTTGGTCTATTTTATTTTCATGATAACTTGCCTTACTTTCTCCTGTTTCTTCACAATCTTCGCAAATAACAATCATTTTAATTTTAGCATTTTCATTAATTGCCTCTTTTACTAGTTTAATGCCTTCTATTATATAGCTTCTTGTTTCATCACGATACTTTTTTTCTTTTAACTTTCTAATGGCCTTTATTTGCTCATTATCTTTGCTTGAAATAACTTGCATATTTTTATCCCTTCTTTCATTTAGGTATGTATACTATTTTTCTACTAATTCAGGACATATTTCTTTTGGTGAGTATTGCTCTGGTTTTAACCCTAACCTAGTTTTCGTATAAAAATAAGCTCCTATCATTAAAACAGTAAATAAAATTCCTGCTAGTAATGAGGCATTGGCAGTATTGGTTATTCTTAATAACATAGAACCTATAAAGGAAAAAATCATTCTTGCAAAATTGCAATAAATTCCATTCATAGAATAGATTTCTGGTAATACTTTTTTATTAGCAAAATTTCCCATGTACCTCTTTTTATTAATTTGATAAACCCCCTTTGTATATGCCCTAGCAATAAATGCTGTTATAATAAACATTAGTTGCATTGCAAATGGAATTGGTAATAATACTACTATACCTACTATAATAGAACCTACTGTAGTAAGTAATCCCATTACAGTTATAGATTTATTATGGAATTTATTATGAAAATCTATACTTTTTGTTGAAAAAATACCTACTAATAATTGAAATACTGCTAAAATGATACCAATGTAATAAGATGGTATTTCTAATTCTTTTAAAATGGTTTCTTGATAACTACTCATTAGTACTAGTAATCCCCATATGATACCATTCATCATTAATAAGCTTCTAAGTCTAGTTGACTTAATAACAAAGCTAAAACTTTCTTTTACTTCTTTTCCTGTTTGCTTGATACTTTCTTTTAAATTTCTCTTTTTTACTTTTTTATTTTGCAATTTTTCTATATCTATAAAATTCATTGCTATAATTACTGAAAAAATATTAACTGCTAAACACAAAATAACTGGAACATACGGATTGATATTATATAAAAATCCTGAAATAAAAACAGAGCTTGCACCTATATAGCAAAATCTTGAATAGCCTTTTCCATCAATTCTTGAAAATATCTCCCCTTTTTTCTTGGTTTGTGGTATTGAAGAATTTAAAAAATTAGATTCTGCAATTCCCTTTATACCAGACCCAAAACTACTTATTATTTTAGCTATTATTAAGCACATAAAGTTAGGACATACTAATATAAGTAACATTGCTATTGCATTCATAATTTGACCTAGCACAATTCCATTTTTCTTTCCTATTTTTTCTAGTATCATAACATTAGGTATTTGAAATAGAATACAAAAAAATGCAAAAATGCCAGAAGCAAGTACAATATCTGCTGGTGCAATTTGTTTTACTTGTGTTAAAAATAAAATTTCTACTCCATAATAAAATATCCAATCTAACCCTATCATTTTATAAATAGGGTATAGTTTCATATTATGTTTTCGAATATTCGCTAATACTTTTTCTTCCATTTTTTCTCTCTTCTTTCGTTTTTTATTGGTTTTATTATATCTATTTTGTCCTTATTCGTCAATTATCCTTGTGGTTTTTAATTCTTCTATTGTATCAATTCTAAAAAGCTTTTTATTCCTTTTATTAGCTCTTTATCTGTTTTGTTACCTACTTTAAAAGTAACATATGGTTCTATTCCAGAAGAAAAACGTATTTTCATACCAAATTGTTTTAATAAATTATCTACTTTTTCTACTGGCATCTTTTCTTTTTCAAAATAGAATACTACTGCTTCTTGTCTTTGCATTATCTTTACAATTCCTACTTTTCTTGCTTGTTCTTTAATTCTAGATACTTCTAATAAATTTTCTAATTCTTTTGGCATTTTTCCATATCTATCGATTACTTCATCTACTACATTTTGAATATCTTCTTCTGTTCTACAAAGTGCAATATTTTGGTAGATTTCTATTTTTTGACTACTGTCTTCTATAAAAGATTCTGGTATATAGCTTGAAATTGATAGGTCTATTTGTACATCTCTTTCTATTTGTACTTCTATTCCTTGCATTTCTTTCATTACTTCATCTAATAATTTGCAATAAGTATCATAACCAACTTGTTCCATATGTCCATGTTGTATTTCTCCTAACATACTGCCTGCTCCACGAATTTCTAAATCACGCATCGCAATTTTAAAACCTGAGCCAAACTCTGTAAATTCCTTGATTGCTTTTAATCTTTTATCAGCTACTTCTGAAAGCAGTTTATCTCTTCTATAAGTTACATAGCTATAAGCTTGTTTATCACTTCTTCCTACTCTACCTCTAATTTGATAAAGCTGTGCTAAACCTAGCCTATCTGCATTTTCTACAATAATGGTATTGGCATTTGGAATATCTATTCCACTTTCTAAAATAGTAGTACATACTAGTACATTAATACTATGGTCAATAAAGTTTTGCATAATTTCTTCTAGTTCATTTCCTGTCATTTTTCCATGTGCAAAACCTACTTTTGCCTCTGGTACTAAACTTTCTATTTCATGTGCCTTTTTTTCTATTCCTTCTACCTGATTATATAAATAGAAAATTTGCCCTCCTCTTTCTAGTTCTTTTGTTATGGCTTCTTTAATCACTTCTTGATCATATTCTAACACATAGGTTTGTACAGGTTTTCTATTATGTGGGGGTTCATAAATAACAGACATATCACGAACTCCTACAATAGACATATGAAGTGTTCTAGGTATTGGCGTTGCTGTCATAGTTAATACATCTACATTGTTTTTTAGTTGTTTTATTTTTTCTTTGTCTTTTACACCAAAACGATGCTCTTCATCTATAATTAACATTCCTAAATCTTTAAATTGAACATCTTTACTAAGTAGTCTATGAGTTCCTACTACTACATCTACTTCACCTAGTTTTAGTTTTTTTATAATTTCATCTTGCTGTTTTTTAGTTCTAAAACGATTTAATAGTTCTACTTTCATAGCAAACTGGCTCATTCTGTTTTTAAATTCTTCATATTGTTGATTTGCAAGGATTGTAGTTGGTACTAAATACGCTACTTGTTTTTGATCCATTACTGCTTTAAACGCTGCACGAATGGCTACTTCTGTTTTTCCATAGCCTACATCTCCACATAAAAGTCTATCCATAGGAAATGGTTTTTCCATATCTTTTTTAACTTCTTCTATACATCTTAATTGGTCTTGTGTTTCTGTATATTTGAAACTGTCTTCAAATTGTCTTTGCCATGGTGTATCTTTTGAAAAAGCAAATCCATTTATTTTTTGCCTTTTGGCATATAATTCTACTAAATCTTTGGCAATTTCTTGTAAGTTCTTTTTTACCTTTGCTGTGGTAGCATTCCACTCTTTGCCTCCTAATTTATTTAGTTTAGGTGCTGCTTCTCCTCCCCCTATATATTTCCTAACACTATCTAAGTTAGTAGTTGGTACATAAAGCATATCTTCATTTTTGTATTTTATTTTAATATAGTCTTTTGTTACATTATCTGCTTTTATCGTATTTACACCAACAAATTGACCTATTCCATGTGTATTATGCACTACAAAGTCTCCTGGCTTTAGGTCTGCAAAAACAATTTTTTCTGCTTCTTTAAATTGTGCATTTTGTTTTCTTTTTTTCTTGACTGGCTGTGAAAAACTATTTTGCATACTAATAACTACTAAATTTAACTCATAGTTTTCAAACCCAGCAGAAAGTGCTCCTGTAGTAACTAAAATTTCTCCTTTTTTTAGTTCTATTGGATTTTCATCATACTTGTAACTGATTTCATTTTGTTTTAAAAATTCACATATTCTGCTTGCTGTTTGCTGGTTTCCACCTAATAATACTATTTTCTTTTTTGCTTTTTGATAAGTTTGCACTTCTGCTAATAACATTTCTAATTCTTGGGTATAAAAGTTGATTTCTCTTGTTTCGAAATAATATTTAGGCATATTTTTTAGTAAATCATTTTGTTCTAAATATATTATTTGCTTATTTTGTAAGTTATATTCATATTCACTTATATTTTGAATGGCTTCTGGTACAAATCTTTCTTTTTCTATTAAAGAGTCAATTAAATGATTATTATCTAATATTAAATTTTCTTGTCTTTGCTTTATTTTAGAATTTTCGTCTAGAAATATTATATCATCTTTACTTAAATAATCTAAAAAGCTGGCTTGTTCTTCATAAAACTGATTAAAGTATTTATCAATTTTACTAGTATATTCTTTTGCTTTTATTTGCTCTATATCTTCTTTTTCATTTGGATATTTTTCTTCTATTTTCTTAATTGCTTGTTCTAAATTATCTACAATAAATTCATGTGCTGGGAAAATCGTAATTTCTTGTAACATCTGGGTTGACCTTTGGCTTGCTATTTGAAAATACCTAATAGAATCTACTTCATCTCCCCAAAATTCAATTCTAACACCTATTTTTTCAGATAGCCCAATATCCACAATTCCGCCACGTACACTAAATTGTCCTTTATTTTCTACTAAGTCATTTCTTTCATATCCTAAAGTAACTAAGGTTTCTTTTATAGTTTCTAGCTCATAGCTATTGCCTACTTTAAATTCTAATTTGTTTTGATATAAGGTTTGTTTTGTGACCATTTTTTGCATAATAGCTTCCATGGTGGTTACTATTATTATTTTTTCTTGTTTGCATTCAAAATCTTCTGTTTTTTCTTTACTTTTAAGATTATTGACTTCTACTTCTTGCTTATTCTCTTTTTTGTTGCCTTGTGTTTTATCTGCATTTTGTTTTTTGGTTTGTGCTAACATAATCTGATTTAAAACTGCTATTCTTTCATATGGTAAGTCTTTACTTTGTGCAACATAGTCATAGGCAGCTATTTCTCTTTTTGGAAAATATAAAGCATTTTGCCCTATTGCTTTTAAGTCTTTCCACAATTTTTGTGCTTGTAATTCGTTATAAGTTATTACACAAATTAAGTCATTTACACTTTGCAAGATTGCTGTTATCATTCGCACTTTTTCCACGTCAGTTAAGCCCGATATTGCTATCGGACTTTGTTTTTGTTGGATATTTTTAGAAAGTTCTTTAAACTTTGTACTTTCTTCTAAATTTTGAATTAAGAATTTCACTTTGGATTATTTCCTTTTCTTAATTTTAGTTATTTATAGTCTATCTATTATTTGTAAAAACTATACACTATGTTTGCTATTATATCATAGAAAATGAAAATTTGGCAAGCAAAACCTCTGGCTCACTCAAGAGCCAGAGGTTTTTATCAAAATAACTTAATCTAAGTTATTTTGTGTTTCTACTTTTACCAAGTACCCCTATATTTTCTTCTTGTTGCAGCGCCTCCACGAAAATGCCTTTCTGCTTTGTTAGTATCTAACACTTTTCTTACTTTTTTGGCGAGGATAAGATCGATTTCCGGCAACCGTTCTGTCAAATCCTTGTGAACTGTAGATTTGCTAACGCAAAATCTTTTGCCAAGCTCACGAACAGTCATCCCTGTTTCTAGCAGTGCCTCCCCCATCCTTATGCTCCGCTCATACATGTAGCCTTTCATAGGTACCTCCTTAAAATTTTGGCTATGCCAAAGTTACTTATCTATATATATCACACCTTTAAGCTATTATCAAGCCTTTTTTACAATTTTATGTCAAACCTTCTAAGTTTTGCCCTTATTGAATGTTTGCAACTTTAGTCATATTTTCTACTATCTTATAGCCATTCTCCATATTTTTTTATATATTCTTTTTTTACAATACTTGCAATAAAGCAATATAAAATAGGCACTCCAATAATAATAATGAAAATATATTTTATTGGTACTGGTACTAGCCCTATCATAGCTCCTACTCCTGTAAATGGCACTATAATGGCAATAATACTTAGAATCACAGAAGTAGCATATACTGCTTTTGAACTATTACTTTGAATAAATGGTACTTTAGCTGTTCTAATAATATGAAGTCCTATTAAATTAGATACTACACCATAAGAAAACCAAACACTTTGAAATACTGCTGCTTCGCGAATTCCAAATCCAAACCATAAACAGCTAAACACAAATAAATCAAATATAGAACTAGTTGGTCCCATCCATAGCATAAAATTTTTAATCTGTTTTAAATTCCATCTTCTTGGCTTTTCTAAATATTCCTTATCTACATTATCATAAGGAAGAGATAACTGACCAATATCATATAACAAGCTTTGTACTAATAACTGAATAGGCGTAATTGGAAAAAATGGTAAGAAAATGCTAGCAATTAAAATAGATAGTACTTCTCCAAAATTAAAGCTAACTGCCATTTTAATATATTTTTGTAAGTTTCCAAAAGTTTTTCTTCCTTCTATGACACCATCTGTTAATACATTTAAATTTTTCTTTAATAAGATGATATCTGCTGCTTCTTTTGTAACATCTACTGCTGTATCTACTGAAATACCTACTTCTGCATTGTGAATAGATGGGCTATCATTGATACCATCTCCCATATAACCTACTATATTTCCTTCTTCTTTTAATACACGTATAATTCTAGCTTTTTGTACTGGAGAAAGTTTAGCATATACATTTGTTTTACGAAGCAGTCTTCCTAAAGCAATATCTGATAGTTTATCTATTTTGCTTCCTAATACAATTTTGTCTGTATTGATATCTACCTTTTGGCAAATTGCTTTTGTTACATATTCATTATCTCCTGTTAATACCATAACTCGAATTCCATATCGATTTAATCTTGCTATTTCATCTTTAGCACTTTTCTTTGGCGGATCTAGGAAACCTACAAACCCAATTAAAGTCATTTTTTCTTCTTCGCTTTTGGTATAACTATTCTTTTTTTGTTCTATATTTTTAGTACATATTGCAACTACTCTAAGCCCTTCTTCATTTAACTGTTTTGTCATTTTCTTTATTTTTTGCTTTATCTCACTGCTTAAAGGAATTACTGTTTTTAGTTTTTCTGTATCATCTTTTTGAGTTTCTTCTTGCTCTTCTTGAAACTTTATCATAAACTTATCTTTTTTCTTATTTTCTATTTCATTAGCTATTTCAACTTGATTACAAATACTTAAAATTTCTTCTACTGCCCCTTTGGTAATCATTTGTATTTTACCTTCTTTTTGCAAAATAACAGATAGCCTTCTTCTAGAAAAATCAAAAGGTATTTCGTCTATTTTTTCATACTCTTTACTAAACTCTTCTAAATGATTCTCTTCTACTCTTTTAATAACTGCTTCATCAATATTTCCTTTTAAACCTGTTTGAAAATAGGAATTTAAAAAAGCAGTTTTTAAAACTTGAGTATCTTCTTCTCCTTGTACATTTAGGTATTTTTCTAACACAATTTTATCTTCTGTTAAAGTTCCTGTTTTATCTGTTCCTAATATATTCATAGCACCAAATGACTGTATACTATCTAATTTTTTTACAATTGTCTTTTTCTTAGACATATTCATAGCACCTTTAGCTAAACTAGAAGATAATAGTACTGGCAATAATAAAGGAGTAATTCCTATAGCTATTGCTACTGCAAAAGTAAATGCTGTTAAATTATCCTGTTTCATACTATTTACGAAAAATGTAATAGGAATTAAAACTAGCATAAATCTAATTAATAATCTACTAACACTTTCTATTCCTTTTTGAAAACTGGTTTTTGGTTTACCATGTTCTAA
The DNA here is from genome assembly GCA_947073285.1 of uncultured Clostridium sp. GTDB lineage: Bacteria > Bacillota > Clostridia > TANB77 > CAG-508 > CAG-273. The sequence goes on along the minus strand of CAMTJT010000013.1, from coordinate 38,934 downwards.
GCTTTGAGCTACTTTTCCAAAATAAGTATCATCTGCAATCTGAAAAACTACTCCTTTTGCTGTTCCACTCATTACATTTGTTCCCATAAAGCAAATTGTATCTAAATCTGTAATATCTTCTATTTGATTTATTTCTCTATTTTCTGTAATTTCTAACTTCTTTACTGCCTCTGATTCTCCTGTTAAAGATGATTGCACTACATATAAATCTTTTTGTTGTATCACTTTTAAATCTGCTGGTATTAAATCTCCTGCAGATAGCAAAATAACATCTCCAATGGTAACCTCATCTAAAAATATTTTTTCTGCTTTTCCTTCTCTTAGTACTGTTACTTTTACAGCTACCATTTTTTTTAGTTTTTCTGCTGCTTTGTTTGATTTGTATACTTCAAAAAATTCTAAAAAAGTACTAATAAAAACAAGTGCTACCACTACAATAATATTTGCATAACTTGGCTCAGGCTGTAAAAAAATATCTGTGTAAATTAGCACTAAAGTAATTCCTAATAATATAAGGTTAAATGGACTAAGCAAACTTTCTAAAAAGTATTGATACCCTCTTTTGGGTTTTGCTTGTTTTATTTGATTTTTTCCATAGTTTAATTGCCTTTGTTTAGCCTGTTGTATACTTAAGCCATTTTCTTTGTTAACCTCATTTTCCTTTAAAAATTCCTCTGGCTTTTGCATACATGCTTTTCCATATATTTCTTTGATATTTAATTTATCTTCAATTTCTTCTTTTTTCATTTAATACGCTCCTTTTCTCACCATTTTCCTAGCTTTTTTCACTTTTAATGTTAGTATGCTACAAAACAGGATTTTTAAACCATTTTGTTGTTATAAATTTGATTTTTTAAGCATAACAATAATAAAGTATGTACTTGCTTGTAATGCTTTTCATAAGCATCATTAAACAATCTATAAGTTTTAAATACTATAAATTTAGCATGTAAGGAGGAAAATTAAAATGGCAAGAGAAATGTTAGCTACCACTATTGAAACTAATGCTTCTATACCAAGCAAAAAAGGAAATATAAAAATATGGGTTTGCTCTCTTAAAAAAAATATTTTGTCAATTTGCTTTTGTTTATTTGCTTGCACTTTAATTCTATTTTCTAATACTAATTTTTTAGCTGCTAAAAATGGGCTTATCCTTTGGGCTACTTCTGTTATTCCTGCCTTATTTCCTTTTTTTGTTGCCACTGAGCTTTTAAGCCATACTAGTGTTGTTCCTTGGCTTGGAAAATATTTAAGTCCTGTTATGAAACCACTTTTTGGAGTTCCTGGTGAGGGCGCTTTTGCCTTTATTATGGGGTTAATTAGTGGTTATCCTGTTGGTGCTAAAATAGTAAGTAATTTTAAAGAAAAAGGAATTTGTACTCAAGAAGAAGCTGAAAGAATGCTTAGTTTTACTAATAATTCTGGTCCTCTATTTATTGTTGGTACTGTAGGTATTAGTCTATTTGGTGATAGTAGAATTGGTCTTTTACTTTTTATAACTCATGTACTTGCTTGTATTAGTGTGGGCATTAGTTTAAATTTATTTAGTTTACGTCAAAGAAAAAAGAAAACTACCTATATTAGTTCTTCATTTTCTCAAACTAAAACCTCTTTATCTTCTGCAGAAAATGTTAGTTTTTCTTCACTTGGAGAGGTACTTGGCAAAAGTATTATGAATTCTATTTCTACTATTTTATTAATTGGTGGATTTGTGGTTCTATTTTCTGTTATTATTTCTATTTTAAATCAAAGTCATTTATTAGAACTAGCCTCTATTACAATTGCTCCTATTTTTTCTGCTTTTCATATTCCTATTCAATTGATAAACCCTATTTTGTCTGGAATAGTAGAATTAACAAATGGTGTTAAACTAGTGGCTAATATTCCTTTAAAAGAAATTTCTATTAGTATTACTGCTTGTAGTTTTTTACTTGGTTTTGGTGGTTTTTCTGTATTACTTCAAGTATTTAGTATTATTAGTAAATTTGGTTTATCTATTAAAAAATATTTTTGGGGCAAATTATTACAAGGATTTTTTGCAGCTTTTTATACTTTTTTAGCTTTGCAGTTTTTACCATGGTTTCAATTTAATTTGTAATATTTTCTCTATTCTTATTTTGACGTATCTTGATTTTTTATATTAAACTATCATACTAAATTTTCACTTTAGCATATTTTTTGAATAACCGAATACAATAGAATAAATTATGAAAGCAAAGAGGTGTAAAACAGATGGATAAAAATGACCCTAATTTTCCCCCTTATATGAATTATGACATTGGCTGTGACCCTATTATGGGTGACCCTAATATGTTTAATCCTGTTATGCAATATGAACAGGCTTATATGTATTATCGTTATTTAACACAACAAATAGAATATAAAATTAAATGTAAAGAATATGAAAAACTTTGTGGTAATCCTCGAAGTGAACGACGAGTGGAATAATTTTTTGCATTTTATGGTTAACTATGTTATAATATTGTTATCTTATTTTTAAGGAGGATATCTTCTATGCCTAAAGGTCAATCTGCCCCAGTAGATACAGCTGCTATCATTGAAGCACTTTGGCAAATTGCTAAGTCTCCTGATATTTCAGTAGCTGAACTTCGCTCTTTTCGGCAATCTATTCTCGAAATCGACGCTCAACTCCGGCAACGTCTGCTAACAAGTCAAATGCCTAGCAGCAGATAACTATTCTCCAACAAAAAGAAACTACCTGCTTTTCTCAAGCAGGTAGTTTCTTTTTGTTATTTTTTCTTGGTAGCGACGATGTGATTCGAACACATGACCCTTCGGGTATGAACCGAATGCTCTAGCCAACTGAGCTACGTCGCCATATTTTTTTTGCTTAACACGTTTACTATTATATTATCTGTTTTTGTATTTGTCAATAGTAAAAAAAGAAAAAAGTCAAGCTAATGACTTTTTCTTTTATTCTATTTCAATTTCATCTGAACTTTTTTCTACTTTGCTATGTTGTTTTGCTCTTTCAGTAGCTTTTTCAACTGCTTTGTAGTCTATTTCTACTTTTGTTACTACTCCATTTGTTAAATTTCTACCTGATTTACGTTGTTTTACTCTTTCAGTAGCTTTTTCAATTGTTTGATAATCTATTTCTACATTAGTAGAGCTACCTGTTGATTGTAGTAATCTACTTTCCATTTGGCTAACTCTTTGTAAAGATTCTTTTAATTCCTTCATGGCAGGATCTGTACTTGCCATTATATCCATTTCCTCTTCACAATCTACCCCTAAAAATACATTAATAAAATAATCCCATGCTTGTTCTAATTTATTCATATTATTTTTTCTTAAAACTGAAATTTTAAGAACCTTCACCTCCTAATAGTGTTTTTATTTTTAAGCACTTTTTAATTATAACACATTATTTTCCAAAAATCAAGTGTTTGTCTTAATTTTATGTGAACTTTATAGAATTGTGTATTTAACTTTCTATTTAGCTAACTTTATTAAATTGTGTATTCAAGTTTTTATTTAACTAACTTTATTAAATACTGTTTGTTTTAGTTCATATAATCTCTTAACTTTTTACTTCTACTTGGGTGTCTTAATTTTCTTAATGCTTTTGCTTCAATTTGCCTAATTCTTTCACGAGTAACCATGAACTCTCTTCCAACTTCTTCTAAGGTTCTTGCTTTTCCATCTTCTAGCCCAAATCTTAATTTTAAAACTTTAGCTTCTCTTGTTGTTAAAGTTCCCATCACCTCTTCTAATTGCTCACGAAGTAATGTATATGCTGCTGAATCTTGTGGTGCAGGACTATCTTCATCTTGAATAAAATCTCCTAAGTGGCTATCATCTTCTTCTCCTATAGGGGTTTCTAATGATACAGGATCTTGTGCTATTTTTTGGATTTCCATTACTTTTTCTACTGGAATTTCCATTTCAGCTGCAATTTCTTCTGGTGATGGCTCACGTCCATTTTGTTGTAATAAATGCCTTGAGGTTCTAATTAATTTATTGATGGTTTCTACCATATGAACTGGTATACGAATAGTTCTTGCTTGATCAGCAATTGCTCTTGTAATTGCTTGTCTTATCCACCATGTAGCATAAGTACTAAATTTAAATCCTTTTGTATATTCAAACTTTTCTACTGCCTTAATTAACCCCATATTTCCTTCTTGAATTAAATCTAAGAAAAGCATTCCTCTACCCACATATTTTTTAGCTATACTTACTACTAACCTTAAGTTTGACTCTGTTAATTTTTGTTTTGCTTCCTCGTCTCCATCTAAAATTTTCTTTGCTAATTCTAATTCTTGGTCATAGGTTAATAAAGATATTTTTCCTATTTCTCTTAAATACATTCTAACAGGATCATCAATACTAACACCTTCAATATTATTTAAGTCTATTTCTTCTAATTTAATATCTTCTACATCTTGTAAATCTTCTATGTCTGGCTCTATATCTAAATCTTCATCATCTTTTAAAATATCTACCCCTAGGTCTTCAAAAGCATCAAATACTTTATCTATTTGTTCTGGGTTTGTATCTTCTAGCTCATGTGCTAGTTCTCCATAAGTAATTTTGCCATTTTCTTTGGCTATTTTTAAGATATCTGCCACTTTTTCTTTACTAATATCATCTAGTTTTTTAACTGATATTTCTTTTTTATTTGTTTCTGCTTTTTTATCTTGTTTTACTGTTTCTTTTTTATTTGTTTCTACTTTTGTAGTAACTTTTTCTTGTTTCTTTTTTTGTATTTCTTCTTGCTCTTTTTTCATTGATAGAAACCTCCCTATTACTATTTTCTATTTTTCATATATCCTTTATTTTCATTTAACTTTAACTAATTTTAAAATAATGTCATTTAGTTCATTTTCTAGTTGTTTTATCTCTTCTTGATTTGAACTATCTATATTTTCTAGTTGTTTTAATATAGCATTTCTCCTATTAGTTAACTTTTCTTTTTCGTAAATGCTTATTAAATCTTCTATGGCTTTACTAACATCTGTAATTTCAAAATCATATGCCATAATTTCTGTAATATGGCTTATTATTTTTTCTTCTTCAAACCAATCTAAAATATGATTAGTATTAATATTACCTTTTTTTAGTTCTTCATACAGTTTTTTTAGTATTTGCTTGTTTTGTTCATCTTTGAAGTCTTCTAAATTAATAATAGCCTTTAACTTTTCATATACCTTTTGATTTTCATTTATTAATAAATAAATAACCATATTTTCTCTTTTTAAAGTAGATTGCGAAACTGTTACTTGTGTTTCTTCTTTTGGAGTTTGTGCTATTGGTACTTTTTTTTCTAATTTTTTGCTACCAGAATTATTTTTGTACATTAGTTTGTTTACTTCTGCTTTAATTGCTTCTTTTGAAATTTTGTATTCTTTGGATAATTTATCTACATAAATTTCTCTTTCCATTTGGTTGGTTATTTTAGCTAAAATTTTTGCTATTTCATTTAGAAATTTGATTTTATCATTTGTGTTTTCTATATTAAGTTCTTTTTTTAATACTTTTACCTTAAATTCTACTAAAGAAATGGATTTTTCTACACATTTTTGAAATCTTTCAGGGCCATATTTTACAACATATTCATCTGGATCTTTTGCCCCTTCTATTTGTAAAACACGGATATCACAGCCTAAATTTTGTAAAATTTCCATTCCTCTTAATATGGCAGCTTGTCCAGCTCCATCTGCATCATAACCTAATATAACTTGCTCGCTATGCCTTCTAAGAAGCCTTCCTTGCGCTTCTGTCATAGCAGTTCCGAAGGGATGCTACTACATTGGTAATACCTCTTTGGTATAAAGATATGGCATCCATATAGCCTTCTACTATGATAATTTTTTTAGTATCATATTTTTTAGCTACATTTAGACCAAATAGGTTTCTTCCTTTACTATAAACAATATTTTCTGGTGAATTAATATATTTTGGTTTACTATCATCTAAAACTCTACCACCAAAAGCAATAACTCTTTCTCTAACATCTTGAATAGGAAACATAAGCCTTTTTCTAAAGCTATCCATATATTTACCATCTTGTGACTTTTTGATTAAGCTTGAGGCTAACATCTCTTCTTCAGTAAAGCCCTTTTGTTTTAGCAATTTATATAATTCATCAAAATTTGCAGAATACCCAATTAAAAATGCCTTTAAGGTATGATTATCTAACTTTCTTTTTTTTATGTATTCTTGTGCTATTTTAGAAGTTGGCTGATATAAATTCTCATGATAAAACTCTGCTGCTATTTTATTAATTTCATATACTTTTGCTTTTAGCCTAGCTGTTTTATCATCTTCTGTGTTTTCTAAAGCTGGCAATACAATTCCTGCTCTATTTGCCAATACTTCTATTGTATCTTTAAAATCTAGACCTTCTATTTTACTTACAAAGTGAATAACGTTTCCACCTGCACCACAACCAAAGCAATGAAATATTTGCTTATCTGGTGAAACAGCAAAAGAAGGAGATTTTTCGTTATGAAATGGACATAATCCAAAAAAATTTCTCCCACTTCTTTTTAGTGTTACATAACTTGCTATAACATCTACTATATCATTGCTAGTCCTAATTTCTTCAATTAATTCTTCACTATATCGTACCAATTTAGGTCTACCTTTCTTTATACTTATTATATTATTCGACATAAAGTAGATAAATCCTTCTACACATTTTGACAATTATTTATTTTTTACACAATAAAAAGACGATTTCTATCGCCTTTTTGCTGTTTTTATGTATTTTAATTATTATCTTCTTCAAATGGAATAAATTTATTTACTATATTAGTATTTAAATCAATTTGTTCATGTGGTACTCTGTATTCTGAGAAAGATAAATTGATTTTGTTATCAATTAATTCTTCTACTTCATCTTGTGAGGCATGCTCTGCTAAAACAAGTTCACTTACTAAGATTTGTTTTGCATTTGAAAGCATTTTTTTCTCACCTGTTGATAGCCCTTTTTCTTTTTGTTTGAAACTTAAGTTTCTTACAACATCTGCTACCTCATAGATGCTACCACTTTTCATTTTTTCCATATTATCTCTATATCTTTTATTCCAATTTTGAGCCATTTCAGTTTCATCTTCACCCAAAATAGAAATTACTTTTTCCGCTTCTTCTCTTCCAATTACACTTCTAACACCAATTTGCTCAGCTCTATTTGTTGGCACCATTACCTTTACTTCTCCTGGCATTTTGATAATGTAATATGCTTGGCTTTCTCCTAAAATGTTTTTTTCTTCTATACTATCTATTGTACCAGCTCCATGCATTGGATATACTATTTTATCTCCTACATTAAACAATGCAAGTCCTCCTTTCTAATTCGTAAAAATCAGTTAGTCAAGAAAGGGTTTTTTATTTCTTTTCTTCAACCACATTTCTATTATACTACAAAAATTGGTAAAAGTCAAAACTTTTACCAATTATTTTTCGATTTTTTTCTACTTCTATTGAATTATACAATTTTCATCTATTTTGTGGCATTTTTCTTAACTTTTCATTTTGCTTTTTTCTACTTTGCCCTATTATTTTTATTTCCAAAAGCTTATTTACTAGTAGAACCAAATCCACCTACTCTTTCTCCTTCAGCATTATCATCATCTACTACACCAAATTTTTGAAAAATAGCTTGCCCTATTGCTTCTCCTTTTTTTATTTGAACATCTTCTTCTTTGATATTGAAAAAAGAAAACATAAAATGTCCATCATTATCAGGATTTCCATAATAGTCTGCATCTATAATACCTACACTGTTAGCCATTACTAAACCTTTTTTCTTTGGATTAGAACTTCTATTACATAACATCAAATATTCGTCTTCTGCCATATAAGCTTTTAGACCTGTTTTTACAAGTGTTGGTGCTTGCCCTGGTTTAAATGCTGGTATTATACAATCTTCTGCTGCTTCTATATCATATCCTGCTGAATATTTTGTTTTACGAACTGGTAAATTAATTTGTGCATTTTCAAATCCTTTTGCTATTTCAAATCCTCTTACTTTTTCCATTTTTTCTTCCTTTTTTTATTTTATATTTAGGTTTTTTAGGATACCTATAAACCTATTATTACACTATTTGTGTTTTTACTTTTTTAAGCCTTGCTTTCATTTGTTTTTGTTCTATTGGTTGTATTATATTATACTTTTTCTAAAATGTCATTACCTTTTTTAATTTTCGTATATTTTTTACGACTAATTTAATATCTTTTTTGTATTTCAATTGACATTTTTTAATTGTTGCTTTATGATATTTATTGATTAAAATTTATTTTAAGGAGGATATTTATGGAATTAAAAGGCTCAAAAACAGAAGCTAATTTACGTGCTGCATTTTCTGGTGAATCAGAAGCTAGAAACAAATATACTTATTTTGCAAGTGTAGCAAAAAAGGAAGGATATGAACAAATTGCTGCTATCTTTTTAGAAACAGCTGAAAATGAAAAAGAACATGCTAAATTACATTTTAAATATTTACAAGGAATTGGAGATACAAAAGCTAATTTAGCAGATGCTGCAGCTGGTGAAAATTATGAATGGACAACCATGTATGCTGATTTTGCAAAAGTTGCTGATGAAGAAGGTTTTAAAGATATTGCTGCTACTTTTAGGGGTATTGCAGAAGTTGAAAAACACCATGAAGAAAGATATAGAAAACTATTAGATAATTTAGGAAATGGTGAAGTATTTAAAAAAGGAAGTATTACTGTTTGGAAATGTAGAAATTGTGGGCATATTCATGTTGGTATTGAAGCACCACAAATTTGTCCAGTTTGCAAACATCCACAAGCTTATTTTGAAGTAAACTGTGAAAATTATTAATAACATATAAATATCTATACTATACAGGGCAATTTTATGAAAAATTACAATTTTGCAATTTTTGATAAAATTGCCTTGTATATGATTTGTCAAATCTTTAAATTTGTGATATAATAACATTTAAGATTGGCAATGTTCAATCCAACAATTTTTAAGAAAGAGTGTATACGTTTATGGAAGAAATCCGCAAAACAAGCCTTGTTAAGTTCGAACTCCCCCTTGCTGACAAACAGCGGAGCATAAATACCATTGAAAAGTTTTTTAAGACTTTTCCTTCAATGGTAGCTAATGAAGCTCTTGGTAGTTTTGTCTTACGTCATCCCCAAGTTTCCAAGCAAAGTCGCAATACTAGTAACCATGATGACACCAAGCAGGTTGGCACTACTAACCAAGTTTGTAGCTTTACTCGGCTAACTTTAACCTTTCCTTCTTTTGACAGAAAGGTTAGCTTTAATGTAGAAAATATGAATGAAAATGCTTTATTGCATTTCATTAAATATTACAACATGACATGCAGTCTTAATTGTTGTACTTTCTACTATACCTTAAAAGAAAAGGAAGGAATGCTTGGCAAATTCTTGGAGATTATTATTGAGCCTTCGAGTAGCAACACTGCACTTTTGGCTGAAACGGAGATCTTTTTAAATCACTTTGAAACTTTGACGAATTAAAAATTGCACTCAGGCAAAAGAGGGTTTCTTTTAAGAATACCCTCTTTTGCTATCTTTTTATTATAAAATTGAATTGCATCCCGTCAAACTTATTTGCCTCTAAATAATTTTTCCTATTAAATCATATTCTGTTACTTTTGTAATTTTACAATTTACAATTTCTCCTATTTTTAATTCTTGATTATTTGGAATATAAATCACCCCATCTATTTCTGGTACATCCATATAACTTCTTCCAAAATAGTATTTTCCTTTTTTAGTTAATCCTTCAATCATTACTTCTACTTCATTTTCTATTTTGTTTTCTAAATTTTCCTTAGATATTTGTTTTTGTAATTCCATAATCTTGTTATACCTACTTTTTTTAGTAGAAGGATGTACCTGCCCTGCTAAACTATATGCTGCTGTTCCTTCTTCTTTTGAGTAGCTAAAAGCTCCTAATTTCTCAAACCTTGCTTCTTTTAAAAACTGGTATAGTTCTTCAAAATCTTTTTTAGTTTCTCCAGGGAATCCTAGCATAACAGTTGTTCTTAAAATGACATCTGGAAGTTCTTTTCTTAATTTTTGAATTAACATTCTAATACTTTGCCCACTACTTTGTCTGTTCATTTTTTTAAGAACATTATTAGAAATATGTTGTATTGGAATATCAAAATAATGGCATATTTTTGGGTTTTGCTTTATCACTTTTATTAACTCATCTGTGATGGTTTCTGGATAAGCATATAGAAAACGTATCCATTTTATTTGTTTTATTTGGCATAATTTTTCTAATAGTGTTGCGAGCATAGGCTTTCCATAAATATCTATTCCATATTTAGTAGTATCTTGTGCTGTTAAAATAATTTCTTTGTATCCTTTTTGTGCTAATAATTCTGCCTCTTGCAAAATATTTTCTATTGTTCTACTTTTTAGTATTCCTCTAATTTTTGGAATTGCACAATAAGTACAGCAATTACTGCAACCATCAGCAATTTTAAGATATGCGTAATTTTCTCCTGTTGTTATAGTACGTTCTATTAATTCTTCAAAAGGCTCTACTTTTTGTTGCGCTTTTTGTGGTACTTTTTGTGATAATTTTTGTGGCATTTTTTTAGATGGTTCTATTAATTGTTCTATTTGTTCCCATAAAGTGTCATAAGAACCATATGGTATATACAAATCTACTTCTGGTATAGCCTTTTCTAATTCTTTTTTATACCTTTTGGCTAAACAACCCATTACAATTAAATATTTGCAATTTTCTTCTTTATATTCTGCCATTTCTAATATTGTGTTAATGGCTTCTTCTTTCGCAGATTCTATGAACCCGCAAGTATTAATAACTATTACCTCTGCCTCTTCTGGATTATTTACAATTGTATATTGATGCTTTTGAAATAATGCAATTGTTTTTTCTGTATCTACTAAGTTTTTGTTACAACCAAGTGATATAAATCCTACTTTCATTTACTTTTCCTCATATAATATATTTATTAGTACGAATTTGATAAACATATTCTTTCTTTTTGTTTTAACATTTATAGTATAGCATACCTTTTACAAAAATAAAAGAAATCCTTTGTTAAACTCTAAAAAAATCTATATGTAAAACTAACTTTCTAACTTTATATGAGAAAAAATCTTTCTTCTTATAGTAATTTTATTACCCTAAGAAGAAAGACTTTTTTAGATTTTTTTACCTTTTTTCTACAACTTTTTCTAGTAGTTTCAATCCTTCTAATAACTTGTTATATGTTTTTTTATCAATTATTTGTGTATTTCCACTTGCATATTCTTTGGCAATTCCTTTCATATCTATTAGTTCATATCTGTTTTGTGCCTTTTGCCCATTATCTAATGCATAAATTGGGGTATAGTCTACCTTACTTAAAGTTACTTTTTCATCTTCGCTACTTTTTCTAAGTTCTATATTAAGTACTAACTCTACCTTTGAAGTATCATTATTTATAGAAGAAATATAATTTCCTAATGAATAGGCTACAAATGCGTTTTCTCCCTGCTCATTTTGTTTTACCTCCATTGGTTGAATGGCTGCTGGGTGATTTCCTAGTATAACATTTGCTCCATTTTGAATTAGAAAATCTGCTATTTGTTTTTGCTCTTCATTTGGATTTGTAGCATATGGATCTCCCCAATGCATTATTACAAAAATATAGTCTGCATTTTCTTTGGCATATTCTAGTTCTTGTTTTGCAATTTCTTCACTATAAATGTTTAAGCCTTCTAATTCTTCTTTGGTTTTACTAGCTTGTTCTTCTACCCCATAAGTATACGATAAAAATGCAATTTTTGTATTTTTTATTGTTTTAATAGTAACAGTTTGTTCTGCTAGCCTATCTCCTACTACTCCAAAGCCTATTTGCTCTAAATAATCTTTTGTTTCTTGCAAACCTGCTATTCCATAATCTAAACTATGATTTGTACTAATACTTACTAAATTAATACCTGAATTTTTTACTGCTTCTCCAAATTGTTTTGGGCTATTTCTATTTCCATAACCTGAATAAGCCTTTTCTACAAAATTAGTTTCCATTGTTCCTAAAACAACATCGCTTCGTTTTACTAAGCTTGTAATATTTTGAAACATATGGTCAAAAGAATAGGTTTTTGTTTCTTTATTATAAGCATCTTGTAGCATTTCTTCTCCACATAAAATATCACCTACTGCTGAAATACGAATAATGGTATCTGGCTTACTACTATTACTATTGGCTATTGTTTGCACAGTGTCTTCAAATATAGATTCTATTTTTTCATCTAGTTCTCGCCTTTGTTTTGCAAGTAAAGTTTTATCTTGCTCATTTCTGTAATAAATTGTACCTAAACAAGCTAATATAATTAGCCCTAGAATGGTTATAATAATCATAAATGTTTTAAAATTTATTAGTTCTGTTAGTTTTTTAAAAGTTCGTTTATTTCTTCTATTTCTTGCCATTTGTATCACCTGTTAGTAATCGTATCATACTTTAAATTAGAAGTAAATACTTCCAATTATTTTATATATTCATTTAGTGGTTTTACTCTATATTGTAATTCTCCTAGTTTTTCTGTTGTTACATAACCTGATGTACTATTAATAACATCTGGAATACGATTTACAACACTTCCACAAGTTAGCTCTACTGTTGCAGGTCTTGCCACTACAATAGTAGTATCTGGCTCTCCATAAATAGTCCATTCGTTTTTATCATAATCTTCTTTTGAATATACTTTTCCTATACATTCACTTTCTATGGTGATTCCTTCTTTGGTAGTTGTAGTTACTACTGCACTCATACCTGTGCTATCACCTGCTTTTACTGTTACACCTAAAGTTTGTGAATAAATATCTTCTTTATAGGTTTGTGGTACAGTTTTTTGTGTTTGATTTTCTACTGTTAACCCTAATTTTGAACATAACCAACCATTTACATTCCACATATAAGATGGCAAATAGTTACCACTTTCAATTACTTTTTGTCTTTCTTCATCTGATATTTTATCTGCTGATGCTATTTGTTTATCAAATTCTTCTAATGTTAATCCTGAACCATGAGCCTCTGCTAAGGCTATTCCATAATCTTCTACATTATAACTTGAACTACCTTTAATTTTAGTTATTTTTTGTGTTGAACCTGCAATAGAACTAATTAATTGTCCCCAATAGATATCTTGGTAACCACTACCTGTAATTGTACATCCTGTTTGTTTTGCCATTTCATCTAATGCTTTTGTAATAGCTGGGTTTGAGTTTTGTGGGTAAAATGCTTCTTCACAAGTTGTAATTGCATTTATTCCTAATTTTGCACAAAGCATTAAGCTATCTTGTACATCTGCAATTAAACTCATAGTTGTTACAATTGCTATATCTGGTTTTACTTCTTTTAGCATTGTTTCTGCATCTTCTAAGCTAGTTACTCTAACTCCTTTATTTTCGGTATTCATAACTTCTCCAATATCTTTGCCAATTACATTTGGGTTAACATCAATAGCACCTACTATTTCTCCACCTTTTTCATATACATACCTCATAGTATATACTGCCATTTTTCCTGTGCCAAATTGCACTACTCTTACTTTTCTATCCATTTTAAATTCTTCCTTTCTAAATTATTTAATCTTTCGATTTCTAGGTTCATTATATCACTAATTCCTATTTTTTATACAATAGTTTTACGAAATTATTTAAAAATCGAACAAATTGCATTCCATATTCCTATAATTATTTTTCCTATTACATCAATAACTGTTTTTATAATAGGATTTGATTCATAAAACTCTATTATATAATTATGTGTTGGCGGAAAACACCATAAAATAGCACAAATACTAATAACTACTAAAATAGCAATCAATAAGTTTCTATAATTTTTCCATGTCCATTTGTATTTTATTTTATACCCTAAACTTCTTAAATAACCTTCATACGCTTCTTGATATTTTTTTTCATATTGTTCTTGCACTTCTTTTTGCTTTCTTATTTGTGCTTCTTCTCTTGCTTTTATTACTTCTTGCCATTGTCTTATTTCTTGTTCTTTATGATAAGCCTTATTTTCGTTTTGATAAGAATTTGCAGTTTGTTTTGTAGTACTTGATGCTTTTTGATAATTTGTGGTAGTATTTTCTTGTTTTTGCCTAATAGCTTGTCTTTCATAGTTTAATTTTTCATTATAGGCTTGTCTTTTTTGCTTGTCGCCTAAAATACTATATGCCTCATTAATTTGTTTCATAATTTGTTCTGCTTGTTGCTTTTTTTCTTGCGGTTGTAAGTCTGGATGATGTTTTTTCGCAAGTACTTTATAGGCTTTTTCAATTATCTCTTCTGAAGCTGTTTCACTTACTTCTAATATTTCATATAAGGTTTTCATTATTTCCCCCATTTATTTTCTTATTGTATAGGAAAAATCGCAGATTTTTGCTATACAACAAGGTTAGGTTTCCTTAGGCTGTGCAGTTGCGAAGCAACTTGCACAAGTGTGCTTCGCAAGCTTTGCTTCCGTTAACGCACACCTTTCTTATGGTTAGTATAACATTTTTTGACTTAAAAATATAGCATTTTTACCAAATCTTTTTAATTTTCTAAGTAACTATTTCACACTTTATCTATAAGATTTTTGTAGGTGGTTTTTTTCTATTTTTTATAGTATTTTAAAAATCTTTATGATATAATACAAAAAAGTTTAAAATAAGTGCTTAAAGTCACAATAGAATATAACATATTAGGAGTTGAACGCTTTGAAACTAACACAAGATGGAGAAGTTTTAGCAGAAAATAAAGTCTTAATTTTATATATTTTAAATAAAATAGTAGACCCTATTACTAACGATAATTTACTTAGATTAATTCTATCTGTAATAGACATGAATTACTTTTATTTTCAACAATTTTTGCTTGACTTACTTGAAAAGAAGTTTATTGTTTGCTTTGAAAAAGATGGAAAACAAGTCTATCAAATTACACCTGATGGAAAATCTACTTTAGATTTAACTAATGATATTATACCTGGTATTATTAAACTAAAAGTGGATACTTCTTTTGAAAATGAATTACGCCAAACCCAAGAAGAAGAATCTATTACTGCTGAGTTTATACCAAGAGATGAAGGTAATTATACTGTAACTTGTAAAATAAATGAAAAAAATAGTTGTATTTTTGAAGTAAGTGTTTTTGCAGGGTCTCGTGAAGAGGCAAAAAAAATTGTAGATAATTGGAAAGAAAATGCTTACCGTATTTATCCAGAAATTTTGAATTCTTTAAATAATTAGTTATGTAAAAAAATCACAAAAGTTGTTTAACTTTTGTGATTTTTTATTTACTTTTTATTAGAAATTGGAATTATATTATTTTGTATTTAATATTGTCTTCCCCAAACTACCATCTTGTCTGCATTTTTTCCACAACATACACAAGTATCTGAAATATGTTCTTGTTCAAATGGAATACATCTAGATTTAGCTCCTGTGAGTTCTCTTATTTTATCTTCACATGCCTCTTCTCCACACCACATTGCTTTGATAAAGCCTTGATTTTCTTCCATGTTCTTACTAAACTCTTCCATATTAGTAGCAATTGTAGTTTTTTCTTGTAATCTTTTTTTGCATTCTTCAAACATACTAACTTGAATTTCTTCTAGTAACCCTTCTAATTCTTGTGATAAATTTTCTAATTTTATTTCTTGTTTTTCTATGGTATCTCTTCTAACTGCAATACAAATTCCATTTTCAATATCTCTTGGACCCATTTCAATACGAACTGGTACTCCTCTCATTTCCCAATCGTTAAATTTGTAACCAGTTGAATAGTTGTCTCTTAAATCTAATTTTACTCTATAATTTTCTAAAAGTGTTTGATACAATTCTCTTGCTTTTTCAGTTACTCCTTCTTTATGTGCTGCAATTGGCACAATAACTACTTGAATTGGTGCTACTTTTGGTGGTAATTTTAGTCCTCTATTATCTCCATGTGCCATAATAACGCCACCAATTAATCTAGTACTAACTCCCCAAGAAGTTTGGTAAGCATATTCTTCTTTTCCTTCTTTATTTTGAAATTTCACTTCAAATGGTTTTGTAAAGTTTTGCCCAAAATAGTGTGATGTACCTGATTGTAATGCTCTTCCATCATGCATCATTGTTTCTACTGTATACGTATTATCTGCACCAGCAAATTTTTCACTTGGTGTTTTTTCTCCTTTAACAACTGGTATTGCTAGCAAGTCTTCAATTACTCTTGTATAAATCTCTAACATCTGCAGAGTTCTTTCTTTTGCTTCTTGCTCAGTACTATGAATTGTATGGCCTTCTTGCCATAAAAACTCTCTAGAACGTAAAAATGGTCTTGTTTCTTTTTCCCAACGAAGTACACTACACCATTGATTATAAACAAAAGGTAAATCTCTCCATGAACTTAACCATTTTGCATATAAGTTAGAAAACATTGTTTCTGAAGTTGGACGAATACATAATTTCTCTTCTAGTTCTTCTCCTCCTCCTTGTGTTACCCATGCTACTTCTGGTGCAAATCCTTCTACATGGTCTTTTTCTTTTTGTAATAAACTTTCTGGAATCAAAAGTGGCATAGATACATTTTCTACTCCTGATTTTTTAAATAAATCATCTGTATACTTTTGTATATTTTCCCAAATTGCATATCCATAAGGTTTAATTGCAAGACATCCTTTTGTATCTGTATAATCTGCTAAATCTGCCTTTATTACAATATCTGTATACCATTTTGCAAAATCTTCTTCTATATTTGTAATTTCTTTTACAAATTCTTTTTTATCACTCATTTTTTTATTCTCCTTTTATAAATATCTTTACTAATTTACAAGTTATTTTCTTCTACTTCCCTTTCGGGCAACTCTATTTCACCATTTTGACTTTCTTCTGCTTCTTTTTGATTTGTTTGTTCAACCTGTGCATTTTCATTTTCTTCTAAAACTTGGTTTTCTTCTATTAAGTCATCTATGACAATTTGTTGATTTTCATCTATTTTATACCTTGGTAAGTCTGGTAATTCTTCTAAACTACCCATACCAAAAATTCTTAAAAACTCAGAAGTAACCCCATAAGTACCTGGTTTTCCTGGTGCATCTAGTTTGCCTGTTTCTTCTATTAAATTATAATCTAATAATTTATATATTGTTCCATCTGAATTAACACCACGAATTTGTTCAATTTCTGCTCTTGTAATACGTGGGTTATAGGCTATAATTGCTAAAGTTTCTAAAGCTGCTTGTGATAAGTTTGGTTTATTTCTTTTATCTAGAATAGCATATAAATATTCATAATATTCTTGTTTTGTGCATATTTGATACGATTCTTTAATATTAACAATTTGAAGTCCTCTATTTTGTTCTTGATAGTCTAATTTCATGTTTTCTATAATTGAAATAATTTCACTTGAACTTAGTTCTAATGCTGACATTAATTCACTTATTTTTACTTCTCTACCTGCTGCAAAAAGAATTGCCTCAATCACACCTTTTGCCTTATCTATTTCCATTTGTATTTTCCTTATTTTCCATATTTAGGTTTTTAGAGTTTTACCTATAAACTTTCCCATCTATTATCCCACGTTTTAGGCGAATTTGTCAAGAAAACCAAAATAAGTTGATACAAACTGTAACATTTTTTTCTCTTGACGTCATTTTTTTGTTGTGATAATATAATTTTAGTTTTAAAGAGATGGGAGTAGTTTACATGGATGAAAACGAAAAAGTAATTAACCTTGAAGAAAAAAAAGAAGTTGAAAAACCAAAGGAAATTCAAGTTATAACAGGAAATGGAGAATTAATGATTTCTCCTGTTTATGAACATTTAGAGGTTGAAAAACCTAAACCTAAAGATAATAGAACAATTGTAGTACCAGAAGTAAAAGGAAATTCTCAAAAAAAAGAATCAGAAGAATCTTCTTCTGAAAATGAAACTGATTCCCTTGTAGAAGACGAGTCCCTAGGTGAACCTGATAAAAAGGAAAACTAAGTATTCCCTTTTTCTCAAAGTGGTTTTTATGGTAGAAATAAAGAAGCCGATTAAATGGCTTCTTTATTTTCATCTATATGATTTTCTTGACTTTCTTCATTTCCATCTTGGTTTGCAACTTCTAAGCTAGATACAGAAACTTCATATGCTATTTTCTTTTCTACTGTTCCATCTTCGTATTTTTTCTCATATTCTCTTGATTGCACTCTACCAATAATTTTTACTTCTGTTCCTATTGGAACATTTTCACAAAATCTAGCATTTCTTCCCCATGCAATACATGGAATATAGTCAGATTTGTTATAAGCTCTATTTACAGCAAGTAAGATATCTGAAATTTCTCTTCCAAATGGAGTTTTACGATAAATTGGTTTTTTACAAATAAAACCGTCTAAAATTACTTCATTTGAAACTTGATCTTTTCTAATTTCTACTTCTTCATCTTGCTCTTCTAAAAATTCAACGTCTTTTGCAAACACTGTTAAAATTAGTTTGTTTCTTTCATTATCATAACTATTGTATGATCTAAATTGACCATCAATTTTTAAATTGTTTCCTATTGTAATATCTTGAATAGTTAGTAATCTCTCTGAAATTGTTACAGGAATCATATCTGCATTTCCGCTTAAACGTGGAACGCTTAAGTCAAATATGTAGAATTTTTCACCGTATATTTCGTGACTAAATCTTTTTTCACTTGTTACCTTTCCAACCAATGTTAAATGGTTATTATCATCATAATTCGTATTCAATTTATTTTCCTCCCTACTTTTGTTTCTTAATTTTAGTTTATTCATAGTATGTAAAATTTAGACTAATTACTAGCCATCTTCTATATTATACTACGTTTTTTTGGGTTTGTCTACATAAAATGTTAAATTTTTCTTATATTTTTCTATTTTTTACCATTTTCAATGTTTTTTTCGACTTAAATTATATTTTTTAATTCTTTTTTTAGCTTATTTTTGATATAACCATTCTAAACTTTTTAATTCCATAACAGCATAACTGTTATTTTCATCTGGAAGATTTAGTTGTAACTCTTGTGGTTCTATCTTTTTTCCTTGCACATTGTTTAAAGTTCTTTGCAAACATACCATGATTTCACTATCTTCAATGCTAGAAGTCGTAATTGTTGCCTTTGAATTAAACCCATACGTAATTAACTCTAGCTTCATATCTTCTAGTAAGTCTAAATTTTCTGGAATATCTGTATTAAATATTAGATATTTCGCCTTTTTAGCTAGTTTTTTTACCTGCTCTTTATTTTGAGTTATCTTTTTTCCAATTAAAATAGTTTGAAATTGAATGTTTTTTAAGTTTGACAAACTCTCTTCTTTTAAGAAGAAGATTTGCTCTTGTGTAATACTATTTTCTTGTTTGATATAAGCCTCATGACTTTTTTGTGTTAGAATTCCAATCAAAGACATTGTTTTGACTCCTTTTATACTGCTATTATACCACTATAAAAAAAGCTTATTCATTTTTTTACAATATTTGTATTATAATTATTATGAAGATATTGAAGATAGTATTTTTTATTGTTAGATTTCAAAAATTATTTTTCTAACCTATATCCTACTATTGCATTCTTTGAGTTCCTGTACTATCTATTGTATAACTATCTTTATAAATAAGTTCTGATACTGTTACAATTTTATAGCCTGCTTGTTTTGTATTTTTTAAAAGCATATCTAAACTATCTGCTGTATGCTCTGTACCATTATGCATTAATATGATAGAACCATTTTTAAGTTTTCCATCTAATCTAGCCCACATTTCATTTCCTGTTAGTCCAGTGTAATCTAAAGTATCTAAATTCCATTGAATTGGTACATGGTTTGCAGATTTTGCTGCTCTTATTACTGTGTTATTATATTCTCCATATGGAGCACGATATAAAATAGTCTGTTTTCCAGTTATACTTTTTATTTTATCTGAACATTCTTGTACTTGTTTTATATTTTCCTCATTGCTTAAATTATTTACATGTGGATGTGTATTAGAATGGTTTCCTATTTCATGTCCTGCCTCATTTATTTTTTTGACTGCATCTGGATATTTTGTTACCCAATCTCCTACTACAAAAAAGGTTACTTTTACTTCATTTTGTTTTAGTGTTTCTAAAATTTTGTCTATATCATCAGCATTCCAAGCACAATTAATGGTAAAAGCTAACTTTTTTTCTTGTGTATCTACTGCATAAATTGGTAATTCCTTATTTGTACTTGCAGTAAGCACTGCATTAGGATTTTTAGCAATAGTAAATGCAAAAACAAATAGCGTAATTACTGTGGTAAATGCTACTAAGTAAGAATATATTTTTTGCTTATTAAAGACTATAAACATAAGATTAGTCCTCCTTATAAATTACTAAATCATATGCTTATAGTCTTTTTTTATGCTTATTTGTACAATATAAATTTTATATAAATTCAGTTTCCTCTTCTACTAATTTTGCTTGTATTTCTTTTCCTAATAACATACTTGCTACATTATTGAATTTACATTCTGTTTCTGTTAAATACACTTCTAGCTTTGATATAGTTTCTTTTGCACTTAGTTCTTGCTCTTTCAAAAGTTTTTGAACTTCAGTTGCAGTATGTACTCCAATATTAATAATTTCTACTTCTTTCCCTACTTGTTTTTGAATACTATTTATTAATAACGGATAGTGAGTACACCCTAAAATAAGTGCCTCTATCTTTTCTAATGGTTTCAAATATTCTTTTACTACTAAATCTGCTATTTCTCCCTCTGCCCAACCTTCTTCTACTAATTGTGCTAAAAGTGGGCAAGCTATGGTTTGTAAATTAGCATCTGGTATTTTTTCTAGTAAGATTGTTTCCCAACCTTTACTTCTAATAGTTCCTGCTGTTGCAATAACACCTATTTGCCTTTTTTGCTTTGCTTGCAAATATTTAGCAGTTGGCTCTAATACACCAATTATTGGTATAGGATATATTTTTTTTATTTCTTCTAAAGCTTGGCTTGTAGCTGTTCCACAAGCAATTACAATTAATTTTACATTTTTAGAAATTAAAAATTCTACTCCATTTTTTGTTAATTCTATAATGGTCTGCTTTGATTTACTTCCATAGGGAAATCTTTTGGTATCTCCTAAATATACAAAACTTTCTTGTGGCATACTCTTTTTTAGTTCTTTTAGTACTGCCATTCCTCCTACACCAGAGTCAAATACGCCTATTGGTCTATTATCCATTTTTCTTCCTCACTTTTTGTCTCAGTTTTTAGTAATATTTTTATAGTCTAGTTTTCATACAATTATTTTATGCTATCTTTACTTTCTAAATTTATGATATTCTATAGTTTTTGTTTTAATTCAATAATATTATATCTTTATTTTTTATAAATTACAACTTCTATATTTTTGATTGTACATAAAATACTATGAAACTATTTAGCTACGTAATGCAAAGTGAACATAAAATTTCATTCCATATTTTAATCACATTTTGTCGTTTTTTTTCATAGAATATAGTATAAAAAGTAGAAAGGAAGGAAAAAACAATATGGAATACGAAAAATGTGTATGCCCAGTTTTAAATGTAAATGGAGTAATGGCTACTGGTAAACAATACGATTTAGACATTACTTTACCAGAAGATAACAGAACTGTTATTTATGGTATTATTAAAGACTGTTATCAAGACCCAATTTGTGATGCAGTTGTAAAATTAATTGAAGTAGTATGTGAGTGTGGTAAGGAAGAAAGAAGACCAGTTTCTCATACCTTTACTGACAAAAACGGAGAATTCGTTTTTGGACCTCTATGTGCTAACCGTTTATATGAAATTGAAGTATGGGTTGACCAAGTAAAACATTGTAAAGTATGTACTTCTACAAAACATGAAGGAAAATGCTTAAAAGGTGTTGAAATTGACTGTCCTCCATGTGAAATCAAACCATGTGATAGACCTTGTGAAAAACCATGCGAAAAACCTTGTAAATAGGTAATGGGACTTTTAAAGTCCCATTCTTTTTGCAAATTGTTTTCCTTTTCTCATCACTTTTCTTTTTCCTTGTTCCATACTTTCAGCATATATCATTGCAATTCCTGCAGTTACAATTCCCCCTATTAATATTCCTTTCATAAATCTCATTTTAATAGCCTCCTTTTACTTATTTTTAATTATTGTTAGTATGCCTTATTTTTTCTTTTATATACATTTTGTACCAGGAATATATTTCATATAATGCAATAATTAGTAAAAAAACACCAAATAATTTTTTTAAATTACTAACATTCATCTGGCTACTAATACTAGCACTAATACCTGCTCCTATAGTTCCTACTATAACAATAGGAAGGGCTTCTTTCCAAATAATATTTTTATTTTTTAAATTAACAAAAATAGATGCAACTGCTGTTGGAATAAAAAACACAAGATTAGTTGCTTGCGCTACGTGTTGATCTAATTTAGCAAATATAGAAAGGAGGAGAATTAATATTGTTCCTCCCCCCATTCCCATTCCGACTAACTATTCCAGAAATAAAACCTATTAGTATTTCAAACATTTTTTTACTTTCCTATTATCTTTATAAATTCTTATCTTCCGTAATTTTACTTTAACATATTAAATCCCGCATAGATTAAAAATCCTGCAAAGGCAAGTTTTAAGTATTTATCTGGCAATTTATTTAAAAGTTTTGCTCCTACTAGTCCTCCGAATGATTCCTCCTACTGCACATAGCAAGCCTATCTCCCAATGAATAAATTGACTTTTTCCATAAAAAATAGCAGTTGCAATTACCATAGGTAATATACAAAATATTGAGGTTGCTCTTGCTTTTTTGGGCTCCATCTTCAAGGTATATAAAAAGGCTGGAACTAAAATAAGCCCCCCACCAGCTGTAAAAAGACCGCTAATTAAACCTGCCACTAAGCCAACTAAAATTTTTTTCCACATAAAACAGCCTCTTGTTTCTTTCATTTTTATTTAGTATGGCCAAATTTTGCTAATTTTATACATTTTTAAGTGGATTTACTCTTTTGTTTATTTCTATTATCTTTTTTCTGTGTCTTGTTCCTTATATTTTTTTATTTCTCTTTCTGCAAGCTCTGTTAAGATTTGATCACATCTTAACATTTGTGCAATAACATTATTTTTTATTTCTTCTCTTTCTATGCTATCTGTTGCATCTAAAAATTTCTGTATTTGATTTAAATATCTTTTGTTCTTTTCTTTCCAATCTCTGCTCATTGGAATTTCTTCTTCTGTGTGTTTTTTTCTAAATATCATTATACACACCTCTTTCTTTAAGTCATTACTTTTATACGTCTTTTAATTACTCTTATCGTCATGTTTGACTCTTAATATGTAATTTTAATACATCTCGTGGTAAAATACAAGCATAAGACAAAATACGACAAAATTCTTCAAAAATTTCATAATAGAAAGGTTGAAACACATGATTAAAATAAAATTATCTGACCTACTTGGCAAACATAAGATGACGCAGAAAGCTCTAGCAGATCTTACAGCAATTAGACCTGCTACAATTTCTAAAATGTACTATGAAGAAACCAAAAGAGTAGATATCAGTCAATTAAATAGTATCTGTAAAGCATTTAATTGTGAAATTTCCGATTTGCTAGAATACGTTCCAGATAAAAAGGATAAATAATTAAATTAAGTTATCCTTTACTCATAGGTTTGTTATATTATACCAAAAAGCACTAGCTAACGCTAGTGTTTTTTTATTTTTTATTAGATTTTTAGTAATACTTATTATTATTCTATGCTTTTTTATAAATAATCATTGTTAATAGTATTAGATTTTACTGCTTTCTAAATTTTTTAGTTCATTTCTTTACTTCACTTTTTCATACTACTACATATTATTTGGTAATTTATTTAAAGTTACTTTAATCTTTATTACCTAGTTTTAAAATAAGCTCTTCTAAACTTTTTAATAAAAACTCTACATCTTCTTTGGTGTTATCTTTTCCAAAGGTTACTCTTAAAGTCCCTTCTGTTAAATTCGCAGGTAATCCTATTGCTGTTAAAACATGAGATGGACTACTACTTCCTGTACTACAAGCAGAACCTGCTGAAGCACAAATTCCTTTTTCATCTAAGCCTAGTAATAATTCTTGTGCATTTATATTTGGAAAAGAAAAATTCGCATTTCCTGGTAAACGCTCTACTCTATCTCCATTTAACTTAGCTGTTGGAATAAGCTTTTCTACACCTTCTATATAAAAATCTCTTAACTTTTGCAATTTCTCATTATAGACTTCATATTTTTGATAAATTTCTTCTATTGCTTTTCCAAGCCCGACTATTTCTGCTACATTTTCTGTTCCTGCTCTTTTGTCTTTTTCTTGATGTCCTCCATCTTGTATTTTTTCAAACTCTATTCCTTCTCTTACATATAGGGCTCCTATTCCCTTTGGTGCATAAAATTTATGTCCTGACATAGATAAACTATCAATTCCCATATTTGGTACATCTATTTTTATATTTCCAATTGCTTGCACACTATCTGTATGAAATAAAACATTATGTTTATGAGCGATTTGCGCTATCTTTGAAATGGGCTCTATCGTTCCAATTTCATTATTAGCAAACATAATAGAAATCAATATTGTATTTGACTTAATAGAATTTGCTAATTGTTCTAAATCTACAAACCCTTTTGGGTCTACATTTAAGTACGTAACTTCAAATCCTTGTTTTTCTAGAGTTTTGCAAGTATTTAAAACTGCTGGATGCTCTATTTTACTTGTAATAATGTGATTCCCTTTTTTTCTATTCGCATAAGCTATTCCCTTAATTGCTAAGTTATCACTTTCACTTCCACAAGAAGTAAAATAAATTTCTTTTGCTTTAGCTCCTATTGCCTCTGCAACTCTCCTTCTTGCTTGTTCTATTGCTTTTTTTGCTTGTCTTCCTATACTATATATTGATGATGCATTTCCATATTGTAGTTCAAAATAGGGTAACATTTCTTGCAATACTGTGCTACTTACTGGTGTAGTAGCTGCATGGTCAAAATATCGAACTTTCATAACTTTTCCTCTATTCTTTTTTAGATAATTTTTATATTACTAATATTATATGTAACATCTATCTATTTCTTGTCATATTTTTAGTATACATTTTTTAGAAAAAGTTATACATGATTAAAGTATTATTAAAAATAACTATAAATAATTATTTTTTCTCTTCATTCCATCTCATCATTCTAATATTTTGATAAGTTTGCAATACTTCTGAATATTTACGGTATTCTTCTTCCCATACCATAGATGGAATTTTGTCATATGCAGCAAAAACTTTTTCTGCCTCTGCTAAAAAAATAATTTGCTCTTGTGGGCTTAATGTTTTATACCTTTTTGAAAAATTATATAATTTATCTAATACCTCATTTGCTTGTATAAAGCTGGCAAAATCTTTTATTTTAATACCTGCCATTCTAATTTGCATAACTGCTATAGCAATTAAAACAAATATTACAAATACAAGTAAATAAACGATTGTTATAAATTCCATCTGTTTACTCCTTTGTTTCTCATTTGCTTTATTATAGCATTATCCATTTTTTTGTGCAACTGTAATTTTGGTTAAAATGATTGACACTATGTTATCTAATATTTCTAAATTTTAAAATTCACTTTTATAGCTTACCTTCTTTAAAATTTAAAGTACTAGAATTTTTTTCATATTTTGTATTTTCTTTTTGTAAAATTATGGTATAATGAAATACGTTTTACTAAAATTAATTAACTTATTATAAATTATGAGCCAATTACTATAAATAAATATATAGCAATAATAGGTTTATAGGTAAACTCCTTTATTAAAAACCTAAATATATTATATAAGGATTTAAATTTCATGGATCGTTTTGGAGAAACTAAAAAAGCTGGCTTACTAGGTATAGCTGGCAACTTATTTTTACTAATTATTAAAGCCACTGTTGGTTTTATTTTTAAAAGTCAATCTATGATAGCAGATGCTGCTAACAGTGCTGGTGACATTTTTGCCTCTCTTATGACTTTTATAGGAAATAAAATTGCAAGCGAACCACAAGATAATAGCCACAATTTTGGTCATGGAAAAGCAGAATATATTTTTTCTTTGCTTATTGCTATTTCTATGGTCTTAATTTCATTTAAACTACTATATGATGCCATTTATACTTTGATTTATGGTAGTAAATTAACCTTTTCTTGGCTACTTGTTATTGTATGTTTAGTTACTATTATTACTAAATTTTTATTGTTTTTATATACTTCTAAACTTTCTAAAAAATATACTAACATTTTATTAGATTCTAACAAAAAAGATCACCGTAATGATTGCATTACCACTTGTTTTACTCTAGTTTCTATTTTACTTACTTTAGTTAATATCTATTGGTTTGATGGTATGGTTGGTATTGGAATTTCAGTATGGATTTGTTTGACAGGTGCTAAAATTTTTATAGAAAGTTATAATGTGCTTATGGATATTTCTATTGATGAAAAAACAGCAGAGCTTATTTTAGATTTAGCCCATAATTATGAAGAAATTCAAAAGCTAGATAAAATAGCCTCAAGCCCTGTTGGTTATAAATATATTGTTTTCTTAACAATTTATGTAGATGGCAATATGTCTACTTTTGAAAGTCATAAATTAGCAGACCAACTAGAAAGAGATGTTGGAGCTATAGAAAAAGTTTATAAGGCAGTCGTTCATGTAAATCCTATTACTATTTAATTTGTATTTATTTACTTTTCATAATAAGAAAGGTGTGCGTTAACGGAAGCAAAGCTTCTGACGCATACTTGTGCAAGTTGCTTCGCAACTGCATAGCCTAAGGAAACCTAACCTTGTTGTACACAGAAAAATCTACGATTTTTCCTATACAATAACAAAAAAGTGCCCCGCAAGAATTAACTTGCGGGGTTGTGGTTGCTGGGGTAATTGTGTTTAGCTCGTGTCAAAAATTAACATGGCCTTCTCCTTTTCAGAGGCTCAGGGTCTTCCGGCCCTGAGCGGCGCCGGGCGTGGCAGCAGTTATTTCGTATTCACATCATACATCATATGACGACATCGTTTCTGCTTCATCACAATATACTCCTTTTTCAAAGATTCTTCTTTTCAGAAGTAGTTGCCCTTATTGGGCTGAACATAAACTTATTATAACTCGTTTTTTTATTTTTGTCAATAGTTTACGTAAAATTTAATTTTGAACAACTATTTTTTCTTCCTCTACTAATATTTTTGCCTTCTTATTTGGTTTAATATTTCCTTCTAATATTTCTTCTGCAATCTTATCTTCTAAAATATTTTGCACTGCCCTTTTTAATGGTCTTGCACCAAAGTTAGTATCTAAGCCTTTTTTCATAATAAGTTCTTTTACACTATCATCTACTTCTATTACAATAGCTTGTTCTTGCAGGCGTTTTCCAACTTCACTTAGCATAATTTCTACAATTTGCTTAATATCTTCTTCTGTTAGTTTATGGAATACAATAATTTCATCAATACGATTAATAAATTCTGGTCTAAACTGCCTTTTAAGCTCTCCCATTACATCTTTTTTAATTGCTTCATATTCTTTAACTGCTTCTTCTTTCTTATCAACTGATGCAGTAAATCCTAATGTGTTTTTATCTGTAATCATTCTAGCTCCCACATTAGAAGTCATAATTACCACTGTATTTTTAAAATTTACTGTTCTTCCTTGGCTATCTGTCAAACGTCCATCATCTAAAATTTGAAGTAACATATTCATAACATCTGGATGTGCTTTTTCTATTTCATCAAATAAAATAACAGAATATGGCTTTCTTCTAATTTTTTCAGTAAGTTGTCCACCTTCATCAAATCCTACATAACCTGGAGGAGAACCAATTAATTTGGCTGTTGAATGACTTTCCATATATTCAGACATATCTACACGTATTATAGCATCTTCATTTCCAAATAGACTCTCTGCTAAAGCCTTTGAAAGCTCAGTTTTTCCAACACCCGTTGGACCTAAAAATAGAAATGAACCTATTGGACGATTTGGATCTTTTAATCCTACTCTTCCTCTTCTAATTGCCTTACTTACTGCTTCTACCGCTTCATTTTGACCAATTACTCTTTTATGCAATGTTTGCTCTAAGTTCTTTAATTTTTCATTTTCACTTTGTGTTAATTTCTGTACAGGAATTTTGGTCCAGGTAGAAACTACTTCTGCAATATCTTCTTCAGTTAGCACTGTAACACTTTTGGTGTTTTTATTTTCCCATTTTTCTCTTTCTTTTTGTAATTTTTCTTTGGCTTCTTTTTCTTTGTCACGAAGTCCTGCCGCTTTTTCAAAATCTTGTACTCGAATAGCATCTTCTTTTTCTTTATCTAGACTACTAATTTTTTCTTCTAGTTTTTTTAAAGACTCTGGCTGTGTGTAAGTTCTCATCTTTACTTTTGAAGCTGCTTCATCTACTAAATCTATTGCCTTATCTGGTAAAAACCTATCATTAATATATCTTGTTGAAAGTTCTACTGCAGCTTTTATTGCTTCATCTGTAATTTTTACATTATGATGTGCCTCATATTTATCACGTATGCCTTTTAAAATTTCTGTTGTTTCTTCTGTTGTTGGCTCACCTACTGTTACAGGACTAAAACGTCTTTCTAAAGCACTATCTTTTTCAATATACTTACGATATTCATTTAATGTAGTTGCTCCTATTACTTGTACTTCTCCTCTTGCTAAAAGTGGTTTTAAAATATTAGCTGCATCCACTGCTCCTTCTGCTGAACCAGCTCCCACAATTGTATGTACTTCGTCAATAAATAAAATAACATCTCCAACTTTTTTTACTTCTTCTAAACATTTTTTAATTCTCTCTTCAAAATCTCCTCTATACTTTGCACCTGCTACCATACTTGCAATATCTAAACTAACTACTCTTTTATTTTTTAGCATTTGAGGAACATCTTCTGCCACTATTTTTTCTGCTAAGCCTTCTGCTACTGCGGTTTTACCGACGCCTGGCTCTCCTATTAAACATGGATTGTTTTTAGTTCTTCTCGATAAAATTTGAATTACCCTTTCTATTTCATCTTTTCTGCCAATAACAGGATCCAACTTTCCTTCTACTGCTCTTTTAGTTAAATCTGTACCATATTGATTTAAAGTAGGTGTTTGGTTATAACTTCCCTTTGCTTTGTTGCTACTACGTTTTTCATTTTTGCCAGCTGCCTCATCTTCATTAATTACTTTTAAAATCTCATTATATAACTTTTGTGGGTTAACATTTAAATCCATCATAATACGAACTGCAACGCTATCTCCCTCACGCATAATTCCAATTAGTAAATGTTCTGTTCCTATAAACTCAGACCCTAATTTTCTTGCTTCCATAAAAGCATTTTCTATTACTCTCTTACTTCTTGGTGTAAAACCAATTGTAGATTCATCTATAATTTCTTCACCTTTTCCTATTAGGGTTTCTATCTCTTCTGCAATTTTTTCTGCTGTAATTTCTTGTGAATTTAATACTTGACTTGCCACACCACTTCCTTCTCTAATTAAACCATATAATATGTGTTCTGTTCCAATATAATTATGCCCAAACTCAGCTGCAAGTCCACCTGCAAGTTCTAGTGCCTTTTCACTACGTCCTGTAAATTTATACATCATTTTTTTATTCTCCTTTCGGCTTTCTAATTATTTTTATATTTTGTTTTATGTTCAATTATCTTTATTAGCTATAATCTGCTTAATTACTTTTGGCCTTGTAATATCTCTTTCATATCCCTCTAATGGCTTTCCTACATATTTTTGTAAATTTGCTGAGCTATTATATAAATATAATTTTGCAATTTTACTATCATTTAGTTCTTTGATGATTCCTAAATCGGTTCCTAGTTTAGCATAAGAAAGCAATTTTTGGCATTCCTCTGAAGATAGTTTTGTTGCATATGCTAAAGTTCCATAAGCACGGTATACCCTATCTTCTAAATCAATAGAGTTCTTGGCTAAGTATTTTCTAGCAATTCTTTCTTGCTCAATTACTCTTTCTGTAATTGTATTCAAATTTTTAATAATATCATTTTCAGTTAGCCCCAAAGTTTGATTGTTTGAAATTTGATAAATATCACCTTGACTTTGTGTTCCTTCTCCATAAATTCCTCTAATTGTCATTCCAAAACTATTAACTGCATTTAAAATTTTATGGATGTTTCCTGTCATGGTTAGCGCTGGTAAATGTACCATAACAGAAGCACGCATAGCAGTTCCTACATTAGTTGGGCATGCTGTTAAATACCCATATTTTTCATGTACTGCAAATGTTAGCATACTATCTAACTTTTCTTCTATTTCCACTGCTAAATTTTTTAAGTTTTCTAGCTCTAAGCCTGAACTAAATACTTGTAATCTAATATGATCTTCCTCATTTATCATCATACAAATATTTTCTTCTTCATTAATTAAAATGGCTACACTTTTCTTTTTATTTGCTATAAACTCTGGACTAATAATATGCTTTTCTACTAAACTTACCTTTGTAATATTATCAATATCTTTTAAATTAATAAATTTTAAACCATAGCCAATGCTTGGTGTTATTTCTTTTATTTTATTTAATATTTCTTCTGCTTGCTCAGCTGAAAACTTAGTAGGAAATGGATACTCTTCTAAATTTCTAGCAAGCCTTATTCTTGTACTTATTACTACATCTGAATTTTTACCACTTTGCAAATACCAATTCATTATTTTTACCTCCTATTTTGTCGTAGTGTGGACAGGCATGTTGCGACTTTTTTGTCGCAACCCGCTTGTCTCTCTGCAACATTTTTAACACCATTTTTTAATCTCATCCCTAATTTTCGCTGCATCTTCATAACGTTCTTCTTTAATTGCTTGCTTCAAATCAGCATTTAATTTTTTTAGTTTTACTTCTTTATTTTCCTCTTGTGTTTTTTCCTTTTCTTCTTTTAATTGCTCTACTATTTTATCTTGCTCTTCTTGATTTTCTAAATTTGCTTTGCCTTTACTTTTATCTTTTGCTTTTTGTATATCTTCTTTGACTTTTTCCTTTTCTTGTAAACTTAACCTACTTCTTCTACCAACATGTGTATCTATCCCATGTATATTTTTAAGTACTTTATTTAAGCCATCTGCAAAAACATCATAACAATTACTACAACCAAATTTACCATTTTCTATAAATTCATCATAGGATGTTTTACAATGTTCACATTGTAGTTTTTGTTTTTTTGTAAAGGTTGGTAAAAAGCTATCTTCTATAGTTTCTCCAAAAAAGTCCCCTAAGAAATTAGAAAAATTAATTGGCATATTAAAGTCTAATGTTTCTAATCCTAAGCTTTTTGCACATTTATCACATAATGCCATCTCTTTTTTTACTCCATTTATAATTTGAGTATATTTAAAATTCACTTCATTTTTTCCACAGTTTTGACATAACATATTTATCAAACCTCCTTAAATTATTTATTTTTATCTTACTTTTGTAAACACAATCATTTATATTACAATTTCTTGTTAACTACTATAAATACTGTACATAAGTATTAATGCCTTCTATTCATTTACTAAATTGATTAACATATTTTTAAATATATTTGCTCTTAGGCTATCTTTATATTCTTGTGGTATTGTTAGTACATTGTCACTTGTTGCTACTTTTAACAGTTTTGCCTCTATTTTAGATATGATATTGCTTGATAGAAAATTGCTAATAAAAATATCTACTTCTTGTGATGTTAATTTATTACCAATACTACTAATTGCATGCATTAAATAATTACTTTTTGTAATATTTATTTTCTTTATTTTTATATGTCCTCCACCACCACGTTTACTTTCTACATAATAGCCTTGTGATGGATTAAAACGTGTTGAAATTACATAATTGATTTGTGATGGTACACAATTAAAATGCTGTGCTAAATCATTTCTTTGTATTTCTATAAATTCATCTTCTTCTGAAAACATTTCTTTAATAAAATCTTCTATCATATCAGATATACGCATTGGTATCACTTCCTTGTTTTAAATCTTTTTGCATTTGTATTTTACTAATCATTTTTTCATAACTTTTTATCCCTATTTTTCATAATCAACTCTAATTCTTCTATATTGTCTAGTTTGATTTAGATTTAGACTTTGACTTTCTTTGACTTATATTTTTATTATACTCCCTTTTTAACTTTTGTCAATATGTTTTTTGTGAATATTTTGTGAACTTATTTAGCTTTTTACTTGTTAAAATATTTTGTGAACGCATTTAACTTTTCACTTGTCAAAATATCTTGCTTTTCACTTTTTAGAATATTTTTTGAACTGCATTTTCCTTTTGAAACTTCTCTATTACTTTTGTTCTTCTGTCATGTTCTCCATTTCATCGGCTTTTTGTTTTTGCTTTTCTAAGGTAAGCCATGCAAAATAGGAAGATACAAATTCTCCATATTTTGTTACATCTTCAAATATTTCTAAATCTCCTACTTCTTCTTTCATCTTACTAGTTTGTGCCTTTTTGTTATTTTCCATTTCCATTTTTTTAGCTTTTTGATTGTTTTTTAAATTTCCCGCATTATCCTTTTTATTCATAAAAAATACACACTCCTATCTATAATAGTTATGTGCATTTTCTATGAATTTATTCAATTTTATCGTTTTAGTTTTTCACATTGTTCGACTTTTATAATTTGACAATTTTCTAATCGTTTATCTTTTACACTTAAACAATTTTCTAATTATTTATCTTTTTCCCTTAAGTATTTATGAATCTAATTTTATTTAAGAAAGTAATACTTTTTCTTCTATTATTTTTGCTACTCCATCTTCGTTATTGCTCTTAGTTACCATTTGAGCCATTTTTTGAATATAGGGTGCACTATTTGCCATTGCAACACTTAACCCTGCATTTTCTAGCATAGTTTGATCATTGATATTATCGCCGATTGCCATTACTTCTTCTCTACTAATTCCTAATTTATTTGTTAAATATGAGATAGCTGTCCATTTATCAACATTTTGACTACTTACTTCTGTATAAAAATATTCTATTTTAAATTCTTCTGTTCCAGATTTAATTACTTTTCGTGACATGTGCCCTACATCTAATACATCAATTTCTTTTACAGTTCTTAGCTTTTTGATAATACTTTGAAAGATAATGTTATTATCATCACAAATTGTTACTTTTATATAGTCGCTTTCTTCTCTATTTGCTACATAATCATAAATATTATCTACAATATGAATATGTGTTTTTTTGCTGTCTGGCTTGTTGGCATTTTCTTGATGGTAGAAAAGTACATTATAATTTAAGTTTTTAGTAATAATACTATCTTGTGTATAAACACTATAATATATGCTATTTTCTTCACAGATTTCAATTAATTGTAGTAGCTTTTTTTGGCTCAAAAATTTATTATAGATAGGCTTATCTTCTTTAAAATCATAAATCATAGCTCCGATTTCCACAAATCATATAATGGTTTGCATTTATTTCATTGGCTAAGTTTTTGGTCGAAGCTGCCCCTCTTCCTGATGTTAATACTACCTCAATGCCTTTATCTACAGCTTTTTGAATTACCTCTTTACTTTTTTCAGATACTTGTCCATAAGAATCTAGTAAAGTTCCATCTAAATCAATTGCTATTAATTTATACATGTTTTCTCCTTATTGTTGGAAAGAGAGAACTCCCCCATTTCCCACTAACATTCTAATCTAATTTTGTTCCACATTTTGAGCAGAATTTGTCATTTTCTTCATTGTCTGCTTTACAATTTGGACATTGTTTTTTATTTGTTTTTGGTTTTCCACAATTGCTACAGAATTTTCCATTATTTTTAGTTCCACAACTACATTTCCATTCTCCAGCAGTTAATGGTTCTGTAGTGGTTGTTGCTATTACTGTTTCTGCTTTATTTTCATTTGAAGTATTATTTGCTACTTCGTTATTGATTTGCGCTTCTGTTTTTTCTTGTTTGCTTAAGTCCATTGTACTATTTTGTATATTTTGCATATTCCAAGGGTTGTTTGCTGCTCCTCCAACCATACCATTAGTTGCCATATTCATCATTCCAATTCCCATAAATCCATTCATAGAACCACTTTTGTTTTCTGCTGCACTTTGTACAGCTTCTGCATAAGCATCTACTAATCTTCCTTGTTGCATATGAGCATTTGAACTTAATTCATATTGGTCTATTTTTCTTTCTGATTCGTCATCTAAAGTAACAGATTCTACTGCAAATGCTACTATAGAAAGACCTCTTCTTTTAACTGGTTCATCAAATATCATTTCATCCATCATTGCTCTTATTTCATCTGTTTGACTTGGCATTTCTAATACTGGTACTTTATGTTTTTCTGAACCTAATTCATTTACTAAATTTTGAAATACTGCTATTACTTCTGCACGAATTTGCTCTACTACTTTATCTTTTGTATATATATTTGCTGTACCTGCAAGTTCTTGCATAAATATAGCTGGATTACTAATTTTAAAAGTATATTTTCCATAGCATTTAATTTGTACTCTCATTGGAGTTACTGTATTAGTCATTTGGTTTGGAATTGGATGTGACCAATCTTGAAATGGTATGGGAGCTGCTGTTCCAAATTTATTGTCTAGTATTTCTTTTGTATTAAAGAAGAATACTGCTTGTTCTTTTGCAGTTGCCCCATTATATGTGAATCTTTGCCACATTTCTTTAAAAGTTTTTCCAAAATCTCCTGCAAAAAATGATGGTGATGAAGAACTATCAAATTCGTAAATTCCTTCTTCTGCTGTTGCATCAATTACTTTACCATTATCAAATATAACTGCACATTGTCCTGGTGCTACAATAATTGTACTTTTATTTGTTATAACTCCTGTTGGTGTTGTTTTCTTGACCATTAGGATATCGTTGTTCATATCTTCTGAGCGAATTGCCTCCTTCCATTGGTCTTTTAGTGTAGAGCCTATTGCTCCTTTTGCTGCTTTAATTAATCCCATAATTTTTACTTCCTTTCTTTTATTTAAAATAAATTTTATTATTTACTTTTCTAATTCTATTTGTTTTATAGTTTAACAAACACTGAATTTTGATATTTTTTAAAGAAATTTTTAGCTACTTCCTATTCTTTGTTAATAAGTAAACCAATCTACATTCTTTCTCTTTCTAGATTAGAAAGTACCCAATTGTATTCACCTGTTGTAACAACACTTCCACAATATTCACATTTACCACTTGATGTTATTTTAGTTGGTGCACCACAATTTGGACAGTTTGTTGTATTAATCTCTATGGTTCCTTCTTTTGTTTTAACACCATTTTTTCTAATAAAAGTTAATAAGTAAGTATTTACTTTTTCATCTTCTTTATTACCTTTTAATACTTCATTAGTAGTTGCATCTATAATATAATCTGCCATTCTTGAATTAAGCCTTACTGTTAAAACTTCTTTATCTCCTTGTTGTGTATACTTATATAAATGTGCATAATTCACACAAATTCTATCCATTACATTGATTTGGTTATTCTTAATATAGCCTTGTAATTGATTTTTATGCTGTTCAAATAAGCTTTCTGTTTCAAAAGTTCTTATAGTTTCCCAATCTCTAGCTGTCCACGCTTGTTGTAATTTAATAAATAAATTTTTACTCCAACTAGTAAATTCTTCTTTATTAAAGTTAGGGTCATTTAATTGAATTTTGTTTTCTATTTGTGTTTGAGTTGATTCTAATGCTCCCATATTTGTTGTTTGATAATTTCTAGCATATGGATCTACTCTATTTCTTGGTCTTTGTGGACGGTGTTTACTTCTATAAATATTGGTAGCTACAATAATAACAAATATAATTAGCATAAACCAAAAGTCTCCTGGACCTCCAAAAAAGAAAAAGCTACTACTTGAACCATAATAATCATCATCCCATGAACTGCCCCAATCACTGCTTCCCCAGTCACTATCCCAAGAGCTGCCCCAATCTCCTCCACTGCTATAGTCTTCAAAACTTCCTACATCTGCCAAAACATGTCCTGTAGATAAATAAACTAGGCAAATAACTGCTATTAAAATTTTAATTATTTTTTTATTTATTTTCTTCATATGAACTCCTTTTTCTTTTGCTAATATACCAATTGCTTAATCTGCTTTTTTATTGTTCTCTTTCTAATTTATTATACTCTACTTTATTTTAAAAATCCATACAATCTTATAATTATTTCAAAGTAACTTATTTTTACCTTTCTGTCTTTTTACAATAGAATTTTTATCTTCTAATGTTACAAAAAAATTTGACACTAACTTTCTTATAAATTTCCTATTCTATCTCTTATTAATTAAAGGATTCTCTTCAGTTTTAAGTATTTATTTACTGTTTCAAAATACTGCATATATATTTGTTCTATATATTGCATAACTTTTATCCTTCTTTACATATATGACGATTGAAATTGTTAATTTAGCAAAAATTACCAGTGTAAAAAAAATAATAATGCATATTCTATATACTGAAAAAGCAATCAAGTTTTTTCAAGATTAAATGTAATCACATTCTAGGAGGTGAAAAATATGGCAAGCAACAACAGCAATAGATCTGTAGTTCCAGAAGCTAAAGACGCTCTTAACAAATTCAAATATGAAGTAGCTAGCGATGTGGCTGTTAAAAAAATATTTTAACACCATCTACTAGCTACTTCATATTTCTCTTTATTTCATTTCTTTAAGATGCTTTCTTATTTCTACTATTTACTACTTTTGCTTTCTCTAGCTTAGTTTCTTCTACTCTACCCATTTGATTTAGTTCACTAAATTTATAATAAATAGTAATCTCATGTTCTTCTGAAATTGTTATTTTCTCAATTAAATCATGTAATAGCGCTTTTGTTGGCTTTTCTAATGTAATAAATTCATTTGCTAATTTTTCTAGCTTTCCAATGTCTTCTTTTTGTGCACATTTTTGATTTAATTGTTCTTCTAATTTTGATTTTTCCTCAATATAGGAATCTCTATCTTTTGCAAATTCCTGTGTTAACTGAATGTAATCTGTTTCTGATACAATTCCTTTTACTTTATCTTTATATAAGTTTTTAATGTATAAACTACTATCTTCTATTTTTTGTTCTAGTTCTTCTATTGCCTTTCGAGCATCAAATTGTTCTTGCTGTTTTCTTTTTTCTTGCTGTGCGATTTTTACCAATTCATTTTGCAAATCTTCAGAAATATACCTTTGACAAACTTCTTTAATATGGCTGATTAATAGTTCTTCTAATACTGGTATGCTATTAGAATGTCTTGTACAAATATCACTATATAACCTTGAATAGCTGTAACAAATTGTGGTATACCTATACTCCCCATATTTCTTTAGAGCATAATTAGAATAGGTTACATTGAGTCTCGCTCCACACTCGGCACAAAATAGCAAGCCTTTAAATAAGTAATCATGTTTTGTTCCCTTGAAAGATGTATTTTTATTTAGTATTTGCTGTACTTTATTAAATTCTTCCTCAGTTATAATTGCCTCATGAGTCCCCTTGCAAATCACTCTTTCTTCTTCTGGCACTTTTACCCTAATCTTTGATTTATAGTTGACATTCTTTCTTTTAAACTGAACTAAATCACCAAGATATACTCTATTTTCTAGTATCCTTCTAATAGTTGTTTGTTTCCACGAACTATATAAAACTGTTTTCTTCGTTTTACCAATATCTCTTGCCTCACCTGGTACAGGTACACCATCTTTCGTTAGAATTTGTGCAATTCTGGTTAATCCATTTCCCTGTAAGTATAATGCAAAAACTTTTCTAACAACTTCTGCTTCTTTTGGTTCAATAATAAGATGATATTTATTATTTGGATCTTTTTGATATCCATAAGGAGCTGTTACTCCTAAAAAGTTGCCTGCTTTTCTTCTTTCTGTTAAAGAACTTCTAATCTTTTTAGAAATATCTTTGACATACATATCATTAATAATACTTTTAAATGGTGCTATATCACTCATTCCAGCATCCTCAATGGTATCAATGTTGTCTAAAATTGCAATATACCTTACACTATGTTCTGGAAAGTATCTTTGCAAATAGTAGCCTGTATCTATATAATCTCTTCCAAGTCTTGATAAGTCTTTTGTAATAACTGTATCAATAATGCCTTTTTCAATGTCTTTTATCATTTCTTTAAAACTTGGTCTATTAAAATTTGTACCTGACCAACCATCATCTACATATTCTTTGACTATAAAAAAGTTTTCATTTTCATTAATAAATCGTTTTAAGATTTCCCTTTGATTTGTAACACTAGAACTTTCTTCTTTATCACCATCTTCCCTTGATAACCTTATATAAAGACCAACTTTAAATGTTTTTGTCTTTTGATTGCTTATTGGTAACATGTACATTTTATCCCTCCCTTTAAGCAATCGCCTAAAACTATTATACCATAAGTTTTGAAAATTTGGTCAAATTTTGGTATGTTTTTATTTAATTTCGTTTCGGCGATTCTCACACTAATCCAGTTTGCAATTTTTAAGGTTTATTAGAAAAGATCTTTTGATAATTTCATTTACATTTATTGCTGCATTTTTTGAATAAACATCTTTAATGATATATTTTTCTTTTGTATTTTGATTTTCTTGTTTACCATTTTCTTTCAAATGCATCACCATTCTTATTGTTCCACGCTCTCATAGAACTTATACATTTTCTGGTAAAGCCATCAAAAAAGAATATGACTTTTTTCATCATATTCTTACTTTTAACTTATTCAATTAATATATTGGCAAATATTTTGCAACTTTTTGCTAACAGTTATTATGCACAAAATTACTAGACAATATTGCTATTGCCTTTTGTAAAATTATATTAACAGTTTTTATGTGATTTGTCAACTATTAACTCAAAATTTTTGCTCTATAACTTGTACGTAAATTTACAAAGTAACTTCCAAATAGTATATAAGAATATAGAAATAAACTTTACACAAAGTTAGATTTGTAAGA
>CAMTJT010000012.1 GCA_947073285.1 uncultured Clostridium sp. | reverse complement strand
TAATACAGCTTAATTATAGAGCAATTTTGAGGGTATAAAATTTTTAATAAATTTCCCCGAAAAAAATTGACACTATCAATTTAACATTGCTACTTTTTTTATAAAGTAGTAAAATAGAAAAAAGAAAGGGGTGGTTTTATTATGTTAGAAATATACAATACAAATACTAGCACAAATATAACATCAAAAACAGAAAAATATCAAAAAGGAAATTGGATTAATTTAGTCGCCCCGACAGAAACAGAAATTATAGAAGTTTGCAAAAATGTAAATATACAAGAAGATTTTATTAGATATGCATTAGACCCAGAAGAAAAGGCCAGAATAGATATAGAAGAAGATGATAATACTATTTTATTTATTATAGATGTACCAGTAAGAGAAAAAGAAGGAGATAGCTTAATTTATAGTACTATGCCAATTGGTATAATCTTTGTAAGAGATGATTATTTTATTACAGTATCATTAAAGAAAAATGATATTATTCAAAATCTTAATAAAAACAATATGAAAAATATTAATACTTACAAAAAAAGTAGATTTTTATTACAAATACTATATGCTAATGCTTCTTTATACTTAAACTTATTAAAGAAAATTAATAAAGAAACAGAAATTGCAGAATCTGTTTTAAAAAACTCTATGAAAAATAAAGAGCTTTTGCAATTATTAAGTTTAGAAAAAAGCTTAGTATATTTTACAACATCTTTAAAATCCAATGAACTGGTTATGGAAAAAACAATGAGAGGAAAAATCATTAAATTATATGAAGAAGATGAAGATATTTTAGAAGATGCTATTATTGAAAATAAACAAGCAATTGAAATGGCAAAAATTTATAGTGATATTTTAAATGGTACTATGGATGCTTATGCCTCTATTATTTCAAATAATTTAAATGGGGTAATGAAATTTTTGACATCTATTACCATTATATTAGCAATACCAACAATGGTAGCAAGTTATTGGGGAATGAATGTACCAGTACCATTACAGGATAATCCATGGGGATTTACCATTATTTTATTATTTTCTGTAATAGTGGGAATTGGAGCAACAATGTGGCTTAATAAGAAAAATATGTTAAAATAAATATTTTAAAATAACATAAAAATTAAAAAAAGGAAAAAAATAACACTCCCAAAAAAGTATAAAACAAATAAAAAAACGTATAATAATAAAGAAAAATATACTTGAAATAAAGGAGTTTAAATATGAAGGTAATAGATAAAATAGCTCTTGTCTTAATTATTATAGGAGCTATTAACTGGGGGCTAGTAGGAATATTTAATTTTAATTTAGTAGATACTATTTTTGGCACTATGTCAATTATCAGTAGAATTATCTATGGATTAGTTGGAATTTCAGGCTTATGGGCAATTAAAATATTATTTGATAAATAACAAAAAAGAGAATATATCTTAAAGTAAGAAATATTCTCTTTTTATTGTATAGGAAAAATCGCAGATTTTTGCTATACAACAAGGTTAGGTTTTCTTAGGCTGTGCAGTTACGAAGCAACTTGCACAAGTGTGTGTCGGAAGCTTTGCTTCTATTAACGCACGCCTTTCTTATTACATAGGAAATACTAGGAAACTCTTTAGTTTGCATACAAAATGAAAGTAAAATTTTATTAAAAAAAATCAACTTTTATATTGTAAAATATAAGAGTTTTTTCATATGTAACAAAATTAGAATACCTTAGTTTGATTGAGAAAAGCAAATAGTGTGTATTTTATATATGGTTTAAAGAACTAAGTAAAGCGAAATGCAGTTCTTCTATTGAAAAAACAAATCTAATAGTATATAATGTACCACGAAAGAAAAAGCAAAAGGAGAGAAGAAAAATGCTTAATGTTACAGGAATTACAGTTCGTTTTGGAAAAAGAACATTATTTGAAGATGTTAATATAAAATTTAATAAAGGTTGTTGTTATGGAATTATAGGAGCAAATGGTTCACGGAAAATCTACCTTTTTAAAAGTATTATCAGGTGAAATAGAGGCAAGCAAAGGAGAAGTATCTAAAGAAAAAACAGAAAGACTATCTGTACTTAAACAAGACCACTTTGCCTTTGAAGAATATACTGTTATGGATACTGTTATTATGGGAAATAGTGAGCTATATCAAATCATGAAAGAGAAAGACGCTATCTATAGCAAACCAGATTTTTCAGAAGAAGATGGCATGAAAGCAGCAAAGCTAGAAGAAAGATTTGCTGAGTTAGATGGTTGGAATGCAGAAGCAGATGGAGCAGTATTATTAAATGATTTAGGAATAGAACCAAGTAAACACTATATGCTTATGAGTGAATTAGAGGCAAAAGATAAAGTAAAAGTACTTTTAGCGCAAGCATTATTTGGTAACCCAGATATTTTATTATTAGACGAGCCTACTAATGACTTAGACCTAAAAAGCATTAACTGGTTAGAAGAATTTTTAATCAATTTTGAAAATACAGTAATTGTAGTATCACATGATAGATATTTCTTAAATAAAGTATGTACACATATAGCAGATGTAGACTTTGGAAAAATAAAAGTATATCCAGGAAACTATGATTTCTGGTATGAATCAAGTCAGCTAGCTTTAAAACAAATGAAAGAAGCAAACAAGAAAAAAGAAGAAAAAATAAAAGAATTGCAAGACTTTATTGCAAGATTTAGTGCAAATGCTTCAAAATCAAAACAAGCAACTTCACGTAAGAAATCATTAGAGAAAATAGAATTAGATGAAATAAAACCATCTAATAGAAAATATCCATATGTAGATTTCAAGCCAGATAGAGAGCCAGGAAAAGAAATATTACATGTTAAAAATATTTCAAAAACCATTAATGGAGAAAAAATATTAGATAATGTATCATTTACAGTAAAACAGGATGACAAAATAGCTTTTTTAGCAGATAACGAAAATGCAAAAACAGTACTATTTCAAATAATAGCAGGAGAGTTAGAACCAGATACTGGAGAACTAGTATGGGGAACAACTATTACACAAAATTACTTTCCAAAAGATAATAATTACTTATTTGAGTCAGATTTATCTATTACAGATTGGCTAAGACAGTACTCAAAAGATCCAGATGAAACTTATGTAAGAAGCTTTTTAGGAAGAATGCTATTTTCAGGAGAAGAAGCTCTTAAAAAAGTAAATGTATTATCTGGTGGAGAAAAAGTAAGATGTGTACTTTCTAAAATGATGTTATCAGGGGCAAACTTTTTAATTTTTGATGAACCAACAAACCACTTAGATATGGAAAGTATTACTGCTTTAAATGAAGGAATGACAAAATTCAAAGGAAATATGTTATTTACCTCACATGACCATCAATTAATGCAAACAGTGGCAAACCGTATTATTGATTTAAAAACAGATGGCGTAGTAGATAGAGAAGTAACTTATAATGAATATCTAGGAGTAGAATAAAAATGTCGCGAAGGGACAGGCTCGTTACGACAAAAGTGTCGCAAAGGGACAGGCGTAGTACGACAAAAAAGTCGAGAAGTGGCAGGTGTGTTGCGACAAAAATGTCGTAAGAGGGACAGATGTAGTATAATAAAAAGAGGAGGAATAAAAATGTTTTGTAACAAATGTGGAAGTGAAGTAAAAGAAGGAGAGAAATTTTGCAATAAGTGTGGAGAAAGACAGCTACCAGATATGGGAAGTATTGTATTTGCAAGGCAAAATAAATATAGTGGATGTTTAATAGATATAAAAATATATATGGATGGAAATCTAGTAGCATCTGTTGGTAATGGAAAGGAAGTAACAGTACCAGCAAGTATTGGAACACACAAAGTAGCTTTTGATTTATGGAGTGGAAACAGCATTACAGATATTGAAGTTACAAAAGAACATCCAAACATCAAAGTAGTATTTAAATTAGGAATGGGAGCTTTGACTTCAAAGCCTAAAATCGTAGAGATTATTAATTTATAAAGTAAGAAATAAAAAAGCAAGTAGTGATAAACATTATTTGCTTTTTTCTTTTAAATATAGAAAAGTCTTTCATTTTCTTAAAGTATTGTCTTGAAAAAAAGCTACTAAATGATATAATTAAGAAAAAACAAAAGGAGAGAAAACAAAGTGGAAGTACAAGAAAAAATAGCCTATAGAATAGCAGAAGAATTAAACATAAAATTAGTACAAGTAGTAAAAACTATAGAATTAATAGATGGGGGAAATACAATTCCATTTATTGCACGTTATAGAAAAGAAGTAACTCGGAGGACTTTCTGATGAAACTTTAAGGGAACTAGGAGAAAGACTTACTTACCTTCGTAATTTAGAAGAAAGAAAAGAAGAGGTAAAAACTTCTATTGAAAATCAAGGAAAACTTACAGAAGAGATAGTAAAAAGTTTAGAAGAAGCAAAAACACTTGCTGAAGTAGAAGATATTTATAGACCATATAAACAAAAGAAAAAAACAAGAGCGACAGTTGCAAAAGCAAAAGGTTTAGAGCCTTTAGCTGATATTATTATCGAGCAAAAAGAAACTACTCCAATAGAGCAAATTGCTATGCAATATGTTAACATAGATAGCTTATCAGAAGAAGATAAGCAAAACAAAGATAAAGTAGTAGCATCAGTAGAAGAGGCAATAAATGGTGCAAAAGATATTATTGCAGAAAACATATCAGATAATCCAGAATATAGAAAGCAAATTAAGAGAAGATGTTATAGAGATGGCTTTATTGTAAGTAAAGGAACAAAACCAGAAGAAAAAACTGCCTATAATATGTATTATGAATTCCAAGAGAAAATAAATAGAATACCAAGCCATAGAATATTAGCAATTAATCGTGGAGAAAAAGAAGAATATTTAAAAGTAAAATTAGATAAAAATGAAGAAGATATATTAAACTATATCAAACATGATATTATCAAAGGAAGTACTCAATTTACAAGCATATTAGAAGAAACTATTGAAGACAGTTGGAAAAGGCTAATAGAGCCATCTATTGATAGAGAAATTCGTTCAGACTTAACAGAAAAAGCAGAAGACCAAGCCATTAAAGTATTTGGAAAAAATGCAAAACCATTACTTTTAGCAGCACCATTAAAAGGTTATACAGTTATGGGATTTGACCCAGCTTATAGAACAGGTTGTAAAATA
Source organism: uncultured Clostridium sp. (assembly GCA_947073285.1). Lineage (GTDB taxonomy): Bacteria > Bacillota > Clostridia > TANB77 > CAG-508 > CAG-273. Next base: position 48,768 of record CAMTJT010000012.1, on the reverse strand, counting down.
GCAGTTATTGATGAAACTGGAAAGTTACTAGCTACAACAACTGTGTATCCAACAGAGCCACAAAATGATGTAGAAGGAGCAAAAAAAGAACTAAAGACTTTAATTGCAAAACATAAAGTAAATGTAATAGCTATTGGAAATGGTACAGCATCACGTGAATCTGAAAACTTTGTATCTAATATGATAAAAGAAATACCAGAAGATGTACATTATGCTATTGTAAGTGAGGCAGGAGCATCTGTTTATTCAGCATCAAAACTTGCAACAGAAGAATACCCAGATATTAATGTATCTTTAAGAGGGGCAATTTCAATTGCTAGAAGATTGCAAGATCCTTTAGCAGAACTTGTAAAAATAGATCCAAAAGCAATAGGTGTAGGGCAATATCAACATGATGTAAATCAAACGAAACTAACAGAAAGTTTGAGTGGGGTAGTAGAAAATGCTGTAAATGAAGTTGGGGTAGATGTTAATACCGCAACACCATCACTACTTTCTTATGTATCAGGAATTAATAAAACTATTGCAAACAATATTGTAAAATATAGAGACGAAAATGGAAAATTGAAAGAAAGAAAAGAACTTTTAAAAGTAGCAAAATTAGGAAAAGTAGCTTTTGAGCAATGTGCAGGTTTTATTAGAATACCAGGTGGAAAAAATCCGCTTGAAATAACAGCAGTGCACCCAGAAAGTTATGATATAGCAGAAGGAGTTTTACAAAAAATAGACTATACCAAAAATGATTTATTAGATAAAGAAAAATTAAAACAAATTAAAACAAAATTAGCAGAGATAGAAATTTCAGAGACAGCAGCAGAACTTAATGTAGGTGAAATGACTCTAAAAGATATTATAGACGAACTTTCAAAACCAGGTAGAGACCCAAGAGATGAAATGCCAAAACAAATATTAAGGGCAGATGTATTAAAATTTGAAGATTTAATAGATGGAATGATTTTAACTGGAACTGTTAGAAATGTAACAGATTTTGGAGCATTTGTTGATATTGGTGTAAAACATGATGGATTAGTACATATTTCACAATTAAGTAATAGCTTTGTTAAAAATCCATCAGATGTAGTAGCAGTAGGAGATATTGTAAAGGTAAAAGTAATTGGAATTGATAATGAAAGACAAAAAGTGCAATTATCGATGAAAGATGCACAGTAGAAAGGCTAAATGATATTTAAAAAGGCTAAAAAAAACCTATTATTATTTAGAAATAATAATAGGTTTTTTGATATGATTAAGAATTATATTCTTCTTTAATCTTCTCAATCTCATCATAATGATTGTTTAAAATATCTAAAAATACTTTAGCAATTTGAGGGTCAAATTGAGTGCCAGAACATCTTTCAATTTCAGCTTTTACAATATCTAAAGGTAAGCTATCTCTATAAGTTCTTCTAGATGTCATAGCATCAAAAGTATCTGCAACAGCTGCAATACGTGCTAAATATGGTATATCATTACCTTGCAATTTGCCAGGATAACCAGTTCCATCAAACTTTTCATGATGATGTTTTACAATAGGGATTATGTTTTGAAAAGCTTCGGCATTGCATAAAATATGAGCACCAATTGAAGGATGGTTTTTAATTTCAGAATATTCATCATCAGTAAGCTTTGCTTCTTTTAGTAAAATACTATCAGGAATGCCAATTTTACCAATATCATGGAATAAACCACCTATTTTTAATTGTTTTAAATCTTCTTCAGAAAGGTTTAAATATTTACCAAGAAGAACAGAATAAGCTGCTACTCTATCTGAGTGACCTCTAGTATAAGGGTCTTTAGCTTCTACAGTATGTCTTAAAACTTCAATACTATCTAAGTAAGCTTTTTCTAATTTTTCAATTGTGTCAGAAAGCTCATTATTAATTCTTTTAATTTCATTCATTTGCTCGATAGACTTAATACCAGACTCAATTAATAAAAGTAGTTGGTCAAATTTATCACTTTTTTCACAATAACCTTGAATATCTAATTTTCGAATAGTTTCAAGAGGAGGAGCTAAGTCCTTATGACCAGTTAATAATAAAATATATAATTCTTTATTAAATTTTCTAATTTCTTCTACTACTTTATCACCATGAATAGGAGTCATAATAAAATCTAAAAGCATTAAATCAAAATGCTCATTTTTTACTCTTTCAATAGCTTCCATTGGATCAGTAACACCAGTTAAACTATAGCCAGAACGCTTTAAAAATACAGACAAAGAGTCAACAATACCCTCTTCATCATCAACTGCAATGATTTTATAACCAGTATTTTCAGTAGATTGCATATTTTTTCTCATAGAAAAATCCATCCTTTCTATATAGAAATATATGAGTTAAATATAATTATCTAATTCGATAATGCTTGATTTATAAGCATTATTTGAACAAATTATATCATACTTTGTCGAAATGTACAGATAAAAAGTGGAAAAAATTATAAATAGTTTTAAGCTAATGTGATTGGTAAACTGATATGGAAAACAGTTCCTTGGTCTTTTTCAGTTTCATAGGTAATATTTCCACTAAAATGAGCGCGAATAGTAGAATATGACATAAATAAGCCAAGACCAGTACCATTTTTACCCTTTGTTGTAATCATTTCTTTAAATAGTTTTTGTTGAACTTCTTTAGGTAAGCCACCAGCATAATCTTTAATAGAAATAATTACTTTGTTATCTTCTAAATTTAAAATAAGTTCAATTACCTCATTTGTTTTTCCATTATAAGCTTGAATAGCATTTGAAATCATATTATTAATTACTTGTACCAAGCTATTGATATTTCCTTTTAAAGCGATATTAGGATCAGCTATCATATGAACATTTAAGGTTACTAAAGCATTTTTTAGTTCGTGTTTCATTAAGATATTAACACGTTTTACAAGCTCATCTAAAGTAAATGAAACGGCCTGTTCAGCAGCCATAGTAACAGCTTGTCCTTTAACAGCAGTAATTACATCTGACATATATTCTGTGTATGACCTAACTTTTTCAATCCATTCTTTCATATCGCTTGCGATAGCATGATGGTCTTCAGTAGTTACATCTGGATCGCCAACAGAGACTTCATATTCTTTAATTAAATCATCTAATCCTTCAGCAGCACCTGATATAGACATAATAGGGGTTTTTAAGTTATGAGCAATTCCACCAATTAGTTGACCAAGTGAAGCTAAACGTTCTCTTTCCATAAGCATGTTTTGGTTATCATGGATTTGATCAATATTTTGCTTAGTTAAAACTTGAATTTTATTAAAAGCAATAGTTAAATCTCCAATCTCATCAGTTGAAATAATAGGGAGAAGTTCAACCTTATCAATACCACTTGTTTGAGAAGAGATTTCAGTAAGTTTAGTAGAAACTTCAACAATATTTTTACTAATGTTTTTAGCCCAAATCATTAAAATAAGCATATAAATAATAATCGAAATGATAGCAATACCCATGAAGAAGACAATCAATTCGTTATTAGTAGTGGTATATTTAAATCCAATGTAGCCAGTTTGACCATTTTCTAATGTAACCTTTTTTACAAAGCCTTCTTCTTCTATACCGTAATATTCGTAAATTCTACCATTATTTTGAGAAAGATATGTATCGGCATATTTTATAAAAAAGTCACTTACATTGCCATTAGGTTTAGAATAGTATTGTTCATTATTAATATGAATAAAATAGTAATTATTAGTATTCATTAAAGGAACTGTATCTAATTTTGCTTTTAATTCAGGTATAGATAAAAATTGTGTATTAATATCATCAAGGTACAACTTATAATAGTGATAATGACTTTCTCCAATAGCATCACATACTTTAGCATAGCCTAATAAAGAAACTGCAATAATAGTTACAACAAAGAATGGTAATAAATTATATAGTAGATTTTTGTCAAAGTGAGTTTTTTTCTTTGTAGGTGTAAAAATATTATGAGCAATATAAGTAGACTTTATAACTTTATTTAAATCATCTTTTAATAATATACCAGAAATAATAGCAATTACAGTAAAAAATGAAAAATAAACTAATAAAAACTTAAAACATAAACGTATATTTGCATTCATAGATACAAATAGAATAAGTAGTACAACAACTAAAATAATAATTTGCACAAAAATCAATTTTTGCGGAATAACAAAACACTGATTCCTAACTTTTTCAATTTCAAGAGGAGTTACCTTTTTTCTATCTTTTTTTAAATAAGCAAAAATATCTTTAAATAAATGTTTAATAAAAAAGATATAAATAATAATAGCGAGTGAACCTAAAGATAAATATTGTTGAAAATGTGTAATTGGCTCAATTTGCCCTTGAAAGACTTTATCTTCTGAGTTAGGTGGATAATTTAATAAGTAAGGAGCCAAAATACTCATAATTAAAATAACTAGTATTTCTAGTGCTATAATTTTAAAATAAATATTAAATTTAAATTTTTTTAGATTTTTCATATTCTTTTACATATCCTTTTTTCTAAGAGTGATAGATATTCTAAAAATGAACATCTAGTTGATTAATATAATTTAAATAATTAGTATCTAGTTTATTCCAAGAAAAACCATAATTCTTTAACTGTTCTACAGTTAAATTATTTGAAGTAGGTGTTTCTATAAAAGAGCGATTTAACAAGTCATTTAGCAAATGAGCATTGAAGGGACTATTCTGCTCTTGAATTTTCAGAATGCATTCTTCAGGTAAAACTGTATCAATAGAAACTTTTAAAAGCTTTAAAAGTTCTTTTATAGATAAAGTATAAGGATTATATATATGATAAATAGTTTGATTATTTTTATGCGCTAATAAAGTTATAATAGATTTAGCACAAAGGTCTACAGGGCTTATATCTATTATCATTTCTTGATAAGTAGCAGGTAGACATTTTATAGATTTTATAGTATGTAGTCTACTAATAAATGCATTATCATGTATATTATTTTGGAATAAGCCATCTTTTAAACGAGGCATAATGTTTCCTAAACGGAAAACTTTTCCTAGTATTTCATTAGAAGAAATTGCCTTTAAAATTTCATATTCTGCTTGATATTTAGTTATCATATAAACTTGATTTTTAAATTCTTGTTCTACATTAAGTAAAGTTTCATCTAAACAGTTTCTAGTATTACATTGACTAAAACCACCAACAGAAAGAGTTGAAATATGAGCAATTGGGCAATTAGCATCTTTACAGAACTGAATCATATTTTGTGTTCCTACTACATTTGCATTATAAAACAATGAATATTTTCCATAATGACGTACGTTAGCACCACAGTGAATAACAGTAGAAACGCAATTTGCAAGTTCTAAATAAGAATTTGTAGAAAGACCAAGATTTTCTTTTTCAAAATTACCATCTATAACAATTACTTTTTGTTTATATAATTTTTGAATATTACTATCAAAATAATTAGAAATAGTTTGTTCTAGACGTTCATTAGGCAAAATATTTTTCTTTTTTCTAACTAAGCAATATATTTTATTAACTCTTGAATTTAATAGTAATTCATTTAATAAATGAGAGCCTAAAAATCCATTAGGACCAGTTAATAAAACTGTAGATAAGTCAAATATTACTTCTTTGTCATTAATAGTAACATCCTTTAAAATATTGTTAGAATAGTTTTCGATAGGAGATGTTTGTTCAACTTTTTGAGCTAACTTTTCTATTGTAGAATAATTGCTAAGGTCTTGGATTTCAAGTTGATATTTAGACAATTTAGTACTAAAAGACATAATATTTAAAGAATCCATTTCCAAATCATCTACAAAATCATCTGTAACAGAAATATCTTTTCGATTTAGTAAATTAGATAATATATCATAAATTTCAGTTTCAATAGTATTTCTAGGTAGGATGAGTTCTCTATCGTTTGATTTAAGTTCAGGTATAGGTAGACTCTTTCTATCTACTTTGGCGTTTATTGTAATAGGTAAATTATCTAATTGCATCATATAATAAGGAATCATATAGTTTGGTAAGAGTTGTTTTAAGTAAGATTTTAAGTTTTCTATTTCTATCATTTTGCTAGCAACAAAATAAGAGCAGATGTATTTCTTTCCTTGATTTTCATGGACTATAGTAATGGATTGTTTTATCTCTGGATAAGTTAATATTTTAGCATCGATTTCGCTAAGTTCAATACGAAATCCCCTTATTTTTACTTGATTATCAATTCTACCAATAAAATTTAAATTTCCATCAGGTAACCATTCTACTAAATCACCAGTTTTATAAATAAGACCATCTTCAAATGGATTGGAGATAAATTGTTTAGCAGTAAGGTCTTCTCTATTTAAATAGCCTTTTCCTACACCATCACCACCTACCCAAAGTTCTCCAGGTGTATGAACTGGTTGCAATAGACCACAAGTAGGAGATACTACATAACAAGTTGAGTTAGTAATAGAAGAGCCAATTGGTACTGTAGTAGCATTTTCTGGAATAGAAAGAACATTATAGTAAGTAGAAAAAGTAGTATTTTCAGTAGGCCCATAACAATGGATAAGATGTAAAGAAGGATTATTTTCTCTTACTAATTTCATATGCTTTACAGAAACAGCCTCCCCACCAGTTAATAAATAATCTAAGCTACCAAAAATATGTGGGTCATATTCTGTTAATTGATTAAACAAAGCTGTTGTAATAAACATAACAGAAATTTTATTTGTAATAAGATAATTTTGTAGTTTAGCAGGATTAAGTAAATCTTCTTTCAAAATTAAATAAACACTTGCACCATTTAAAAGTGCTCCCCATAATTCAAAAGTGCAAGCATCAAAAACAATAGAGCCAGTTTGAATAATATGGTCAACTTCTTTAATGGAAATATAATTAGTATTTCGTACTAAACGAATAATAGACTTTTCTTTAATCATAGAGCCTTTAGGTTTTCCAGTAGAACCAGAGGTATACATGATATAAGCTAAATCATCACTATTTTTTTGAACAGGAAGTGAAAAATCAGCATATTTAGTATCAAAGATGGTATTATCACTTATATCCAATTCCAATTGTAATAGATTATTTTTAGTATTAAAGTTTTTTTTCAAAGTTGGAGTTAATAAAACTGCTTTTGCTTTAGAATCTTGCAAAATATACTCAACACGGTCAGTAGGATATTCTATATCAATAGGTAAATAAATAGCATTACACTTTAAAATAGCTAAAATAGAGATAACTACCTCTAAAGATTTATCAAAAAATAAGCAAACTACATCTTGATAACCAATACCGTTTGGCGTTCAAATAATGTGCTAATTCATTTACTTTTTGAGATAATTGTAGATAAGAAAGCGTTTGTCCCTCAAATACAACAGCAGTATTATTTGGTGTTTTTTGGACTTGTTCTTCAAAAAGTTCCATAACAGTTTTAGTAGAAGGATATGAAACTTTTGGTGGATTAAAGTCAAAAAGTAGATGTGTTTTTTCTTCAGGAGTTACAATTTCTAAATTCTTTATGAGAATTGTATTAGTTGATAAAATTTGATTTATTAAATAGATAATTCTTTGATGTAGTAAATAAATATCATTTTCATGATATTTACAAATTCTATAATCGTAAGCAATATTTAATGAACCAGTATCATTTAAATCTAGTAAATGAATATCTAAATCATCTGCAATTGATTTTGTAAAGTACCAATTACTTTCATGTGGAACAGTATCACTTTCTTCAGTCATTTTTGTAATTTGGTAAGAAATCATAATATTATATAAGCTAGGAAGTGAACTGTCTTTTTTTCTTAAATCTTCAATAATATATTGATAATAATATTTTTGATGACGTAATAATCCCATAGATTGATTAGCAATAAAATTTACAAAATCTTCAAAAGAAGAGTTTTCATCTATTTGAACTCTTAAAGGAAGAGTATTAATGAACATACCAGTTGTATTTTTATCTTGAAAATTAGTTCTGTTTAAAATAGGCGTGCCAATAACAAAATCGTCTAAATTAGAAACTCTACCAAGATAAATTGCATAAATAGCCATAAAGAAATTAAAAATAGAAATTTTGTATTTGTTACAATAAGTAGTAATTTCTTTAATCATTTTATTATCTATATTAAATTCTTTTCTTTTAGCCATTAGGTTAGAGTTAGCATTAGTGACAGTTGCTGGAATAGTGGCATTTTCAGGGACAGTAGAAAAAATATTTTCCCAGTAAGCTTTATCCTTTTCAAATCTTTTACTTTGAATATAGTCCTTTTCAGTTACAATATAGTCAATATAAGAAAATGATTTTTCTAGTAGTGGTTCATTTTTTAATAAAGTAGAATAATTTGTAATAATTTCGTTTACTAAAATTCCTAATGTCCAAGAGTCTCCAATTAAATGATGCATATTAATAATAAATCCTCCATGATTGTTAGGAAGACGAAATACAGTAAATTCAAATAAATAAGAACCATATAAAGAAAATGGTTTTTTTACAATTTCATTAACGACATTACTAAGTTCTTCTTTAGAATTTACATCAATAATTGAAATAGGAAAATCTGCATAAGGAAGAACAAATTGTTTTATGGTATTTACTTCTTTTACTAATTGTAGTCTACAACTATCATTTTGTTTTACAAATTGCTTAATAGCTAAAATAAATTTATCAAAATTGACAGATTGATTAATAGTCATAGTTCCAGCAATATTGTTAATATTAGTACCTTTGTAATATTCTTCCGTTAACCAAATGGACTTTTGTGGGTTACTTAAAGGGTATAATTTTTTATCCATAATGTAAGTCTCCTTTTATTATCTTTAACTATAAGTGAAGTATATATCAACAAGTAAGAAAAAGCAATCAAAATATTGCAAAAAAATTCCTTTTATTGTAAAATGTGATTAGGAAATTCTTCTATAATAGAAGAATATATAAGATGGGAGAGAAATAAATGAAAAAAGAAAAAACAAGAGTAGTCTATCAAGCAGAACCTATTAGAGATTTTAGAGAATTAATTGCTAGAACTACCCAAAAATACCCAGACCAAATTGCATACAAATATAAAGTAAGAAAAACAAAAGAAGAAGTAGAACCTATTTGTAAAACCTATTCTGAATTTAAAAATGATATTGAAGCAGTGGCCACAGGCCTTCTAAGCCTAGGGCTAAAAGGCAAAAAAATAGCAGTAATACGGAAATAATCGTTATGAATGGTGTACCACTTATTTAGCAGTAACAACTGCTGGAATGATAATTGTTCCATTAGATAAGGCCCTACCAGAAAATGAAATAAAATCTTTGGTAGAAAGAAGCGGGGCAGAGGCGATTGTTTGTGAAGGTAAATATTTAGAGGCAGTAGAAAAAATGAAAGGAAATCCTCTAAAATACATTATCAGCATGGATGAAACTGAAAATAAAGAAGTAATGTTATATGAAAACTTAAGACTACAAGGGAAAAAATTAAGAGAACAAGGAAATGATGAATATGAAAAAATAGAAATTAATCCAGAAGAAATGTCTATATTACTATTTACTTCAGGAACTACTAATGTTTCTAAAGGCGTTATGATATCACAACATAATATTTGTAGTAATATTCAAGCAATAGCAAGTTATGTAAAAATGTATCCAACAGATACACTACTTTCATTTTTACCAATTCATCATACATTTGAATGTACTATTACATTTCTTTATGGTATCTATTTTGGTGTAACAGTAGCATTTTGTGATGGACTAAAATATATTCAAAAAAATATGAATGAATACCATGTAACTGTTTTTGTATCAGTACCACTTGTACTAGAAAATATTCATAAAAAAGTATGGAAGAGTATTGAAGAAAAAGGAAAAAAAGGCTTGATGCAAACAATGGTAAAAATAACAGGAGCATTATCTAAAATAAAAATAGACTTAAGAAGAAAAGCCTTTAAACCAGTATTAGACCAATTTGGTGGAAAATTAAGAGTTGTTTTTGTAGGAGCAGCCCCATTAGATAAAAAAATTATTAAAGGATTTAATGACTTTGGAGTAGCTTTAGTACAAGGCTATGGACTAACAGAAACCTCGCCAGTAGTATCTTGTGAAACAGATAAACAAAAAAGACCAGGTTCTATTGGTTTTCCACTATATAATGTAGATGTAAAAATTGAAAATCCAGATGAAACAGGGGTAGGAGAAATTGTAGTAAAAGGTCCTAGTGTTATGCTTGGCTATTACGAAAATGAAGAAGCAACAAATAAAGCCATAAAAGATGGATGGTTTTCAACAGGAGATTATGGCTATATTGATAAAAAAGGTTTCTTATTTATCTCAGGCAGAAAAAATGATATTATTGTTTTAAAAAATGGAAAAAATATTTATCCACAAGAATTAGAAATCCTAATTAATCAATTAGAAATAGTAGAAGAAAGCATGGTATTTGCACGTAATAAAACCTCTATGGATACCACACTTTGTGCTAAAATAGTTTATAATGAAGAAATCATGAATAATCTATATGCAGATAAAACAGAAGAAGAGAAAAAAGAAATTATATGGCAAGAAGTTAAAAAAATAAATCAAAACTTACCAGATGTAAAACATATTAAAGAAATTATTGTTACAAATGAACCACTTACTAAAACAACAACACAAAAAGTAAAAAGATATGCAGAAATACAAAAAAGTAAATAAATAATAAAATTCCAATTTACTAAGCCCAATATAAAAATAAACTTCAAAAAATTGAAAAATAGATGTAGAGTGCAAAAAAGAGCCAATACATCTATTTTTTTTGATTAGAATTTAGAAGAAATGGAAAAAATAGTAATAAAAGAAGTTTGGATAGTGCTAGCTAATAAAAAGAAGGAGAGAGTAAAGTAAATGGGAGATTATATTAGACAAGAACAAAAAAGACGTAAAAGAATGTATATAAGAAATACTACTTTATGTATTTTGATCGTTTTACTGATGGTGTTACTATATATTGCTTACACAGAAATAGAAGTAGAAGAAACACCTATGCAAAAAGCAAATCCAGTAGAAGTAACAAGACTTTCACAAACCGTAGAAGAGGTAAAAAAGCAAGACAAAACCATTACAGAAGTTATAGAAAAGGTAAATGAAAGTGTAGTAGGAATTTCTAAACTAAAAAATACAGGAAATACAGTATTTTTGGAAAATGGAACTTCAAAAATAGGGTTGGGAACAGGAATGATAGTATCAGAAAATGGCTACATATTAACAAACGAGCATGTATCCGGTGCAAAATATAGCAATTGTTATGTTACAACTGCAAGTGGAAAAAACTATCAGGGAAATGTAGTATGGTCAGATAGTAACATTGATTTAAGTATTGTAAAAATAAATGCGAGGAACTTGCCATATATAACTTTAGGAAACTCTGACCAAGTAAAAGTAGGACAAAGTGTATATGCCATAGGAAACCCAATAGGATTTGAATTTCAAAGGACAGTAACATCTGGAATTATAAGTGCTGTTAATCGAACAATAGTAATAGAAGAAGAGGAAAAATCTTCTTACATGGAAGGCTTAATTCAAACAGATGCGACCATTAACCCAGGAAACAGTGGAGGACCACTTATTAATAGCGATGGGGAAGTTATTCGGTATAAATAGTGTAAAAATTACATCAGCAGAAGGAATTGGATTTGCTGTACCAATTAATACAGTAAAAGATATTATTAAAAGCTTTTCAACTGAAGGAAAATTTGAAGAAGCTTATCTTGGCATATTTGCTTATGATAAAAATGTAATTCCATATTTAGAAGAAAACTTAAAATTAGATAGTGGAATATATGTAGCACAAATAAATCCAAATTCACCAGCTTATCAATATGGACTAAGACAAAAAGACATTTTATTGGAAGTAGATCGGAAAAAAATTAAATAAAATGTGTGATTTAAGATGTTATATTTATACCAAAAAGCCAGGAGAAGAGGTGCTTTTTAGAGTTTTAAGAAATAATAAACAATATGAGGTAAGGGTTGTTTTAAGTAAGAAAAGCTAATTGATAATTCTTTAGAATGTTTACTAATATACATTTCTTGTTTCACATAAAAAACAATATTTATCGAAAAACAATAAAAAAGTATTGACAAACAGAAAATAATGTTGTAAGATAGAATACAGTTAGAAGGAACTTGCGCAAGATTCTAAAATTTTAGTAAAATTAGCAAATTGATTGCAACAAGTAAAACAAAGGCTAAAAAAACTATTTTTAGAAAGAGGGAATTCGAAATGAAAATTGCAGTAATTGCAAGTTTATTACTTAGTATTTTAGCTACAACATTATTTTTTGGACAAAATTTAGGTATTTCAGTATTATTATTTGTATTACCACTGATACTTTTTACAATGTTCTTTTTAGAAAAACATAGAAAAGTGAAAAATAAAAAAGGTTGTATATTAGTAATACCTATTTTATTACTAAGTAGTACATATGCTATATACCAAAATATGTTTTTTAGAGTTACCAATATAATTATTATGGTAACATTATACAACATTATGTTACTATGGATAATGACTGAAAAATATCAACTAGAATTTGCAATAAAAAGGATTTTTAATATTATGATAAAACCATTTCATTATATTAATGAAACCTGCAAAGAAATAGGAAAAGTATTTAAAATAAACAAAATGAAAACAGAAGAGCCATCTTCTAGTTGGAAAATAATAAAACAAATAGGCACAGGAATAGTAGTATCTATACCAATTTTAATTATAGTTATAGCATTATTGGCTTCTGCTGATAGTTTATTTGCAGAAGGAACACAAAATGTACTTCTTACCATTTTTGAAAATGGAAGAGTAATACTAGACCTTCCATTTTGGTTTACATTAGTAGCAAAACTGTTAACCATATGTGCTTTAACAATTTATTTTATTAGTTATATGATTAATATATTAAGTCAAAAACCATGGAGTACAAAAGAAGAAAAAACAATTAAAATACAAATAGAAACTACTATTTTAAATACAGTAGTTACCATACTAAATATCATTTACATCATATTTTGTAAAATACAAATAACAAATTTATTTGCAAAAATAGCAACAAATGATATGATTGATTATGCTAACTATGCAAGAGAAGGTTTCTTTCAATTAATGGCAGTATCACTAATTAACTTTATCATCATTATTATTTCTACTAAAAATAATAGCCAAAGTAGTAAAATGCAAATTTACTATCGTAAAATAATGAACCTTGTTTTACTAGTAGCAACCGCTATTATTTTAAGTTCAGCTTTTATTAGAATGAATTTATATGGAGAAGAATTTGGTTATACCTTTTTACGAATACTAGTATACTTTGCCTTAATAACAGAAAGCATTTTATTATTACCAACCATTGTGTATATTTTTAAAAACACATTTCCAGTGTGGAAAAGTTATTTTATTATTATTACCATTATGTATGTTATTATGAATTTTAGCAATATTAATCAAATGATAGCAAAGAAAAATATAGATAGATATTTAAATGAAGGCAAAAAAATAGATATTTATTATTTAATGAAAACAAAAACAGATGGCTTAGAAGAAGTAATAAAATTATATGAAACAATAGAAGACCAAAATTTAAAATATCAATTAGAAAATTATTTAGATAAAATGAAAAATCGATTAGAAGAAAAAGAAAATATAGTAGAGTGGAATTATTCAACATGGAAGGCAAGAGAATTATTAAAAAGGGAAGGAGTTTAGCTTAAAATATACTTACCATATCAACTAATAAATTGATATCTAAGTAATAATAAAAAAGCTAGCAAAAAAGAAAATGAAAGTAACAGGGAAAAAGAGCTTAGGAACATTAATTGAAATGTGTTTAAAATTAATTATGGTAATAGGAATTGTTATTATAATAGGTCTTCCGTTTTTCTTAGAAAAATATAGGCAATGGATGCATCCAAAAATCGAATATTATCCAACACTTGCTATACTATATTCATCAGGAATTCCAGCATTAATAATTGTATATCGATTTATACAAATATTCCATACCTTAGGAAAAAATAATCCATTTTGCAAAGAAAATGTCAAACACTTAAAAGTAATTTCTATATGTGCTTTTATTATCATGCTAGAATTTATGGTAGGTATCTTTTTTATTACTTCTATATTTGCAATTGTTATTATTGGCATTTTTGCAATAACTTGGTTAGGAACCTATATCCTATCAGAATTATTAAAAGAGGCAATTAAATATAAAGAAGAAAATGAATTAACTATTTAAGAAAGGATGAGGAAGATGGCAATTATTGTTAACTTAGATGTTATGATGGCAAAAAGAAAAATATCTTCTTCAGAACTTTCTGAGAAGATAGGAATATCGATGGCGAATTTATCTATCTTAAAAACTAATAAGGGAAAAGCAATTAGGTTTTCTACCTTAGAAGCTATTTGTAAAGTATTAGATTGTCAGCCACGGAGATATTTTAGAATATGAAAAAGAATAAAAAAACTAATGGAGGGTATACTTCCATTAGTTTTTTTATTGTAAAGGAAAAATCGCAGATTTTTGCTTTACAACAAGGTTAGGTTTCCTTAGGCTGTGCAGTTGCGAAGCAACTTGCACAAGTGTGCGTCGGAAGCTTTGCTTCCGTTAACGCACACCTTTCTTATTGTAAAAGAGATAAGGAGAAACTTACACAACAAAAAATAGTTAACGTAAAAGAAAGGAAGAGAAAAAATGTCATCATATTGGATAGAAAGTGGAAATCAAGAAAAAAAAGCATTTCCAAAACTAGAAAAAAGTAAACAAGTAGATGTATGTATTATTGGAGGAGGGCTTACAGGACTTACAACAGCTTATTATTTATCAAAAACAAATTTAAAAGTGGTTTTATTAGAAAAATCAAAAATATGTTATCATACTTCACGGAAATTCTACTGCTAAAATTACTAGTCAACATGGGCTATTTTATGATTATTTACTGATGTCAGAAGGAGAACAAAAAGCAAAGCAATATTTAGAAGCAAATGAGCTAGCAATTAGAAATATAGAAAAAATAATACAAGAAGAAAAAATAGAATGTGAATATGAAAAACAAGATGCTTATGTATTTACAAATCAAGAGGCGGAAATTCCCAAAATAGAAAAAGAAGTAGAAGTAGTAAAAAAGTTGGGGCTAGAAGCGGAATTTGTAACTAAGTCAGAATTACCAATTCCTATTTTAGGAGCTATTAAATTTCCAAATCAAGCACAATTTAATCCTTGCAAATATGCCAATCGGATTAGTAAAAAGTATGCAAGAAAAAGTAGAATTATTTGAAGATACCAAAGTAGTAGATGTAAAAACAAAAGGAGAAACATATGAAATAATTGCAGAAAATGGAGAAGCAATTACAGCAAAATATGTAGTATTAGCAACCCATTATCCAATTGTTAATGCACCAGGTTATTATTTCTTAAAAATGTATCAATCACTATCTTATGCTATTGGAGTAGAAACACCAAAAGCGATATTTAAAGGAATGTACATCAATAGTGAAAAACCTACACTTTCTTTTAGAACAGCAGGAGAAGGAGAAAATAAGCTATTAATTATTGCAGGAATGGATCATAAGACAGGAGAGAAAAAAGATTTATCAAAATCTTATGATGAATTAATAAAAGTAGCAAAACAAATTGATTCAAGTTGTAAAATAAAATATAAATGGTCTGCAGAAGACTGCATTTCATTAGATAAAATTCCATATATAGGTGAATTTTCAAATTTGATGCCAAATGTATATGTAGGAACAGGTTACAAAAAATGGGGAATAACTAGTTCAAATGTAGCAGCTAATATTATTGTAGACAAAATTTTAGGAAAAGAAAATCCATATGAAGAAGTATTTACTTCTACAAGATTAAAACCAATTAAAAATCATCAAGAGATGGGAAATATGTTAAAAGAAGTAGTGAAATCATTAGTGGTAGAAAAATTTAAAATTCCAGAAAAAACATTAAAATCTATTCATAAAGAAGATGGAAAAATAGTAGAAATTGATGGAAAAAAATTAGGAATTTATAAAGATAAAGAAGGAATGCTATTTGCCATAAAGCCAGTTTGTAGCCACCTAGGGTGTGAATTATCTTGGAATAATCTAGAAAAAACATGGGATTGCCCATGCCATGGCTCGAGATTTACGTATGAGGGAAAATCAATTTATGATCCAAGCATTCACGATTTGGAAAGGGTAGAAATAGAAGAATAAATAGGTTTTAGCAGATTTAGTAATAAAAATAATGAGTGATTTTTATATGTGAGTGTAAAATTAATGTAGGCAAAATAAAAAATGTCTACATTAATTTTTTGAAATTAGATATTGAGAAAACGTAGATAATTCAATACAATGTGAGTTATTATACTAAGGAAGATTTGAGAGGTTGAAGATAAAACAATACTATGTTATTATATAATTGTGAGAAAAGAAAAAATGGAGAATACAAATGAGAAAAATTGAATTTAGTGAATTAAAATTGAAAAATAGAAGCGAAGAAAGTTTTTATCAAAGCTATGTGGAACAGTTAGAGCAAAATATAAGTAAAGAGGCTACCTTTGGAGTTCCTGTAAAACAATATGAAATATTCTATTTAAATATATTAGGTGGAAAAATCATTTTATTAAATAAAGATTATATTCATTTAGAAGAAAATGGAGAGCAAGAATTATATTTTGACTATACAATAGCCTTAAAAATTTATAAATTAATATTAGATATTATAGACGGAATTGAAGCAGAGCAAAATGAATTTAATGAACTATATAAAGAAGAGAGAATGCATAAAAATGCACAAATAGAGGAACTAAAAAAACAAGATGAAAAAATATTTAAGGAAAAGCAAGAGGAGTACAATATTATTATTAACTCATCTATTTATAAAGAATATTTAAAAATAAGAAAAGAAAATCAAGAGCTAAAACAAGAAAATGAAAAGCTCCTAGAAAAGCAGAAAAATCAGTTAGTAAAAATGGAAGGTAATATTGGCATTTTTCAAAAATGGATTAATAAATGGAAAAATAAAAATTAGTAAGAAAATAGGGGAAAAATATGATTGAAGAAATAATACAAAAAGCAAAACAAAGAAGTAAAAGAGTAGGAATTTATGCACATAAATTTCCAGATGGGGATGCAATAAGTTCTTCTTGTGCACTTGTACAATATTTGAAAAGCCAAGGAGTAGAGGCTAGGTATATAGTAACTACTCCTATTAGAACATTTAAAAATATTGTAGGAGATATTCCAGTAACAACAGAAGTAGGAGAAGATGAAATTGCTATTATTTTAGATACAGCTAGACTAGACTATGCACAAAATACACTTTTTCAAAAAAGCTCAGTAGAAGATATTTATAGTATAGACCATCACGAAAAAACACAAGAAGTAATGAACATTGAAGAAGAATTAGGAATTCCAAGCCAAAATGTTATTAGAAATTCAGAAGCAAGTTCTGTTTGTGAGATTTTGGCAAATGAATTATCAGAAGAACAAATAACTTTACCAATAGCAGAGTTATTAACAGTAGGAATATTAACTGATACAGCTAGACTTAGATTTCTTAAAACAAATACTTTAGAAGTTTTAGTGAAATTAATACAAATGGGAGTTAATTATGAAAAAATAGTAGAAATGTGTACAGTTAAAAATAATTTGAAAAGTGAAGTTGGACTAGCTAAACTATTATTAAAATCTCAAAGGTTTTTAATTGGAGATACGTTAGGAATTATATTACCAATAGAAAATAGAGAAGTTAGATGGGTAAATAGGGAATATGGAGTTCGTAGTCCACAAAAAAGAATTTTTAAAATGACAGATATAAAAAATTGTAGTTTTAGTTGCATTTTAGCAGAGAATGAACCTAATCAATATGATGTAGAATTTAGGAGTGTAGAGGCATGGGGGAATTTTAATGTATTGCAAATAGCTAACTTGCATCAAGGCGGTGGTCATTATAATGCCTCAGGTTGTACAATAAAAGAAGGCGGAACAAGAGAAGAGATAACAACTAGAATAAAGCAACAAGCAAGAGAGCTATATCAGCAACAAGGAGCTAATGTACAAGAAATGACTCCAAATGAACAAGATATGGAATTAGCTAACATTTTGGATAAAACACAAAGATTAACCAGAAAAGTTACTCCTGAAATATTGAGGCAAGTAAGTAGTTTAATAAAAGCAGGAGCAAATTACGATTATATGTATAGAAAAACTAGAAGTTTTGGACAATTTATGTTAGGAAATGAATTACTAAGTAGAATTCCAGTTAGTGTTTATAGTCAAGCAAATCCTGTTGTACATATTAGGCTATTAGAACAAGATATTAGTAGATTAAGCAAAAAATACCAAGTGAGTCAAGAAGATATACTTGGTATTATAAGCATTTTTTCAAACATACAAGTCAATAATGCAACCATCTGGTTACCAAATGGCAAGAGTTCACATATAGATAGGTTTGGAAATATCAATTTTAGAAATGGTAATTTAGGAAGAGAAATCTCAGGTGAGAGAACATAATTTCAATATGCACTTTTTGAAATTATGACTTTACCATTTTCGTCAAGTAATGGTGTTAATCCTCCTGAATTGCCATCTCTATGGTATAAATAATTAACTCCTGTAACTGTATCAACCCATATTTCTACAGAATTTACAACACCTTGATTATAAACTTTTCTAAATCTTTCTCCACTCATTTTAATTCTCCTTTTATAATAATTATAATTTATTTGGTTAAATTATAACATGATTTTTTTAAAGAGAAAAGAGGTATAAATAAAATAAACAAATCAATACTTGAGGAATGTTAGGTGCAGAAATTGACTTTATTGTAAAAGAAATAGATACAATTTCAAATATTGCAATTGCAAGTAGAAAAGATGCTATGCAACTAAGAGCAGAATTAGAGTTACCAAAACTAAAAGTAAATGATTCTGTAAGAGTACATATCTTAGCAGTAGGAGTTAAACATGTAGTAGTAGAGTTATATGGAAAAGAAACAATAATCAAGGATGAAAACTTACAGCATAAGTATATTACAAATTGTAAAGAACTCTACACACCAGGAGAATATCTAAAAGTAAGAATAAAAAAGATAGATATACAAAAAGATATATATGAGTTGAGTGCCAAAGATTTTATAGAAGATCCATACAAAAATATTCGAAAATACATAACTGAAAGTGGGGAATATACAGGAAAAGTAATTGCTTTTCCAAAGAATAATGGTGGAGTGATAATACAATTAGATAAAACCAATATTACTTGCCTTGCAAGAGTTCCAGCGAGGTTTCATAATTATCCACATTATATGGATAATGTTTTAATACGAATATCAGAAATAAAAGAAGATAAAAAATTAATTTATAGTTATTTAGTAAGAATTAATGGAGGTGCTTATGATAGATAAAAAAAAGTGATAAATTTTATACAAGATTTTGGATGTGCAAGAATAGAACATTTACAAATACTATTTTCTACCCCTAATGATAACTTTAAAAATATTCTACAGGGAAATATGATTAGTAAAAAGGATGACATATATATTCATAATACTAGGAGAATAGATAATAAAATGTTAATAGCTTTAGACATATTATGCAAATATAAAAATAGATTAGCAAAATTCTATTTAGGATATGAACCTGTTTTAATAACATTTCTAACAAAGGATAATTTAATATATCATATAATTGTAGCTGATGAAAGAAATCAAAAAGGAATTGTAAAGTTAGTAAATTCTTATCCTTTATCAATTCCAAAAGCAGATAAATTAATTTTAGCATTTTCTAGCGAAAATGAATTAGAAAATATTGATTGTGATATTCCTTTTTTATATACTGTTTATCCTAAATTAGAAGTAGTCAATAATTACAGTATAAAATAACAATCAATATTATTTGTAATCTAAAAAATCAAAGGAAGTAAAAAACTATAATTTTACTTCCTTGATTTTTTTACAATTGTTTTTTCTAAAGATAATTATTACTAAAAGAATTATCACAATATTACTGTACCATAAATATTTAACAACATTATTATTTTTTATTTTATATATGATTTCTATTTCTTTAGCTGAATTATCTGAACAATAAACTACTTTGTTTTGTATCCTGTTATTACTATTAAAATAAAGAGCTCCTAAATTTGGTTTAAATAAAAATGGCTCAGTATATATAAATATAAGATTTTCAGTATCTAATTCTAAAATATTTTTCGTAATGTTAATTTCTTTAGAGTTAAGAGGTGTCCATGCTATTTTAAGGAATACTATTGTAGTAATTATAAAATATATTATTGCAAATATACAAAGCAAATATGGTAAAAAAATTTTAGTTCTCATATGAAACTCCCTTAATTTTTAATAATATAAATTATAGCACTTTTTCTGGAGTATTTCTAGTAACTCTATGAAATTTCAGCTTTTGATAAATTCTCTAATTTAGTTGCAAATGCTTGTGCAACTAAATCAGCCCAAACTTCTTCATCATAATGTTTAAAAATTACTTCAAGAGCAGTTTGAAGAGTAGCATTGATAGAGCCTAATAATGAATCATCCATAGCATTTCTATCTAAATATTGATAAGCAGTATGATATAATAAATCATAGTCACTAGCATCTTGAGAAATATTAGAAGGAAGAGTTCCCTTCTAATGCTAATTCATATTGGTCAATAATATATTTCTCTAGCTTTTCAATATCTCCAATATTAGATAAAATCAATCTACATTTTCCATTTTCACTTTTTGCACAGGGCTCTTGTATAAAAGATGAAAAGTCATATAGCGAATCGTTTGAATATTGGTCAATTAAAATATAATCTTTGTTGCCTCTTAATTTTAATCTTAAAATAGGATACATTAACGAAATATCGAAATGGTTAGATGAATTTATATTGCATCTAATATCTTCTATATTTTTACCATTACGAGCAAGTATATCTTTTGTTAAATAATACGCTTGTTTTTCTTTTTCATTAAAGTTTCCATTATCAATAGGTATGCCTACAAAATTATCTTGTTCTTGAATAGTTTTATTTTCGAGTTCTGGAATTACATCGTAGAAAACATTCTCTGATAAAATTTCAATATCTTGCCCTTTCAATTTCAAACTTTCTGCTTTTAAAAGTTTAGAACTTTTTTTACCTCTTAAAATAGGATTATAGTCATTATTTCCTAATATTAAATAAGTTGTTTCTTTATTTACACTATCCTGGCAATGGCCACCTAAATCGGCAATAATTTGCATCGCTTCTTTTCTTGACATTTTTTCTAATGTTCCAGTAATAGCAACATATTTATCGTATAAAAAATTATCTTCATCAAATTCTGTATTAGTTGTGATAATATCACTTGCTTTAAAACCTGAGTGACTTTTTTTCTTACAGGCATCTTTAAAATTTTCTATATTAGAATATTTACTTTTTACAAGTTTTTCAAGATTTTTAAATATGTCAATTGTTATTCTAACATCTGTTAAAGATCTATGGCTACCTGTAGTATCAATATTGTAGTAATTGGCTAAATCACTTAATCTATGGTGTTTAAGCTCTGGTAATAATCTTCTACTTAATCTTAATGTATCTACAAAATCATTCGTAATAGGATGCATATCTTCATTTATTAAATTATCATATATAAAATTAATATCAAAATTCACATTATGTCCTAAAATAACTGAGTTCTTAATAAAATCCATAAATTTAGGTAAAACTTCATTGATTTTTGGAGCATCCATTACCATTTCATTTGTAATTCCTGTTAATTCAGTAATAAACTCATCTATTTCATATTCTGGTTTTATTAATGTACTAAATGTTTCTATCTCTTTACCGTCTTCAATTTTTATAGCTCCTATTTCAATTATTTCATCATACATAGGATCTAGTCCAGTTGTTTCAATATCAAACGCAATATATTTATTGGGTATTTCTATTAAACTTTTTCCTTTTAACTCTCTCAACTTTTAAACCTCCGTTTATTTTGTTATTAATGTTAAATCACCAAAATAATTTAACACATTATTAATAACATCTTTTATAGGTATTTCTAACCAATTGTTATTTGCTGTATTAATTCTTGATTGAAATCTGTTATTGTTTAAAATATTTGTTAATCTTATATGTATATCTTTTAATTCATTTTCACGCATTGTTTCATCTTGAAAAATTAAAATATCTATGAATTTTATTAGCTTGTCCTTATCTAAATTTTCATTATTAATTAAATAATAAAAATCAAAAATATCTTTAAATCTTGTAGAAGTAATACCAAATTTTAATAATGATTTTAATTTTTCTACAATTATTTGTTCTTTAGAATTAATTAACAAACTTACATTTTCATCAATTATATTAAAATCAAAATAATACTCATCTTGTTCCATATCGAAATATTTATGTACTCCAATATCTAATTTTGAACTTATTGAATATTTATTTTTATCAGTTAGTTGTATATAAACTCTTTTTCCATCATAGTCTTGATGATGCAATGGTTCGATTTTTCCAGTAACTTTTATTTTTACACCATCATCTGTATTATTTAATTCTTTTATGAAATTTAAAATTGATTTATCTTCCAAAGAATATTTTATAAAGTCAATATCCATATCTCTAGTTGCACGACGCATATCTTTAGAAATATTATGCATTACAACTCCACCTTTTACAGTTATATTCTTACTATATTTGCTATTTCCAATTTTAATTAAAACAATATCTTGAGCAACTTTTGGAATTGCATCATCTTCAAAATAACCTGCTGTTACATATTTATTGACGGCTTCATATATATCCATTAAAACACCTCGTCTTGTATTATTTCAAAAATTTTATCTCCATTTACAAAATATTGTAAATATTCTTCTATTTTTTGTGTATCTAATGTATTTGCTAGTTTTCTGTAATTAGATATAATTTCTTTATATAAATCATATCCTATTTGATTTTTGTTTCTAGCTAAATCAATTAGCATTCTTTCTTTATCATAGATATTTATTTTAATTCCTTCATAATGAATTTCAGTTTTTCCTAAATCATATAACTCATCTTTCATACGAACTTGTTGTATTTTATCTGAAATAATGGTTGTTCCATTTCTGTTTGTAGATAAATAAATTTTATTAGGAATAACATCTGTTAAATTGTGATAGTAATAAGCTGAATAAGAAGTAAATACTCCATACGGATATTTCTTCATAATAACTGCTAAATAATGTACACTTGGAACATCTGAATATATTCCTTTTTCAATTTTATATACTTCACCATTCTTAACAGCTTTTTCTATTTGATATGCACTTTTATATTTTAATAATAATTCGTTATATGTATATATCATAATAAAAACCTCCATATATATTTTAAACTAATCGCCACCTTAAGTCAATGGCTTTGGTGGTGATTAGTTTAATTTTTTATTTTCAAAAAATATTTTGTTATAGATTGAAAACTAGATATAAATGGGAATAAATATAATAGGAAATGAATTATATGGGATGGTATGAAGCTATAAAAGATGGAATAGCAGTAGCACAAAAGGTTGATAATATTCCATTAGTATCGGAATTAATAGATGCACAAAAACAGATTTTAGATTTAATACAAGAAAATCAAGTATTAAAGGAAAAAAATAGGGATTTGTTAAAGAAACAGGATATTATAAATAAAATAGAAATACATAGAGATGCATATATTACTTTAAAAGGTGAGAATCCACAACTAATATATTGTTCAAATTGTTGGGATACCAAACAACAATTAGTACAATCTCAAATAGATGAAGATGGTCATTATATATGTCCTTCATGTAAAACTTATGGATATTATGATAAAGATAAGTATGATAAAATCATCAAAAGTGAAAGTGAAATATATGTTATATAGAAAAATATAATAAGGCTTCTATATTTCTTGAAAATATAAATTGAATTTTATAAAAAGGGCTGACAAATTAGATTGAGCACGTTATACTACTATCAAATTAATATTGGAGGTAGTAAATATGTTAGAGGAGAAAGTAAAAAGAGAAATTGTTTTAAACACATTATTTGAATGTAGAGAGGAAAATCTATATGCTCTAACAGAAAAGGATAAAGAGAGAATTGCAACTTTAACTAAAGATACTGATAGTTATGAAAAGTTATTTAGTATAATAGAAAAGTTGCCACATACACAAGAAGATTTAGAAAATATTAGAAATAGCTTAGATAGTTATATTGACAGGATAAATATTATTGGAGCTTATGAAAACGGAAATTTCTATAAAATACAGATTTTCTAATGCAATCAATTTGATATTAGAATGTACAAGTAAATAGCATTGAAATAGTAACGGCAAGCAAATTATTAGTATTACTTGTCGTTACTTTATGAATTAAACATATATAAACGATTGTGGAGCTGTTCTTATTCCATATGTTGCCAAATCTTTTGGAAATTCATATTTTTTTATATCAGTTAATTTGTAAGCAATAGCTTTTTCGCTATTATTGAAATATTTATCATAAAATTTTGAAGTAATTCCAGATTGTTTTTTTGTAATATTCCATATTTTTTCAGGTGATCCCTCTAAAATTTCTTCAACTTTTGCTTCTCCTACGATTTTCATAATTGGAGAGGTAGAATAAATAATAATCTTATCAATATCCTGTTTACACTTTATTTTTCTATATTCATATTTTTTTGTTCCATTAAATATATTTTCTACATGTTCTGGATTTATTGAAATTAATATACTACACATAGTTAACCTCCTATAACTTCTAATTCTTTTATTATTTTTTTCCAATATGATTTATCTACTTGTTGTTTTTGTGCTTTTCTAATAAATTCTCTTAATAATTCATTTTCCATAATATATTCTGCTATATCATTAGATACTTTATACTGATTTGGGCTCTCTTGTGCTACTAAATCATAGAAAGCATCTTTTTCTTTTGATTGTAAATTAAAGCATTTCACAAATTTATCTATTATATTCTTAGAAGGTAATCGATTTCCCTTTTCTATATCCGAAATATATGCTGCAGATATTCCTAACTCATCTCCAAGAACTTTTAGACTTCTTTCACCTCGGTACTTCTTTACCAAATCCCCAAACTTCTCTTTCACTTTTTTCTCCTCATTAACAAATATGCTTATAAGCATATTTGTTAATATAATATAATAAAAAAAATAGTTTGTAAATACTTTTCAAAAAAAATACACTCTTTTCAAGTGTATTTATTGTATAGAAAACATTTCCTTACTATTTCCTTCTATAATTATTTTTTCTAGTAATTCTTTTTTTATACTCATTGGTCCCTGTATAGGTCCATTAACAATTTTATTTTCTAATAAAAATTCATATGTAATAGGTTTATTAAATGTTATATAATGTTTAAACATAATTACAAGACTTTCTAAAGAAGTAACATACTTAAGTTCATCTTCGTTATAAGCTGTTCTTTTTCTAACTATATTAAATATTTCTTCTTGACTTTCAAATTTATTCCATGTCGTTTCGACTATACCTAGAGTTGTTATTGCTTTTTTGTCGTGTGTTGCATAAAATAACAAGATATCATTTGGTGTTATCATTTTAATTTTTGAATTTGTAATAAATGCTTTTTTTATAGCATTTGCTGATGCATTTCTTCCTTGTGTATCATCAAAGCTTATTTGAAATTCTTTCTCTGCTTCTTCAAATAATAATTTATGATACTGAGGTTTAACTGGAATAATGAATATATTTTGATTATTTAATTGGACAAAAGGATATCCAATTTTGTCTTTGATATTTTTTACAAATATAGCTTCTCTTTCTACTGTATCATCAGTTTTTGTTGTATTTTTATATGTAACTAACTCAAACCCATACTGTTTAAGTAGATGAATTAGAGATTTTTGTCTATCAAATGTAGTAACATATATTTCATCTACTCCTTTTTGTATAGCTTCTAAAATCATTATTTTTATAAAACATTCACCTATTCTTTTACCTGTATCAGCCACTTTAAATGTAGCAACTTTTAATCTTCTAGCTGGTTTAAATGGAATATCAAAACTAGAATAATCCTCATCTTTGCCCTCTTCTTTTAACATTAAAAATGAGGTAACCTTATTTTGCTGATTCTGAGTTACATATGCTTGAGCATTACTTCGTTGTTTCCTTTCAAACCACTTATCAAATCCTTTGTAATCCATTCTTAAGCTAGTAAAAACTCATCTTCTAAATTAAGATGATGTAAATATTCTTGTTTTATAAATACTGGTGTCTGAATAATAACTTTTTCATCTTCTTTGAATATTTCAAGTGCATCATCAATAGATAGGACTCTTTGGCTTAAGTTTAATTTTTTTCCTTTTTTTACAAGTTCTTTATCATTTGTTATAAGAAATGTAACACAATTTTTATAGACAGCATATAACATTTCATTATCTATCTTATCATTTTCATTTTTTATTCCTACTAAATTATTGAACTCATCAGTGATTCTAGGTGGATCATCTATAATATTATAAACATTTAATTTTGATTTAAATATAGACTTTTTCTTCTCATCTTTTATTTTATCTGTTTCAGTTAGTGTTTTAGGATGAACTACTATACTATATTTATTTGAATCGTATAATGATTTTGTTATCTTTGCAACTTTATCATCTAATACTTCATGATCTAATAAATAAATTAGCATATTTGTATCTAATAATATTCTTTCTTTCAAATTTGCACCTTCCTTACTTTTATTGCTATTACTCCATACTTATTTTCTTGTTCTTTTGTATAAAATTTATATAAATCTTTTAAAAAGTTTTCTCTTGTTTCTTTTTGATCTGCATATTGTTGAATTTCTAAATTCATTATTGCATCTTCAAATGACTTTTCAAAGAATAAATTTTCTACTGTTGTATATAATTCTTCTTTTAACTCTGGTACTTTCTGAAATATAATTTCATCACCAATTTTTAGATTCTTTCTTTTATCATCATTTAGTCTAATTTCTATTTCTTTAGTTCCCTTTTTCATATATTCAAAATACTTTGGATTTAATTTCATTATATATTCCATCATTATACCTTCCATATATTTATTTGTATATTTACTTAATTATCTATACTATAAAGAATTTATTGCTTTTTCTATTTCTTCTTTTTGACTTTCGAAAGTAACTCTTGTAACTGGTATTCTTCCAACTATTTTTGTTTTTAAGAAATGGTCTAATATATCAAAAGATTTTAATGTTTCTTCTGTGCCATTTCCACTTCCTCCTGCGCAAGCAATACAAACAATCTTCTTTCCTTTTATCTTTGAATCATCATTAAAAGCATCACATCTTTTTAGTCTATCAAAAAATGTTTTTGCAGATTCACTCATTTCCCAAAAATAAACTGGAGTAATAAATATGTAGGCATCAAAATCACTCATATATTTATAAATTTCATTAAAATCATCTTTTGGAATACATTTATGTTCTTCTAAACAAATTCCCCAACCTCTTTTACCACAAGCTAGGCATTTTTTTATATTCTTTTTGTTTATACAGATGTGTTCTACTTCATTTTCTAGTCTTTTCAATGCTTTTTCACATTCTTCTACACAAGAAAATGTTAGTCCAATTTTATTTGGAATATAACTATCTTCGTTTACTTGATTACTACTGAAACTTAATATTAAAACTTTCATTATTATCACCTATTTTTATCTATAAATTCTTTTATTTTATATTTAATTTCTTCTATATCATCATAAAAGATTATATCTTTTATATTTTTACATCCTTTAACTAAACCAGATATTTTACTACCACTTTTAGCAATAACTAATACCTGTTGATATAGTACTCATCTCTGCAATAATCATTTTGGTATCTCTTAACAAATTCATTGCTCTTTCATATCGCTCATAGTCATTACCTTTAAAATTCATAGTATCTATTGGACTAGAAACTAAAAATTTATGTTTATCAATCATTGATATAATTTTATTATATGTTTCAACCGAATCCTCATTTGAAGATAGTACAGCACCTGTAATCAAAATTCTATTTTTTGAGTTATCTTTATGTTGTCTTAATACTTCTACTGCTTTTTCTCTATGTAATTCTTTTATTATTTCAATTTTGGAATTTGCATACTTTGCTAATTCATCTATATTAGTAATCATTTCTGGACAATAATTATCATTACTATCTTGCAATGTTGCAGCATATACAATTTTTGAAAATTCTTCGTATAGTATTGCTCCCATACACATTATGCAAGGCTCACAAGATACATATAATGTTGCACCTTTTAAATCTCCATAAAGATTTTTATTCTTTGATGCACTTTCTATTGCTTTTAACTCTGCATGGGAATACATACTTGTTTCCATTAAAGTTTCATCATCACTTCTGCCAATAATTTCTCCATCTTTTACTACAATAGCACCATAAGGATATTTTGCCTTTTTAGATATATCTATTGCAATATGAATA
Source organism: uncultured Clostridium sp. (assembly GCA_947073285.1). Lineage (GTDB taxonomy): Bacteria > Bacillota > Clostridia > TANB77 > CAG-508 > CAG-273. The sequence continues at coordinate 20,372 of CAMTJT010000012.1, read as the reverse complement.
TATTGTTCATCAGTCATCTTGATTATCTCCTCTATAAATTTAATTGCATTATAACATACCTTATCTACAAAATATATAGAAATAAGCAAATTTCATACTAATATATCATTTAAATAAAATTAAAAAATTTCTCAAAAATTTTCCGACTTTTTTATAGTGGATGACATATACCTAGTGGAGAGTAAAACTGTAAATAAAAAAATTTAAAAAACTTTTCAAAAAATTACCCTTTTTTTGAAAAACGATGGCATATACCTAGTGGAGAGTAAAATTTTAAAATTACATAAAAAAGTTCAATAAGCTTTCAAAAAATTATACCTTTTATAAATTTTGACGGCATTTACTTATTAGAAGAATAAAATTTTCTAAAATCGTTACATTTTAAAGCTTATTTGGGAACTTATCTAGTAGAGAAATAATTTTACTCTTACTAATTTAGAGAAAGGGGGAAGTCTACATTGACAACAAATGAATACAATGAAAAGTTGGGGTTAACTGTAGATGAAGCAAGAAAAATGTTAGGTATAGGTAGAAATTTAATGTTGCAATTAGTTAAAGTAAAAGGTTTTCCAGCAGTTAGATTTAAAAGAAAAATAATTATTAATAAAGAATTGTTACCAAAATGGTTTGAGGAGAACTGTGGTGAGTATGGCGACTATGATTATTGATAATTAGTAAAAAGGGCTGATTTCTTGTTTTAAACGCGATAAGATATGTTTAGATATTAAGTTTTGTGCCCTTAAACTATTTATATTTTTTAAACTTATTTGGAAGGAGTTATGATGGAAAAAATAAATAGACAAAGAGCACCAAAAGGAACAGTTACAATAAGGAAAAAAGGAAATAGTTATGAGGCAAGAGTAACATTAGCCCTAAATTCAATTATGGAAGGAGTTGATAAGAACCCCAGATTATCTCGAACTGCAAGAAGTGAACAAGAGGCAAGAAAAAGGTTAGGTGAATTAATTATTGATGTATATTTTGATATTAAAAGAAATAGTACAATTCCTAATGTTAAAGTATTTACAGAAGAATATTCATCCAAATTAAATAAGTTTACTGAATTTAACGAAGAAAAGGGAAAAAGAAAAATAAAAACTCTCAAACTTGCTTGAGAGTATGGTGCAGCAGGAGGAATTCGAATCCCCGACCTCTCGGTTCGTAGTTGAACATCCAATCCAATTTGAGTAACTTTTGAAACACTTAATTTTCTAAGATTATATTTTATAAGTATTGATATTACTAAAGTACAAGAATTTCTTGAAAATTTAATATAGTTTAAATAAGTTTAAGAAAAAGTAAAATAGTTTATTAAAATTCCACATTTAAGGGGAAATAAGGGGAAAACATTTTCACTTTCGGGGGAAAAACTTAATATCAATATTTTATTAAAAGATAAGGGGAAAGATTTTTTTGTTCGGGGAAAAATCAAAATATAATTTTAGAAAAAGGAGTGTATGAGTAATGGAAAATAGATCTATAATACAAGCTAATTTTATTATTGCAAATAGAGATTTGATAAATAAATTTGGAGTTAATTCTGCTATTTTGTTAGGAGAATTATACGGTCGATATAATTATTTTAAGAAAAGAAATCAGTTAAAAAATGGTTTCTTTTTTGCAACTAAAAATAGTATAGAAAGTAGTACAAAATTAACACCATATAAGCAAAGAACAGCAAGTTCTATACTAGAAAATGCTAACATTTTAGAAGTAAAATACATAGATATTCCACCAAAAACTTATTATAGAATTAATGAAATAAATCTGCTGAAAGTATTGAAAAATTCAGTAGTCGATGAGATGACCGACAAGGAAATTACGAGATAACTCACAGTATGTTAAAAAATTTTACACAAATAATAATAAAGAAAAATAATAAATAAGAACACATACGCAAATAAAAAAACTAAAAATTTTTCAATGTAAAAGTTAAATTTTTGAAAAGTTTTTAATAAATTTTGATAAAAAAATATTCCCTCGGAGAGCAAAAAGGGTTTTAGGGATTTTCCCTAACAAGCAATTAGAGGTGTCAAAACACCATGCTTGCGAATGTTAAAGCGTAAAAAAATACCTTAACATTCGAGCAAAATAAATTTTGCTATAGCTTTTAATGTTGAGCTTCGCAAACATTAAAAATTGAATATAGAGGAGGTAATAATGGTTACTGATACAATAAGAGAACTTGAGAAGATTTTTATGACTTATGATAGTGCTTTAAACAAATTAAAATTACTAGAATTAAAAACCAAAACTGGTAAAGAAATAACATACATAGATTTACAAAGAGCAGTTCAATTTATGATCAAAAAACATCCAACTTGTAGATGGAAACAGAATAAATTAATTGATAGAAAAAATTATATTTTAGCTGAAGGGTTTTATTGGATAACTGATGTTTATTTCCAGAAAGAAAAAAGTATCATAGATGCTGATATAGACTTTTTTACTATGAGAATAAAACAATATGAAGATTTATTAAAAGTTATTCCTAAAAATTTTTGGAATAATGATATGTTTGTATATGAATTACCAAATTATTTTAATAGAGTTCCTGGTACTATCAAAAATAATATTATAAAAATGAATAAGGCTACAAATAGTAGTTATAAATATTACAAAAATGGAAAAGCAAAAATATCTAAAGAAGGTATTGAATGGATATGCAAAAATTGCTTTAAACAAAAATATTTAGAACTATTAGAAGAATACAAAATGGAACTTACTGAAAAATATATTAAAGCTGATTATCCTTATGATGTTTTTCTAACAAAATATGAATCAAAACTGCTAGCAATAGACAAATATTTATGGAAATACATACGATAATAAAACATATTTACACTTTTACCACATTTTATTGTTTTGTAGTAAAAGTGTAAATTAACTAATCCAATAGAGTAATTATATAATTTTTAGCAAATTTTTACAAATTGGCTGACAAATTAAAAAGAGCACGTTATACTACAAGAAAAAGTTGATTGGAGGTAGTATATATGTCGGATGAAAATGACAATAAAGGAAGTGTTTTAACTACATTATTTGAGAGTAAGGAAGAAAACTTATATGCTTTAAATGAAATGGATAAAGAAAAAATCAAAAATCTAACTAAAAATAACGATAGCTATGAAAAATTATTTGCAATATTAGAAGATTTATTGAATTCTCCTAATAGCCTAGAAAAAGTAAGAAATAGCTTAGACAGTTATATCGACAAAATCAATATTATTGGTGCTTACGAAAATGAAAAGTTCTATAAAATACGGATTTTCAGATGCAGTAAATTTAATATTAGAATGTGTTAATAAATAGTGTAACTGTCATTAAATTAAAATAGAGTATATCATAAATTTTACTGTCTATGATATACTCACTTTTTATTATTTACGTTTTTATAATAATTCTATTTTTTATTATCTCTAGTTTCAGTATTTTTAGGATTATAGCTATTTTGATGAGTTCCCAATTCAATTTTTGGACAAGTTGAAACCTCATTATTATTTTGATTATCTTCTTTCATATGTTCACCTCCTAGTGGAAAATTCCAAAAAATATATTTATTCCAATTAATATAATTTCTATTAGAGTTATAATAAGAGCAATATTATACATAGTGTGTTTTTTATCTATTACTTTTTCGTTGTTTTGAGATATTTCTTTATAACTTTTCAGCAACTCTTTTTTTAAGTCTATATTTTTACTTTTATAATATTTTTCATCACAGATATTTGCAGGAATATATTTTATAGTTCTTGATTTAAGACTTAAGATAAATAAACTTATTGAAATTATTGCTAATATTAATATAATACAAGTTAATAATATGGAAATTATATCACTTAATATTTGTCCTATATTTTGACATTGTAATTCAAGTAAGTTTTTTACGCTTTCAATATCTAATGCAAAAATTATAATTGCAGAATGAAAAGCTATTAAAAAGCCGCTTTTATTATCTATATCTTGACTTCTTTCATAATATTGATTATAACTATTTTTCATTATACCTAAAACTTCATCTATATTTTTTTCTTCTTCACTTTTTTCTATATCCACATAATCACCCTATTATCATATCTATTCAAATTTAATTTCTTGTTCTGCAATATTATATAATTCTACTCTACTTTCAACATCAACTTTATTTACAAGCCAACCTTTAAATTTGCATTGCCTTATAAATTCATCATACCTATTAATACCATTTATTTCTTTTAAGGTTATAACAACACCGAATTTTATACCCTTTCCATCACCTTTGCCTAAACGGTCTTTTGATTTTATACTTAACCCCCATGATGTATTTTCGTAATTTTTCTTAGGTCTTGCATTTGTTTTATATTCCTCTACAATATGTTTTACATTGTCCCATTTTCCTTTTTCTCTACGAGCATCTCCTTCTAATACTCTTCCATCCTCATCTGATTGTTTATTATCATTTATTGTTTTAATAGTTATATTACCCTTTTTGTTTTTTAAAACTCTTCCAAAATATAAATCTAATTCTGTGTTAGTATAATCCACTCCTTGGTTTCTAGTACATTTAGGAAAATAGCATAATGTAGCTTTAGCAATATAAGGGCACTTATTATTATCAATTGGGACAGGAATTTCATATGTATATGTATCATAATCTGTAGAAGTGCTTTCTATATAGAATTTTATTTCATCTTTGGGAGAATTTATAATATCTTCAATTTTAATAGGTACATTTCCAAATCCATAATATTCAGATTTTTCATTATCAATTTTATTCCATCCTGTTGCTGAATCAATTATTAATGCTTTTGCAATCTGTCTTGACAATCCTAATTTATATATTAAATACCCCATTTTTCTACTAATCCACGGAGCAGCTATTGATGTCCCTATTACTTTCTTTTCACCAGTACCTATACAAGTTCTTATTTCTTCTCCTTTATCACCACCATAATAGCAAATATCTGGTTTTGTAAAGAACGATAACACTTTGCCTCTTCTTGAATAAGAGGCTTTTGTTCCATCTCTTTTTATTGAATTAACGACTAAAGAATTTATGGAATCTGCTGGTGAGCCGATTTTATCTTGCAATAATTCTGTTTGATTTGTTCCTGCAACTACAAATATTATATCGTATTCATATTCAAGCATATCTAATAAAGCTGCTTCTTGAGATATAAAATTATCATCAATTTCCAGATTAGATCCTAATGAAAGATTCCAAACTTTTATATTTAAATTATTGGATACTATTTCTTTTATCCTTCTCATAATTGAAAATGTACTATTTTTTCCACTATGTGCAATACAAAAATGTTTTACTCTAAATCTTCCACATCCATCATTGTAATTGGGATTAATTGATGGTCCATCTATAATTATAGAATCAATTGATGTTCCATGTTCTCTGTCTTTTTCAGTAATATCAACTTGATCATCCATATATTTTTCATTATAATCTACCCAGTCTTTAAAATAAACATTATTATCAAAACCTGTATCCAAAACTCCAATAGTTGGTTCGTTAGTGTAATTAGGAAAATTAGATATATTCTCTGAAATTATTTTATCTTCAAGCAATTTATCATAAGAATTGTTCTCTGGTAATTTAACATCTGCAAGATCTTCTACTGTCATAGATATTAAGTAAGGGGCTTCTTTTAGTAGTAATGATAAAGAATCTTTGTATAGTATAACTGTATTATCATCTAAAATACTATAATCTTTCCATTTAATACCTAATGTTTCTAAAATCTCTTTAGAGTTTTTATTAACTTCATATAAAGTTATTGCTTGTGATTCTTCAATATTTTTTTCATATTTTGGAACTTCTAACTTATTGACTATTGAACAATCAGATATTACATCTATAAAAGTAGTTTTTGCAATATCATATTTTGAAAAATCTATATTTTTTATTTTTTTTTCATCTTCATTATCAAATTTTCCTTGAAAATTAGTATTCAAAATTTCTATACACTCTTTTAATTTTTTTATATTATGTGATATATTGTCTAAGGGAACATAGTATGTAATAATATGAGTTAGGTTATCTTTAGTTCCTCCGTATTTAGCCCCCCTTATTGAATCTATATTTTCACCATTCGAACTTTTAAATAATATAGTTTTTATTCTTTTACTTTTAGGTACTATTCTATTATAATTTACATTAATTAAAGTTCCATCAATGAGTTTTTTATTTTTCCAATAATCCTCTAAACTAATTAAATCATTTCTAATATTTTCTAATTCTATAACTTTTACTGTTGTATTAGCAGGTAAACTTGATCCACCACCTTTTGAAGGATTTTTTCTAGGTGTTAATTGACCTTTTAATTGAATTAAATTATTCATTATTTAACCCCCTTGAAATGGTACTTTTAGGAATACCTGTTAAATTTTCAATTTCTCTAATAGTAAATGCCTGATTTTGTAATAATTTTAAATTTTCATCTATTTTTAATTTGTTAGCTGATTCATATAATCTTTTTAGATAATCATATGGTTTATTTACATCACTAAAAGCCAAGGAAGTACGAATAAGATTTTTTAAATCTCCTGGATATGGTATAGGATCTATATTGCCTATTATTTTTCTAAATAATTTTATATCTCTAGCAGCACTAGGAAATTTGTCTATATATTCAGTTAAAATTGAAACAGCTACATCTACTAAATCTTCATTAGTATATCTATTAAAATTAATAATTTTATCAAAACGTCTAATAATTGCTTTATCAAAAGACTGATACAAATTAGTAGTAGCAATAAAAATTATTTTATCATTTAATTTATCTAATTCTTTCAATAATGTAGAAGTAGCTCTTCCCATTTCTCTTAAATCATTATTATTTAATCTATCTAATGCCAAAGCATCAATTTCATCAAATAATATAATAATTTTTTCTGGATGTGGTAAATCATTTATCTCATCAAAAACAGAATTTATATTTTTTGATGTTTGACCTAATTTACTATCTATAATAACATCAAATTCTGCTTGATAAAGCTCTCTATCTAAAATTCTAGCAATATGTTTTACTGTTTCAGTTTTGCCTGTCCCTGGAGCTCCCTCAAATAGAAATTTGTTTACACCAATATCTTTGCCAATTGCATTAACTATTCCTTCAATATCATTTTTTAGTTCTATTGGTAATGGTAAAGAAGAATTACTTGAGTTCACCTTTGTAAAAAAATTAAAATTATAATCATAATTTTGAGGCACAAAAGTATTTACATCAGATAATAATGCCATTATATATTCAGCTAATTGGTAATCTCCACTTTGGTCAAAATCCTTTGCAATCTCATAAGCCTCATTTTTAAAACTAGAATCGTTATTTTCAGCATAATATTTTATTAAATTTAAAACATTTTTCTTTTTCATATTATCACCTGTAATTATTATATGTTAGCATGGGACATTTGTCAATATTTTGGAACACTTTTTTATTTTTATCTTGACATTATATTTTTTTAGTAATATAATTATTTTAGCAATAAAAAAACATCCCAATTGCTATATGCAACTCGAATGTTAATTAACAACTTACTCCGCAAAAGTTATTGTTAATGATATTATAGCACTATTTATTGCTAGAAGTCAATTGCTTCTTTGGGATAGAAAGGAGTTTTTATTATGAGCAAAGAACAACATGTAACACCTAAAGGTTCATTATGGCAAGTAATTGGTGCAGGAAACACGAAAGCTACTAAACTTTTTGATACTCAAAAAGAGGCTATAGACTATGGTAGAGAAATTGCCAAAAACCAAAAAACTGAATTAGTTATTCATAACAGAAAAGGTCAAATTCGTGATAAAGATAGTTATGGAAATGATAACTGTCCACCAAGAGATACAAAATTTTAGTAAAAAACTTATAGACAATCTTATATTTATCAAGTATATAGGATTGTCTATTTTTTAGTTACTATATTATAAAGAACTTATTGCTTTTTCTATTTCTTCTTTTTGACTTTCAAAATTAAATTTAGTAACTGGTATTCTGCCAACCATTTCTGTTTTTAAGAAATGGTCTAATATATCAAAAGATTTCAATGTTTCTTCTGTTCCATTTCCACTTCCACCAGCACAAGAAATACAAATAATTTTCTTTCCCTTAATTTCAGAATTATCATTAAAGGCATCACATCTTTTTAGTCTATCAAAGAAAGTTTTTGCAGATTCGCTCATTTCCCAAAAATAAACTGGAGTAATGAATATGTAGGCATCAAAATCACCCATATGTTCATAAATCTCATTAAAATCATCTTTTTGAATACATTTATGTCCTTCTAAACAAATTCCCCAACCTCTTTTTCCACAAGCTAGACATTTTTTTATATTCTTTTTGTTTATACAAATATGTTCTACTTCATTTCCTAATCTTTTCAATTCTCTTTCACATTCTTCTACACAAGAAAAAGTTAATCCTATTTTATTAGGAATATAACTATCTTCGTTTACTTGATTGTTACTGAAACTTAAAATTAAAACTCTCATATTTCCCCTTTTAAAATTTATTTTTCCATTTCCCAACTCTTAAAATAAATACATTCATTATTATCATTGAATTTTATCTCATATATACCATCAAACTCTGTACCATCGCTTTGAAATATCCAATTTACAATTACTGTTTTATCTTCTATTGCTAGAATTTTAAATTCTAACTTCTTTATATCTTGATTATCAATATTCTCCCATTCTTTTTCTATTTCCTCATATTTCGTATAAGGTGTTAAAAATGGTGTTTCTTGATAAAAGTTTGTATTAGTAAATAATGATGCAGCTCTAGAAAAATCTTTATTTAGCCAAGATTCTTTTAGAATATCTAACCAATCTTCTATATATTTTCTATCCATAATATTTCCTCCTACAATTAAGATCCTACAACATTTTGTGATTTGTTTTCTAATATTGAAATAGTATTATTGCACCACAAATCTACTAATCTATCTACTGATTCTTTTGTGTAAAATGAATATGGAGCAGTTGCCATTACATTTCCTTTATAATCATTTAATGTTTTATCATCATATATTTCAAATGCGTAACCTATTTCATTGTTTTCTGCCTTTTCTAACATCAATTTATGATTATAAATCTCTACTGGGTTAATTATAATGTTAATTATGCTATTTCCGTTCATCATTTTAATTCGACTATCAGTAATGATTTTTCTTGTTTCTTCGTTTGTTGCGAATGTAGGAATAATAAAGTCAGTTTCCTTAAAAATGTCATCAATTTCAACTTTTTTATATTTGTTTTCTTTAGAATTTTTACTCCAATAAATAACTTTCATTCCTAAATTATCACAAAGCTCTGCAACTCTTGTACCAATCGTTCCTAAACCTATTATACCAACAGTTTTATTTCTTATTTCTGTATTTAACATTTCGTGATTGTATTCCATTTTATAATTTGTTTTTATTTGAATTGGTAGTTTCTTTGCTAAACACATCATTAAGAAAATAGCATATTCTGCTACAGAATCAGTAGAATATTTAGGAGTATGTGTTACTATTATTCCATTATCTTTACAATATTGCCAATCAATCCAATCAAAAGCAGTTGTATTTATACAGATTGCTTTTAAATTCTTAATTTTGCTTATATGTTCTTTCCTTAAATTCCACTTATACCATTCTGGATCAGCCATTAAAATCTTCTCTGTATTATCCTGTAAATATTGTGCTTTATCTAAATCAAAGTAACTCTCTAAAAATATTAGCTTTCCATATTGTTCTAATTCCTTAATTTGTTTTTCTGTAAAAAAAGTTCTTTCATAAGTTATATAAACATTCATAAAACTTAAACTCCTTTTCTATTTATTTTATTATTCCTCCAGAACAATGAAGCTCATATATTAAATTATCATCTTTATATACTTGCTCAATCCCATCGAAATTTTCTATTGTTCCATTTGTTTTAAAAGTATAGATATATCCATTATTTTCAAATTTAATTGGTCCTCTGGCTGGAATTATATTTCTATCTTCACCAACTTTCATTAGTGCTGGTCTTAATGCGTTATCCATTGCATCTTCACCTAGTGTATCATCATAAGTTATCCCATAATAATTCATTCCCCATATTGGCTTATTATCATTACAATATACAACTTCCTCACCCATAAATTTAATTCCACCAAAATATGTATCGTGGTATGTATATTTTTTATTATCAATTATTTCTTCATAATTATAGTCTGATGATCCAACTCTACTTTCTGCAACTTTTTCTATTGTACTATTAGCATAAGTGGATTTCTTTGCTCTAATCAAAAAATCAATAAAGGTATTATCTATAATATTTCCTGCATAGTAAGTTTCTGCATAAAAACTATTATCTCTTAACATTTTATCAATAGATTCAAATTCACATTCTGCAAATTCTTGGCATAATTTCAATATTTCTTTTTCATTATTATTATTTAACACATATTTCTTTATTTCGCCATTTTTAAATTTAAAGATAAATACCTTATCTTTACCTAAATATTCATTCCAAAATCCATTTTCAAGCGTTTCACATATATATTTTTCAAATAATTCAATCTTGTTATCATCAAATATAATTCCATAATTATTTCCAAATGATTTTATTTTAAAATTATCTTTTTTAAGTATATCAATATTATTGATTCCCATTACATAACTATAGTTCATATACTATTCCTCCAATTTAAAAAATGTATCTTTATTTCTATCAATAAGATTATGTGCCATCTCCATTTCTTCTGGCTTATTTATATAAATAATCTTAAACTTTCCAGATGTAGTTTTATTTATATAATCGTGATTTACTTCTAATATATGTACTTGTCCCCAATATAACCATTTTCCATCAATATTTTCTACTAAAAAATTTCTAACTGGTGGCATTTGATAATTTCTAATACTAGGTTTATCTTTAAATTCAAATATTCTATCAGCAAATTGTTCTGTGGTATATGGAACTTTCAAATGTTTTTTCCAATCTAATTCTTTTGGAAATCCCTGTTCCTTTGTTATTTGTAATGTATCGTTAATTTCAATATATGATCCCATATTCTCATTTCCTCCCATAAAATTTAATTGCATTATAACATACTTTCTTTACAAAATATATAGAAATAAGCAAATTTCATACTAATATATCATTTAAAATTTTAATAAAATTAAAAAATTTCTCAAAAATTTTCCGACTTTTTGATATTGAATGACATATACCTATTGGAGAGTGAAATATTAAATAAAAAAATTTAAATAAATTTTTAGAAAATTACCACTTTTTTGAAAAATGATGGCATTTACCTAGTAAGAGCAAAATTTAAGATAAAAAATCCAAGAAATTTTTTATAAATTCCCCCTTTTCTGTAAAACGGTGGCATATACCTAGTGGGTAAAAACTTTAATTATAAAAAAATTTAATGAATTTTTTATAAATTATACCTTTTACAAAATTTGATGGCATTTATCTAGTAGAAGGATAAATTTTACTCTTACTAAATTAAGAAAGGGGGAAATCTACATTGATAACAAATGAAGAAAATACAAAATTGGGGTTAACTGTAGATGAAGCAAGAAAAATGTTAGGTATAGGTAGAAATTTAATGTTGAAATTAGTTAAAGTAGAAGGTTTTCCAGCAGTTAGATTTAAAAGAAAAATCATTATTAATAAAGAATTGTTACCAAAATGGTTTAAGGAAAACTGTGGAGAGTATGGTGACTATGATTATTAATAATTAGTAAAAAGGGCTGATTTCTTGTTTTAAACGTGATAAGATATGTTTAGATATTAAGTTTTGTGCCCTTAAACTATTTATATTTTTTAAACTTATTTGGAAGGAGTTATGATGGAAAAAATAAATAGACAAAGAGCACCAAAAGGAACAGTTACAATAAGGAAAAAAGGAAATAGTTATGAGGCAAGAGTAACATTAGCCCTTAATTCAATTATGGAAGGAGTTGATAAGAATCCAAGATTGTCTCGAACAGCAAAAAGTCAGCAAGAAGCAAGAAAAAGATTAGGTGAATTAATTACTGATGTATATTTTGATATTAAAAGAAATAGTACAATACCTAATGTTAAAGTATTTACAGAAGAATGTTCATCAGAACTAAATAAATTTACTGAATTTAATGAAGAAAAAGCAAAACGAAAAATAGAATTACTAGCAGATGATTATACTTTATTCCCAAATATAGCAAAGGAATGGCTTAATTGGAAAAAGAATCAAGTTAATCCTACTACTAATAAAACAATTAGCTTAAAAACAGTAGAAACCTACATAAATACCATTAAAAATCATGTTATGGTAGATTTTGAAAAATATCATGTTAGCGAAATTAGTAAAGACTTAGTAGAGAACTATATCAATGAGAAAAGACAGAAAACACCTAGACTTGCTAAAGATTTATTCTTGCTTATTAGAGCAGTATTAACTTATGCAAAAGATAAAAAAGGCTTAATAAAAGAAGTTCCAAACTTTGATTTAAAATTTCAAAAGAAGAAAAGAGCTAAAGTAGCAAAAGTATGCTATTTACCAGAAGATAGACAAAAAGTATGGCTTGATGTATGTGAAGAAGATAAAAGACCATTTGCACTACTCTTCGCAACACTTCTTCAAACAGGTATGCGACCAGAAGAAGGTTGTGGGTTAAAATGGAAATCAGTTCACTTTAATCAAAACAAAATCAAAGTAGAAAATGCTTACAAAGATATTACATTATATGATGATGAAATGAATATTACAGGACATATTATGACTGATGAAGATTTAAAAACTACAGAAAGTTATCGTAATATACCTATGACACCAAGATTAAAAGAAATGTTACTAAACTTAAAAAGAGAAAAAATGAATAATCTACAATATGGACAAGAATGGGATAATAACCAATATGTATTCTTAAATACTATTGGTACTCCGTATGTTCCAGAAAGATTAACAAAAAAGATTACAGAGTTTATTAAAAAGCATAAGTTAGAACACATGACAATTTATGGATTTAGACATTCTTTTGCAACCTTAATGAGTGAAAAGGGTATGGATAAAGAAGTTTTAAGAGAATTAATGGGACATGCCGAATTTGAAACTACAGATTTTTATTATATTCATGTATCAGAAGAGCGAAAGAAAAAAGAATTTGAAAGAGTAAATTTTGAACAATTTCAGGGGAAAACAAAAAATGCTGGAAGTAAGTCTACACAAGCAAAGCGATACTTTTCAAAGAAACAGCCTCAAAAAAAGAAAAGAGTTCTCAAACTAGCTTGAGAACTGTAATTTACCAAATGGTGTACCCGGAGGGATTCGAACCCCCGATCTGCAAGTTCGTAGCCTGCCATTCTATCCAGCTAAACTACGGGTACATATAAAATATGCTTTTGGTATCAAATTATTATTTAAGGGGAATTTCAGGGGAAAACTTTTGACTTAAGTCCTTGAAATCCCAAAATATCAATATTTATAAAACTATGGGCGTGCATTTCGTAGCCGGAATACAATATGTATTAGAAAACTAGTAATATCAGTACAATGCAGTAATGCCAATAATTTAAAGAATATTTAAAAATTTAAAATAGTTTAAAGAGATGTAATAAAAGTTAAAAAGGTTTGAAAAAAAGCATCATTATTGGGGAACGCAAAAAAATTGGGGAACGATTTATAAGTCTATTAAATTTTTAATATAAACTAAGCAAATCCAATAAAAGAATAGAAAATTATAACAATTTATGATAAAATCGAAACAAGTAAAATTAGAATTTGGGAGTAATAACATGTTTATAAAAGAATTAGAGATACAAGGCTATAAAAATACAAAAGAAAATAGTAAAATAGTATTTAACAAGGGATTAAATATTTTAGTTGGAGAAAATGGAGCAGGCAAAACAACAATTATTAATGCATTAAGACTCATATTAAAAGAAGATGACTACAATAATAAAATAATTGAAGAAGACTTCTATAAATCTTTTGATGAACCTAATCAAGTATCAAGTAATATAAAGATTAAAATATTATTTGACGGATTAACAGAAGATGAAAAAATATTTTATTTAAGTTGGGCAGATGCTGATAATAATGTTATTTTAAATATGGATATATTAAATAAAATGAATAATAGAGGATATTATAAAAAGGAGATATGGGGAGGAGTATCGAAAGCTAATATATATGAGAGTGAATTATTAGATAACATGAATTGCATCTATTTACCACCATTAAGAGATGCTGAAACAAAATTAGTAGAAGGAAGAAGTTCAAGGTTAGCAAAACTGTTAAAAAAATTGTATAAGGAAGAGATAGAACAGAAGAAGAAAGATAATCAAGAAATAGAAATAGTAAAAGCAACTAAAGAATTTAATCAGAATTTAGCTAAAGGAAAAGAATATAAAATAGGCGAAGCGAATAAGAAAATTAATGAAAAAATGAAGGAAATTATAGGAAATACATTTGGACAGTCTACTAATATTCAATTCTCAGAAATTAATTTTGATAAAATAATACATAGTCTTAGGTTAATGTTCTTTCCAAAAGTTGGTGAAATAGATATTGAGAAGTTTAGGAACATATCAGAAAATAGTTTAGGCTATAACAATTTGTTATATATGGCTACTATTTTAGCAGAAATAGAATTAGCAGGAGAAAGTTATAAAGCAATATTAATAGAAGAACCAGAAGCCCATTTACATCCACAATTGCAAGTTCAGTTCATAAAATATATTGAAAAGATTGTAAAAGATAAACAAAATTTGCAAATAATAATTACAACACACTCAAACGTTTTAGCATTATCAGTATCAATTAAAAATATTATTCATGTTGCAGAAAAAAATAATATGATAGAAGCAACCAATATAGCTAATATAGGATTAGAAGATGAAAAGATTAAATTTATAGATAGATGGCTAGATGCTACAAAGTCAAATTTATTATTTGCTAAGGGTATTATTTTTGTAGAGGGCATAAGTGAAGGAATCTTAGTGCCAGAATTAGCTAAAATATGCTTAAAAGAATATAATGAGATTCACAAAGAAGCAAAATTATCATCTACATTAGAAGAGGCTGGAATTTCTGTAATTAATATGAATGGAATATATTTTAAATATTTTATGGCATTATATTGTAATACTAGTGAATTGCTGCAAGATAAAGAAAATACTAAAGAGAGAATGAAAAATAGATGTGCTGGTATTACTGATAATGATCCAGACAAAGATATATATCCAATTCCTGAACAAAGCATAAAAGGAAAAAATCCTGCATTAAAGTTAATACTGATAATTAAAAAAAGCAGTAATGCTAGGTTATATGGTAGTCCATTAAAAACGTTTGAATACGATTTATGTATGGAAGGAAATAGTAAGATAATGGCAGAAACTTTAAAAGAATTATGGACTAAGGAAAATGAGAGTGAAAATGGTGTAAAAAATAAACTACAAATAATTGTTAACAAAGAGGATGAGTATGAAAATGAAGAAGTATTATCAAAAGATTCAAAGTATATACTTGATAAAATTGAAGATGATGAAATCGGAAAGGGATTATTTGCGCAAGCGTTAGCAGATAGGTTGAATACGAAAAATACATTTAAAGTTCCAACTTATATCAAGGAGGCAATATTATGGATTTGTGGAGGAATAGAAGATGCAAACTAGAGAAAATGTGGAAAATATTGCAAAAATAATATGTAACAAAAAAGAGGAAGATTCTTTTGAAGAATGTTTTCAAACTAATGGAAGCTCAATTTGTAGTCAATATGGAAAGTGCAGAATAAAAGAGAAAAGTCAAGAACAGTTAGATTATATTATATCAAGCATCGATGAAAATATATACTTAGAAGCTTGCCCTGGAAGCGGAAAGACAGAAGTGGTAGCTTTAAAAGCTGCATATGAAATAAGAAAATGGAATAGAACAGGTGGAATGGCATTTTTAACTTTTACAAATGAAGCAGCTAAAGTAATTGAAGATAGAGTAAATGAAATCAATAATAATTTAAAAAGTATATTTCCACATTTTATTGGAACATTACATAGTTTTATTCATGGCTACATAAGCCAACCATATGGATATAAAGTTATTGAATATGAAGGTAAATCAGATAAAACAATAAGGGTAATAGAAGATAAGGTTGAGGGAGAATGGTTGAACAATTATAAAGTACGAGGGAAAGCATTACCACAACCGATTCGAGCAAACCAGATATTAATTAATCCAGTAAGTGATGAAATAACAATAAGAGAAAGAGGCGAAAGCTTTACCTTAAATCAATATTACAATAAAAAGAATTTTCAAAAAAATATCACACAATGTAGAGAATATTTTAAAGATCCAAATTATTTTGAAGAATGCTTTTTTAAAACTAAATGTAAAGAAGCAAAAAAGAAATTTTTCGAAGATGGATTTGCCACCTTTGATGACATGCTATACATAGCTTATCTGGTGTTAATAAATAATACTCAAATAGCAGAAAATATATCTAAAAGATTTAATACTATTTTTATTGATGAATGTCAGGACTTATCTGAAACAGAAATAGGTATTATTAGGATATTAATGGAAAATGGAGCAAAAATACATTTAATAGGAGATTTAAATCAAGCAATATATGAATACAAGAATGCTACTCCAGAAATTACAAAAGAATTTATAGAAGATAAGAATTTCAATAGTATGCGCCTAAGCATATGTTTTAGATGTAATCAGTCAATAGTAAATACTTTCCAAAACTTAATAAAAGGTAAAGAGATTAAAGGAAATCAGAACAATAAATTAGAGAAAAGCTGTATTTTTGTAGATTATAAAGATATAGATAACAATGAGCTAATTAATTGGTATAATCAATACTGTAATAGACAGTTAGGAAGAGATAGTAAAAGAAAGATACTAGTTAGAGCAAAGAAGTTCAAAAAGGAATTATTAGGTAGTGAAGAACAAGAAAAAATTCCTAGTATAATATGTGATTGGAATACAAATAATTTAATTCTAAAAAATGAGGCATTAAAATTGTTTGGAAGAGAAATTTGCAGGCAAATAGGAGAAAAATACATAGGAAATCAATATGGATGTCCAGAAACTATTGATAACATTTTGGCTTGGAAAAAATTCTTAGCAAGTATCTTAAATGAAAGTAAGCCATTAGTAGAATTAAATACAACATATGCAAAATGGTATGCTGAAGTTAGAAAGATTTTAAAGCCAATCATTGAAAGAAACTATAAAAACTATTTAATAAGATACGACAAAGAGGATCATTCCAAACAAATAAAAGCAGTATCTTTTAGAACCCCTAATGATAAATCAGAAAAAGATATTCAATTATTATCGCCAAAAAAGTCTCAATTTGATAATGTTCAAACTATACATTCTGTAAAAGGACAGACATTTGATAGTATTATGCTAGTTTCGAATGATAGGAAAGGAAAAAAGTTAGGAGAAAGCATGGAAGAATGGCTAACAGATCCGCAATCTGAATATGTAAGGATGGCATATGTCGCAAGTTCAAGACCAAAAGAATTATTAGTGTGGACAGCACAAAATATAGATACAAAACAAAGAAAGAAATTAATAGATTTGGGATTTCAAGAAGAAAAGATAGATATTAATCTATTAAGAACATAACTCTTTACAATTGTACTTAGATATGATAAAATATAAGTATAATTGTAAAGAGGTGATAATTATGGAGAAAAGGCTTAAGAGACTTCTAAAACAAAATAATGGAATTATTACAACAAAGCAAATTGAAGAAATAGGAATATCAAGAGTGCATATCAAACAATTTATAGAAAAAGGCATTATTGAAAAAGTAAAAAGAGGGATATATTGTTCAACAGATATATTTGATGATGAATTCTATATCTTTCAAATGAAAAATCAAAATGCCATTTTTTCATATAATACAGCAATGTATTTTCACGGAGAAACAGAGAGGACACCACACGAAATAGATGTAACAGTATATAGTGGATATAACACACAACGATTTCCTAAAAATATAAAAGTGCATTATGTAAAAAAAGAGAATCTAAATTTAGGAGTTGCTACTGTAGAAACTCCCTATGGTTTTAAAGTAAAAGCATATAACCTAGAAAGGATACTATGTGATATTCTAAAAGGCAGAAATACAGGAATAGACAAAGAGCAAACTAATAAGTTTATTAGAAATGTTCTTAAAAATAAAAAAGTAGATATAAGCACAATTTATGAATATGCTAAAAAACTAAAATGCATAAAACAATTTGAACAAGTAATGGAGTGGATAATATGATAAAAAATGCAAGTTCATTAAAAGATAATGCAAGAAATGTTGCAGAAAAGAATGATATATCAATTGGACAAGTATTGCAAAATTATATGTTTGAGAGAGTATTAGAACGACTATCACAGTCCAAATATAAAGAAAACTTTGTTATTAAAGGTGGTCTATTATTATCTTCTATTATGGGGATTAATTTAAGAACCACAATGGATATAGATACTAATATAGTTGGAATTAATTTACAAAAGGAAAACTTGCTAAAAATATTAGAAGAAATATTAAGCTTAGATATTGGAGATAAAGTACTATTTAAAATTGAGAAGGTAGAAGACATTAAGCAAGAAGAATATTATGGTGGATATAAATTTAAAATTCTTGGGATATATGAAAATATTAAAGTTAGATTTCATATAGATGTTTCAACAGGAGATATTATTACTCCGAGAGCAATACAATATCAGTACAAAAAGCTATTTGATAATGAATATATAGATATTTTATCCTATAATCAAGAAACGATAATTGCAGAAAAGCTACAAGCAGTATTAGAGAGAAAACTAACTAATAGTAGAATGAAAGACTATTATGATTTGTATTTTTTTGTTTATTACAAATGGAGTGAAATTGATAAGGAAATTTTAGTAGAGGCAATTATAAGGACATTTGCAGCTAGAAATAGTATAACAGAATTAAAAAATATAAGTGAAACTATTAAAAGTTTACAAGGAAATGAATTCTTAAACAGGTTATGGTTAGATTACAGAGAAAAACACCATTATTCTAAAAATATAAATTTTGAAGATACAATTAAAGCAATCGAGATTATAAGAGAAGAAATATTTGCTAATGAAAAAATTAAAAAACAAGTATTTTCGATTTAAGATGTAACTCTAATATGGAAAGGAGTTGATAAAAAACGTCAAATTTATAAAGAAGGAGAAGATAGTATTAGAAATATTCAAAATAAAAAGTTCCCAAATATTTTTGAGAACTTTTGGTGCGCCTGGAGGGACTCGAACCCCCGGTCTCGAACTTCGTAGGCTCGCATTTTATCCAGCTAAACTACAGACGCATATTGTAGTAATGCAACAAGGTTAGCAATACATTAACCAAATTATTGGGGAACTTTTGGGGAACGCTATTTTAGAAGATGCCCCAAATGCTTTTAAATCAAGCAATGTAAAATTGAACATTCGGTTCGTAGCCGAGTGCTCTATCCAGCTAAGCTACTGCTGCATAACATAAGTATTATACCTTGAAAAATAAAAAAATTCAATAGAAAATTGAAAAAAATCTTGCAAAACAGAAAAATGTGTGGTATAGTATATAAGTAAAAAATAAGTCGAGGCGTAGCGCAGTTGGTAGCGCGCGTGGTTTGGGACCATGAGGTCGCAGGTTCGATCCCTGTCGCCTCGACCAGAGTAAAAATTCTATCTCACAGTATCTAAAGGTATTTCACAATATCTGAGAATATTTGAGATAGTATTTTTTTACCCTATTTTAGCTGTGTATAGCTGACAATATTTTCTGGTTGCATTCAAATTGCATTAAAAAAATATTAAATTTTGGTTGAACTTTATATAGTTATAGAAATTAAAAAATTCATAAAGAGATATAAAATATTTTTAGAAAATTATTTTAGAAATTTTAATATGTTCGTTGAAAAATATAATAAAATATTGTATAGTAGTTAGTAACCTTTCATTGTCAAAAGGTAGTTACTTACATAGAACGGAAAGGGGGTAAATGAGATGACACAACCAGAGCTTATTCTAAAGATGATTGAGATGCTTTTAACAGAACACGACAAAAATAACAAACTTCAATCAAAATTAGAAGAATACAAAAAGAGTAAAGACTAAATGTATCATACATAGTCGTAAGTGGAAGTAAATTGCAGTTTACTTCTGCTTTTTATTTTAGACAAAAAAATAGTATGTGCATTGCAGTACACATACAAGTAAACAATATACACAACCAGAGCTAGAGTACATTGTTCTAATGTAATTATATAATAACATCTTTTTTTTATTTTGTCAAATATGATTTTAAAAAAGATAGTGTCAATCTAATTCATTTATGATATTATCTTAATAATTCATTTTAGAAAATGTCTCAACTAAAAAATAATTGTTCTCTTAAAT
>CAMTJT010000011.1 GCA_947073285.1 uncultured Clostridium sp. | reverse complement strand
TTCTCTATGTGGTTGGCGATATATACCTCCACTACGGACTTTCACCGATTAGTCAAACGACATGCCTGTCGTACTAATAGGAAAGAGGAGCTCTTAGTTTAAGAGCTCCCCTAAAATTATTTAGAACTTCTAAATAATTATTGGAATTTTGTGGCCATTGTTTTTATCAAACGATAAGGCGAAACACGGAAGAAAATTTCACGACAGGCAATACCAACATCTTTAGACTGAACTTTACTAACTACTTGCGTAGCAAAAGTTTCTTTAACATCTGGATCTCCATGGTTAACTAAAACAAGATTTAGGTTTGTAAACTGTTGTAAGAAACCAATCAATTCATCTGCTTTGGCATGTGCAGAAAATTCGGAAGTATATTCAACACGAGCCTGTTTTTTTTGCTAAAACTCCTCCTACTTTTACAACTTCACCAATTGGGGTAGTCCTTAGAAAATACCCTAAAGTACCTTCTGCTGTATAGCCAGTAAAGTGAATGAGTGCATTTTTCCGCCTAATAAAATTAGAAATATACAGAGGAGCAGGTCCATAAGAACCCATACCAGAGGAAGTCAAAATAATTTTAGCATTATCATCTGCCAAAATCATATCTCTGTTGCTACTATCTACATACTGCATATTATAAGGCAAGAAATCAAGCATATTCTCTTTAATTCCCAATACTCCTTTGAGGTACAATTCAGTGTAAAGTTTTGCAAGTCTTCCATCAAAGAAAATAGGAATAGCACAGTCTAATTTTCCTTGATTTTGTAAGTTTTTTAAGAAATATAAAATCTCTTGTGAACGACCAAGTGAAAATACAGGGATGACAATGGTGGCATTTGAGTTTGTGGCAAATGCTTCTAAAATATTGTGCTCAAAACAAGGAACAATATCTTGAGAATATTTATCACCATAAGTGCTTTCTACCATAATGTTAAGAGGCATCTCTAAAACATGCTTAGGAAGTGCTGGAATATCTAAAAAGATATTTTTGTTGTTATAGTCTCCAGTGAAAAGCCAGTGAATGTTTTGCTCACCAGGGTAAGAGATTTCAACTAAAATTAAAGCTGCTCCAATCAAGTGTCCATTTTGGAAAAAAGTTACCTTAATGTGCTCATCAATTGTAATTTGTTCTCCAAAGGGAACTCCTTTTACTAATTTTAAGGCACCAACAACATCAGAATCTCCATAAAGAACAGTGGTGTGTTGCCGTTTAGCTGTATCGTTTAGTACGTGAAAGCTATCATAAAGAGCAGGCTTTAAAAGAACAGAAGTAGGTAATGAGGTATAAATATTACCTCTAAAACCATTTTTGTATAACAAAGGAAGCCTACCAATATGGTCTACATGGTTATGGGTAACAAGTGCAAATTCGATAGAGCTTTCTGTGAAAGTAAAAGTTCTATTTTCTCCATTAGTTTCTTCTCTTCCTTGGAATAAACCGCAATCTACGATAAAACGCGAAGAGGTCCGATCAGGGTATTTTACAATACACAAATGGCAAGAACCAGTAACACTACTATTTAGTGTCTGGATGTCCATATAGAACGGATTTTTTGAGCCCATAAATTCCTCCTTAAGATGGATGCTAGTTAAATTAGAACTAGCAAAGATTAAAAGGGAAATAGCATTTTGCTATTTGTCAAATTGTATCATCTGTAAACTATTATGTCAATTAGAAAAATAGAAATATTTTAGAAATATTGACATTTGGTTTAATTAGAACTAAAATAAAAAAGAAAAAAGCAATATGGATATTTTTTCAAAATATAGATGCAAAAAATTTAAAAGATGTTTGAAAAGTTTGTTGCTTTTAATAGAGAAAAAAGAAAGAGAGTGATTTTAATTATGCCATTAGTAACGACCAAAGAAATGTTTGAAAAATCTATGAAAGAGGGTTTTGCTATTCGGAGCTTTTAATGTAAATAATATGGAAATTATACAAGCAATTACAGATGCTGCTGCAAAAGAAAATTCACCAGTTATTTTGCAAGCTTCTTCAAGTGCTATTAAATATGCAAGAATTGGCTATTTAAGAAAAATGGTAGAGGCAGCTTTAGAAGAAAATGATATTCCAGTAGCATTACATTTAGACCATGGGCCAGATTTTGAAACTTGCAAAATGTGTATTGATAATGGATTTACATCTGTTATGATAGATGGTTCTAAATATGACTTTGAAGAGAATATAGCACTTACCAAACAGGTAGTAGAATATGCTCATAGTAAAGGGGTAGTAGTAGAAGCAGAACTTGGCAAATTAGCAGGAGTAGAAGATGAAGTAAATGTAGATGCAAAAGATGCTATGTATACAGATCCTGACCAAGCAAAAGAATTTGTAGAAAGAACAGGTTGTGATTCTTTAGCAATTGCAATTGGTACAAGTCATGGTGCTTACAAATTTAAAGGTGAAGCAAAATTAAGATTTGATATTTTACAAAAAATAAAAGAAAAACTACCTAATACTCCAATTGTATTACATGGTGCATCTACAGTTATACCAGAACTAGTAGAAATGTGTAATAAGTATGGAGGAGATATTCCAGGTGCAAAAGGAGTACCAGATGAAATGCTACATGAAGCTAGTTTATCTGGTGTTTCAAAAATCAATGTAGATACAGATTTACGTTTAGCTATGACAGCAGCAATTAGAAAAGTTTTTGCAGAAGACAAAACTGCTTTTGACCCTAGAAAATACATGTTACCTGCAAGAGAATTAATAGAAGAAACCGTAGCACATAAAATAAAAGATGTTTTTGGTTCAAGTAATAAGGCTTAAAAAAATGGGAAAAGGGGATAGCTCCCTTTTCCCATAATTATTACCTATCTAATTTACCTAAGGCTTTTCGAATACGCATTTCAGCATCTTTTTTAGCAATATCTTCACGTTTATCATATAACTTTTTACCTTTACCAACACCAAGCTCTAATTTAACAAATTTACCTGAAAAATATAAATTCATAGGAACAAGAGTATAGCCTTGTTGCTTAATCAAACCAACTAATTTATTGATTTCCTTTTTATTTAGTAAAAGTTTTTTGTCTCTTAAAGGATCTTTATTAAAAATATTTCCTTGTTCATAAGGGCTAATATGCATACCATATACAAAAACTTCACCATTTTTAATCATGGCATAACTATCTTTCAAATTTACTTTTCCGATTACGAATAGATTTAATTTCTGTTCCAAATAGAACAATTCCTGCCTCAATAGTATCATGAATAGCATAATTATGTTTTGCCACAGGATTAGTAGCAATTATTTTTTTAATCATATGTAAAACTCCTTTTTTAAACTATAGCAATTATATCATAAATGTCAAGAGAAAAAAAGGATAGCTCTCTTTTTCATTTCCAATGTATTTTTAACTTATAATAATCTTTTAATATCTTATGTAATAATAGGAAAAGAGAATTGCCCTCTTCTCCCATAAAGTTAATTATTTGTTGTCATCATCATCATCGTCATTATAATAAGTTGTTACATTATTTTGTTTAGCATAGAACATTACCATTGCAACAATTACAATACCAACAATTGCAATAATTAACCATGTCCACATATCATTAGAAACACCTGCAAACATATTAGCACCCGTATCTGCTGATGTTCTAGTAGCAGTATAACCACCATTGTTATTAGATGTACCAGAAAACATACCATCATTATTATTTGTATTCATATTAGTACCATTATCAACACCATTTTTTACATCACCAGCAACATTATTTGCACCATTTTCAATTGTATTTATTCCGCTTCTAATACCATCTACAGCACCACGACCTGCATCTTCTACAACGTTTTCAGTACCACCTACAAAATTTCTAATACCATTTACAACATTATCCATTCCATTATTTGCAGCAAATGTATAAGAAACAGTAAATAATGAAACAATAATTAATAAAGCAGTAGCAATTAAAAATTTCTTTTTCATTATGATAAAACCTCCTTTTTTCAAAAATGCTCAATATTATTATTGATATTTTTAGACAAAATATTCACATAAAAAATGGAAAATTTGCCTAAAAAAAAGCAAAAAAAAGAGATGACAAAAATGTCATCTTATATTTATAAAAACTTTAGCCTTTTAAACGTAGCATAATAGCAATGGCAAGTAGAATAATAATAACCCCAACAGTAATTAATAAAATATTGATAATGTTTGTTATTCCTAAACCAGTTTCTTGAGAAGAAACATTAGTTGCACCTAAAGTTTCAGTAGAAGTTGGATTAGAAGGAAGATTATTAGCAAATGGATCATTAATTGTTGGATCATTTGTTATATTATTTTCCATATCGTTTTGAGAAGTATTAGGATCGTTCAATGCATCATTTTGTGAATCATTAGGGTTATTAGTAATATTATCTTGATTACCAGAATTATTTATCATATCATTTGAAGTAGTTTGATTTTGGTCAGGATTAGTACCGGGTAAATTTAAATCAATACCAGTAGCAGATACATAGCCAATACAAAAAACAAATAGAATTGCTAAAATAAATATTACTTTTAAAATTTTTTGTGCCATAAAAAATTAACCTCCTTGAAACAACTAATTATGTTGTTTTTTTTCTAATAGTACGATATAATCATACACAAATAAACTTAAAAAGTCTATACATTTTTAGAAATTTTTTTAAAAAGTGTTACTAGATTTATTTTGGGTCAATAAATTGTAATTACTAGATAATGTTTTTTTCTTATAATATTACTAAATATAGCTAGTTACAAGAAGTTAGGGGAAAGAAAAATGTACTATGTATATATGATTAGATGTAAAGATAACTCTATTTATACAGGCATAACAAAAGATGTAAAACGTAGATGGGAAGAACATTTAGAAAGAGGAGAAAAATGTGCAAAATATACCTTAAATCATCCTGTAAAAAAAATAGAAGCTGTTTGGAAAACACAAACTAGAATATTAGCTTCTAAGTTAGAGTATCACATTAAAACTTTAAAAAAAGCAGAAAAAGAAAAACTAATACAAGATAAGGAGTTAGCATTATATTTAAATAGTAAGATAGAAGTAGAAAATTATGAAATTGCAACAAAATACTAACCATTCAAATTAATTTATGATATGATAATGAAAAAATAAAAAAGGAGTTAATTATATAGTAAAATATATAAAAAAGGGAAAATGATAGTAAAAGATGTAATATATGGAGAGATAGAATTAAATGGTATTTATGAAGAAATTGTAAATTGTTCAGAATTTTTGAGATTGCAAGATATTATTCAAACTGCAATGTCAGCTCTAGAATATACAGAGCTTGCAAAAGAAACACGTTATGAACATAGTATAGGTACTTATCATTTAATGTGTAAAACACTTAAAATAATAGAAGAAAAAGGACATGTAATCTCTAATGAAGAAAAAGAAATGGCTAAATTAGTAGCTTTATTACATGATATTGGTCATGGTGCTAATTCCTATTTATTGGAAACTATTACAGGTGTTTCACATGAACAAAGAGGAATTGATATTATAAGAGATGAAGAAACTAAAATTCACCAAATTATTACAAGAAGATATGGAAAAGAGTTTGTAGAAAAACTAGTTAGTTTTATGGAAGTAATTTATGGTAATGCTGAAATAAAAGAACCTCTTGAAATAAGAGAAGATAAAACCATTCCACTAAAACCATTACTTGCTACACTAATTTCACATAATATTGATTTAGATAGATTAGATTACATAAGAAGAGAATCTTATTACACAGGCCTTGGTAGCTTAACTAACTTAGAACAATTGTTAAATAGCTTTGAATGTGTACTTGCTGGTAAGCAAATGTGTATATCTATTCCAAAAGAAAAGATGCATTATGTAGAAGCCACTATTTTAGAAAGAGTTAGAAACTATTTAGAAATTTATTATCATGATACAGATGCAATAGGAAATCATACTTTTATACAATTATTAGATGAACTTAGAAAACATCCAGAAGAAATACCAAACACAACATCAATAGCAATAAAAAAATTTTTGACACAGCCAAAAGCAAATTTAACAACAAAA
Organism: uncultured Clostridium sp.; assembly: GCA_947073285.1. GTDB lineage: Bacteria > Bacillota > Clostridia > TANB77 > CAG-508 > CAG-273. Next base: position 64,467 of record CAMTJT010000011.1, on the reverse strand, counting down.
GAATATATGGAATTAACCAATACACCAATAGAACAAGTACTTAGTCAAATTGCACAAACAACTAAAAATGAAAAATTAAGATATTTGTGTGAATACAAAAAACATGTAAAACGTGATTATCAAATATTATATAATGGCAGAAATGAAAACTATATTAGAAATTTATTAAAAAAAGTAATTCCTAATTTTCCACAAGATTCTAAAAGTATTTTTTCAAAAGAACACACAGTAGTACCTTATAAAAAAACAAGATTTGGAAGTACAAATATTACTACTAAAGCTGGAATTCAAAAATTTGAGGATTTGCCACATGCTATCAGTTTGCAACCAATAACCAAAAAGGTAATTGCTATAAACACAGAACTTTTACGTTTAGAATTAGGATTATCTAAGCAAGAGTTTCAAAGTAGATATGCAGAAATAGTACAAGAAATTATCACAAGTCAAGCAAAACCAATACAAGATTTTGAATTAAAATATGTAGTACCTAAAGGTAGTATTACTTATGCTAGCTTACTAAGGGCTTTAGAAGCAAAATACGAAAAACAAGATAGTGCAACTTATAAATCAAAAGATGTTTATTATGACACACCTGAGGATTTTAGCTTATTAGCTAAAGGTTCTATTCTTCGCACTAGAAATGGTGTAACTTATCATAATAAACAAGAAAGCAGACCATATAAAAACAAAAGAGTAACTTATAAAACATATGTAGAAGAAGGAAAAGCTAGCTTTACTACAAGAAATAAACTAGAAGAAATAGGAGATACTACTAATTTAGCAGATTATGCAGAATTTTTACAAGAACTAGGAATACAAGAAGAGTTACAACCTAAGTTAGAAGTAAACAATTTAAGAAAGCTAGTTACTTTTTTAGTAAATGGTAATCCTATTGATATTTCTTTTAATATTGCTAAATATGAATGTAAACCAGAGAGACAAGAAGGAGTTATTAATTGTGTAGAAATAAGACCAAGAGATAACCAAATTATTGGAAGAGATGTTTTGTTAGAAGTAAAGCAAACCTTAGAGCAAACTTTTCCACGGACTAAAAGCAATGCTTACCAATGCAAATATTTATGAACTTGGAATGATGGATGCTTATCAAAAAAGGAATAGACAAATAGGAAAAAGTACAATATTAGGTAGCATAATGGAAAAAATAAAACAAAGAAGAAATATGGTTTGTTCACTACTAGAAACATTAGAGAAAGGAAATACAAATGAACTATAAAGAAAGAAAATTTTATAAGCAAAATTTGAAAGAAGTATTACACACTAATCTAAATCCTTATGAACCAGGTGTTGTTAGAATACACCTAATACCTGCCAAATATAATCCATTTAAAGCAGACCCTAGTGTTGTTATTTTAAATGGAAAAGACATTTTGCCAATAGGCTTAGCATGGACAATACTTCTTGCTATTTTTATTAAAGAAGTAAATAAATATAAAGGAAATGAAATTACAGAAGAGCAATTAGAAAAAATAGTAAATACTACTGTAAATAAAGCATTGAAAGTATATAAAAAACCTCGGAAGAATTACCTTAAAAAAAGACTTAAATAGAATATTATCTGTATTTATTGATATTGCAGAAGGAAGAGAACCAAAAGAACAAATAGGGCAATTATCTATTGGAAAATATGCTAATAAAATGAAAGCACCACATAGAATGGACTTAATGGTAAGTTCAATGGAAAAGGATGGTAGATGGAACTGTAATCAAAAATGTTTGCATTGCTATGCAGCAGGACAAACTTATGCAGATAAAAAAGAATTAACCACAGAAGAATGGAAAAAAATTATTAGCAAATGCAAAAAATCTTATATTCCACAACTTACTTTTACAGGTGGTGAACCAACAAGAAGAGAAGATTTAGTAGAATTAATAGATTATTCTAAATGGTTTATTACTCGATTAAATACAAATGGAATATTATTAACAGAAGAATTATGTAAAAAGCTATATGAAGCAAGTTTAGATAGTGTACAAGTTACTTTTTATTCAGCAAACCCAGAAGAACATAATAAACTAGTAGGTGGTAACCATTTTGAACAAACTGTACAAGGGATTAAAAATGCAATAAAAGCAGGCTTACCAATTAGTATTAATACACCATTATGTACTTTAAATAAAAATTATGTAGAAACTTTACAATATTTACATAGTTTAGGCATAAAGTATGTATCTTGTTCAGGACTTATTATAACAGGAAATGCTACAAAAGAAGAGTCAAAAGAAACACAACTTTCAGAGACAGAATTATATGAAATTTTAAAAGGGGCATGCCAATATGCAAAAGAAAATTTAATGGAAATTAGTTTTACCTCACCTGGATGGATATCAGAAAAAAGATTATTAAAGTTAGGGCTGGATATTCCAAGTTGTGGAGCATGTTTAAGCAATATGGCAATTGCACCAAATGGAGAGGTAGTTCCTTGCCAGAGTTGGCTAGGAAGAGGAGCTAGTTTAGGAAATATGTTAAAAGATAAATGGAGTACTATTTGGAACAATCCAATGTGCAAAAAAAGAAGAGCTTATAGCAGTTTATCTACTCAAAAATGTCCATTACGAAAAACATAAAATTATGAAATACAAGGAGTGTAACTAAAATTGAGATTACACTATCTATTAAAAGGGGAAAAAATGAAAAAAAGATATATTTTATTAGGATTATTATTTAGTATTTTTATACTATTATTAATGGGAACAAAAAGTAATGCAACAGAATTAGATAGAATTCAAAACTATATAGTAACGGTAGACCCTAGAATGAATGATGGTACATTAGATATTACTTACGAAATAACGTGGAAGGTATTAGATTCCACTACAGAAGGTCCATTAGAATGGGTAAAAATAGGAACACCAAATTCTAATTTCGATACTCCTACAGCATTAACTAAAAATATAAAGAGTATTTCTAAATATAGTGGTTCTAATGTTAAAATTGTATTTGATAAAAAGTATTATGAAGGTGAATTTATTACATTTAAATATTCTATTCACCAGTCTTATATGTATAAAATTTCTAATACAAATTGTAATTATGATTTTACACCTGCTTGGTTTACAGATGCTAGAGTAGATAGTCTTACTGTAAAATGGAATAGTGACAAAGTTACTAAAAGTGATAGTAGGTCTAAAGAAGATAACTACCTAGTTTGGCGTAAAACTAATATGAGTAAAGGCGAAAAGTTAAATATTAGTGTAAACTATAATAAAAGTTCGTTTACTGCTTTAAATGAAAATAAGCAAGCAAGACAAAACAACTCTTCTAATAGCTTTTGGAGTAGTTTTGGGAGAGCTTTTGTTATATTTATAGTCATTTGTATAATCATCATAAGCTTTGGCGGTGGAGGTGGCTATTATAGTCATAGAGGTTTCTATGGTGGAGGACATAGAGGCAGATTTTATGGTAGCTGTGTTCGTAGCAGTTGTGCTTGTGCCCGTAGTAGCTGTGCAAGTAGTTGCGCTTGTGCCTGTGCTGGAAGTGGAAGAGCAGGATGTTCTAAAAAAGATTTTTATGGTACAAATTTAAATACGAAAAAATTAAAAAGAGTAATGGAAAAGTCAAATAAGTAACAAAGGAATAAGATAAATGGATAATAAAAAAGATTGGGAAGAAATTGAAACATGGAATAAAGAACGTGAAGAAACAATTGCTAAAAATTGGGAAGAAATCGAAAACCTAAAAGCACAACGCGAAGAAGAGATGAAAGAAAAATATGGAGTAGATATTACAAAATTAGGCGAAAAAAATGCTCGAATTGATATGATTTCAAAGGCAATTGATAAGATAAGTAAATGGGTAGAAATTGCTATTAAAATTGTATATATTATTATGATTATTATGGCTTTTTTGTTAGTCATTTTCGTATGGAAAACCAATAAAGACACTTTAGAAAAAGTTAATAGTGAAGGTGGAATATTAAATAAAATGATGGAAGATAGTGGATTCTTCGGGACATTTTAAACAAAATTGTATAGGTATTGATTGAAAATAATAAGAAAGGACTTTTTAGATATTGTTGCACCATTAAATATAGAAGCAAGATATCCAGAAAGAAAAAAGGAATTATTTGAAGCATTAAGTGATGATATATGCAAAAATATTATAAAGGAAACGGAGGAATTAGTACTATGGATAAGAAAGCAGTTAGAAAAATAGTAGAAGAATATGCAAACTTAGTTGTAAAAAATATGATAGTAAACAAAATAGTTCTATAAAGTGGTTTTTTAGAAAGTATTTTAGAATATGGAGAAGTTGTGTATTCAAGATAAAGAGATAATTTATCCAATTTGGTCCACAATGCTGACAAAATTAAGTTGGGGACATATTGAAGAGTTTAAGAAAATAAAACTAGAAGAAGTTTGTATAAAAAGATGGAATAAAAGAAAAGATATGTGGCAATTTATTTATCAAATAGAAAAATAATTTGTAAGACTATATATGTTTGAGTTAAAAAAGTAGAAATGAAACAAAAACGAGAAAAAAATGTTGCTTTCAACAATAGATTATTTTTAATTTCAGTAGAAGAAAATGATAAAGAAAGGAAATAAGATGTTTAAACTACAGTCTAATTACCAGCCAACTGGCGACCAACCAAAAGCAATTGAATATTTAAGTAAAGGAATACAAGAAGGTAAGAAATTCCAGACGTTACTTGGAGTAACTCGGCTCACGGAAAAACTTTTACCATGGCAAATATTATACAAAAAGTGCAAAAGCCAACCTTAGTTTTAGCACATAATAAAACACTAGCAGGACAACTTTATAGTGAATTCAAAGAGTTTTTTCCAGAAAACAACGTGGAATATTTTGTCTCTTATTATGATTATTACCAACCAGAGGCATATATTCCACAATCAGATACCTATATAGAAAAGGATTCTTCTGTAAATGATGAAATAGACAAGCTACGTCATTCAGCAACAGCAGCACTTTTTGAGACAAGAGATGTTATTATTGTAGCATCTGTTTCTTGTATCTATGGTTTAGGAGATCCAATTGATTACGAAAATTTAACAATATCTTTAAGACCTAATATGAAAATGGAAAGAAATGTAATGCTTAAAAAGTTAGTTAATATGCAATATACAAGAAGTGAACTAGAATTTAAAAGAGGAAGTTTTAGAGCAAAAGGAGATATTGTAGAAATTTATCCTTCAGGAGAAAGCGAAACTGCTATTCGTGTGGAATTTTGGGGAGAAGAGATAGAAAAAATATCTGAAATAAACCCACTAACTGGTAAAACAACAAGTACCAGACAACATGTTATGATATTTCCAAATTCCCATTATGCAACTACTATGGAGAAAATGGAAAAAGCAATTGTTACCATAGAGAAAGAAAGAGATGAACAAGTAAAATATTTTAAAGAAAATAATAAATTGATTGAGGCACAAAGAATTGAAGAAAGAACCAACTTTGATATTGAAATGATGCGAGAAACAGGGTTCTGCCAAGGAATAGAAAATTACTCTAGACATATTAGTCGGAAGAGAGCCAGGAAGTAGCCCATATACCTTATTTGACTATTTCCCAAAAGACTTTTTATTAATGATAGATGAGTCACATGCAACAGTTCCACAAGTAAGAGCTATGTATAATGGAGATAGAGCAAGAAAAGAGTCATTAGTAAAATATGGATTTAGGCTTCCTTCTGCATTTGATAATAGACCACTTAAATTCGAAGAATTTGAGAAAAGAATTAACCAATGCGTATTTGTAAGTGCTACACCAGCAGATTACGAAAAAGAACACAGTAAAGAAAATGTAGTAGAGCAAATTATCCGTCCAACTGGACTTTTAGACCCTAAAATAGAGGTAAAACCAGTTTCAAATCAAATAGATGATTTAATAGAGCAAATACATGAAAGAGTAGCAAAGAAAGAAAGAATATTAGTCACTACTCTAACCAAAAAAATGGCAGAAGATTTAACAACCTACTTAGCAGGAATTGATATTAAAGTAAAATATATGCACTCTGATATAAAAGCATTGGAAAGAATGGAAATTATTAGAGATTTAAGGCTAGGAGAATTTGATGTATTAGTAGGTATTAACTTATTAAGAGAAGGTCTAGATATTCCTGAAGTTTCACTAGTTGCTATTTTAGATGCTGATAAAGAAGGATTTTTGCGTTCAGAACGTTCCTTAATACAAACGATTGGACGTGCTGCTAGAAATACAGATGGAAAAGTAATTATGTATGCAGATGAACTAACAGAAAGTATGGAAAAGGCCATTTTTGAAACAAATCGTAGAAGAAAATTGCAAGAAGAGTACAATAAAGAACATGGAATTACTCCACAAACAATACAAAAGGCTATTCGTGATACTATTAAAGCAAGTTTTGTGGAAGATATTAAAGAACAATACAATATTGATAAAGAAACAGACTTAAAAGAAATGATTAGTCAATTAACAGAAGAAATGTTAAAATATGCACAAGAAATGGAATTCGAAAAAGCAGCAGAAGTAAGAGACAAAATAAAAGAATTAGAAGGAATGATTTCATAGAAATGATAAAAACATGGATTCTTTAAAACAAGTATCTAGAGCAAACTCTATAAGAATATTAAAATAGAATAAACTATCTTTATAAAAAATTAAGAAATGAATTTACCAAAAAAGTTGTAATAAACTTAAAAAGTAGGTATAATAAGAAATAGGTTCTTAAATAAACCAAAAATAAGTAAAGGAGAATATGTTAGATAAACTAACATTATTAAAAAATGGATCATAGTATAGCAACCTATTTTTTATATTTTATTATTATAGCAAGTTGTGGGTGGATAATGGAAATCACTTTGCAATTAGTTCAAAAACATAAATTTGCAGATAGAGGTTTTTTAATAGGTCCTTATTGTCCTATTTATGGAGTAGGAGGACTGTTAATTACGATTTGTTTAACAAGGCTGATAGCATACCCAATTGCATTATTTTGTGTGGCAATTGTAGTTTGTGCAGTGCTAGAATATTTAACTAGTTACATAATGGAAAAAATCTTTCATGCAAGATGGTGGGATTATAGTGAAAATAAATTTAATATTAATGGCAGAATTTGTTTAGAAACTATTATACCATTTGGACTTTTAGGATTACTTTTAATTTATGTAATAAATCCATTTATCTTTAATAATTTAGAAAAGCTACCAACAGATGTATTAAATGTGATTGCTATTATAATAGGAATTGCTTTTATAGTAGATTTACTAGTTTCACTAAAAGTAATTTTAAATGTAAGTTCTACTACGCAAAAATTTGATAAAGAAAATCCAAAAGACAGTACAGAAGAAATATCTCAAAAAGTAAAAGAATTCTTAAGTGGAAAATCAGTTTTAAATAGAAGATTAATTAATGCTTTTCCTAAGTTAACCACTGTTTTAAAAGAACAAAGTAAGAGAATTAAACAAAAAACAGTAGAAGTAAAAGAAGAAATTAGTAATAAAGCGAATGAAATGAGAGAAGATTTTAACGAAAAAACAGCAGAGGTTAGAGAAGAAATTAATCAAAAAGCTCAAAAGGTAAAACAAGATGTAAAAGATGGAATAGATTATACTTCTAAAAAAGTAAAAAGAAATATTGCAAAGGCAAAAATAAAAAATAGAAAGGCAAAAGAAAATAAAAAGAAGTAAAATTATTAATTTATGAAGGAGTATTATTAGTAGTAATACTCCTATAATAAGATATTACAATTCCTTAATTGCTTTTCTTGCAAGTTCATCACAACGATTATTAAATTCATTATCACTATGACCTTTCACCTTATGAAAAGTAACATCATGAGTTTTGGTTAAAGAAATTAATTCTTGCCAAAGCTCTTTATTTTTAACTTCTTCTTTACTCGAATTTCTCCAGTTATTTTTAATCCAACCGGCTAATCCAATTTTGTAAAAAAGCGTTTACTACATAAGCACTATCGCTATATAACTGTACCTTGCAAGGTCTTTTTAATAATTTTAGAGCTTCAATAACAGCAGTTAATTCCATAATATTATTGGTAGTTTCTTTTTTTCCACCAGAAATTTCTTTTTTATTTTCTCCTAACATTAAAATAGCACCATAGCCACCGCGGACCAGGATTTCCACTACAAGCACCATCTGTATAAATTGTAACTTCTTCTAACACAATAATTTCTCCTTTGCACATTGTCAAATAAAATCTTTTATGATATTATACCAATAAATAAGTTTAAGTCAACCATAAACAAAGTAATTATAGTAAAATACTTGCTAAATAATGATTTTAGATTATTCTACATTGAAAATAATAGTTTTTTGTTAGTATTTTTCTTCATTATACGAAATAAACTTATTTTCAATGAATTCAATAATACTCCGCATAAGAACTATTGCAAACTAGGAAGAAAGGTGGCGTAAAATATGAGTAAAGTACTTGGTATTGTTGCAGAATATAATCCATTTCATAATGGGCATTTATATCACATTCAAGAATCTATAAAACAGGCTGAAGCAGATAGTGTTGTTTGTGTTATTTCAGGTAATTTTGTCCAAAGGGGAAATACCTCTATTATTGATAAATGGACAAAAGCAAAAATGGCGATATTAAATGGAGCAGATTTAGTAATAGAACTACCAACTATTTATAGCACATCTAGTGCAGAAAATTTTGCAGAAGGGGCTATTAAGCTTTTAGATTCTTTAGGAATAATAGATACAGTTTCATTTGGTATGGAAACAAATGATTTAGCAACTTTAAACAATATTGCAAATGTGCTTTATCAAGAACCAAAAGAATATATTACTATGTTAAACCATGAACTAGGAAAAGGAATATCTTTTCCAAAAGCGAGAGAAAATGCTTTAATGGTCTACTTAAATGATATTAAGAGATATGCTAATGTACTAGCAGGTGCTAATAATATTTTAGCTATTGAATATTTGAAAGCAATCAAAAAACTAAAAACCACTTTAAATCCTATTGGAATTAAAAGAGAAAAGGTGCTTTACCATGATGAAATGATTGTAGATGATTTTGCAAGTGCTACAGCAATACGTAAAATGATAGCTGCTAGGCAGTTTGATGATATTCGAAAAGTAATCCCACGTTCTTCTTATATTTTATTAGGACAAGAATTAAAAAAAGGTCATTATGTGTTAGATTTATCAAAATTTCAAAAAGAAATATTATATATTTTAAGGAAAATGAGCATAGAAGAAATTGCTAATCTTCCAGATGTTTCAGAAGGCTTAGAAAATGCCATCAAAAATGCAGCAGATTCTTGTAATAACATTATAGATTTAGTAAATATTATAAAATCTAAAAGATATACACAAACTAGAATTCAAAGAATTCTAGTATATGCTTTACTTGGAATTAATAAAAAGATGATGGAAACCTCTAAAAAAGTAGTACCATATGTACGAGTGCTAGGCTATAGCGAAAAGGGAAAAGAGCTTATGTCAGAAATGATGCAGGCAAACCCAAAATTAAATATGGTAACATCTGTAAAGAAATCTTTAGAAGATATAAAAACCAAAAGTTTAAAAGATATGTTAGAATTAGATATCTATGCAACCAATGTTTATACATTAAGTTATGAAAAAGACTCTTGGGCAAATTTAGATTACACCAATAAAATTGTTTCCATAAATGATATGAAAGGGTAAATTGTGTAAAAAAGAAAAATGATAATAGGAATAACTGGCAGTTCAGGTGCAGGAAAAAGCACTATTAGTGAAATTTTAGAAATGGAATATCAAGCTAAAATAATTAATGCAGATGAAATTGCAAGAAGATTGTCATATGAAAATGATGATTATTTGACTGAAATCGTTGCTAGTTTTGGAACAGAAATTTTGTTGGATACAGGAGAATTAGATAGGAGAAAATTAGCAGATATTATTTATAAAAGTGAAGAAAAAAGAAAAGATTTGAATGCAATTACTTTTAAATATATTATTGCTGAAATTAAAAGAGCAATAAGAGAAACACAAGAAAAGCTAATCATTATAGATGCCCCATTATTATTTGAGGCAAATTTGCAAAGCCTTTGTGATGTGACTATTGCAGTAATTACAAGAAATTTAGAGATACAAATTACTAGAATTATGGAAAGAGATGCTATTACAAAAGAGCAAGCTATGAATAGATTAAAAGCCCAACATTCTAATGAATTTTATATTAGCAAATGTAGCTATAGTATTGTAAATGAAGGAAATATACAAGAAGTAGAGAAACAAATAGAAACTATTTTTCGAAAGTTAGAAAGAGAAAATGAGAGGTAAGAAAATAAGACCAAAGTGGCAAGAAAAAATGGATTATTAGGTAATTAAATAAGATGAGTATGTGAAACTTAAGGAAGTACATACAAAATTATATACTTTTCAAAAAAAACTTGACAGTTTGTCCTAATCAAGATAAAATATAATCGTAAATAAATATATTCTAATAAAAATTAAATAACATTAATGGATATATGTATATATTTAGTACATTGAAAATTAAATAAGAAAGAGGTGTTATCTAGATTATGGGTATCGTAATCAATATCGCCGTTTTTCTAATCGCAGCAGTAATTTTTACATTTGTAGGAATGTATACAAGAAAAAAAATTGCTGAATCTAAACTAGAAAGTGCAGAAAATGAAGCAAAAAAAATACTTGAAATGGCAAGCAAAGAGGCAGAAAATAAAAAGAAAGAAGAAATCTTTAAAGCAAAAGAAGAAATTATGAGTGCCAGAAAAGAATTAGATCAAGAGGTTAGAGAAAGAAGAGGCGAAGTACAAAGTCAAGAAAAAAGATTAATTCAGAAAGAAGAAAATTTAGAAAGAAAACAAGACATGGTAGAAAAAAAAGAAAAAGAAATAGAAAACAAATACCATGAATTAGAAAACAAAAAACAAGAAATTGAAGAAGTATTAAACAAGCAAATGCAAGAATTACAAAGAATTTCTGGGTTATCAAGTGAAGATGCTAAAAAACTTTTACTTTCAGAACTAGAAAAACAATTAACAGGAGAAAAAGCTTTACTTGTTAGAGATATGGAATCTAAAGTAAAAGAAGAAGCAGAAAAAAATGCAAAAGAGGTAATTAGTTATGCCGTGCAAAAATGTGCAGCAGACCATACTTCTGAAACTACTGTATCTATTGTTGCTCTTCCTAATGATGACATGAAAGGAAGAATTATTGGTAGAGAAGGTAGAAATATAAAAACATTAGAGACATTAACAGGTATCGACTTAATTATCGATGATACACCAGAGGCTGTTGTTATTTCTGGTTTTGATCCACTTAGAAGAGAAGTAGCTAAATTAGCATTAGAAAAACTAATTGATGATGGAAGAATTCATCCTGCTAAAATTGAAGAAATGGTAGAAAAAGCAAAAGAAGAAATTGCAACTATCATTAAAGAAGAGGGTGAAAGAGCAGTATTAGAAACTGGTGTTATTGGCTTAAACCCAGACCTAGTAAAATTAATTGGTAAACTAAAATACAGAACTAGTTATGGTCAAAATGTTTTAAACCATTCTATTGAAGTATCTAATTTAGCAAGAATTATGGCGGAAGAACTAGGTTTAGATCCTAAACTTGCAAGGCGTGCTGGTTTATTACATGATATTGGAAAAGCTTTGGATCATGACATGGAAGGAACTCACGTTGAACTTGGGGTTGACATTTTGAAGAAATACAAAGAAAATGAAAATGTTATTAATGCAGTACATGCACACCATGGAGATGTAGAACCAAAAACAATAGAAGCTGTTCTTGTACAAGCAGCTGATGCTATTTCAGCATCTAGACCAGGTGCAAGAAGAGAAACTCTAGAAGCTTATATTAAGAGATTAGAACAACTAGAAAGTATTGCAGATTCTTTCGAAGGTGTTGATAAGTCTTTTGCAATTCAAGCTGGTAGAGAAATTAGAATTATTGTAAAACCAGAAAAAATCAATGATGACCAAATGACTTTAATGGCTAGAGATATTGCTAAAAAGGTAGAAGATGAAATGGAATATCCTGGTCAAATAAAAGTAAATGTAGTTAGAGAAACAAGAGTAATTGACTATGCAAAATAAAAGTTTTATCTAATCAGTAAAAGGTTTTTCGAATAACATAAAAAGGAGTTAATCCTACCATATAGTAAAAAAATGAAAGGTGTAACTAGTAAAATAGTTGCATCTTTTATTGTATAGGAAACATAGACTTTTATTTTGACAAAATATAAAATTTTTGTATGCAATGTAGTATCAATAAAAAAATTAGTAGTGTTGGAATCTTAATACTTGACATAATATTAAGTAGAATGCTATACTAATTATACATTTTATGTAGAAAGGAGTTTTTATTGTGAAAATCAAGTATATCCATGCAGTACCAGTAGGTGATACCTTTCGAATTATCTATGGCATTGAACGGGAAGTAGCAGATAGAGATGCTTATAAGCAGTTTCTTCAAAAAAGGCACATTACTGAAATAAGCAATGGGAAATGTATTGAAGAGATTCCAAGGCAGTATCGCTAGACAATAAAAATTCTAAAAGTAAACTCAATTGAGATTACACGCATTTTATAAAATTGTAAAAATTTAAGGAGGACAACATAGCTATGAAGAACATTTTGGAGTTGCAAAAAAAGAATTTTGTCATTACTGACAAAAATGTGGAGCAATATGCAGACAAAATTGCTACATGGATTTCGCAACAAGTACAAGCAACTCATAGCGAAGGTGTAGTTTTAGGTATGAGTGGTGGGATTGACTGCTCTGTTGTAGCAAGGCTTTGCCAATTAGCTCAAGTAGATATAGAATTGGTTTTAATGCCTTATGGCGATGACATGGAAAAGACGAGCAGTTATAGCCATTCTATGGAGCTTATTAACAAATTTAAGTTTTTGCATCATTCCTATGATATCAAACCCGCTGTAGATGCTCTTGCTATTCCTGGTGATTCTTGTCGTGTTGGAAACAAACTTAAGTTAGACCTTGCAAGGGCTAATATCCGCCCCCGCGTTAGAATGGCCTATTTGTACGAATATGCACAATTAAATAATTTTCTTGTAATTGGTACAGGAAATCTTTCTGAAAGAATGATTGGTTATTTTACCAAATGGGGAGATGGCGGTTGTGACCTTAATCCTATTGGTATGCTTACCAAAAGAGAAGTGTATGTCTTAGCTAACTATTTGCAAATTCCAAATAGCATTATTCAAAAGAAACCTTCTGCTGGCTTGTGGGAGGGGCAGACTGATGAAGATGAAATTGGCATAACATATGCACAAATTGATGATTACCTTTTGGATGGTACTTCTGGAAATATAGAGATTAACCAAATGATTGAACGCAAAATTAAATTTGCAAATCATAAGTTAGTGCCAATTCCTATTTTCTTAGATTGTGCCTAATATTTTTACAATTATGATTCTTTCACATTAGGTGAAAACAAGAAAGAGGGAGTGTAACTTTTTGTTTAGTTACCTCTCTCTTTTTTTGAAATTTATTAATTAGTTAAGCATAAAAGTAAATTCCACTTTTAAAATTTGTAAATTTTCAAAAAAGCTTGCATTAATTAACATAATGTGATATAATTCGAACTGTCAAAACTTTTTCAGGTAACCTAATGGCATACTTATGCCCTAGGAGACTTGGTTTTCCAGTATAGTAAAAATGTGGCTATACTGAAAAGTTGAGATTTCAGGATTTATAATCCTGAGAGTACCTTCACATTTGTTATCATGTAAATTACTTTTTAAGGAGGACACAAAGCATGAGCAGTACATTGAAAACTAGTTATGAGGAAATCGTAAACCCTGCAACTTTCGGCTCTTTGACCGAAATGACAAATCTCACCAAAATGGTTGACCTTGCCCGGCACGAAAGCCTGAGACCCTCTGCTGAAGACTCTGAAAGAGTTCTTCTTATCAACATCGACAACCAGAAGGACTTCATGGATGGTGGTTCTCTGGGAGTTCCTGGGGCTGCCAAGGATGTGGAGCGGCTCTGCCAATGGATTTACCGCAATATGGGCGGTATTTCTACCATCATTTCCAGTTTGGACACACACCAGCCTTTCCAGGTGTTTTTCAAGGCCTGTTGGGCTGATGAGAACGGCAATCCCCCTGACGACTATACCTTGATTACAGCAGATGACATCACCTCTGGCAAGTGGCATGTCCGTGGTCTCAATCCCAACTATGTCAGCGAATATATTGACCATCTGGAACAGGATGGCAAGAAAACCCTCTGCATCTGGCCTGAGCACTGTATCACTGGAACTCAGGGGGCAGCAATGGAAAGCAATCTGGTAAACATGATTTATTTCCACAGCGTTTGCCGTAAGATTATTGCCAAGATGATCCAGAAGGGAATGGATCCGTACTCTGAGATGTATGGTATCATTAAGCCTGAATGGAGTCGTAAGAACCTGATTAATCAGTCTGTTCTGACAGAGGTTGAAAAGCATGACAGAATCTTTTTGGCTGGTGAGGCGGCAAGCCACTGCTTGCTGGAAACTGGCCGGCAGATTTTGGAAAACTTTGCTGGGCGTCCGGATATTACCAGACGCATTACCATTCTTCGCGACTGCACTTCTCCTGTGGCAACCGTTCCTGGTGGTCCAGACTGGCAGAAGGTAATGGATGATGCTTTCAACGACTTCCAGAACAAGTATGGCATTACGGTGGCCAATTCTACTGACATCACACTGTAAGGAGAATCTTACAAACGTTTTCTTCCCTTAAGTATAAACACTTATAGGGTAAGAACTTTCTAAGCTGTATACCCCATATAACCCAAAAGAGTTTTTCTTTTCCAAAATATCACAATTTTATTTATTAAACAGGAGGATTTAACAATGGGAGAGTATTCTAGCAATGTAATCGTGGCGGGGCTGGATGATGCCTTTGCAGAGAACTTTAATGCTGAAGATATTGAGACTGCCCGCATTACCAACTTTGGTATTTGGGTAGATGAATCTAGTAGCATGTGGCCGTTTAAAGACGTCATGCGTGATTGTTTGGAGCGTGTGAAGAACAGTATTCTTGGCTCTAAGCAGGCAGATGAAATTCAGGTGGGCATCACCAGGTTTTCCAGTCAGGTAATTCCTGGTGGATATCAGCCTGTAAACAAGATGAACAATAATTATTCTGCTGGTGGTCGTACTTTGCTGTATGACTGCATCGTAGATGGTGTTGCTCGTCTGCTCGATTATATGAATGAGCAGAAGGCAAATGGAACCAGCACACAGGGCATTATTAGTATTTTGAGTGATGGTGATGACAATGGTTCTCACAATCATTTGAGAGACGCTAAGGAAGCTATTCAAAATGCCTTGAAGGCAGAGATTACTATTGCCTTTATTGCCTTTGGTAGTACGGCTCGTGGTATTGCTGAAAAGCTGGGTATTCCTTCGGAAAACATCAAGAATGTTGATGCTACTGAGAGTGAACTTAGAAGCATCTTTGACCTGATGTCCAGAAGTGCCATTTCTGCAAGTAAGAATGCTGCTGAAGGCAATACTGCGGCAGGCGGTTTCTGGGATGTAAACTAACCCAAAATTTGGTGCTAACAAGAGCAAATGTGAGAACAGGGGAGGGTGCAAAGCACCTTCCCCTGTTTAGCATTTAAAACAAGGAAGTTTTTGGAATTGTATCATTTAACTTTAAAAGATACATTCTACTACACAATTATTAGCAAACTATAAGGAGGACATCTAATGGCTTTTGAACAAATTAAAAAGGTAGTTTCTAATCTAGTACCTAAAACAACTTCTATTCTTGTTCCTGAAACACCCCAAGATACAGTTGAGCCAACAGTGCAAAGCGTAATTCTTCCTGATTTGCAAGGAACAGAATCTACAGCAATTGAACAGAATGGCACAGCTACTATTCCTGATGAACCTAAACAAACAAGCACAGTTTCTATTTCGACTGAAACTGTACCGCAAAGTCCTAAACGCAAAATAATTTCTTTGTCTCGTATTGGCACAGACCACATTTATGCAGGCAAAAATAATCAGGACTACAAACTATGTGGGCCTAATATGAAGTTTGTGTTTGACGGATGTGGTTCTGGAACTTCTTCTGAAGTGGGTTCTAGGCTTTTTACGCAATTGTTTATGCAAGAAGGCACAGAACTTATGAAAAATGGTGAAACAATTGGAGAAGAAAACTTTGAAGAAATTGTAAAAAAGGTTTTCGAAAGAATGACCGTTATTAGCAAAGAACCTAGTTTTCTATTCAATAATTACTGTTTTACCATTCTTGCCTGTTTCGAAACTGACACAGAATATGTAGTTTTAAGTTGTGGAGATGGCTTTATTATCTTAGATGATGGAAAAAATATTTCATTCCAGCAATTAGATGATGGAGAGTATCCCAAATATTATATTTATAACTACATTGAAGACAAGGAAGTTTTGAAGGAGTATAAAGAAGGAGTAGGTTTTACAGTTAACCGTTTTAGCAAAAAGGCTTACCAAGTAGTGGGTGTAGCAACTGATGGTCTTCGTTTTTACAGTGAACTTTCAGAACAAGATCAAGTAAAGTTTGCCAGAAGTTTGCATGCTGGAAGCAGTGGTCAAATCGAGCGAATTATTAATCTTTGTAACGAAGATAGAACTCTTCTGTTTAACCTTCAAAGATATTATAAAAAACTAAAAACAGAAGAAGAACGGCAATTATTTTTGAAACATGTTCCGCAGCTTAAGGCCTTAGAAGAGCGTAGTCAAGCAAAGTTCCGCGATGATGTCACTATTTGTTTCTAAAGAGGAGGTAATATCTCATGTTAGAAATGCGTCGTTCACAGTTAGAATCTCTTCCTCAGATTACAGAGGGTGGAGAGGCTATTATCTATGCCCATGGTCGCAATGAAGTTATTAAAGCATTTAAGCCTAATGTGAACCTTGGAAACAAAGAAAAGAAGGTAGCAAAGTTTTTAACTGCTCGTTTTCCTGCTAATGTAGCTAAACCTCTCCAAATGCTTATGGTAAATGGTAGGTTTGCAGGCTATGTTATGCAAAGAATTGATGGAGCAGAAGATTTTCACCAGTTTACCAAGAAAAAGTTCTTAGCGACTTCTGGATTTTCTAATAAAGATATTGCAGAACTTGTTTGGCAAGCTAGTGTTTCCATTAAAAGTCTTCATGAAAATGGAATTCTTATTGGAGATATTAGTGATAACAACCTGGTAGCTGTTGGAAAGAATCCCTTCTTTATCGATGTGGATAGTTGGGGCGTACAAGGAATGTTTTCCCCTGATGCTTACACAGAACTTTTTACTTGCCCTGATAGCTATGCTCCTAATGGCAGTATTTGCTTTTCTTTGGATAGTGAAAACTATAACTTTGCAGTACTCGCTTTTAATATGCTCACTAGAATTCATCCGTTCTTTGGAGTACACGATAAGGCTCCTAACATGAGTCCTGTTGAACGTATGAAAAGCCGTATTTCCATTTTGGGAAAAGAAAAAGAACATATTAAAATTCCCAAAATCATTCCTTCTTGGAAGTGGATATCCCCTGATTTGGAACAAACTTTTATTGACATTTTTGAAAATGGCAAAAGAGTAGACATTTCAGATTTGTTGGGAGATTTGGTTGGAAATATGAAGTACTGTAAGCAGCATGACATCTACTATTATGGCAAGTACAAAGAATGTCCTCTTTGCAACACTACTGCTACTGTTATTACTGCACCTATTGTGGTAGTCGCTCAAAAGCCCACCAGTGGTGGACCTCGTATTTCTGTATACTTTGCAGCACAAGATTGCAAGTTCATTTTGGGTTTGCATCAATATTTGTCTACCAATGGCGAAGTGGTTTACTTTGAGCCTACGAATCCTTCTCTCACCAGAGGAATTCCTTTAAGCTATGGCAAAAAGATTGACTTTTCAGATGATGGCAAATATGCCTTTATTTCTACTGATGAACAAACTCAAATTGTAGACAAATCTGGAAAGGTTATCTCTAGCATTGACCGCTACTTCAAATCAAGTTATTCCATTCGTGGAAATGAATTTTTCTATGTGGATAAAGGTAGCAATGTCATAAAGCTTGCAATTACAGACAGAGGAAATGTAGCCCAATCATTTGGAAAACAGTATAATCCTTTGTTTGATATTGCAGACAATGGAGAAGTATTTATTGCCTCAATGTATCCCCAAAAAGCAATTATCTATGCTAATCATTATAACTTTGAAGTTTTGTATGATGGCAAGATTAAAGAGTATGCAATTAAGTACGATCCTGTCAGTAAATGCTGGCTGTTTGTTTACCAACTTGCTAATGGTAAGTATAGAACCATGGTATTTGGAGACAAAAAAGTTTTGTATGATGATGACGTTCTTACTTACAATGCAACTCCTCTTTCTGGTATTTGCTTTTATGGAAATACTATTTACGATCCTGCAAACGGAAAATTCATTGGCGTAAATCCCCATACCAACAAGGCAAAAGAATTTGCTTGCGATGTGGTAACTGAAAGCTCTAAGCTTGAATTTACCGGACGGGGATTCCGCATTTACAATGATGACAAAATTTATAACTTTAGCTAAACAAAAGGCTAAAGAAGAAAGAAGGTAATACAACAAAACCAAGTAACACACCCCAATTATTAGTTTAAAAGCTAGTAGTTGGGGTGTGTTTAATGTTGACAGAATTTAAATATAAAAACTCTACAGGCAATGCTTGTGGAGTTTTTATATTAATCTTAAACAAAATCCTAAAAAACCTCTTGTGCTTTTTACAAAATGTATATATAATAGTAGTGTTAAAATGAAAAATCAAAGGGAGTACAAGGTTGAAAAAAAAATAATAATTAAATTTTTTCAAACTAGTTTATGTCTCATGAAAGGAATGAAATAAAATATGGCATTTATCGAAACAATAAAAGAAAAAGCAAAACAAAGTATTAAAACAATCCTACTTCCAGAAAGTGAAGATATTAGAGTATTAGAAGCAGCCTCTAAAGTATTAAAAGAAGGCTTTGCTAACATTATTCTAATTGGTGATGAAGAAGAAGTAAGAAGTAGAGCAAAAGAAAATAACTTAGATATTACAAAAGCTCAAATAATTAATCCAAAAACTTCTAGTAAATATGAAGAATATGCCAATGCTTTTTATGAATTAAGAAAAGCAAAAGGAATGACATTAGAAAAAGCAAAAGAAACAATGATAGAACCTATTTATTTTGGAATGATGATGGTAAAACAAGGAGAGGTAGATGGTTTAGTATCTGGTGCTTGTCACTCAACAGCTAATACTTTAAGACCAGCACTTCAAATATTAAAAACAGCACCTGGTACAAAATTAGTTTCTGCATTTTTCACTATGGTAGTACCAAATTGTGAATATGGGGAAGAGGGCGTATTTATTTTTGGAGATTGTGGTCTAGTAGAAAATCCAACAGCAGAAGAACTATCTGAAATTGCCATTTCTTCTAGTAAAAGTTTTAAGCAATTAGTAGGAAAAGAATCAAAAGTTGCAATGCTTTCTTATTCTACCTGTGGTAGTGCACATTCAGAACTAACAGAAAAAGTGGTAGAAGCAACAAAATTATTAAAAGAAAAAGAACCAACTTTAGCTTGTGATGGTGAACTACAATTAGATGCTGCAATTGTTCCAGAAGTAGCTAAATCAAAAGCACCTGAAAGTACTGTAGCAGGTCATGCAAACACCTTAATATTCCCAGATTTAAATGCTGGAAATATTGGTTATAAATTAGTACAACGTTTAGCAAAAGCTGAAGCTTATGGCCCACTCTGCCAAGGAATTGCAAAACCAGTTAATGATTTGTCAAGAGGTTGTAAACCAGATGATATTGTAGGTGTTATAGCAATTACTTGTGTACAAGCTCAAGATATGGAATAGTTTGTTTCTATACCTTTCAAACTGTAAAAGCATTCATTAAATTGTTATATCAAAAAACTCATTAGATAGAAAATTGATTCAAAGGTTTCTAGGTAATCCTCGATAAGAAATCGTTTTTAACAATCTCTTATTATATAAAAACCTAAATCTATAATATAAGGAAGTAGAAAAAATGAAAATTTTAGTTGTAAATTGTGGAAGTTCATCTGTTAAATATCAATTAATAGATATGGAAACAGAAAATGTAATGGCAAAAGGTTACTTAGAAAAAATAGGTTTACCAGATTCATTCTTAACACATACTGTAAATGGAGAAAAACACAAAATTGAAAAGAAAGTAGCAAATCATGAAGAAGGAATTGCACTTGTATTAGAGCAATTTACTCATCCAGAATATGGAGTTATTAGTGACTTAAAAGAAATTGGAGCAGTAGGACATAGAGTTTTACATGGTGGAGAAAAATTAAGTGATTCTATTCTAATTACAGATGAAGTAGTAGATGTTATTAGAGAATGCATTCCTTTAGGGCCACTTCATAACCCTGCACAAATTAAAGGAATAGAAGCATGTAAACAAGTAATGGGAGATGTGCCAATGGTTGCTGTATTTGATACTGCTTTCCATCAAACACTTCCTAAAAAAGCATATTTATACGCTATTCCTTATGAATATTATGATAAATATAAAATTAGAAAATATGGTTTCCATGGAACTTCACACAGATTTGTAGCAAAAAGAGTTCCAGAACTTATGAATAAACCTGCTGAAAGTTTAAAAATAATTACATGTCATTTAGGTCAAGGTGGAAGCTTATGTGCTGTTGATAGTGGAAAATCTGTTGATACTTCTATGGGATTTACACCACTTGCTGGAATTCCTATGGGATCAAGATCAGGAGATATTGATCCATCTATTGTAACTTTCTTAATGAAAAATGAAAACTTATCACCAGAAGAGATGGATACAATCTTAAATAAAAAATCTGGAAAGCTTGGAGTTTCTGGTATTAGTTTTGATGATAGAGATATTGAAAAAGCAGCAGCTGAAGGAAATGAAAGAGCAAAACTTGCTATCGATACTTTTGTTTATCAAGTAATTGGATGTATTGGAAAATATGCTGCTCAAATGAATGGAGTAGATGCCATTACTTTTGCAGGTGGTGTAGGTGAAAATGGAATCGAAGTAAGAAAAGAAATCTGTGATTCTTTAACTTTTTTAGGTGTAAAAATAGATGAAGAGAAAAACAATTGCAGGGGAAAAGAGGTAGAAATTTCTACACCAGATTCTAAAGTAAAAGTATTTGTTGTTCCAACAAATGAAGAGTTAATGATAGCTAGAGATACTTTAGAAATAGTAAATAAATAACAGAAGATTTTAAAAGGTTAAAAAAGAGTACTTACAATGTGAAATTGGCAAAGTACTCTTTTTAGATAAAACATATAATAAGGAGGAAGGATATGGGAAAAGTATTAAGAATAAGAGAAGTTGGAGATCCAATTTTATCTATAAAATGTAAAGAAGTAGACGTAAAAAACATAAATCAAGAAATATTAGAAGAAATTGAAGATTTAAAAGCAACTCTAAATTTTACAGAAGGATTTGGAATTGCAGCACCACAAGCAGGAATTGATAAAAGAATAGTAATTATTCAAGTAAATAAAGAAAAGTGTACTTATAAGGATTGCGAAGAAGTACCAACTACAGTAATGATAAATCCAACATGGAGAAAATTATCAGAAGAAACAGATATTGAATTTGAAGGATGCTTAAGTGTTCCTTCTATTAGAGGAAAAGTAGAAAGATATATTCATATTGAAGTAACATATTATAATGAAAAAGGAGAAAAGGTTATAAAAGAAGTAAAAGGATTCACAGCCAAAGATGTACAACATGAATGTGATCATTTAGATGGAATAATATTTTTAGAAAAAGTAAAAGAACATAATGGATTTGCAACTAGAGAAATGATAAATAAATTTAATTTAAAAGAAGATAAGTAAATAGTAAATTAAAATAAAGATAATATCAAATAAATTTCTATTATATTATTTAGCTTTAGCCCCATAACCTTTGTAAGAGTAAGCGACTTATCAGTTTAAAGTTTCCAAACATTTTTTTGTAAAAACTATTGACAAAAAACTTTTGTTCTATTATAATAAAAATGCAATAAGAAATAAATGTTCGCAATAACACACACAAACAAAAGAAAGGTTGGAAATATCAATGAAAAATTTAAAAATAGTAAATATGAAAAAATTTGTAAGAAGCTTTAGTATATTAATGTTAATTGTTTTAGGAATTATCTTTTTCTCTACCAAAACAAGTTTATCACATAATGAAAACTCTCAAATGAATTATGATACTCTTATTGTAATGCAGGGTGATACCTTATGGCAAATTGCACTAAATCAACAAGAAGAAAATCCTTATTATGAAAATAAAGATGTTAGAGATATTATAGAACATATCAAAAAAACAAATCAGTTACAAGGTAGTGGCTTAAAAGTAGGGCAAACTTTAAAAGTACCAACTATCTAGAAACTATTTTTGTAATAAAAATTTTATAATTAAAAAGAACTAATTAAAATAATTTTTTCTATATAGTTTTTCATCTCATTAGATATGGAGGTTTCTAGCTTAAAGAAAAAATTTAAAGATAAAAAATTCGCAGCAGGTTGTTCAAGAGAAATTATCAAACAAGGTGCAGAAATAATAAACTAAAAAGATAAGCTATACATTTTAAAATATATAGCCTATCTTTTCTATAGTAAATTCAAATCATACATATAGCATTAAGTAATTAGTATAATTTCTTTAGAAACTCTTTATCTGTCAAAGGATTTTTCTCTACTGCATTTCTTACCTGTTCATTTTCAACATGAGTATATATTTGGGTTGTAGCAATATTTTGGTGTCCTAGTAAAACTTGCAAAGCTCTAATATCTACATTTCCATATTGGTACATTAAAGTAGCTGCAGTATGTCTTAATTTGTGAGTAGAATATTTATTAATATCTAAACCAGATTTAGCCAGTTCTCTTTTTACGATTTCTTGAACCATTCTATTACTAATGCGTTCTTTTCTTTTACTTAAAAATAGTGCATCTTTAGAATCAAACTTTACTCCTTCATGAGGGCGTACTTTTAAATAATCGTTAATTGCATCAATACAAGCTTTATTCAAGTAAATGGTACGTTCTTTATTACCTTTACCAATAACAGTCAACTTATTTTCACTAAAATCAATATCCTTTATATTAATTCCTACAAGTTCTGATAAACGCATACCACAATTTAAAAATAGGGTAATGATAGCAAAATCTCTTTCTTTGTATTCACTAGCTTCATTTTTAGTTACTTCTAAAAGTTTTTGGCTATTTTCTAAAGATAAATACTTAGGCAGTCTTTTTTCTTGCTTAGGCGTTTCTAAACCAATAGTAGGGTCTACTTGCAAAACCTTTTCTTTATTTGCCAAATACTTAAAAAACACACGAATACTTGCTATTTTTCTTGCTCTTGTAGCAGGTTTACTATGATAAGTATTTGTTAAGTAAAATAAGAAAGCATGTATATCATCTAATTGTATTTTTTTTATAGTCTCTATACTCATATTTTTAATGTTAATTTGTTTAATATCTTCTTCAGTAGATAAATGGTAATGATGCATAATGAACTTTAAAAAGTGATTTAAATCATAATTATATTCTTTTATTGTATTTTCAGATTTATTCAAGATAGTAGCAATATATTGCAAAAATGCTGTTAAGAAATCTGGATTATTTGAAGTATCTATCATAATATTTCATCCTTTATAAAAATTTTATATATTTATGTTTTATAAAAATATCATATCACTAACTATAAAGAAATACAATTAAAATCATAAGGATTCTTTCTACTTTTTCTTTAATCTATCCTCTTGAATACTGTAATAAAACGTATTATAATATATAATTAATAATACACTAAAAATTATTACAAGGAAGGAATTTTAGCTCTATGAAATTATGGACAGTACAACCTTATTGTGTGTATGAACTTATACAAAAGGAAGGAGTTTACAGGTGTAATGCTAATAAAAGTGAATTGCTAGAAATAGAAGAATTTGCAAATGCATACAACTGGATTTCTAATCAAATGAAAAAGAAAATTGGAAATCCACCTCAAGATGTTGAGTATCCTATATGGGCATGGTATCTTATCGAAGGCAAAAACAAACGTCCTGATATGCGACGCGCTGGTATAAGAGTAACTGAAAAATCTGTCCTTTTTGAAATTGAAGTGCCAGATAGTGAGGTTTTGCTTACAGAATTTGAGGGCTGGCATTTTGTACTTAATGACTTTATTAACTACAAATCAAGATATCTAACTTCTGATGAAGAGTATGAAAGTGAAATGGAAAAGGAAGAGGCATTTTATGCTAGTCTATCAAAACAAGAAAAGGAACTCTATAAAGCAAGGAGTTGGGAAAAAATAATCTGTACTCCTACAAGTTCATATTCATGTATTCAAGCTACTTTCTGGGAACTTAAAAAATCTCAAATAAAAAGGGTTTGGATTTTAAGAAAATAATTTTGAACACTCTAGAAAATTTTCTAGAGTGTTTTTATAAATTGATTTTAAGGAAGTAGTATGCTATAATATTTTTGATTTCTACGCTAATTTAACAAGTAAAAAACTTATTAGTTTATGAAATAAATTATAAAAAGGAAAACTATACATGAATCACAAAAATGAAACAAGATGGTCTAAAGAAAGAGCTAATGATTATATTGATGATGAAATATCTAAAAGAAAAAGTCAAATAGAATATTATCGTATATTGCATCATGATAGTGTTGTAATAGGTGATGAAGAATACTATCAAGATAAGGAGAGAAGGTGGTTTTGTATTCAACCTATATTAAAATCGATACCAGATGAGTACATAAGCCAAGAGATAATTGATAAAGTTTTTCTTAATCATGATATATTTGATTTAGCCATGGAACTATATTATGTACCAAAAGAACTTAGAACCGAGAAATTATTTGTGAGATATGCATTATTATATCCTGAAACACTTGTATCAAGAATACATGGAAGAGATTATGGAAATTGGTATGAGGATTATTATGAGGAAAATTATGGAACAAACTTACTAATAAAACAAGAAGAATTTACTATACCTGTTATGGTCGCATATTGGTTTGGTCAAAGAAGATGGACAATAGAAGAATTTTATATGTATGGTGATTACGGACATGATTTAGAGCGAAATCACATTCGATTAGCAGTAGAAATAAGTCAAAACACTTCATTTGGAATAGAATTGAATTCTATAATTGCAGAAAAGAGAATACAAGCTAGTGAAATTGCATGGAAAATCTTTTGTGAAAAAAATTTCCCAGAAGAATGGTGGCTAGATAATTTATATGACAACAATAAAATTGATGAGTTATTCAATTCAATAATGGACTATATGCAAAATTTAAATCGTAGAGAAGAAACAGGAAAATCATGGAGATTAGAAGCAGACCAAAAAGCTAGAATACAAACAGAATCTGCGAAAATTGCTAGAAATTATAAAAAACAACAAGAAACACAAAGATCTAATCACCAAACAAAACACCAAGAATATATAAAAGAATAAAATAGAAAAGGCATGTAATGTTTCTTGATAAAATTATTATTTGAAAATTAATTTAGGTACATAATTATAGTGGGGAATGGGGGAATTGCTTACTTAAGAAGGCTAGAAATTTTAAAATAAATTTTTAAATACAAAATAGATATGAATAAAAAATTTTAAAATATAATATCTTAAAGACAGAAAAGTAAGACTTTAAATTCAAAATCTAATTATATAAATTTTTAAAATTTTAAATTTAAAGTTTGTGTAAAGTTAATTTTTATATATGCAATTTTTAAAAGCGAACATTTGTTGTGATTGTTTGTAAATAAAAATTTTTATTATACTTTTATAAATGATTTGTAAAATTCTATATAATAATTATATAAATTTAGATTACTAATTCAATAATAAATTTCATATTATAAAGCTCTAAAATCAATCTTAAGGCATTTTAATAATATATCCAACAAGTTATATGTTTTAAATTAGATATATACTTAATAAAATGTCATATTTATGATATAAATTTAGTAAGAATGTTGATTTTTAGGCATTTATCAAAAGTGCTAAAAAACTAACTAAAAAACGACGCACGAGAATCGATTTTAAGACGTTTTAAAAAATTAGACATATAGTTTGTTGTCTATAAAAATGGTCTAATTATTGAAATACAAGGATTTTACGAAATTTGATAAAATTATTAGATATGATTATAAAAATTTATATAAGTAATGATATAAATCATGATAATAATAAAACTTGGTATAAACTAAAATAAACGAAGCTCTAAAATCGATTTTAAGGCGATTTAATTAAAAAGTAGTATACGTTACTGTCTGTGAAGAATGAGCAATTACAGTAACTTAATGTAAAACGTTATGGTTCCCATTTTTAATCCTACGCTCCATTGCACAAAACTTTCATTTTGCGCAATTAGATATCTCAACATATCTCTTTCTTACTTCGTTTTGATATGATATAATAAGTGAACTTGTAACCATTGGTATGTACTGTTTTCATGCATATTGATTAACAAAAAAAGAATGATTTTTCTTTTAAAAGTTAAATCATTCTTTCTTTTTTATATCAAATTTGCGCCCAAATTTATAATTTATATCTAATTATTTTACATTCTTCAAAAAATATGACATTCTTTCTAAAAAATCTTCATTTGTTTTAGTTTGCATCATTTGTGTAATTAATTCTTCTGTAACATCTGCCACAGACATAGTAGACATTGCTTTTCTTAAAGCAAATACTGTTTCTAGTTCTTTTTTATCTAACAATAACTCTTCCCTTCTAGTTCCAGATTTATTAATATCGATAGCTGGGAAAATTCTCTTCTCAGATAATTTTCTATCTAAATGAACTTCCATATTACCTGTACCTTTAAACTCTTCAAAAATAACATCATCCATTCTACTTCCTGTTTCAATTAGTGAAGTAGCTAAAATAGTTAAACTTCCACCATTTTCTATATTTCTAGCAGCTCCAAAGAATTTTTTAGGTTTATGAAGTGCGCTTGGATCTAAACCTCCTGATAAAGTTCTTCCAGAAGATGGAATAACTAAGTTATAAGCTCTTGCTAAACGAGTAATACTATCTAATAAAATAACAACATCCTTCTTTTGTTCTGTTAGCCTTTTTGCTCTTTCTAGTACCATTTCTGCTACCTTTACATGATGTTCTGGAAGTTCATCAAAAGTAGAATAAATAACATCACCTTTGATGCTTCTTCTCATATCAGTAACTTCTTCAGGACGTTCATCTATTAAAAGAACAATTAATTCAATTTCTGGATTATTAGTTGTAATACTATTTGCTATTTTTTTTAGTAAAGTAGTTTTACCTACTTTTGGTGGAGCAACAATCATTCCCCTTTGCCCTTTTCCAATTGGTGACATTAAATCAATAAGCCTCATCGCATACTCTGTTGGTGTAGTTTCTAAACGAATTCTTTCATTTGGATATACTGGAATTAAATCATCAAATTTAGTTCTTCTATAAGCTTTTTCAGGTGCCTCTCCATTTACCTCACCTACATAAATTAAAGCAGGGAATTTTTCACCTTCTTTTGGCATTCTGGAAATTCCTTTGATTTTGTCTCCTTTATCTAGACGAAATCTTCTAATTTGTACAGGAGAAATATATACATCTTTTGGAGTAGATAAGTAATTTTCTCCTCTTAAAAATCCATAGCCATCTGGTAAAACTTCTAATATACCTTCTACAATTTGATCATCTGCATTTGTAATTTTATACCCCTCACGCATTTCATTTACTACATTTTCTGTATTTTCTTTTTCTTCTAATGCTGCAATAGATATTTCTTCTGGAATTTCTTGATTTTGTATACTTCCTATTTCTTCATTCTCTGGCATTTTTGAAAGTATTTCAATAAGCTCGTCCTTTTTTAATTTTGAACTATTTTTAACTGCTCTTTCTTTTGCTAGTTGACGTAATTCAACCAAGGTATAATTTTCTAAACTCATATAAACCCCCTATATATTTCTTATAATTAACTTTTATTTTTGGGAATAAATAAGATAAAACGATTTTTGATTTGAATCTTAAATAAAATATTGAACAAATGAGGAGGGTTTCCCCTCTCTCACTAATATGTAATTATTTACTAATATCTATATATACTTTTTCATTAGGTAAATACATATCTAACCTATCTCTAGCAATTTCTTCGATATATTCTTCTGAATTAATATTTGCTTTAGTTTGTGCTAATCTTTCTTTTTTCTCTTCTTCTTCTTTTATTTGCTCTTGATAGCGTTGCTCATCTGCCTTATAGGCATTTAAGTTTTGTTGTTGTACAAAAAAAGTATATACAACATAAAAAACAATTCCTACTAGCAAGCACCTTTTTAAAATTAACTTTAAATTTTCATTTCTCATTTGTATTTTCTTTCCTTATTAATTTCTTGCATTATTATAACACATCCTATTTACTTTTTCTACATTTTTCCAAAAAATCCTTTGTTTTCTTTTAAATTTATTTCATTTTTGTATTATTTTTGGGGTTCTATGTCACTTTTCCTGTTTTTATGTAGTATCATTTTAAGTTTTTGGGCTAATAGTGAAATAGGTTTTATAATGACTTTTCCTAAAAACTTTCCTAATATTTGAAATGGATATGCAATTATTTTAGTAAGCCATTGGATTAGTTTAACACAATATTTAACAATAAATTTACTCATTGTTAACATGTATAGCAAAATACCAATTGCTATTCCTACAAATAAGTAACTTCGTATTTCTCCATTGTTAAACCTAAATATCGCAAACAAAACAATTAATCCAGCTAATATCCAAAATAGAATATCTTGTAAATAAGTAATTATATCTGCAGTCTTAAAGCTTTTTCTCAAAATTCTAAAAATGTCAAATAGAATTCCAATTGCTATTCCTGTTATAGTAAACATGAGTAGACAAAATAATTGGCTATAAAGTTCTTCCATTCTATCACCTACTTAAATATTTTGTTTAGAAGTCCTCCTCCTCCCTTTTCCATTGTATCTTTTTCACTATAGGCAAGTTGCGAAATTTCCCCATCAACAGTAACTTCTGAGGTATCTAGGCTTAACTTATTAATTCTAAGATTTTCTCCTTTTACTGTTAACAAGCCAAGTTCTGTTTCTAATATAACAATTTGGTCATCAAAACTTAAAACATCTAATACACCTGTAATATTTAGCTTTTCTCTATTTTCTAATACAATATTCTGGATTACATTTGTCATACTTGACATTGATTTTCTTTCATCTATTGGCACTTTAGCATCACTCCTTGAAAAATAGTCTAATTTATATATATTCAAACCTTGTCTATTTTAGAACTATTAAAACAGCTTACTTGCAAAAAAGTAATAAATAAATTTTTATTAGAGAATTTATCCAACAATACTTCCTTCTTTTTCTTCAAAGCTAGAAGCTACAATGATTTTAATTTGATATTTTTCTGCTAATTTAATACATCTATCATGTAATACATTTGCTCCATTTTCAGCTAACTCTTTCATTTCATCATATGATATTGTTTTTATTTTTTTGGCATCTTTATATTGATTAGGATCTTTATCATATACACCATCTGTATCTGTAAATATGTAACACTCTTTTTGTTCTAAAGCTGCTGCAATTGCAACTGCTGTTGTATCAGAACCATTTCTTCCTAATGTTGTAATATTTTTTTCAACATCAATTCCCTGAAATCCAGCAATAACTACAATTTGATTTTTTTCTAGTTCCTTTTCTATTCTTTGTGGATAAATATCCTGTATTTTAGCCTGAGAGTAGTCAAAATCTGTTAGGATACCGTGCTTGCCATCCAGTAAGTGAAATCGCCTTATAACCCATTTCTTGCAATAATATGGCAAATTTGCTACAAGACATTTGCTCTCCTGTAGAAACTAGCATATCTAATTCTCTTTTGTTAGGTTCTTTTGCCAGTTCTTTAGCTTCTCCTAATAATTTATCTGTTGTTTTCCCTTGAGCTGATACAATAACTACGGCTTTTTTTCCTTGTTCTAAAAAGCTTATTGTTCTTTTAGCTACTTGTTTTAACTCTTCGTTATTTGAAAGAGAGCTTCCTCCAAATTTCATAACAGTTATACTATGCATAAATATTCACATCCTCTACTACACAAAAATATACAAGTCAATTTATTTTAAAATTTGACTTGTATATTGTATTCTTATATTAATTTAATGTTACTTCTCTATTTGATTTTTGCATCTAGCAACTCTTGTTTTTTATATAGAAAAATTTGACTTTTATCTTAACAAAATATAAAATTTTTCATGTATAACAAGGTTAAATTAGTCTCCCACTCTTTGCTACATATTTATGCGTATAAATATCAATTTAATAACAGTTTTACTTTGCTAAATTGAATTTTAAATAACTATCGATAAATCCATTTAAATCGCCATCCATAACAGCTGCAACATTTCCCACTTCATAGTTTGTTCTATGGTCTTTTACTAATGTATATGGGCAAAATACATAAGAACGAATTTGACTTCCCCATGCAATATCCATCTGTACTCCTTTTAATTCATCAATAGTATCTTTTTGCTCTTTTTCTTTTAAGTTTAATAATTTTGACTTTAGCATTTTCATAGCAGTTTCTCTATTTTGAATTTGAGAACGTTCTGATTGACAAGCTACTACAATATTTGTTGGTATATGTGTAATTCTAATGGCAGAAGATGTTTTGTTAATATGTTGTCCTCCTGCTCCAGAAGCACGATAAGTATCAACTCTTAAATCATCGAGATTAATATCTATTTGGATATCTTCTGTAATTTCTGGTAATATTTCAATTGAGGCAAATGAAGTATGCCTTCTTCCTCCACTATCAAAAGGAGATATTCTAACTAATCTATGTACTCCCATCTCCCCTTTTAAATATCCATAAGCATAATCACCACTTATAGAAAAGGTAACACTTTTTAAGCCTGCTTCATCACCTTCTAAATAGTCTAATTCTTTTACTTCATAATTATTAGCATTTGCCCATCTTGTGTACATTCTATATAGCATTTCTGCCCAGTCTTGTGCTTCTGTTCCACCTGCTCCTGGATGAATAGTTAGAATGGCATTATTATTATCATATTTGCCAGAAAGTAGTGTTGTAATTTCTAATTTTTCTATTTCTTTTTCTAGTGTAGATGTTGTTTTTAATACTTCTTTGGCTAGTTCTTCGTCAGGCTCTAGATTTAATAGCTCACTCATTTCTATTACATTGTTTATTTCTGTATCTATTTTTGTATAATTTTCTATTTTACTTTTTAGACTATTGATTTGCTTTAAAACAATAGAACTATTTTTACTATCTTCCCAAAAATCTTGTTTAGTAGTTTGTTCTTCTAAAACTTTTAACTGTGATTTTAAACTAATAAGGTCAAAGTGAATCACCTATTTGTTTTAAATTTTGTTTTAATTGTTGTAATCTTTTATTGTTTTCTTCTAATTCTAACATTTTTCTCACACTCCTCTTATTTTGTATGGCTACATCACAATTGTTTTAGTTTATTTTGTTTTTTTCAATTTTAAATATGTTTCAAGCAAAGATTTAATTTGATTTTTCATGATATATTACTTCTTTTCCGTTATTTTTAGCATATTCAATTTCATTTTTTGTACTATTTCCAATATATCCATCAATATTTACAACATAAATAGCATCACTTATATCAATTTTCTTTCTATGAATTTTATCTAAAATACTTGCATCAACACCTTCATATTTTTTACCATCAATATTATAAACACATTGAATAACTGCATAACCATCTTTTAGTTCTAGTTCTTCTGCTATTTTCATCATTTCTTTTGAATATCTCATACTTCCACAAATTGTTATTACTTTTACTTCCATATATAACTATCTCCTATTTTACTAAATCTAAATTACCATTTATAATTCTAGGTGCAAATCCACTTATCTCATCAAATAAAATTCCCTCTGGTATTTCATTCCATAAGTATATTTTTTTATCTTCCATAAAAGCTTCATATAATTCAAGAAATGTTGAACCACCAATATAATTCTTTTTTCCATTTTTATCAAAGTTTAAAGTTAATACTGCATCCATAGATTTTATTCTATCCCTACTTCTTCTAAACATTTCACCTTTCATTTTTGCGTGTTCTTCTTTTCCTTTTGCATACCATTCATTTTCAGCATTAGGATTTTCATATGTATGAGGCAAAAATACTTCCCATCCATTTTCTTCTAATTTTTCTTTTATTGGTTGTATATCTTTATAAAATGCTTTACTACATATTACAAATATTTTATTCATATTAAAATTACTCCTTCGATTTATGAAATTAGTATATAATAATCTTATAAAAAATACAATGCTTAGATTATATTTTTAATTATGTACGACAAACTTCGAAGTTTAAAAGTAAATTCCAGATTTTTTTAAAACTGGAATTTACTTTTGTGATTAAGCACTTTATAACAACTCTTCCATTCTTTCCTACATCATCAATTTGCTTCTGCTATAAGAAGAAACTGAAACAAAACAATTAAAATTATTTTATTAGGTGTTAAACCTCGAATATATCGTTTGCCATTTTTAATTAAGCCAGCAAAACACTCGGATTATGAATAGCTATTCTCTTTTAGTATATTTATTATAGTATTTTTTTACATTATATCAATAATTTTGAATGACTTCTAAAATTAGAATTTTTTTCAATCTATTTCCATTTTATTAATTCCTAAGCTAATATAAGATTCCAAATTATCACTCCCCCGTAATATATTAAATTATAAATTGCCTTTAAAATTCTTTCATAATTTTCCCAACTATTCTTAATATGTCATTATCATATATTTTATTAAAATCAGTAAAATCAAACTTTGTTATTCTTCTATAATATAAATAATCATCTTTTTTATTTTCATATACATATTTATGAATATCACATACTATTTTAGAAAACAAATTATTTACTGATTTTAAAAGTTTTATAAATTCTCCTGCTGTAATTTCTATTGTTTCATCTTCAACTAAAAATGTGTAATCGAATATAGAACATGAGCTACTTCCAGATGATTTATGTTTTACTCCGTGCATTTTATGTTCATATTTATTTCTTACTTTTCTTATATTATCTAGAAAATCATAATTTCCTGATAATATTTGCTCATAATCATCTTTTAAATATAAAATACTATTTTGATATTCAAGAAGTCCATCCCTTTCTTTAAATTCTAATATTTTATTTTTTTTATTAAAGGAATATGGTATAATTCTAGGAACGTCTTGAATCATATCCAATATATCTTTTTCTCCACTTTCAATATCATCTATAACATCTATTCCACATAATTTAACTAATTTTTGATTTAAATTATACAATGTTTCAAGATATCCAAATAATGCATTCGCTATTTCTGTTGTCATAAAACCACCCATATAATTATATTATTTCTTTTATTATTTAACAATTAATCTACAAGATTTGATTTCTAGTTCTTTTTCAAAACTTTTGCTCACTTCTTTCAAATTATCTTTTGTACAGTTTATATAATAATTTTCAGTTGTTTCAATTCTACTGTACCCTAATACTTTTGATATATCTTTTATCTCACAACCTATTTTATAACATCTGTTCTAGAATAATTTCCATCTTTTCTCCTTCTTTACACAATATACTTATTTCTTATCCTCTTTTTCAATTTCACTATTTATTTCTTTTAGTACCTTTAAATATTCTTTTTCAACAGGACTAATAGTTTTTACTTGATATTTTTTATATTCTAATTTTACTTTTTCAATTGCTTGGTTATGACTAATACTCCCAGAACCAATTAACAATTTTTCACCTGTAGAGGAAAGAATTGTATCTAATTGTTTAATATAATCTTCCATATACATTGGATTATGTCTTATTGCTTGTATCTCGGCAAAGTCAAAATACCCTGATACTAAGTTATTTAAAACTTTTAATTCTTCTTCACTTAAATAATTTTTAGCAATAACTACATCACTTAATACTGGAATATCTCCTTTAAACGTTGTTAGTCCCATAAAAGGCTTTTGGGAATCTGCTCTTTCATATATTACTTCTGAAGCAGTATGTCCATGAGTTGCGTAGTGTAATTTGTTTTGAACTATTTTAAAGAATTCAATGGATTTTTCATCTTTTGGATTGTAATCTACTGCTGTTGCATATAAATCAAGAACTTGCCTATACATTACTTTTTCTGATGACCTAATATCCTTAATTCTAGCAAGTAATTCTTTCCAATAATTACCTCCGCCATTTCCTTTAAGCCTTTCATCATCCATAGTGAAACCTTTTATTATATATTCTTTTAGTCTTTCTGTTGCCCATTTTCTAAAATTCGTAGCAATTTTAGATTTTATTCTATATCCTAAAGAAATTATCATGTCTAAATTATAAAATTTAACATTTCTCTCAACATCTCTATTACCTTCTTTTTGAACTGTCAAGAATTCCTTGACAGTTGAATTCTCACTTAGTTCATTTTCATCAAATATATTTTTAATATGTAAACTTATGTTTTGTTTTGTCGTTCCATACAATTCTGCCATTTGTTGTTGAGATAACCATACTGTTTCATTTTGAACTTTAACATCTATTTTAGTTAATCCATCATCTGTTTGATATATTATAATATCTCCATTTTCATTATTTATCATGAAAACCTCCTTTGCTTATGCGAACATTTGTATTGTATCATATATGCATTAAAGATGCAATCTTTTTATAAGAATTTTCAAAATTTATAATATTGATACTTATAATATCTAAATATCTCTTACATAAAAATGAGGATTAAAACCTAAATTTTAACCCCCATCAATTAAATTATGCTATTTTGTTTTGAGTTAGCATTAACTCGAATATATCGTTCACTATATTTCATGAGGTGTGAAACCTCGAATATATCGTTCGCCATTTTGGATTGAGTTGCGAAACACTCGAATTATGAATAGCTATTCTCTTTTAGTATATTTATTATACTATTTTTTTATTCATTATGTCTATAATTTCAAGAAAATTTATTATGCTTTAAATCATTATATTGTTTTCTTTTAATAGTTCTATTACATCATCTGAATCATTAGAATTGACTCTTCTTCCATTTATTCCAATAAAATTTGCAATTTCTAAGGTTTTATTAGTATCATCATCAATTAGTAAACATTCTTCAGCATTCAAAGAATATTTTTTTAATGGTAATTCAAATATCTTTGACTCTAGTTTTTTATTCCTTCATATTCAGACACAATTGCTCCATCTACCATAGCAAAAAATTCATATTTTTTAGAAAAATATTCAAAAGTAGCTTTTGACATATTGGGCAAAATATATATGTTATAACCTTTTATTTTTATACTCTATCAAAAAACTGTCAGCGACTTAAAATTTAAGATGACAAAATGCTGACAGTTGGCATTTTACCTATGTCAGCATTTCCTTGTAATAAGCTATTTCCCACAACAATTCTTATATTTCTTACCACTTCCACATGGACATGGATCATTTCTACCAACTTGTGGTTCTGTATTTATAACAGTAGTAACTCCACCAGATTTTCTTGGTGCATATCCTTCTAAGTCTTTTAAAGTTTCATCTTCAAAGCCTTCTCCTGTAATTTTAACAGAAGTAGTTCTTTGTAAGTTTTCTTCTCTCTTTCTAGCATTCATTAAAAATTTAATAACATCTGTTTTAATGTCAAGTACCATTTGGTCAAACATATCAGCACCTTCCATTCTGTATTGAACAACAGGATCTTTTTGACCATAAGCACGAAGTCCTATACCATCTTTTAATTCATCCATACCATCAATGTGATCCATCCATCTTTCATCTACAATTTTAAGCATAATAATTCTTTCAAGTTCACGCATAGAAGCTTCACCAATAGTTTGCTCTTTTTCTTCATAAATACTATGTGCTTTTTCTTTTAGTTCTTTGATTACTTCATCTACTTTTATTTTATCTTTTTTGATTGTATCTAATTGTGTAATACCAAAGTTCACACTAATATCTTGCATAAAAGCTTCTGGATTAAAATCAGCTACTTCTGATAAGTATTCTATTGCTGTTTCTTCTGCTAAAGAATCAATCATTGTTAAGATATGGTCTTTTAAATTTTCTCCATCTAGTACTTTTCTTCTTTCATCATAAATAATACCTCTTTGTACATTCATAACATCATCATATTGAAGTACATTTTTACGAATACTAAAGTTTCTACTTTCTACTTTTCTTTGTGCAGATTCTACTGCATTTGAAAGCATTTTAGCTTGAATTGGCATATCTTCTTCTACACCTAATCCATCATATACTTTTGTAATAGCCCCTCCACCAAATATTTTCATTAAATCATCATCTAAACCAATAAAGAACTTAGATTCACCATTATCTCCTTGACGACCACTACGTCCACGTAACTGATTATCAATTCTTCTAGATTCATGTCTTTCTGTACCAATAATTTTTAAGCCACCTGCTGCAATTACTTTTTGTTTTTCCTCTTTAATTTCTGCTTCATATTTTTCTTGTAGCTCCTTAAATTTCTTTCTTGAATCTAATATAGATGTATCTTCTGTTTCATTAAAGGCTGTTGCTTGTTCAATTTGAGCTTCTGTATAACCTTGCTTTCTCATTTCTTGTTTTGCTAAGTATTCACTATTACCACCAAGCATAATATCAGTACCACGACCTGCCATGTTAGTAGCAATTGTTACTGCTCCAAGTTTACCAGCTTGTGCAACAATTTGTGCCTCTTTTTCATGTGATTTAGCATTTAATACTTCATGAGGAATTCCCTCTTTTTTAAGCATACTACTTAGTTTTTCTGATTTTTCAATAGATACTGTACCTACTAGCACTGGTTGACCTTTACTATGACTTTCTTTAATATCTGCAATTACTGCTCTAAATTTTGCATTTTCATTTTTGTAAATAATATCTGGTTGGTCAATACGTACCATTGGTCTATTAGTTGGTATTTCAATAACATCTAAATGATAAATTTCTTCGAATTCTGCTTCTTCTGTCATAGCAGTACCAGTCATACCAGATAATTTATTATACATTCTAAAGTAGTTTTGGAATGTAATAGTTGCTAATGTTTTAGATTCATCTGCAATTTTTACATGTTCTTTTGCTTCAATTGCTTGGTGAAGACCATTATTGTATCTTCTACCATACATAATTCTTCCTGTAAATTCATCTACAATTAATACTTCTCCATCTTTTACAATGTAGTCAATATCTTTTTTCATAATACCATGTGCACGAAGTGCTTGATTTACATTATGAACAATTTCTGAATTTTCTATATCATTAAAGTTTTCTAGTCCAAATTCTTCTTCTGCTTTTTTGATACCTTTTTGTGTTAAAGAGGCTGACTTTGATTTTAAGTCAACAATGTAATCATAGTTTTCATTATCTTCTGCTTGTTCTTCGTCTTTACTATCTTCTTCTACAATTACTTTTGGTGTTAGCCTTTTTACAAAATTGTCTGCTTTTTTATATAGGTCAGAAGATTGTGTACCACGACCTGAAATGATAAGAGGTGTACGAGCCTCATCAATTAAAATACTATCAATTTCGTCAACGATAGCATAATTTAGTTCTCTTTGTACTAGTTGTTCTTTATAAATAACCATATTATCTCTTAAATAATCAAAACCAAATTCATTGTTTGTACCATAAGTTACATCACAGTTATAGGCTGCTCTTTTTGCCTCTGGTTCCATTCCTGCAATAACTAGTCCAACAGTTAACCCTAAAAATTTGTATACTTTTCCCATCCACTCACTATCTCTTTTAGCTAGGTAATCATTAACTGTAATAACATGAACGCCTTTACCTGTTAAGGCATTTAAATATACAGGAAGTGTTGCAACTAAAGTTTTTCCTTCTCCCGTTTTCATTTCTGCAATTCTTCCTTGGTGTAGAATAACACCACCTATTAATTGCACATCAAAATGACGCATTCCTAAAACTCTTTTAGATGCTTCTCTCATAACTGCAAAAGCCTCTGGCAAAATATCATCTAATGTTTTACCATTTTGTAATTGCTGTTTTAATTGTGTAGTTTTTTCTCTTAATTCACTATCTGTCAATTTAGAGATAGATTCCTCTAAATGATTAATCTTTTCAATAATTGGCCTTATTCTTTTTACTTCTTTTTCGCTATATGACTTAAATAATCCCATTTGTTTTCATCCTTCCTAAATTATGTTTCGTTCTCTTATAAACATTCTATGTAACTATATCACTTTTGCTAAAAATCTGCAAGAGAATTTAAGCTATATTTTATTTTTCTTTGCATTTTCTAGCAAATGGTGTTATAATATACGTTACCTATTAGAGTAATATCTCATGAGTTTGAATTGGAGGCTATCATTATGGTCATACAAACCTAGCAAACAGTACCTTTATAAGCAGTCAAAACTATAAATTCATTTATGATGGAGGCATTTTAAAATGCGTAAAAAAATAGCTAACTTTGTGCATAATAATCTTACTCATCCTATTCGGATAATGCTCACCATAATGTTGACCTTTTTTTTGATACTAATTCTTTCTAATTTTGTTCCTCAGTTAGTTGGAGATATCGCATTTTTGCTATTTACTATTTTGATAGTAGGTCCTTTTTTTATTTATCTTATTGAGAGTAAAAAAGAAGAAAAAAAGCGTAAGGAATGGACAATTGAAGAATATATCCAAAAGCATTATTCTTATGTTTTTCTGGTAAACGAATGCTCACAAGAAGAACACTATACTGTACAGACTTCTAAAGAAAAGTGGATAAAAAACTTTGACCAATGTATCTATGCACTTATAGGTGAACGTTTTAACTCTAAACTCAATGACTTTGATATTGCAGCTTGTTTCATTTATGCATTTTTACTGTGTCATTGTAGTGATGAAGAACTTGTTTTTGTTTTTGAATGTGCAAAACGTATTATTAAAGATCCAAAAAGCTATGCTGTAACTTATTTATTAAGCGGAGAATTTCAGCTAGAAGAACGTAAAAGTTTTGAGGGGAATATTTGTATTCCTGATAAGCAGATTTCTAAAGAAGCAATTTTAGCCATTCTTAGGGCATACTTTTTACCTGTAAATAGTACAGGGATTTCACAGCTTTCAGACTTTTTGCATGTGTTATTCTTAAGAAGCAAAGAAAATTTTAGATAACTGTTATTGCAAAGTTTAATCTTAAAAAACGCATATAAGAATATTTTCTTATATGCGTTTTTTCTAGATGTGCCTAGCATGGGCAACAACTCGATTTTCCTCACCAAATTTTAAGACTTTCTACCTACACTGCTTATAAATTAAATTCGCAAATTCCTTTTGCATATCCGTTCTCCTTCTTACATATATTTAACTAAATAAAAAGAAAGAATATGTTTAGATACATATTATATGAGGAATGAGAAATATGTTTGTTTGTAATGTAAAAGTAAATGGTAATAAATTAGGAAAATTGTTTTTAGGCATTTTATTTGCCTTGATTATTGTAATTACTCTCATTGTAGTGTATCGCATTATAGGTAACAGTTTTTTTAAAACTAATGATAGTTTAAAACCAAAAGATGTTTATGAATTAACCCCTAATAATTATACGAATGTTTTAAAAACTGTCAATGAAAATGTTAATAATTACGTTGGTCAAAAAGTTCGCTTTTCTGGCTATATTTACCGTGTATTAGATTTTAAAGAAAATCAATTTGTTTTAGCAAGAGATATGGTTATTTCTTCTGATTTTCAAACAGTAGTAGTAGGATTTTTATGTGAATACGAAACTGCTAAACAGTATGAAGATAAATGCTGGGTAGAAGTTGAAGGAATTATAAAAAAAGGAAATTATCATGGTGAAGTAGCTATACTTGAAATTGAAAAAATGAATAAAATAGAAAAGCCATCAGAAGAATATGTGTATCCACCTGACGACTCTTTTGTTTCAACTTCTACAGTATTATAAGTTGTTACCTTTCAAATATAGACTTTACTACTCCTTTATCTATAAAAGTAGAAAAAATGTTTTTTAAAATAATAAGCATAATTGGGCCAATTAACATCCCTAATACTCCTATAAATTTAAAACCTGTATACATCGCAATCAAAGTAAAAATTGGATGAATTCCAATATTACCACTTACAATCCTTGGTTCTAGAAATTGTCTTACTACTGAAATAACAACCCATAAAATTAGGATAGCAATTGCTAAAGTAAAATCTCCTGTGCAAGCTGTTAAAACAGCCCATGGAACCATAAATGTACCTGAACCAAAGATTGGTAGTAAATCAACAAAACCTATAATTAGCGCCATTAATAATGGATATTCTACATTTAACCCTACAAAATGAAAAATGTATAATCCAATTAGAGTAATAACAAAGGAAATAAAAACTAAGGTAACCTCTGCTTTTAAATATCCTCCTAATGACTTTACAAGTTCTTTTAAATGAAGTCCTATTTTCTTTACCCATGTTTCTGGTAAATGGTGTTCTAGCTGATCTATCATATATACCTTATCTACACAAATAAAATAAAGTGCTAATAATGTAACTACTGTATATACTCCAATGGTTGGAATAGAAGTTAAAAAATTAATTGCTCCTGTTAAAGCATTTTTCGCCCAACCTGTTATAGTTCCCAAAAATTCCATAGCAGAATTTTGAATCGTGTTCATTATATTTTCAGGTATTTGTAACTTAGTAAAATCAATTTTAGAAAGCAAATCTTGTACTAAATGATAGCCTTGCTCAATATATTCATTTAAACCACTTAATAAGTTTGATGCCTCTGTTACTAATGTAATTCCTGCCCATGTTAATAATCCTACAATTAAAATAATTGCAACTAAAAATACAATAATAGAACTTGTCTTTCTTTTTAGTTTTGTTTTTCTCATAATAAATCGAATACAAGGTTCTAACATTAGTGAAATTACAAATGCAATTAAAAAAGGCATATAAAAAATAGCTAATTTGAAACCTAAATAAACACCTAAGATAGATAAAGCAAGAATAGCTATATTTTTTAGTACCTTTCCCCAATAATTCATATCAATTACCATATATGTATCTCTTCTCCTTTTTTAGGTAGCATTATATCATTTTTTTGAAATAAGTCAAATGTAGAATGTTTTATACAAACTAAAACATTCTACATTCAATTGTTTAAAACAACAAAATTTTAAATTTACAATCTTTCATTACTTTATGATGCTCTAAGTTTTTAGTAACTATTCTGCATTTTTATCATTACAACTACAAATATGATTTAAAGTATCTTCTACTCCTCTATCATTTACTTCATTGTTTGCTGCTAAATCTCCTAAAGTAATAATACCTACAATTTTATTATTATCTATAACTGGAATTCTTTTTATTTGGTTTTGTGACATTAAATTTTCTGCTTCTGTTACATCTGCATTTGGTGTACAACAACATACTTCACAAGTCATTATTTCACTAACAGGAGTGCTATTTACATCTTTATTACATGCAATGGCTCTTAAAATAATATCACGATCAGTTACTAATCCTACTACATTTTGAGAATTATCACATACAGGTACACATCCAACATGTTTGTTACACATAATAGTTGCACAATCTTTTATTGTTTTATCAGGTGTAACGCAAGAAACTTCATTACACATACAATCTTTTACTTTCATAATTTTACCTACCTTTCCAATTTATATATTATATTTGTTTTATTTTTAATGCATATTTTTATTTTTAAATGATAAAATAAGTACAAACATAATATTGATAGTATTATTTTTAACAAAAAGCAAAAAAGATATACATGTTATTTTTTCAAATTTTAGTAATAAATTTTTTTATTGTATATTTGTTTATTTTTTAAAATTTCAAATAATCCTCATAATCTCTTGGCATAATTAGTGGATTTGGTCCTCCCATTGGTGGTCTGCCTCCTGGATAAGGTGGTCTTGGTGGTGGCATTCCTGGTCCTCCTGGAAATGATGGACGTGGTGGCCTTATTGGTGGTCTTCCCCCTCCTAATAACTGTCTTAAGATTAAAATTTTGATTAAATCTCTTAAGGTAGAATTATGACGTCTTACTTCTCTAGTTTCGCTAACTTCTCTATTGTTTGTATTTTCTTTTATGTTTCTACTTTCAGGACTTTTCTCTATTTCTTTACTAAGTCTACTTTCTCTTGTTAAACTGCTAACTTTGCTTTCATCTACTCTTCTACTTAATCTTTCTGTTTTTCCTTCTGTCTTTCTTGTAGTATTACTATTATTAGTAGATAATTTTTCAGGAGTTTCAATTCTTACATTTACAATAGTTTCTTGATCTTCTATACTAAAATACACTTCATCTGTCATCTTTTCTATTAATTCTTTTGTAATTGGCTCTGAATTTGTTTCACATATTTTGCAAACCATTGGGTTTACTAAACGATATATCTCTGGGTATAATTCCATCGCTTCTTCTTCTGATAAACTTTCTACATATTCATTCCTATAATATGTATTATCATAATTCTGTGGCATAGTTCTATATTGGTAGTTTTCATAGATGTTTGGATTTTGTGAAGAATATCCTAATACTTTACGCATATATTCTTCATAGTTTTGATATTCCATATAATACCTCCTTATCTCTTTAGTACTATCCTATGCAATTTTTCATTTTTGGTGATTGTTGTAGCTACAAAATAGCTAGTACTTTTTAAATTTCAATTGCATAGGAATTTAAAAGTAATGAAAGATTTGATATATATGAATTAGTTACTCTAGAGAAAATAGAAATTTTAAAGATATAAAAATACATTTAAAGATACAAAAATACATAAAAATTTGCAATTTTATGTAAAACATGTTATAATAAAGTATATTTCATGCTTATTTTCAGTTTCTTGGTTTCACTAATTAGTGAAGAGACTATACTCTCTAACTTTTTAGTATTATATATTATCATTTACAATACCAAACTCTCAATCATAAGCCTAAAAAGGAGGTTACCTCATGTGTACACTCAATCCAAGTGAGCTGAAAGAAATTCTACTGATTATCATTGGCGTTATCTTTGTACTCTACTTAATAGTACTATTCCTCGGCTTTGTTAATCGGTCAGTTCGAACACTATATGTGGCATTTTGGATAGCTATCTTCATGGCATTCCTTGTACCTAACGTCTTTTTGTTAGAGGGTGTAATGGGAATGCATTCATGGAATCCGTCTATTCTGTTTTGTCACATTAGTATCATTGCCATTGCAGTGCCAATCGCCAAGAGCAAACGTCTCCAATATAAACGGTAGAATACCCAACCCCCCAAGCTCAATTTCTTGAACTTGGGGGTGGTTTAATTTTATACTAACTTTTGAATTTCCAAAAACACTAGTTTTTGGAAGCAAGACTTCCATTCTTTGTAGTAATCTGGTATCTCAGGAAAATCCCCTTCGCCATTTAATGCTACATAAAAGTCTCGTACTTTTTCAATTGTTTGTGGACAGTAAACAACACTTTCTAGTTCTTGTTGCGTTTCTACAATAGGCTCAAATTCTGGTTGATAAACATCAATCGTATAAATTAATGCTGGCTGACCATCTTTTCCTAAATACCTATTATCATAACCTTGACAACAAGCAACTAGTTTGTTTTTCATAAGTAGAAGAACTTCTCTTTCTTCTGGTTTTAAATAATCATTTCCCAATAACTCCATGTCAAACAGGCAAGCTCCCTCATGGAAGTTATAAAAGCAAATGGCTAAACCATTTTTATTCCCATAGCCCAGTTGCATAATTTCATCCACTGAAAGCTTGGTTGTAGAAGTTAATGGGCCAACAAAGCTAACACCTTCTGATACCTCAGTTTGCCGGCAAGCTCTAACTGTTTCACAATCGATAGCTTCTTGTGAGCCACTTCCAAAACAATAAAGATGTGTAAATAAAGTAAGCATTTTTTCCACACCTAATGGCGTAAATAGTTCTGGTATTTGCTTTTTTCCTTCTCTAAAACGATCTGCTTCTGCTGTTTCACCACCCATAATTGTGTTCAAAGTAATATAGGCTTTTTTGGCTGTTACTACACTTTCTGGAAAATCAGTACTTGAAAAATATTTTCCATCAGGAACACCCATATAATATTTCGCTGCTGAAATAATTTGCTGTGAAATGATTGGTACTGCTTTGCGTAGTACATCTTTTCCTGCCACTGTCCCCAAAACTTTGATTAGATGCTGCTTGTCAAACTTACCCATGATGTCCTCCTAAAAAATTATTTATTTCGGAGGTGAAGCCCTCCGAAATTTCTTCGAAAGGCTCTTTCTCAAAGCCTTTATGGCACACATCATAGCATACTTCTTTATGATTGTAAAGATTTTTCTACCAATTCTTTAAACTGATTTCCTCTTTCTTCGAAATTTTTAAATAAGTCAAAACTTGCACTAGCAGGAGAAAATAAAACAATTTCTCCTTTTTTAGATACTTCATATGCTTTTAATACTACCTCTTTTAATGAATTGCAATGATAGATTGGCATTTGTTTTCCTTGTTTTTTTAGTTCCTGTTTTACTACTTCTTCTATTTTGGGTGCTGTTGCTCCCATTAAAATTAAACTACTTACATTCTCTATAATTGGCTTTGCAATTGGTGTATAATCTAAATGTTTATCATAACCGCCTGCAATTAGAA
The DNA here is from genome assembly GCA_947073285.1 of uncultured Clostridium sp. GTDB lineage: Bacteria > Bacillota > Clostridia > TANB77 > CAG-508 > CAG-273. The sequence goes on along the minus strand of CAMTJT010000011.1, from coordinate 19,814 downwards.
CAATTTTTTCTGTAAAGGCATTTAAACCTGCAATAGTTCTTGTAGGAGATGTACCAATAGAATCATTATACCATTTAACACCTTCTATTTCTCTTACAAACTCTAATCTATGTGCTACACCTTTAAATTTTTGGATGGCACTTGTAGCTATTTCTGGTTCTACTAAACTAACAGTTGCAGCTATTGCAGTACAAATATTTTCATAATTATGCTCACCTTTTAGTGGAATATCTTTTATATTTAATATATGTCTTCTAACATTATTTTTACATAATTTAATCATACCATTATCATAAATAATACCATTTTCTAATTTGTGTGTTTTACTAAAATAAATTACCTTTCCATTTGCCTCATTTCCTAAACTTTTGGTGATTTCGTTATCATAATTTAAAATAACAATATCATTTTTAGTTTGATATTTTAAAATGTTCTTTTTGGCCTCTATGTATTCGTCATAAGATTTATGAATATCTAAATGATTTGGTGAAATGTTAGTGATAACACTAATATGTGGGCTAATTTGCATATCCATTAATTGAAAACTACTAAGTTCTAATACAACTATATCTTCTGGTTTCATCTCACTTACTTTTGTGAAAAGTGGAACTCCAATATTACCACCTAAATAACAATGATAGCCTTTTTCTTGTAATATTTCATAAATTAAATTCGTTGTAGTTGTTTTTCCGTCACTACCAGTAATTCCAATAATAGTACCTGGGCATAATTTCATTAACATTTCTATTTCAGAGGTAAGAATAGCTCCTTTTTCTATTTCTGCTAATATTTCAGGTGTATCTGGTCTACAACTTGGAGAACGAAAAATAATAGAAAAACCTTGTAAATGTTCTAAAGCGTTTTCCCCTGTATATAATGTAAAGTGATAATTTTGTATTTTTTTAACTACTTCTTTATCTAATTTTTTTTCTTCTCTTTTGTCAAAAATAGTAACTTTTGCACCTAAATGATAGAAATAGTCTACTAAAGGAATATTGCTTACTCCTAACCCTATAATAGCTACTTTCTTTCCTTGAATATACTCTTCAAATTCTTTTAATTTTTTATTAACAAAGCCCATATTTCCTCCTAATTTCATCTATACAAATCTACTTTTTATTTTACTTTGTTTGTAACTATATTTTTGTGCTATAAATCATATAAACTCTCAATTATTACTTTTGCGTAATATATTTTAATACTTCTTTTGTAGATTCTTCTACTGTTTTGCAAGAGGTTATATCTACTAATATAGTTTTATCATATTTTTGATAAAATCCCGTTTTTTCTTGCAATTCATCTCTTTTTATAATATTTTGTTTTACTTCATCTGCTGGTACTTTTCCATTATATTGTATGCATTTTCTTCTAACACGTTCTTCTAAAGAAGCGGTTACTAAAAAATGATAATCTAAATTAGGATAAATTTTCATTAAATCTCTGCCAGATACAATTATGTTATAGCTTTGTTTAAATTTTTCGATAATATTTCTCCCAAATAGGTAAAAATTTTGGTTATCTGCTACACTGCTTATTTCTGAAACTGCCATAGAAGATTTTGCAGTTTGCAAATCTTCTTCTTCTATTTTTTTACCATCTATATAAATAACAGTATCTCTATTTTCAATGGCTAATGTGATTTTTAACTTTTCCATGATTTGTTTTATATCTGCTTGTTTCATAGCTTGTTTTAATTCTTCTAAATTAGTTTTAGAAGACAATAAGGCAAATACAATAGCTCTATATAAATTTCCACCTTGTAATAAAATACTATTTGGTATTTCATTTAAAAGCTCTTTGCAAATGGCTGTTTTTCCTGCACCAACTAAACCTTCTATTCCTATTACCATATTACTCATTTCTATTTCTCCTGTTAATATACTTTTCTATAGATATCATATCATACTTTTAAATTAGTTGCTATATAAATGCAAATTATTTCTGTAAGCTATTTTTTAATGATTTTTTACAAAATAAAAACTCAATGTTTATTTTAATTTCCATTGAGTTTTATTTATTTTTAAAGTTTTTGAATAAAATTAAAACTTTTTGTACACAATAGTTTTAGATAAGAAATGGAGGTGCTGATTATGTCAGAAAATCAAAACAAACAAAACAATAACAACAAGAATAACAACAACAATAAAAATAATAACAAAAATGAAAGAAATAACAACAATAACTGCAAATAGTTAAAGTTAAAATAACAAGAGATACAAAGCTAAATGGGCATTTTGTTTTTGTATTTTTACTTTTTCATTGTATGAGAAAAATTGTATATTTTTCTATGTACAACTATATTAAATATGGAATTTTTGCTTTAATTCCCTTTCTTTTTTGTTTTTTCTTTACTTTTGTTTTTCTTCGAAGTGCCCATTTAGCTTTGTATCTCTTGTATTTTTTTATTTTTCAATATATTTTTTTAAAAACTTACCCGTATAGCTTTGCTCATTTTTCACAATTTGTTCTGGAGAGCCTACTGCTATAATTTGACCACCTTTTTCCCCGCCTTCTGGTCCTAAATCAATAATATAATCTGCTGTTTTAATTAAATCTAAGTTATGCTCTATAACAATAATGCTGTTTCCTGTATCTACTAGCCTTTGCAAAATATCTACTAATTTGTGTACATCTGCAATATGAAGACCTGTTGTTGGCTCATCTAAAATATATAAGGTTTTGCCAGTTGCTTTTTTAGATAATTCTGTTGCAAGTTTTACACGTTGTGCTTCTCCACCTGATAAAGTAGTAGATGGTTGTCCTAATTTTATATAACCGAAGCCCCACATCATGTAGAGTTTGAATTTTATTTTTTATTCTAGGTACATTTTTGAAAAACTCTAATGCTTCTTCTACAGTCATATCTAATACATCACTAATTGTTTTTCCTTTATATTTTACTTCTAATGTTTCTCTATTATAGCGTTTTCCTTTACATACCTCACAAGGTACATAAATATCTGGTAAAAAGTGCATTTCTATTTTAAGTACACCATCTCCTGAACAGGCCTCACATCTACCACCAGAAACATTGAAACTAAATCTTCCCTTATCATAACCACGCATTTTTGCTTCTTCTGTTGCAGCAAAAATGTCACGTATAATGTCAAATACTCCAGTATAAGTAGCAGGGTTAGAACGTGGTGTTCTACCAATAGGAGATTGATCAATATTAATGATTTTATCAATGTTTTCTAGACCTTTTATTTCTTTACATTTTCCTGGTTTTTCATTAGAACCATATACTTCTTTTGCTATCGTTTTATATAAAATTTCATTTACTAAAGTACTTTTTCCAGAACCTGAAACACCAGTTACACAAACAAATTGCCCTAATGGAAATTTTACATTTACATTTTTCAAATTATGTTCTATAGCACCTTTTACTTCTATTGCTTTTCCGTTTGACTTTCTTCTTTTTTTAGGTACTATAATTTGTTTTTTACCACTTAAATACTGACCTGTAATTGATTCTGGTATTAGTTTAATTTCTTCTGCGGTTCCTTGTGCAATTACTTTTCCTCCATGAACACCAGGTCCTGGACCTATATCTACAATTTGGTCTGCTGCATACATTGTATCTTCATCATGCTCTACTACTAAAACAGTATTACCTAAATCTCTTAGTTTTCGTAAGGTTGCTAATAATTTATCATTATCTCTTTGATGTAGCCCAATACTTGGTTCATCTAAAATATATAATACCCCTGTTAAGCCAGAACCAATTTGAGTAGCTAAACGAATACGTTGTGCTTCTCCTCCTGATAAACTACCAGCACCTCTAGAGAGGGTTAAATATTCTAGCCCTACATCAATCAAAAATTGTAACCTTTTATTTAGTTCCTTTAAAATTTGGTCTGCAATCATTCTGCTTTGTTTATTTAATTCTAAAGAGTTTAAAAAGTCTTTTATTTTGTCAATTGACATATCTATTAGTTCATTAATATTTTTATCTCCTACTTTTACAGATAAGCTTTCTTTTTTTAGCCTTGCTCCATGACAAGTATGACAAGCACTTTCACTCATATACATTTCGTAAAAATCTCTCATTCCTTGTGACTTTGTTTCGTTATATCTTCTATCTAATGTTGGAATAACCCCTTCAAATGGTGTGCTAAATTTTCTGGTACCTGCAACAGAAGTATATTCAAAATCAATAACATCTTCCCCTGTACCATATAATATTTTTTCTAAAAACCATCTTGGCAAATCTTTAATTGGCTTTGAAATATCTACATCATAATATTTGGCAATACTTTCAAAGTACATTTTTGCCATAGTTTCGCCCTTTTTCATAGTACTAGCACCAAAAGCTTTTATTCCATCATATAGAGTTTTTGTTTTGTCTGGAACAATTAAATCTTCATCCATTTTCATAAGATAACCAATACCAGTACAAGTTGGGCACGCCCCAAATGGATTATTAAATGAGAACATTCTTGGTGTTAATTCTTCTATACTAATACCACAATCTGGGCAAGCATAATTTTGACTAAATAGAATTTCTCTTTCTCCTGGAATGTCAATACTTACTAGATTGTTTGCATATTTTAGAGCAATTTCTACTGATTCTGTTAAACGTGTTCTAATATCTTCTTTTATGACTAATCTATCTACAATTAGTTCAATATTATGCTTTTTCTTTCTATCTATTTCAATATCATCTGTAAGTTCAAAAGTTTGACCATCTATTCTAATACGTACAAAACCTTCTTTTTGAAAATTTTGTAAAAGTTTGGTATATTCTCCTTTTTTGCCACGTACTACTGGTGCTAATACTTGTATTTTTGTACCTTCTTCTAAACTCATAACACTATCAATAATTTGGTCAATCGTTTGTTTTTCTATTTTTTTGCCACAGTTTGGGCAATATGGTACACCAATACGTGCATAAAGCAAACGAATATAATCATAAATTTCAGTAACAGTACCAACTGTTGAACGTGGATTTCTTGAAGTAGTTTTTTGATCAATTGAAATTGCTGGCGAAAGCCCATCAATAGATTCTACCTCTGGTTTTTCCATTAAACCTAGAAATTGCCTTGCATAAGATGATAAGCTTTCTACATATCGTCTTTGCCCTTCTGCATATAAAGTATCAAAAGCAAGTGAAGATTTACCAGAACCTGAAAGTCCAGTAATAACTACTAATTTATCTCTTGGTATTTCCAAGTTAATATCTTTTAAATTATGTTCTTTTGCACCTTTTATAACAATGCTATTTTGCATAAATGCTTCCCCCTATTTTTCTACAGAACTTTTGGTATTATTTTTTATTCCTTAATCTAGAACATTATAAAACATTGGTTTGTATTTGTCAATGCTTTTTTATTATCTTATTTTTTGTAATTGTGGATAAGTTAATTCTTTAACTGTGGATAATTGGTTATTACTTTGCAGTAATTTGCATGAATTTGTAATCTGTTTGTCATAATTCTTTCACAAAATTCTCATTTTATTTACATTTTTTTCCCTTTATTGACACAATTTATTTTGCTATATTACATTTTAATTACAAAAATTTTACAAATATGCTTTAATGTTACATAAAAATTACATATAGTTTACAAAAAATATTATCCACATATCTGTGGATAATGTGGATAACTTTGTTAATAACTGAAAACATTGAGTTATTTCTGTGGATAACTTTTTTAAAATTATTTGTTATTTTTTATGAAAACTTATTATTTATCTTTCTTCCATTTCCTTATGTCTATTCGGTGCAATTAAAATAATAGGCTTTTCTCTACGAAGCCTTTCAGCTTCTATTATTCCCTCTATTCTCTTAACTACTTCTTCTATAGAATAGTTTTCAATTTTTAAATACTTTTCTGCAACTTCTTGACATTGATGCCTCATTCCTACTCTTAAATATGCATATGCTATAAAAGCATAATCAACTTCTGTTAAACAGCCTTGATATCCATTTAAAATTTTAGTAATTTTTATATCTATACTTTGTTGTGTTTTTCTAGAAATGTTTTCTTCTTTTATAGCTTTTATTCTTTTATTTAATCGTTCTAATTCTGTTTCACACGCTTTTTTTAATTCTTGATTTTCTTTATGTTTTTCTTCTCTTATTTCTATTACTAATTCAATTGGAATTTGAACTATTTGTGCAATTTGTTCATTTGTTTTGTCACTATTCATCAAATCACAAATCTGCCTTCTGCTAAATATGTTTTTTGTACTTTTTATTGCCGCAACAGACTTTACACTAGCATAATTAAATTGCATTTGTATTTGCGTATATGATTCTCCTTTTGCAAATGCAATACGCAATTTTTGTTCTTTTTGCTGTTTTTCCCTCTCTTTTGCTAACTCTTCTTGCATTATACATTCTCTTTTTTGTTCTAAGTCTTTTTGCTCTTTTCTTATTTGAGCAATAATATCTAAATCAACTTTTGTAATATTAGCTACTTCTTCTTCATCTTTTATTTCTAATAACCTAATAATTTGTATTCTAGAATATGTTCCTAATTTGGATTTCATATATCTTAGTGTTCCTACTTCAAAACCTAATCTTAAAGAAATGTCTTCTAGTGGTACATTTTGAGCTACTAAATTACGTATTTCACTTTCATATTTAATATTCCCAGTATTATTTCTGTTTCTACTTTTATTTTTTCTTTGTTCTTCTTCCCTTATTTGTTTAACAGTTAGAAAACTAATATCGGCAATACTAGCAATTTCTTCATTTGAGTATAAATCTAATAAATTATTGATTTGAATTCTACTATATATTCCAAATGAAAACTTAATATTTCGCATACTTAATTCATGATAATGATATCGAATACCTATTTCTGTATTACTACACCCTAATGCTACTAATGTGCGAATACCTTTTTCTGCATTAGAATTTTTTAGTCTTCTTGTATCCATTGTATAGTATGGTTCACCTATTGTTTTTGCTTTTCTAATTTGTGCAACTATATCTTCTGAAACTTGTGTTATTTTTGCTATTCTTTGATTGCTATTTCCTTCTAACAAATCTTCTATTTCTTTTCTGGTATACACTTTTCCTAACCTTGCTTTTCTACTCTCGATTAAGCGTCTAGAAGTTAATCCTAAGATTTTAGATATTTCTTTTTCTGATGTCTCTATTGCAATTAGACCTCTAAGGAGGGAGTCTTCTTCTTGCGTTTCTCTTCTTATTTGTTCTACTATTTCTATTGGAACCTGTGCTAATTCTGCAATTTCTGCATCATCCTGACTTTTTAATAAATCTATAATCATTTCTCTAGAATAAAGATTTTTTATTTCTCTTTTTCTGCCACTTACTGTAGAAAATGCTACTTCTAGCTCTTTTGCTATTTGTTCATGAGGTGTTCCTAATGCACTATGAATACGAAGTAAAGCCTCATTTTGCTTTTGTTCTTGTCGTATTTGTTCTACTATTTCTACTGGAATTTGTGCTATTTGTGCTATTTTTTCATTATTATATTGAAAAAGTAATCTTCCAATCGCTTTTCTTGAATAAATTCTTGGTATTTTTTTATATCTAGTAAGAGGAATATTAAATTCATTTGCTACTTGTTCATATGTCTTTCCTAAAGCAATTTCAATACGTATTTTGCCTATTTGATTTTTATCCATTTGAATCATTTATCAATATTCCTCCTTTCTTATTATTTTAATTTTACATTTTTGTTCTTTCTATATAATATCAATCGATTAATTATACCATATTATGTAAATCTTTTCAAGTGTAATCCTATTCTATGTTCTAAGTGGATTCTATTTCTATGTTTTAAGAAACAATATTAATATCTTTTAATAGAAAATCTCTATGAAAAAAAGAACCCTCTTTGTTTTTTCTAACATTTTGGGTTCAGTTTATTTATCACATTTTTAGGTGCTCTTTTAATTTCTTTTATTAGAATTCTTTAAAAAATGGTTAATGCAATTAATAAAATTTCACAAATTAGAATCAAAGGAAATCCAATAACAAATTTCATCTTTTGCGTTTTATGGTGAAATAAGTACATTCCTGCTATTCCTCCAATTCCTCCACCTAATACTACAAATACTAAAAGAGTATTTTCTGGTATTCTCCATTTTCCTTTTTTGGCTTTTCTTTTATCAAGCCACATAACAAAAAAAGTAAGTAAATTAATAATAATTACATAAATAATTATATTTTGTATACTAAATATCTCTTCTATTTTCATAATATCCATCCTTTATCTTTGGTCTTGATCTTTATCTGGTACTTTAGTGCTAGCTACTAATTTGCCTTGATTTTCCTTAGTCTTTTGCTCTTCTATAATTTCGTAAATCTTTGCTTTAACAGCATAAGCACTATGTTCTTTTAAATCTAGATACTCTTTAGCTATTTCAATTCCCTTATCATAAATTCCCATTTTCATATAAGTATAACTAATAAAAGCATAATGAGTAACTGTTAGAAATGGCTCATACTCCACTAACATCTTATGAATAGTACCTTCCCATATTTTTCTTGTATCTGCAGTTATAGCTACTTCTGACGTTGTTGCTACTTTTGCTCTAAAAATATTCATATCTCTTGTAAAGTTTCTTCTTTTAATACTTTCTGGTATATTAAGGTTTTTGTCTCTTTCCCATTTTTCAGCTATTGCTTTTGCACTTGCTAATGATATACTTAGCTTCTCTGCTTCATAATGTATACTTACACTACCATGTGTTAATTGTCTTATTAATTTTTCTTGTGTTTCAAATGATACCACATTAATTAACTTTTCTCTTTTTCTAACTTTATCTTTTATTGTTTCAATTCTTGCTATATCACCATTTACTTTAGTTGCAATTACTTCAGCTGAACAATCTAAATCTTGTTCTATTAATCTTTCTAACTTTGATCTTGGAGTAATTCCATATCTTTTTAACAATAACATTACTTCATAATAGGTTATTTGTAATTGATTTGCTATGCTATTTTCCTTTTCAAATTGGTTCGCTAATGCTAAAAAACTTCTTTCTAATTTTTTTCTTCTTATAGTTGTCTCTTGCTTTTGCTTTAGTACAGTAATTTCCATTGCTTTAGGAGTATTTTGTTCTGCTATTTTTCTTTCTTCCTCTTCTCTAACTCTTTGTACTGCATCTGGTGTTACTCCTCCTTTAGATGAAATATCTTCATTTGTTTTGCCACTATGAATTAATTCTACTACTTTTTTTCTGTCATAATAGCCAGTTTTTCTTAATCTTACTTGTATCTCTGTTGCTGACATTTGAAGTTCTTGTGCCATAATAGCTATATCTGTTATATTTCTTGCTAATTCAAAAAAGTCTTTTCTAGGCATTTGATTTCCTGTAGGTTTAATTGGCTGTGCTGTTTGTGTTCGTTGTCCTATTGTTTGCATGCCTTCTTCTTTCTTAACTTCATCTTCCTCTTTTTGCTTTGGCACATTTGACTGCAATGTACTATTTATCTCTAATGCTTCCTCTCCTGCTGATATAGTACTTTGTTTTGTTTGCCTTCTTTTATTTGTTGGTTTCTTTAATTCTGGTATAACTTCATTCATATCTTCTCTAAGTTTTTTAACTGCTTCTAATGTCCAATTAGCTTTTGTAGCAATTGTTTCATCATCTTCACTTGTAAATATTAACTGATGTTTAACGCTTTTTATATTTGCTATATTATATTTTTTCATTATTTGATAAATGGATACTACATTTTTATAGCCTAACATATCTGCTATTATTCTAGGGTCAATACCATTTTGCATCATTTGAATAGTTGTTTCTCTCTTTTCTGTTTTTTTATTCTTGTTTTTTTCTTTTTCTGCTTCCTGTCTTGATTTTTCTCTTTCTTTTTCTTCTTGTTGTCTTAATCTTTCCTTTTCTTTTTCTGCTTGCTGTCTTAATTTTTCTCTTTCTTTTTCTTCTTGTTGTACCTTTATACTACTATTAATTTCAGCTACTTTTAGTCCAATTCTTGCTAAATTATCTTGTGTACTTCCTGTCATACTTCTATTTAATTTTCTAATAATACTTTCTAAATCTTTTGTAAGTTGTTCTTCTGCTCTTAATCTTCCCATTTATTTCTCCTTACAAAATTTATAAGAGTTTGTTTATTTATGCTCTTCTAAATTTCCTTATTTTCGCACTTATTATATAACATTATGTAACCATTTGCAAGAGCATTTATCAAATTTACTCCTTATCCAAATAAACTCATTTGATTGCTTTGGCTCATACCTTTTAAACATCCTACTTTTTCTAATAGCTCTATTACTGATTTACCAATTCTCGAGCGAATTTTCATATCATCAATAGACATAAATTTCCCTTCTTTTTTAGCTTCATCAATTCCTTCTGCTGCAACAGTTCCTAGACCTGGAATACTATTTAGTGGTGGTCTTATTTCATTGTCAGATTCCATTTTAAATTTAGTAGCATGACTTTCATAAAGGTCAATTGGTAAAAAGGTAATTCCTCTTTCATACATTTCTAATACTAACTCTAAAATAGCATACATATTTTTATCTTTTGTAGTAGCACTATTTCCCTGTAGTTCTATTTCCTTCATCTTATTTTTAACTCGTTCTACTCCATAACACATAATATCACTGTCAAACTCATCTGCACGAATAGTGTAAAAAGCTGTATAATATGCTGCTGGTTTATGTACTTTAAACCATGCAATACGAAAGGCATTTGTTACATACGCTGCTGCATGGGCTTTTGGGAACATGTACTTAATTTTTTTACAAGACCCAATATACCATTCTGGTATATTGTATTCTCTCATAGTTTTTTCAAATTCTTGCCATTTTTCTGGGTCTTTAGATGCTTTACCTTTACGTACAAACTCCATAATTTTAAAAGCAAGTTTTGGTGGTAGACCTTGTTTGATTAAATAAATCATAATATCATCTCTACAACCAATTGCTTCACTTAAAGTAACAATACCTTGGTTTACTAATTCTTGACCATTATTTAGCCATACATCTGTACCATGAGAAAGTCCAGAAATACTAATTAACTCACCAAAAGTAGTTGGTTTTGTATCTACCAGCATTCCTCTTACAAATTTTGTACCAAACTCTGGTATTCCATAAGAACCTACTTCTGAATGAATTTGCTCTGGTGTTACACCTAATGCTTCTGTAGACCTAAAAATAGACATTGTTTCTTTATCATCTAAAGGTACTTTTGTTGGGTCAATTCCTGTTAAATCAAATAACATACGTATCATAGTAGGATCATCATGACCTAATATATCTAATTTTAATAAGTTTTGGTCAATAGAGTGGTAATCAAAATGAGTTGTTACTATATCTGAATTCGGATCATCTGCTGGATGTTGCACTGGGGTAAATTCATAAATTTCTCTGCCTTTTGGTACAACAATAATCCCCCCTGGATGCTGACCTGTTGTTCTTTTAATTCCTGTACATCCTTGTGATAATCTTAAAACTTCTGCATTACTAACAGGTATATTTCTTTCTTCATAATATTTTTTTACATAACCAAAAGCTGTTTTATCTGCTACTGTACCTACTGTTCCTGCTTTAAAGGTAGTTCCTTTTCCAAAAATAACTTCTGTATAGCGATGTGCTTTTGCTTGATATTCTCCGAGAAAAGTTTAAGTCAATATCTGGTTCTTTGTCTCCATCAAAACCAAGGAAAGTTTCAAAAGGAATATCCATTCCATCTTTGGTAAGCTTATTACCACATTTTGGGCATTCTTTATCTGGTAAATCAAATCCATTTTTTACATTATAATCTGTAAAATCAGAATATTTACAATTAGTACATCTATAATGTGGTGGAAGTGAATTTACTTCTGTAATACCTGTCATATTTGCTACAAAAGAAGAACCAACCGACCCTCTAGAACCTACAATATAACCATCTTCATTTGACTTCCATACTAATTTTTGTGCGATGATATACATAACGGAAAATCCATTTGAAATAATTGAATTTAATTCCTTATCTAGTCTGCTTTGTACAATTTCTGGAAGTTCTTCTCCATATAATTCATGTGCTTTACTATAAGCAATTTCTTTAATGGTTTCTTCGCATCCTTCAATATATGGTGGGCATTTCTCAGGTGAAATTGGGCTTATTTTCTCACACATATCTGAAATTTTATTAGTGTTTGTTACAACAACTTCATATGCCTTTTCTTCCCCTAAATATTCAAATTCTTTTAGCATTTCTTCTGTTGTTCTTAGATATAAAGGTGCTTGTTCATCTGCATCTCCATAACCTTGTCCTGCCATTAAAATTCTACGATAAATTTCATCTTGTGGATCCATAAAATGCACATCACAAGTAGCAACTACTGGTTTTTGTAACTTTTCTCCGAAGTGCTACAATTTTACGGTTAATATCTTGAAGGTCTTCTATACCTGCTACTGTTTCATTTCTTACCATAAACATATTGTTACCAATTGGCTGAATTTCTAAATAGTCATAATCGTTTGCTATTTCTTCTAGCTCTTCATCTGTTTTTCCTGCAATAATAGCTCTATATAGCTCTCCTGCCTCACAAGCACTACCTAAAATTAAACCTTCTGAATATTTCTTATAAATTGATTTTAAAATACGAGGTTTTTTATAAAAATAGTCTAAATGGGAAAGTGAAATTAATTTATATAAGTTTCTTAAACCGACATAGTCTTTTGCCAAAATAATAGCATGATAAGTTTGAAGTGATTTATAATCTGCTTTTCCACTTAAAACAGTATCAATATCATCTAATGTAACTGCCTTTTTTTCTTTTAGCATATCTAACATAACATTAAACACTTTTACAGTAGTATCTACATCATCTAAAGCTCTATGTGCTACCTCTACTTTTATTCCCAAGTTTTCTGCAATAGGTCCTAATTTATATTTTTTATATTCTGGAAATAAATCTTTTGCTAAACGTAATGTATCTAAATAGGTATTTCCTAATTTTAATCCTAGTTCTGCACAATTATGTTTTAAAAAGCCAATATCAAAATCTGCATTATGAGCAACTAGTACACTATCTCCTATAAATTCTAATACCTTTGGTAATACTTCTGAAATTTTTGGTGCATCTTTTACCATATCATCTGTAATATTGGTTACTTCCACAACTCTTTGTGGAATTGGCTTTTCAGGATTTACAAAAGTAGAAAATTCATCAATTACCTCATGATTTTTTACTTTCATAATTCCTATTTCTGTTATTTTTTCTGTTCTAAATGAAAAACCTGTTGTTTCTAAGTCTAATACACAATAAGTAGTATCTTCTATATTTTGATTTTTCGAAAAAGATACACATGGTGTTTTATCTGGTGCTAAATAGGCTTCTACTCCATAAATGACTTTTAAATCTGGGTGGTCTTTTTCTAAATATTTATGTGCATCTGGAAAAGCTTGTACTACACCATGGTCTGTAATAGCAATTGATTTCATCCCCCATTTTACAGCACGTTTTAATAAATCTTTAGCAGCTGTCATACCATCCATTTGGCTCATTTGAGTATGCATATGTAATTCTACTCTTTTTACTGCTGATTCATCTTTTCTTGTTTCTTTCTTTAAGCCTGTAGATTCTATAATGACATTTGCAATAACACCTAATTCTTTAGCAAATGGGTCAAACTGAGCAGTTCCATTTACCTTTGCTCCTTTTGCACCTTTTAATCTTTTGATTACACCATCATGTTTTTCTGGTTCTACAAAGGCTTTACAAGTAACTGTACTTGTACCATCATACAAGTCAAAAGTAACTAAAAATTTGCCAGATTTTAGTTCTCTTGAGTCTGTATTTAGTATTTCTCCATCTAATAGTACTTTTCCACTATCTACTGAAAGGTCATTTACTTTAGAAAGTTCCTCTTTTATTTTTAGGCTTCTACCATAAATCAGTGGTGTGTTTTCTTCTGGCTCTTGTGGTGGTTCAGGTGGTAATGGTGCGTTAAAGTTTTCTGGTGGTTGATTGTTTTGAGCAGATGTTGTTTGCTTACTTTGTGGAGTTTGTTTATTAGTAGCTTTTTCTTCTTGCATCTCTTGTCTGTATTCTTCTGCTTGAGCTTGTGCTAGTTGAATCGCTTGCTTTTCTAATTCTTTTGCATATTCAAGATATTGTTTTTGCATCTCTTGTGTAATTTCTTCTTTATACGTTACCACATAGTTTTTATGATACAAATCTTTTAATTTCTGGGCTAATATTTTTTCAAATCCTCTTCCTTCTAGTATTCCTCTACCTTTTCTTGCTAAATTTACAATCATTTTGTTTTCTTCTATTTGAATAGTACTATTTTTCAATAAAGCTTTTGTAAGAGGATGTTTATATGCCATATATTCTACTATGTCATTCCATTCTATTTCTAGCTTTTTATTAATATCACTTTCTTCTGACTCATTTTCTATTTTTATATCTATTTCCTGAAAACTAAATCTTTTACTTAAATACTTTTCAAAGTCTGTTAAGTCTTTCATTAATATGGATGATACTGCTTTTAGTTTTATTTCTAATTTATTTGTTTTTTTATAAATATTTACACATACCACTTTAGCCTCGCTTAATGCGAAGCTATTTGAGTTATAGTCTTTAAATACTTGTTTTACAGTTTTTAAACTAGTTTCTTCCATATTTTCCTCTATTTGTTTTTCCTAACAATTTTGAATTTTCATTTTTAAAATATTCTTGTTACATCATTACAAGTAACTAAAATAGCTAACCCTATTAAAAATATAAATCCAATCATTTGAATAGTTATTTCTGTTTTTTCTTTTAAAGGTTTTCTTCTAATTGCCTCTAATAGTAAAATAACAACTTTTCCTCCATCTAGTGGTGGGAAAGGTAATAGATTAGTAAAACCTAATGAAATAGATACTACTGCTAAAATATAAATGAAATCTGCAACTCCATTTGTTTGTACAACTACTTCTCCTATTCCTACAGGTCCCATCATTTGGTCTATGGAAACATTACCTGTAAATAGCATTTTTAGGTTATCTACTACTGAAAAAGCAAATTCACCAGTTTGGAAAAAGGCATAATATACATTGTTTGCAAAATTATTTTCTGCCATTTTCAAATAAACACCCATATAGTAATTTCCATTTTCCTCCATAGGCTTTACATTGAATATTTTTTCCTCGCCTTCTCTTTCTATCAGTACCTCTATTTCTTCTCCTTTACTTTTTACCATTGCTTTGTCAAAATCACCTTTATGCAAAATAGCTTTTCCATTAATTTTTAGTATTTTATCTCCTGCTTGTATTCCGAACTTCTTGTGCACTAGTATTAGGTATAATTTTATCTACATAGTTAGAGGCGTTATTTCCTACAAAACTCATAAGAATAAAGAAAACAATAATTGCAAAAATAATATTTACTACTCCACCTGCTACAATTACTGCTATTCTTTTAGGAATACTTGCTTTACTAAAAGAACCTTCACTTTCTGAACGTTCTTCTTCTCCTTCCATATTACAAAATCCACCTAGTGGAATAAGCCTTAAAGCATATTTTGTTTCTTTTCCTTGCTTTTTCCAAATAGTTGGGCCAAAACCTATTGCAAATTCTAAAACTCTAATTTTGCATAGTCTAGCAACTAAAAAATGCCCACCTTCATGAATCAATACAAGAAATCCTAATATAAATACAATTTTGATTGTTCCAATTAAAAATGAAAGCAAATCCTCGTCTCCTTTTTAATAAATTATATTTTGTAAATGATATGACATTGTTCTTTTTACTTTAAAAACCAATATCATATCATCTGTAAAACTTCTTTTTAAATTAGCATAAATAAAAAGTACGCAAATGGTGCAATAAAGATAATACTATCTATTCTATCTAACATCCCACCATGGCCAGGAATTAAATTACTAAAATCTTTTATACCTGTATATCTTTTTACAGCAGATGCAGCTAAATCTCCTATTTGGCTAATTAAACTCAATACAAAACAAATTGAAATCATAATAATATAATTAAATTGAATGTTAAAAATGAATTGGCAAGCAACTGTATATAGGGTAGTTAATAAAATTGCTCCAAAAATGCCGCCAATGCATCCTTCTATTGTTTTATGAGGGCTTATTTCTGTAAAATGATGTTTTCCAAAACATTTTCCAATAACATAAGCAAATATATCTGTTCCCCAAGCTGTAAAGAAAACATACCAAATAAGAAATGCTCCATTTTCTAAATCTTCTCTAATAACAGATATGTACATTAAAAAGATAACAATATAGAAAATACCAAAAAAAGTAATGGCTATATCTTGTATATTTCTTTTCAAATTAGAAGTAATGACATATAAAAATAAGATGATAATAGAAAGTGGTAATAAAATTCCAATTGTTTTTAATATCCATAACCTTGGAACAACATGAATTAAAGAAATCATTGCAGCTGCAATATAACCAAGCCAACTTATAGGGTTTGCTTTCTTTGCTGTACGAAAAGCTTTATAAAATTCATGTATGCTCATAATAGCTATTGCAGCAATTGCGATATCTACTACATATTGATTACCTAAAATTAGTAAAATAGCTACAATAGGAAATAGTACTAATCCTGAAACTACTCTTTTTACATTCATTTTTTCAGTTCCTTTCTGCTCTTTTGTTAAAATTATTCTTTCTTTTGTGATTACTATTTTCCACCAAAATTACGATTTCTACTTTCAAAATTACGAATTGCTTCATCTAAATCTTCATTACTAAAATCTGGCCAATATTTTGAAACAAATACAAATTCTGTATAAGCTAATTGCCATAGAAGAAAATTACTAATTCTTTGTTGCCCTCCTGTACGAATAAGTAAATCTGGTTCAGGCATTCCTTGGGTATACAAAGATTTTTCTACAAGTTCTTCATTAATATCTTCAATTTGTATTTCTTCATTTTTTATTTGATTGCCAATTTTTTGCATTGCTTTTACTATTTCAGCTCTGCCACCATAATTAAAAGCAATATTTAAAGTAAGACCTGTATTTTCTTTACTTTTTTCTACAATTTTTTGAATACTTTTTTGAAGACCTTTTTCTAATTTTGAAATATCTCCAATAACATTTACTCTAATATTATCTAAGTTATCATCTTTAAGAAAATCTTCTACATATTTTTGAAGTAATATCATTAAAGCACCAATTTCTTCTTTGGTTCTTTTCCAGTTTTCTGTTGAAAAAGCATAAACAGTTAAATATTTAATTCCTTTTTGATTAGCATGTTTAGCAATTCGCTTTAAATTTTCTGCTCCTTCTTTATGCCCTAATTTTGTTTCAATATTTCTTTGTTTTGCCCATCTACGATTTCCATCCATAATAATTGCAATATGTTTTGGGATACTAGTTT
This sequence comes from uncultured Clostridium sp., assembly GCA_947073285.1. Lineage (GTDB taxonomy): Bacteria > Bacillota > Clostridia > TANB77 > CAG-508 > CAG-273. The sequence continues at coordinate 2,528 of CAMTJT010000011.1, read as the reverse complement.
CTTCCATCATCTATTTCCTTTCTTTGCTAAAACTTAAGAATTGCTATTTGGTTAAGTATACATTATTCAAAAATCAAGAACACATATTTATATTTTTAATAATGTATCATAGCACTAAATGATAGTCATTCTTTAAACTTTCATAATTTCTTGTTCTTTCTTTTCTAATAAATTATCAATTTCTTGTACTTTTTTATCTGTTAATTTTTGAATTTGATCTTCTTCATTTTTTAAATCATCTTCTGTAATTTCAGATTTTTTTTGCTTTTCTTTTGCTTCATCAATTGCATCTCTTCTAATAGAACGAATAGCAACTTTTGCTTCTTCTGCTAATTTTCTGATATCTTTTACAATTTCTTTTCTTCTCTCTTCATTTAATTCAGGAAAAGTTAATCTTATGACTTTTCCATCATTATTTGGGTTAATTCCTATATCAGATTTTAAAATTTCTTTTTCAATTTCTTTTAAAAGGTTTATATCCCATGGTTGTATTAATATCATTCTAGCTTCTGGAACAGAAATACCTGCTACTTGATTGATTGGTGTTTGTACACCATAATAATCTACTGAAATTTTATTTAAAATTGCAGGGTTTGCTCTTCCTGCTCTAATTTCTGATAAGTTTTCCTCAAATACACTAATTGTTTTATTCATTTTTTCTTCATACACATTATTCATTTTTATAATCTCCTTTATTTATTTTTTATTCTATAATAGTTCCCACATTTTCCCCTAAAATAGCTTTTACCATATTATCTGGTTCATTAATTCCAAATACTACAAGTGGAACCTGATTATCTCTACATAATGCAGTAGCTGTTGAATCCATTACTTTTAAGTCTTGTTTTAATACTTCTAAATAACTAATTTTATCATATTTTATTGCATTTTGGTTAATTTTTGGATCATCTGAATAAACACCATCAATAGTTTTACCTACCAAGATTGCCTCTGCATTTATTTCAACTGCTCTTAAAGCTGCTGCTGTATCTGTTGTGAAATAAGGATGACCTGTACCACAACTAAAAATAACAACTCTTCCTTTTTCTAAATGTTTAATTGCTTTTCTTTGGATAAATGGTTCTCCAATCTCTTTCATGTCAATGGCTGTTAATAATCTTGCATAGACTCCTCTTGTTTCTAAAGCATCTTGTAAAGCTAAACCATTCATACAAGTAGCAAGCATTCCCATATAGTCTGATGTAGTTCTTTCCATTTGATGCCCATATTTGCCTCTCCAGAAATTGCCACCACCTACTACAATAGCAACTTGTGCTCCTAAAGTAATGAGTTCTTTAATTTTATCACAAATTTTGCCAATTGTTTCTGCATCAATACCATGTTTTATATCTCCTGCTAATGCTTCGCCACTTAATTTAACTAATACTCTTTTATACTTTAATTCTGGCAACTTATATACACTCTCCTTAACTTTATTTTTCTTTGTACATTGTATCATAGATTATTTGTTTTTACACCTTTTTTTGAAAATTTTTCAATACAAATTTAAGATTTTTATAAATATTTTTTGCTAGCAATGTTCATACTAAGAGAAAAGGACAAAAAAGGTGATTAAAAATATGAATCAAATTATTAAAAATAGCCATTTAAATAACTTACCTCCCTATAAACCTAAAAAGGTTAGTGTTGTGACTCATACAAAAACACAAAATTCTAATATGGAATTAAAATATATTGATATTAAGCCAGATACAAAAAAGCAATTATTCTACATTGAATTTGGTAATGATGTATTTGATATTCCTTATGAAGAAACTAAAAATAAAACTCATAACTTTTCTATTTTAAAACAATACTTAGTAAAAAATAGATATCGTGTTCAATTTTTTGCCTCTATTGTTATCGCAAGTATTTTTATTTTAATTTTATATTTTCATATTCGTAATTCTAACACACAAGAAAAGCTTTCTAAGGAATTACTAAATAATTATACTTTGACTACCTTATATCAAGATAGAAATATAGATATACCAGAAGAACAAAAGCATTCTGTTTTAATAGAAAATCCATTTGTTATAGGTATGATTCGCATTTCTAAAATCAATTTAAATTATCCTATTCTTTCTGAGAGTAGCAAAGATTTGCTTAAAATTTCTGTATGCCGTTTTGCAGGACCTATGCCAAATGAAACTGGAAATTTGTGTATTGCTGGACATAATTATGTAGATAATAAATTTTTTAGCAGACTTCATGAACTAAAGAAGGAAGACATGATTGAACTTTATGACTTAAGTGGTCAAAAATTAATTTATTCTGTTTATGATAAATATGAGGTAACTCCTGATGATCTATCTTGTACTGATCAAAATGTGGGAGATACTAAAATTCTTACATTATTAACTTGTAATAATGTAAATGGAAAAAGAACTGTTATAAAAGCAAAAGAAGTTGTTTTTGAATAATATATTTCTAAAAACAACTTCTTTTATTTTAGTACGACAGGCATGTCGTTTGACTAATCGGTGAAAGTCCGTAGTGGAGGTATATATCGCCAACCACATAGAGAA
>CAMTJT010000010.1 GCA_947073285.1 uncultured Clostridium sp. | reverse complement strand
AGCTATAATAGTGCATTAAATAGCCATATGATGAAAAATAGTGAATGGGGAGCATGCGCATATTTAAGTAAAAGTATTTATGGAATCAATGGAGAAATATGGGTAAATCCAAATAGTAATTATATAACAGGGCAAGCAGGAAATAGTGTAAGTGCAAGCGTAACAAGTTCAACAAATGCATATCAAACAAGTAATGGAGTAAAAGCAAGTACAACGGGAAATGTATATGGAATTTACGATATGAGTGGAGGAGCATATGAGTATGTGGCATCTTATGTAGGTAATGGAAATGATTATTTACAAACCTATGGAGCAAGTTTAGTAAATAGTAGTAGTGGACATTTAAAACAGGTATATAGTAAAGGAACTAGTGATTACTATGAACCAAACTATCAAGCGAACAAAGGACGATATGGAGACGCAGTATACGAAACATCAACAGCAGGTGCTGGAACAAATTCGTGGTATGGAGACTACTCAATCTTCCCTAACGCGAGCTATCCGTTCTTCCATCGTGGAGGCGTCTGCGGTGAGGGTTCACCTTCCGGGGCATTCTTTTTCAACTACGGCACAGGCAATAGCGACAGCAACTACGGTTTCCGCCCTGTCCTTGCTCCAGCCGTATGATACGAAAGTGAATTACGGATGGACTATTGCGGAGAACCCGCGCAGGTACTTAAACACAGTTAGCCACTATGTTAAAAGCATTAATAGCTTGTGAGCTCAGCAGAAGAATTTAGTGTCAATGTTCGAGATTGTATAATATGAGGTGTTTTAATTCACACACCATATTATACAATCTTAATTTAGTAGAGCAAATGAAAGTATAGATATAGCATTTGCTAACCTCAAAGTTAATAAAACATTTTGGCGAATATTAAATTATATGTTATACTATAAAGGAATTAGGGGTGATTTTTATGCCAAACAATATTCAAAAAATATTAAATGATTTTTTAGAAGAAGTAAAATTAATATTAGGCAATCGATTAAAAAGAATAGTATTATATGGCTCGTATGCAAGAGGCGATTATAATAAAAGTTCAGATATTGATATAATGATTTTAACAGACTTGTCAGATAAAGAAATAAGTGAATATAGTATGAAAATATGGGAGAAAAGTGCTGATATAGAAATCGATAAAGGAATCGTAATTTCCCCATTAGTAAGAAATATCGATTATTTTGAGGAATGGTCAGAAGTAAAGCCATTTTATATGAATATCATAAATGAAGGAGTTGTATTAGTTGGAGAAAAAAACTAGTAAAGAATTCGCTTTATATAGATTAGAAGGAGCAAAAGAAGTTTGTGATTATGCTGTAGCTAAAATGAGATATAAAATCTTGTTTTAGCTTTATTTTTTGGTTATTAAGAGAATAGAAAACTAAAAATAATGTCGAAAACTTCTCAAAATATGACAAAACTTCCTAAGTTTTACTCTAGATATTAACTGGAAAAAAATGTATAATAGGACAAGCAAACAAAAAGGAGGTAAATACTGTGGAAAGTAGATTTGATACAGATGATAATGTACTATATATCAATATTACAGAAGAAATTGACCATCACACAACTGAAAAAATAAGGAGGAAAATGGATAATGAAATTACAAGATTTATGCCAAGAAAAGTTATGTTTGATTTTAGTAAGGTTTCTTTCATGGATAGTGCAGGAATAGGGTTATTAATAGGCAGATATAAGCTAATAAAAATGTTAGGTGGAATGGCAGAAATTATGAATACCAATAAAAGCATTGAAAAAGTGTTAGAAATGAGTGGAATTGTAAAAATAATACCTATTATATAAAGTGTTTAAGTTCAATAATTTTGATAATTTGTATTTTTAGGATTGCAAAATGCTAAGTTAGCAGTAATTAAAAAAAGTAACTTAGAAACTTTGAAAGATACAAAAATAAATAAGATTAGAATAGTTATAAACAAGATACTACAAAATCGAAAGGAGGATGTTAGCAAAACAAAAGCTAACAAAAAAGTATGAAAAGTAGATATGATAATGAGATGGAACTTGAATTTTTAAGTAGGTCTAAAAATGAGGCATTTGCACGTATCACGGTAGCTGCATTTGCAGCCCAATTAGACCCAACAATAGAAGAACTTGCAGATATAAAAACAGCTGTATCAGAGGCTGTTACAAATTGCATTATACATGGGTATGAAGATAGTGAAGGAATGGTGAAATTAAAAGCCACCTTATTAGACCATGTGTTAGAAATAGAAATATCTGACCAAGGAAAAGGAATAGAAGATGTAGAACTTGCAAGAAAGCCACTTTATACAAGTAAGGCTAATCTAGAAAGGTCAGGAATGGGATTTACTATTATAGAGAGTTTTATGGATGAAGTAACCATTCATTCAGTAGTAGGAATTGGAACTAAAGTAGTAATGAAAAAGAAAATCAAAAAAGAAGAGCCAAACCATTTAGAATCAAATACACTTGAGCAAGAGGAAGTTAACAGAAAAGAAGAAAATCATGATGAAGAAAGAAGTGCGAAAACGACTTGTTGTGGAGAAAAAATAGAACAAAATATAGTAAACCAACAAGAAAGTTTAGGAGAAACAATAAATTATGTTTAAAAACTTTGAAGAAAATCATGAAATAGTACAAGTTTTAAAAGTTAGAATATCAATTGAAGCAAAAAATGCACTCACCAATTAAAAATAGGAGGCATTTTAATGCAAGAAGAATTTGAAAATCAAACACAAGACATTATGAAAGCACAACAAGGTGATGAAAATGCAATGACTCATTTGTTAGAAAAGAATAAAGGTCTTATTTGGAGCATTGTAAGGCGTTTTCAAGATAGAGGGTATGAAATAGAAGATTTATATCAAGTAGGTGCAATGGGATTTGTAAAATGTATTAAGCGATTTGATAGCAGTTATGATGTACGTTTGTCTACCTATGCAGTTCCATATGTTTTAGGAGAAATCAAAAGATATTTAAGAGATAATCGGGCCAATTAAAATTAGTAGAAGTTTAAAAGAACTAGCAATTAGGGCTATTGATATGAAAAATGAATATTACCGAAAAAATGGACAAGAAGTAAAAATAGAAGAACTTGCTAATTTGCTAAATACCACAAAAGAAGAATTAGCTTTAGCTTTAGAAACATTAAATCCAATTAATTCAATAGATGAACAAGTATATGAAGAAGGTGATGATGGTGTTACCTTACTAGATACTATGACAGAATCAGTTGATGAAGCTTCTAGAATTACAAACAAAATATGTATTCAACAAATTGTGCAAAACTTAAAAGAACAAGAAAAGCAAGTGATAGTATTACGTTATTATAAAGGAAAAACACAAACAGAAGTAGCAAAAATATTAGGAATTACGCAAGTGCAAGTATCTAGAACAGAAAGAAAAGCTTTAGAAAGAATGAAAGTAAAATTAGCAGTTTAAAACTAATGATAAAGGAGTAGACAGGTAGTGTGAAAAAATATATAGCTTATCTTTTAATATTTCTTTTTATTTGTTTTAGTATTCCTATTTTTTTTACATCTCCTTTTAAAGAAAAGAACATAGATAACCAGCAAAATGAAAATGAGGTAATAGTAGAATCAACCTACGATTATAACCAATACAAAACTGTGAAACTTTTTCATAAAAAAGAAGAAAAGGTAGAACAATTGCCTTTAGACCAATATTTGTATGGAGTAGTTAGTAGTGAAATGCCAGCAAACTTTGAAAAAGAAGCACTAAAAGCACAAGCAGTTGTAGCAAGAACTTATACATTATATAAAATGATACAAAATAAAGGAAAGCATGAAGGAGCAGATATTTGCGATGACTCTACTTGTTGCCAAGCATGGATTTCAAAAGAAGATAGACTAAGTAAATGGAAAGAAGAAGTAAGAGAGGAATATTGGAATAGAATTATAAGCTCAGTAAATGAAACACAAGGCAAAATGATTACTTATGAAGGAAAGCCAATTAATGCTTTTTTTCATTCTAATAGTGGCGGGGCAACAGAAGCACCAATTAATGTATGGGGTGGAAGTGGATACCCTTACTTACAAAGTGTACAAACAGCAGGAGAAGATGCCTATTCTCAATATGCATCTGAAAAAACAGTAACTAAAAAAGAATTTGAACAAACAATAAAAAAAGTACATAGTAATTTTAAAATAGATTTTACAAAAGAGGATTGTATAAAAATAAAAGAATATACACAAGGAAATCGAATTAAAACTGTACAAATAGGAAATTTAGAGCTATCTGGTGTGGAAGTTAGAACTATTTTTGGTCTTAGGTCAGCTAACTTTAAAATTACAATAGAAAAGGAAAACATCACTTTTGAAGTAACAGGTTATGGGCATGGCGTTGGTATGAGTCAAACAGGAGCAGATAGTTTAGCAAAACAAGGTAAAAACTATGAAGAAATTATCCACCATTACTATACAGGAGTAGAAATAAAAGATATTTAAACATTTTTTTAGATAAATAAAAGATAAAATCTCTAACATTTTTTTAATCTTTTGTATAATTTTCTCAAAATTGTTAATAATCATACTAAAGAAATTTTAAGGAGGAATTATTTTTATGAGAAGAGAAAATAGAAGAAATCAGGTAGAAGAAGGATTAGATACTAAGAAAATGTTATATATCACAGGAAGTGTTTTAGCATTAGCTGTAATTGTTTTTGTCATTACATTTTTGCTATATAGTAACAAGCTAAATAGTAGTACTGAATTAGGAAAATTAAATACTAATTCAATTGGAAATATTAAATCAGAAGAAACTAGTACATCTTATGGAAGAACTGTAAATGAAATGCAAAATGAGGTTACTAATACTGCAAACACAAACAGTACTACTAATGAAACAAATGTAAATAGTACAAGCAGTAATAATGAAAAAACAAATAGCAATACATCAAAAGTAGCTGTAAATACTAGCAGTTCAGAAACAAAGAAAACAGATGAAACTAAAACAGATAATTCTAAAAAAACAGAAAAAGTACCAGATCCAGAATTTAAAAAGCCAGTTAGTGGAGACATTATGAAAGAATTTGCAGATAATAAATTAGTATATTCTAGTACTTTAGATGTATGGGCAACACATGATGGAATTGATATTGGGGCAGAAAAAACTAGTGTAGTAAAAGCATCAGCAGATGGAAAAGTAAGCTCTATTAAAAATGACCCACGTTATGGCTTAACAGTTACAATAGAACATGTAAATGGCTATAAAACAGTGTATGCAAACCTTTTATCAACAGAATTTGTAGTAGAAGGAGAAAATGTAAAACAAGGGCAAAGCATAGGAACAATAGGAAATACTGCAGCTTTTGAAATTTCAGATGAGCCACATTTACATTTTGAATTATTAAAAGATAATGAACAACAAGATCCAGAATTATATTTAAAATAAGAAAGGTGTGCGTTAACGGAAGCAAAGCTTCCGACGCACACTTGTGCAAGTTGCTTCGCAACTGCACAGACTAAGGAAACCTAACCTTGTTGTATAGGAAAAATCTGCGATTTTTCCTATACAATAAGAAAAGTGGCTTCGCCACATGTGCAGGTTTGCTTTGCAAACCGCAGGGACTAAGGAAACTTAACCTTGTTGTATAGCAAAAATGTGCGATTTTTCCTATACAATAAGAAAAAAATAAGTGGAAAAGAAAATTGCTTTCTTTTACCACTTATTTATTTTTACTATAAACAGGGTTTGGTTTCTTATAAAAATTGTTTCATTTTTTCAATATTGTTATTTTGTAAAGTAATAAATTCGTTTAAGATGTCTTTAATTTGTGGTTCCATTTCAGGACTATGATTTAATAATTTTTGAGATTCAATGATTCCCATTAAATTTCCTTGCATCATTAAATCTGCAATATGAGAGTTACTTTTATCCATCATAGTGTTCATTTGAACACCAGTCCAACTCATCATTTTAGCTCCAATTGGTTCGTCATCTGGAATTTCTCCATATTTTTCAAATTCTGTATTTACTTTATCCAAAATTTTTCCATATTCTGCATATTGTGTACTTAAATTTTCTTTCATAATTTCATCAGTAATTTTGTCAGATACAAAGTTAATGCTAGACATACCCATTTTAGTAGCCTTTGCAATTTCATTTAAAATTGTTAAATTAATATTTTCATCCATTTTTTTAGCCTCCTAAATTTAATATGTGCTAAATTTAAAAAAGTACTCCATAAAATATTTGGAAAAATATAGAAAAAGAAAAAAACATGTGTTATACTATAAAAGGAGGAAGAAACATGAGTGTAAAATATAATGTTATAATTCAAAAAGAAGAAAATTGGTATGTTGCAAAGTGCATTGACAATAGTGTAGCATCTCAAGGAAAAACGATTGAAGAAGCTATTAAAAATTTAAAAGAGGCACTACAATTATATTATGAAAATGAAGAAATAGTTTTACCAAAGGAAACTTATATTACAACTGTGGAGGTGACTATATAAGTTCTAAATATCCTATACTGTCACCAGAGAAAATTATTTACATATTAGCTAAGTTTGGTTTTGAAAAGGTTTCGCAAAAAGGTAGCCATGCTAAATATAAAAATAAAATTACAAATCGAGTTTATATTATTCCCATGCACAAAGAGATTGCAAGAGGTACTTTAAAAAGCATCTTAGAACAAGCAAATGTTGATTTAGAAGATTTTATAAAATTTCTTTGATTTTTTTCTAAAATAATTTCCAAAAATAAAAGATTGAAAACTCCTTTTTCTTAATATATAATAAATTCAAATAAAAATACTAAAAGGAGTAACCAATGCCAGAAGTTAAATGGACAAAAGAACAAAAACAAGCAATAGAAGAAAAAGGCTCAAATATATTAGTAGCTGCTGCCGCAGGTAGTGGTAAAACTGCTGTGCTTGTAGAAAGAATAATACATAAAATTATAGATGAAAAAATGGATATTAATAAAATGCTAGTAGTAACTTTTACAAATGCAGCAGCAAGTGAAATGAGAGAAAGAATATTAGATGCTATATACAAAAAGTTAGAACAAGAGCCTCAAAACGTGCATTTACAAAGGCAAATTACATTGCTAAATAAAGCTAGTATTTGTACCATACACGCATTTTGTTTAGAAGTAATCCATAATTATTTTTATGAAATAGAAATGCCAAGCAATTTTAGAATAGCAGATACGGCTGAAATTGCATTATTAAAGCAAGATACACTAGATGATTTATTTGAAAAAAAATATGAACAAAATGATGCAAAGTTTATAGAATTGTTAGAAACTTATACAGGTTATAGAGGAGATGAAGCACTACAAGAATTAGTATTAACCATTTATGAATTTATTCAAAGTAGTCCATTTCCAGAAAAATGGTTACAAGAAAACTTACAATTATTTAAGAAAAATAGTAAAGTGTTAGACTTTGGTACAACTCTATGGGGAAGTATTATTTTAGAACATGCAAAAGAAGAAATACAAGAGGCAGTTCTTAGTTTAAAAATGTTAGAAGAGCAAATGCAAAATTGGGTAGAACTTGCAAAATTTACCCAAACAATAGCAGAAGATATTGTAAATTTGCAAGATATTTTAAACACAATTCATTCATGGGAAAGTACCTACCAAAAATTACAGGCTTTAAACTTTAAAAGATGGCCAACAGATAAAACAGTAACACTTGATTTAAAAGAAGAAGCAAAAGAAATACGAAATAAAATAAAAGACAGTGTACAAAAAGGAGTAGGTAGCATAATTGGTCAGTCATCTACTACTATTTTGCAAGATTTTGAAAAAATGCTAATTATTTTGCAAAATCTATCAGAAATAGTATTAGAATTTGGGCAAGAATTTGCAAAACGTAAAAAAGAAAAAAACTGTATTGATTTTAGTGATATTGAACATTTCGCACTTAAAATATTAGTAGCAGAAGATGGAAATCCAACACTAGTAGCTAAAAAATATCAAGAAAAATTTAGTGAAATTGCAATAGATGAGTATCAAGATAGTAACCTAGTACAAGAGTCTATACTAACTAGTATTTCAAAAGGTAACAATATATTTATGGTAGGAGATGTAAAACAAAGTATTTACAAATTTAGACAAGCAAGACCAGAACTATTTTTACAAAAATATGAAACCTACCAAATAAAAGAAGAAAAAAATGAAGAAGATGATTTGAAAATTCAACTATTTCGTAATTTTAGAAGTAGACAAAATATATTAGATTTTACAAACCTTGTTTTTGAAGCAATTATGAGTAAACAGTTAGGAGATATTTTATATAATGAAAATGAGTATTTAAACTATGGGGCAGATTACCCAGAACCTATACTAGAACAAATAATGCCAAATAGTGAAATGCAGCAATTACAAGAACAAGAAAAGCCAGCCTATGCAGGAATAGCACAAATGTTAATTATTGACTTAAAAGAAGAAGAAAGTATTACTGCATTTAAAGACGAACAAGAGGAAGAAGAAAAAGAAAGAATAGAAGATGAAGTATTAGAAGCAAGGCTAGTAGCTAATAAAATACAAGAACTTTTAACAAGTAATTATATGGTTTATGACAGAAAAAAAGGGTATAGAAAAATTATGCCCAAAGATATTGTTATATTACTAAGAGCAACTTCTGTATTAGCACCAATTTATGAAAAAGAACTAATTGACTTAAATTTACCAGTATTTAGTGATACTTCTAGTTCTTATTTAGAAACAGTAGAAATAGAAACTATTTTAGCAGTACTAAAAGTATTAGATAATCCACTTCAAGATATTCCTTTAGTAGTGGTACTAAGGTCTATGATAGGTGGATTTACAGATAATGACTTAGTAGCAATTAGACTAATGGATAGAAATTGTAGTTTTTATGAAGCAATGCTAAAAGCAAGAATTGCTTGTAATGAAACCATTAGAAACAAAATAGAAAGTTTAATTAGCAAATTAGAAAACTGGAAAAGCCTAGAAGAATATATGCCTTTAGGAGAACTTATTTGGCAAATTTATTTAGATACAGGCTATTACCACTATGTAGGGTTATTGCCAGGTGGTGAAATGAGACAAGCTAACTTAAAAACATTATTTGAAAAAGCAAAACAATATGAAAAAGCAAGTTACAAAGGTTTATTTAATTTTATACATTTTATAGAAAAACTAAGAAAACAAAATGGAGATTTAGGGCAAGCAAAACTAATTGGTGAAAACGAAGATGTTATTCGTATTATGAGTATTCATAAAAGTAAAGGTCTAGAATTTCCAGTTGTATTTTTAGGCAGTAGTCAAAAAAAGTTTAACATGAAAGACTTAAATGAAGTCATTTTGTTACATCAAGATATTGGATTTGGGCCAACTTTTATAGATACACAAAAGAGAATTAAGTATAATAGTTTAGCAAAAGAAGCCATTAAACTAAAAATGAAAAAAGAAACACTTTCAGAAGAAGAAAGAATTCTATATGTAGCTTTAACAAGAGCAAAAGAAAAACTATTTATTATAGGTAGATCAAAAGATTTTCAAAAACAATATAAAAGACAAGAACAAAACTTAAAAATGTATCCAATGCCACAAGGGGGAAGTTTAAAATTAGACGATAAATTAATAAAAAAAGGAGAATCTTATTTAGATTGGCTATTATATGTATATCTACTTGGAAAAAATACAACAATTACCTTAAAAGGAAAGCAAATGCCTTTAGAACAAATTGTTACATTAGAAACCTATTCTAAAAAAGAGTTACTGAAAAAATTAGAAAAGGTACAAGGAGAAGAAAAAATCAACGTAAAACAAACAATAGAACAAATTTTAGCAAAACAAGATGAAACTCAAAAAGAAGAACAACAAAAGAAATTAGAAGAAATACTTAATTGGAAATATGATTATTTAGTAGATACTATTCTTCCTACCAAAACTTCTGTAACCAATATTAAACAAGAAAAGATGAGGCTAGAAGAATTAACAGCTTTAGAAGAAAGAGAAGAAACATTGGTAGGAGAAGATAAAGAGTTAGAAAAAGAAGAGATGTTGGCAGAAAAAGACAAAGAATTAGAAAAAGAAGAAACATTGGTAGAAGAAAACCAAAAGCTAGAAAAACAAGAGCTAATTCAAAAACAAAGTTTGCAAAGTGTTACACCAAAATTTTTACAAGGGGAAGAAAAAATTTCAAATGCACATAAAGGAACTTTAATTCATCTATGTATACAAAAAATGGATGAGAAAAAAGAATATACAATAGAAACAATAGAGCAAATGGTGCAAGAATTAGTAGAAAAAGAAATCATAACTTCAAAAGAAGCAGAAGCAATTGATATTAATTTAGTATATCAATATACAAAATCATCAGTATTTGAAAATATAAGAAAAGCAAAAGAAGTACACAAAGAGCAACCTTTTTATATTAGCTTGCCAGCTCAAGATATTATTCAAGAAGCAAAACAGGCACAGTCTAAAAAAAGAATATTAGTACAAGGTATTATAGATTTATATTATATAAATCAAAAAGATGAGCTAATTTTAGTAGACTTTAAAACTGATTATATAGGAACTACGCCAGAAGCAAAACAAAAAGTTTTAGAAAAATACAAGGTGCAATTAGAAATTTATCAAAAGGCACTAGAACAAGCATTAGGAAAGAAAGTAAGTAAAGCACAGTTATGTTTAGCAAATAGTAATTGGGAAACCATAGATTTAATTGATTGAGGCTGAATGCCTACAAAGATTTTATAGAAAAGGTAAAATATGAATTATTCAAACTTTTAAAGTAATTAGTGGATAGTCATATTACTGAGTATAGATAAAAAATATTAAAAAAGGAGCAAAAGTTAATTTTAATTTAGCTTTTATAAAAATTATGGAATTTGAAAAAATATTACAAGAAAGAGTCCATCAAGAAATAATAGAAGGTATACAAAAAGATTTTGAGCGAAGATATTATTGTGATATAGAAGAGGAGACTTTAAAAGAAAATAAAATTGCAAGTATAGCAAATGCGCATGCAATTTATATAGTACGTAGTAGACCAGAATTAAGTAAAGAACAAGAATATAAGCTATATGATGAATTTGACCAAGAAACTACCCCAGAAGCTCTTATGAAGTTACGACAAAAAATAGAATTAGAACAAGCAGAAAGAGAGTACATTGAGTATATGGAGCATATTGGGTATCGCGGTGGAGAAGAGGCAGTTATACAGGTTCTCATGAGAAGAGTGTTATTAGAAAAACTTAGAGAAGAACCAAGCAAAATATTGCTAGTATTACAACAAGAAGCAAATGAGAATGAACGATTTGCAAAGCAATATTCCTACTTAGCTAAATTAATTAGTGGAGAGTTATTTGAAGTACATGAATTGTTAAAAAGAAGAATAGAGGAAGACTCACAAATTCGTTTTAATCAAAGTATTAATTGTGGAGGATATGCTTTAAAAATAGATACAGGTGTATTTCCAAGCAAAGGTGATTTTGAAGCAAAAGTATCTAGCATATTAGAAAGTTTTCCATTTGTACGTTTACTAGGAGATACTAAGTTACAAGAAGATGAATATTTAGTATTGTATAGGGCAAAAGAAGATGGAGGTCATCACTTTATTAGAATAGAAGATGATGGAACTGTTATGGAAAAAGATGGTGCAGATCCTATTCAACAATTTAAAGATTGGAAAACTTTAAAAGATGCACCTGAAGCGGTTTTTGCTGTAAAAAAAGAACATGAAATGAACTACTTTAAACTAAGAGGCTCTATTATTATACCAACAAAAGACGCTAAAAACTTTGAAAAAACAGTATGGAGTGCAATGCAAAATAGACAAAACACTTTTGAATATCATAACCATACCTATAGCTTAAAAAAAGCAGGAGAAGAAACGGTTTATATTTGTAGTGGAGATGAAATAGTTGCAGAAATGATGACAGATGGAGAAGAATATGATATAGAAATAAGAAAAGGGAAAAGAGCTTTTATTAGTAATACCCAGCCTAAAAATCCAATTGTAATAAAAGATGGAAAATATCAATGTAATGGGCAACAAGAAGTAAGTAGATAAAAAGTACAATAAAAAATACAAATACAATAAGAAAAATGAAATACTAAATAGAAAAATAAAAGATGCAAGGAGTAACAAATGATAGAAGTAAAAAATTTGACTAAAGAATATAAAGTAATAGAAAAAGAAAGTGGACTAGTAGGCTATTTTAAAAATTTAGTACATCCTAAATATAAAATTTTTACAGCAGTTAATTCTATCAATTTTAATGTGCAAGAAGGAGAATTAGTAGGCTACATTGGTGAGAATGGAGCTGGTAAATCCACTACCATTAAAATGCTAACAGGCTTGTTAACACCAACTTCTGGAAAAGTAATAATAGATGGACTAGTTCCTTATGAAAATAGAATAGAAAATAATAAAAAAATAGGAGCAGTATTTGGGCAAAAAACACAGCTATGGTGGGATTTACCAGTGATAGAATCTTTTAGGCTTATTAAAAAGTTATATGAAATTCCAGAAGGAGAATATCGCCAAAACTTAAAAACATTTACTGAAATTTTAGATTTAGAGGATTTGCTAGAAAAACAAGTAAAAAATTTAAGCCTTGGACAAAAAATGAGATGTGAAATTGCACTTACTTTTTTACATAACCCCAAAATTGTTTATTTAGATGAGCCAACAATTGGTTTAGATGTACTAGTAAAAGAAAAAATACGTAAGTTTATTAGAGATATTAATAAAGAAAAGAAAACTACTGTTATTTTAACAACACATGACCTAAAAGATATAGAAGACGTGTGTAATCGTATTATATTGCTAGACAAAGGAAATATTATTTATGATGGTTCTAAAGAAAAATTTAAAGAACAATATGGAAAAGAGATGATTGCAAATTTTAAAATAAGCCATAAAACAGTAGAATTAATTGCAAATTTACCAAATTTGCAATTTGAAGTATTAGAAGAAGATGACAAAAGTTTAAAAATAGGATTTTCTCATGAAAAAATTAATATTATGCAAATTATGCAAGAATTAACAAAATATTGTGTAATCAATGATATGAACACAAAGCAATTAGAATTAGAAGACATTTTAAAACAGATATACAAAGGAGAAAAGGTATGTTAGCAAAATTAATGGCATTAGGAACAATGCATATAAAAGAATATGGTATTTATAAATCTAATTTTTACTTATTTACACTTAATAGAATTGTAGAAGTAGTAGTTTATATATGTGTGTGGCAAGCAATTTATACACAAACAGGAACAGCAGGCGGATTTTCAATTTCTCAAATGATTACTTACTATATTTTGTCAGTTGCATTAGCACCAATTGCTATATGGGGGCTAAATGAAGATATTGCACATTCTATTAGAAATGGTCAAATACAAAGAGAACTATTAAGCCCAGTTTCCTATTTGCAATATTATTTTGGTATATACATTGGAGAGATGAGATTTGCATTAAAAGTAGGAATAGCTACATTTGTTGTTTGTACAATTATTTGGGGAGTGGTAATGCCAAGTAGTTTGGTAGCATTATTAGCAGGAATAATTCTTATTTTACTAGGAATTCCTATTTTATACTTTTTACAAATGATAATAGGGATAACAGGTTTTTATACAAACTCTATTTGGGGAATGAATATCTTAAAAAAAGCAATTATTTGTATTTTTGCAGGAATGATAGCACCAATTAATTTATTTCCAGAGTGGTTTCAAGTAGTAGCTAATGTCCTACCATTTCAAGAAGTTGTATATACTCCCATTTATTTATATTTAGGACAAATACCAATTGGAGAAATAGGGGGAATTATAATAAAGCAAATAATTTGGATTGCTATTTTGTATATTTTAACAAAAGTCTTTTTCCACCAAGCAGTTAAAAAGGTTACAATTAATGGTGGGTAAAAGAGTAAAAAATCAAAAATACAGATTAAAAATGTAAAAAGAGCAATTTAGAAAAAGATAGAATAAAATAGAGATATTTAAAATTTAGAAAAAGTACAAGATAGGGGAAAAACAATGGTAAAAATATTACACAATATAGAAATTTATTTTTCGCTTATGATGGCTTCTTTAAAAGAAATGCTAATCTATAGAATTGATTGTATTGTGGGAATGATTTCACAATTTTTTATGCAAGTAGTAGAACTAATTTTTATATGGATAGCATTTCAAAGTACACCTAATTTAGCAGGGTGGGATTTTAATCAAATTTTATTATTATATGGAATTACTATGATATCTGTAGGCATTGCAGATTTTTGTTTTGATGCGCTATATGATATAGGACCTAAATATATTAAAAACGGAGAATTTGATAAATTTTTGTTAAGACCAGTTCATCCATTACTATCTATTATAGGTGGCTCAAAAGAAGTAACTTCTTTTGGTTATGGTATTTTAGGTTTTGTAATTACAATTGCTATGTTAATAAAACTTCAAATACCAATTACCTTATTTTTTATTTTAAAAATTGCGTTTTTTGGAATAATTGGAGCAACAATTATAGGAGCATTAAACACTATATTTAGTATTAGTTCTTTTTGGACATATCGTTCTAATGAAGTAATATGGTCTTTTTTTAGAATGTATACTTTTACCCAATATCCTATTAGTATATATAATGGGGTGATAAAGGTATTAATTACAGTTATATTGCCATTTGCATTTGTTGCTTACTATCCAACAGCAAGCTATTTAGGGTTTACTCCGTATATGATGTATTTGTCACCAATAATTGCTATTGCTTTATGGATTATTGCAATTAAGTTGTGGAATTGGGCATTAAAAAAATATAGAAGTACAGGAACATAAGTGTTTCATTTACATATATATAAATTTAAAAGTTTTCTTGTACAATAAAAAAACTATCCTACCAAATTTAGGATAGCATAATCTATATAAACAAAACTGAGAGGAGGCAATTACTCACCTCCTCTTGTTTGGGAAAAGTGCTTGTTCTTTAGTGCGGTTTATTCAATTAAGGTTTTTGCTTTTATTAGTTTTTTTGCTTTAATGTGTTGGGCTTAAGTTGTTATTACCCAATGCCCGGATGGAGGATGTGCCGGTAAGCCTCAGAATGAGTCATAATCGGCAGTCCGCTGTTCAGCAGGACAAACTGGTCGTCGTCAAAGCTTTCCGTTTCATCGTTTTCATCGTTTTCCTTGCGGCCGACTGCCAGAGTCTTGATAGAGAACTCGTTACGGGCAGCAGAGTCGCTGTCGACCATAAGCCGTACCTCCTGACCAAGCAACATGCTGTACCACTGAGGACCGATGTTTCCAAGGACCTGATTGATCAAATCTACTTCCTGCATGTCCTGAGGGTTGTCAGACCAAAAGCCGAGACAGGGGTTTACGTAGTAGGTTTCCGTGGTGCCAGCAAAAACGAGGAAAAGGTTCATCTTCCCGTCTTTGGTATAACCATCCACCTTAATGATGCGAGTATCGATTGTCTTAATCATGATAGAAGCCTCCCAATTATATTTGACCGTATGGCCTTTAAGATAAATTTATTATAGCACATTTTACATAATATGTCAACAAAAAGTAAAAAACGCTTGATTTATGTAAAAAAATAAGATGTTTCAAATTAATTGACTAGTATGTTAGTAATGACTAAAAAGCCTACTAAAAGAAATGAAGTGTATCCCAATATTACAATTTTCTAATATTAAGGAACACTTCAAAGATAGTAGGCTTTTTTATTTTTTTAAGTTATATGGAGTAGGGTCATTTGTTAATTCAAGCAAATAGTCAACAGAAGTATGATAAAACTTAGCAAGTTCAATTAATATTTTGGTAGGAATATCATTCTCGCCAGTTTCATATTTAGAATAACCTGTTTGTGACATGTTTAAATATTTAGCAATTTGTGTTTGATTTAAATCTTTGTCTTCTCGTAGTTCTTTTAATCTTTTATACATAATTCCTCCTGATATAGTTTTTTCCCTTATTATTTTCAAAAGAACCAATTTTTATTAGGAAATAGTAAAATTGTTAAAACTTTCCGAAATCTTAAAGTAGTAGTATTAACTAGCAAATACAATACAAAATACCCTATAGTAAAAATAATTTTAAAATATTCTGTTTCAGGTTATTGACATTTAACCTGAAATGGATTAAAATAATCGCAGATAATCTGAAACAGGTTAAAAATTCCAAAATAATCTAACCAAAAACAGGGCAAATAGAAGGGAGGGAAGTTTTTTATAGAAAGGAAATGGCAGTTTATTCAGAAGGCAAAAGAGCTAAAAAACGACAAAAAAGTAAAAGAAACAAAATTATAATAGGTATTCTAATCTGCATTATTATCCTTGCTATTATTTATTTAGTGGTTAGTGATTCATTACTTGGTTTAAAGGATATTGGTCAGTTACAAGTAGCAGAAGAAAATAGGCAAACACAAAATAATGAGCAAGAAGAAAACAATGTGGTAGAAGAGAAAAAAGATGAAATTGTTTCAGATGTTACAATACCTGAAAAAATTGGCGGATATGAAGTAGATGGGAGACTGGTAATACCTAAAATCAATCTAACATGTGACATAGTACATAGCTATGCAGATGCAGCTTTAACAGAGAAATCAGTTGGACATATCGCAGGACCTGAATTAAATACGCCAGGGAATTTCTGTATTGTTGGTCATAGAGGATGGCAATTTAAAAAATTGTATACCCTCAAAAAGCGGAGATACATTATATACGATTAATAGGCAAACAAATGCAAAAGTTACCTATGAAGTTACTAGTGTATATGAGTGTGGACCAAAAGATGTAGATTGTTATAATCAAAATAGTGATGGAAAAAGAAAAATTACTATTGTAACATGTACCCCAACAGGGGCAAAAAGAGTTGTGTGTCAAGCACAAGAAATTTAGAAAAATTGGAAGGTATATTTTATAGATGTACCACAGAGAAAAAATAAGAAAGAGGTAATTAATTATGAAAAAAACAATATTAGTAACAATTTTAGTAGCTGTTATGTTATTAGCAGCAGTTAGTACTGTAAATGCAGCAACTGTATCAGTAAGTGATAAAACAGTAAAAGAAGGAGATACTGTAACAGTTACTGTTAAAACAGATAAAGATATAAAATCAAGTAGTTTAAATGTAAATTATGATGCAAGCAAATTTGAATATGTTAGTGCTTCAACAGGAGATTTAGGAAATGCAATGATTAATTCTAAATTAGAAAATACAGTTAGAATTTCGGTAGCAGATCCAGCAAATACAACAAAAACAATAACAGTAACATTTAGAGCAAAAAAAGATGTAGCTTCTGATGAAAATGTAGAATTTTCAGTAACAAACTATGTAAATAATGAAAATGAAGAATTAACAGCATCAGTAGTATCTGTAAAAGTTGTAGAAGCAGAAGAACAAGAAAAACCAGGAGATAATACAGAAGAACCAGGTGATAACACACAAGTACCAGATGACAATACACAAAAGCCAGGAGATAATACACAAAAACCAGGTGATAACAAACCAACTGATATTAATGGAAATCCAATTAAAGATCACCCACAAACAGGAGCACCTTTATATATTGGAGCAATTGCAGTAATTGTAATGGCATTAGGAACTATGTTAGTAGTTAAAAAAAGCAAATAACAATTAAGCAAAAAGATTAAAAAAAGAAAAATCAAGTGAAAAAGTTAAAAGGCAAATAAAAGAATTAAAAGTTAAATAGCAAATAGGCAAAAAACTAAAAAGCTAATAAACACAAGTAAAATAATTAACAAAAAGCAATAGAAAAATAGTTATAATAAAATTTATAATAAAAATTCAAAGCTTTTAGGAGGAATGAAAAGTGAATAAAAATTTTAAAATTTTATCATCAATCGCAGTAGCTGGAATAATGGCTACTACAAGTCTTACAGGTTTAGTATCTGCTGTAACAACAAATGATACAACAGTAACCAAATCTTTAGGCATTTATAGAAAACTAGTATCAGGAAATATTACAGTTCCTTATGTATTAAAAGATAGAAGTGATAGAGTTACAATTAAAGACCTTAAAGACGAATATGAAACAGGTGCACACAAAATCACTAAATTTAATGGTAGTTCACAAATAGCACCAGATAACACAGTAGTAAAAACAGGAGATACTTTTGTAGTAAATGGTGAAACATACAATGTAGTGGTATATGGTGATGTTAATGCAGATGGACTAGTAGATAGTAGTGATGCATTAAAAATACTTGAACATGATGCAGGACTAGCTACCATATCTAATAAATTTGTTTTAGAATCAGGAGATGTTGCAAGAGATTCTTCAGTAAATTCATCAGATGCACTAAAACTATTAGAATATGATAACTGGTTAAGTGAAGAAATTATTGACAAAACACCAGTACCAGAAAAAGAAGAAGAGCCAATTGTTTCTACTAATTATTCATTAGAACTTAAAGATGCTAAATATATTAATACAAGAAATCAAGCAAATTTAAAAATGAATATTAGACTTAGCAAAACACTAGATAAAAAACTAGAAGGAGTAACAATTGAATTAACAGATACCAAAACTGGAAAAGTAACAGTATCTGCATTTGATATAGTAGCTAATAGAGACCTTTTTGAACAAGGTGTTCCTACTTGTACAAGTTTAGAAGATGGAGATATTACTGTAAAATTACTTGATAAAGATAAAAATATACTTGCTAAAACTGTTATAGAAAAACATACAAAAGAAACTATATCAGCTAAAGTAACTACAAAACGTGTAGATTCAGCAAGTGCTACTATTAGCATACAAGGATATGGAGAAAACCAAGTTGCTAAAATGTATTATCAAGTAGATGGAACTGAGCCTACTGATGCAGAAACATTAATAACTGATAAAGTAGCTAATATATTAACTGTAAGCAATAATAGTGCTACATCTAATATTCCAGTAGAATTAAAAACAAATACTGCACATAAAGTATATTATGTATTAGAAGATGTATATGGAAACATTACAGCTCTTGATACAGCAGTAATTGCTAAAGAAAATGTACCAGTAGCAGAAGCAGTAAAAGAAATTAAAGAAACAAATGGTGTATTTTCTTGGACAGGAGCAACAGGACTTAATAAAATAGTTACACTATATAAAGGTTCTGAAGTAGTAGCAATTAAAACAATAACAGCAGATAATATAGACTTGAAAACTGAAATGTCAAAAGCAGCAGGAGATTATAAAATTACTGTTGAAACAGAAGGTGCAACAGATGGATCAACTGCTAATTCAGTAGTAGTATCATCTAGCGTAGTAAAAGTAACTGCTTTAAAAACTCTTACAGGTGTTACACTTACTATGAAAGAAGACAAAGCTAGCAAAACAGATAAAGTATATTTAACATGGAATAATGATAATGGTGTAGAAAATGTAAAATATGTATATACTTTACAAAAATTAGATGAAAATGGAAAATACCAAAATGTAGGAGCAGAAGTAGAAATTTCAGGAAAAGCAAATCTTGAAGCAAAAGAAAAAGAAATTACCTCTGATATTGAAGCAAATGAAGTATATAAAGTAAGCATAAAAGCAATATCAACAGGAACAGCAGTAACTGCTAATGCAGAAGAAACAGTTACAGATGCTTTCTTTAGATTAGATGCAGGAAACTTTACTCCAATTGCTTTAGAAGCAACAGATACTTCTGTAACATTAAGTGTTTTAAAAGAAGTAAAAGTAAATGGTACAAGAGCAACCTATAGTGCAGAAGTACGTGAAGTAGAAGAACGTGAAGCAGGCTCTTTAACATTAGGTCCAGCTACAACAAAATCTGCAAGTGTAGTAGATGGAAAGATTATGATTAATGGGTTAAGTGCTGGTAAAGAATATGTAGTTAGAATAATTGCTACTGTAAGTGGAATTACAGGAAAATCAGCACCAATAGGAAAAACTGATGCAGATATTATTAAAACTTATAAAACAGCTCCATCACTTAATAAAACTTTAACAGTCATCACAGATGCTAAAGATAAAGCAGAAAATACTTTATTATGTGATGCAAATGGAGTAACTATTGGAAATACAAATGCAATTGCAACAAGTTCAACAGAGTATGCTCCTAGTTTTATGAAAACATTAAATGTAATTAATAAACTAAAATTAGATGCAGGAGATACTATTAATGTTTCAGGAAATACCATAGTAATTACGCTTAAAGGAAATAGTGCTTCTTCAAATGTATTAACAATAGGAAATGATGCAAAAGATATGAAATTTGAAGTAAATGGTAATGGAAATACTAGAAGTATTAGTGTAGCAGCAGGAGAAGTAAGTTTAAAAGGAAACAAAGCAAGATTTAGTGTTACAAGTATTATTCCAGATGCAAAAACAGGTAAAATTATATTAAATACAGGTGTTATTGTTCTAGGAGATGCTACTTATACAGTTGCAGCAAATTCAAATGAAGTTACAATCAATGGATTAAAGGTTTCTACTGTATTAGAAACTACCATGAAAGGAACAAAAGCTACTAAAACTCTAGAAATCACACCAAATAATGCAGAAAATACTTTAGTATTAGAAAATACAAAAGGTACAGGAGACATGACAGGTGTAAATGATGCAGTTATCAAATTTGTTGGAGATTTAACCAATAAACCATCTCAAAGGGGAACAATTACTATTAAAACAACTGATGGAAAAGTAACTCTAGCAGAAGCAGATGTTCCTGCAAATGTTGATAGTGTTATTAATGTAGAAGTAAATAAAGGAACTGTTGAAATTACAGAGCCTACTTATACAGGAATTAAAAATATTACAGTGAGTGCTGAAGAAAATGCAGCTTCAACTGTAAATGCAATTGCTAATATAGTAGCACCAGTAGAAATGAATAATGTAGAATTAAAAGATTATACAGATGATGAAATTGCAAGTGAATTTAGTGTAAGTGGAAAAGAAATAGAAAAAGTAAGAGAATTTATTAATTCTTTTGGAATTAACGGAAAAGGTGCTAAAATTACAGCTACGCAAGGAAATGCAGAAATAACAATTACATTTGAAAAACCAGTTTCAAATGTACAAATCAAAGGAATTAAATAGATTTACTCAAAAAAACAGGTATCATAAGATGCCTGTTTTTTTAAGATAAATCTTTCTTTTTTAAAAAAAATATAATATAATACACAAAAAAGAGGAGAATAATGAAAAAGAATGTCAAAATTTGTACACTTACACATCCATAGTGAATTTAGTTTATTAGATGGAGCAAATAGAATAAAAGACTTACCAGTAAGAGCAAAAGAGCTAGGAATGGATGCGATAGCTATTACAGACCATGGTTCTATGTTTGGAGCAATTGACTTTTACAAAGCATGTAAAGCAAATGAGGTAAAACCAATTATAGGGTGTGAGGTATATGTAGCACCACGTTCAAGACATGATAAAGACCCAAATATAGATGGAAAATATAGCCATCTTATTTTACTTGCAAAAAATAATGAAGGTTACAAAAACTTAGCCAAATTAGTTTCTATAGGTTATACAGAAGGGTTTTATTATAAACCACGTATTGACCATGAAGTATTAGAAATGTATCATGAGGGCTTAGTGTGTTGTAGTGCTTGCTTAGCAGGAGAAGTAAATCAAGCTATTCTTGCAGGTGATATAGAAAAAGCAAAACAAGTAGCACTTTGGTTTAAATCTATTTTTGGAGAAGATTATTACTTAGAAATTCAGCATAATGGTATTAAAGAACAAGTTTTAGCAAACCAAAAATTAATTGAATTATCAAGAGAGTTAGATATTCCATTAGTAGCTACCAATGATGCCCATTATTTAAAAAGAGAAGATGCCTACAACCACGAGGTGTTATTATGTATTCAAACAGGCAAACGTATGTCAGATTTAGATAGAATGAAATTTGATACAGATGAACTATATATAAAATCACCAGAAGAAATGGAAGACTTTTTCAAAAATGTACCAGATGCTATTGAGAATACTGTAAAAATTGCAGAAAAATGTAATGTAGAATTTGAATTTGGTCATACTATTTTGCCAAATTATGATGTACCAACAGAATTTAAAACACATTATGATTATATAGAAAAACTCACAATGGATGGATTACAAGAGCGTTATGGTAGCCCGATTCCACCAGAAATTTTAGAAAGAGCTAAATATGAATTAAATGTTATTAATAAAATGGGGTATGTAGATTACTTCCTAATTGTATGGGATTATATTCATTTTGCAAGAACACATAACATACCAGTAGGACCAGGGCGTGGTTCAGGAGCAGGTTCTATTGTAGCATATGCTATTGGCATTACAGATATAGACCCAATAGGGTATGGCTTAATTTTTGAACGTTTTTTAAATCCAGAAAGAATAAGTATGCCAGATTTTGACGTAGACTTTTGTTATGAAAAAAGAGATAAAGTAATAGAATATGTAGAAGAAAAATATGGAAAAGACCATGTATCACAGATTATTACATTTGGTACTATGTCTGCTAGAATGGTAATTCGTGATGTTGCAAGAGTACTAGACTTACCATATGCAGAAGCAGATAAACTTGCTAAAATGATACCAAATGAATTACATATTACAATAAAAAAAGCAATGGAACAAAACCGTGAATTAAAAGACTTATATGAGCAAGACGAACAAATGAAAAAATTACTAGATATTGCAATGGCATTAGAAGGTATGCCAAGACAGGCATCTACACATGCTTGTGGAATTGTTATTACCAAAGACCCTGTTGTAAGTTACGTACCGCTTTATGTAAGAGATGGTAGTATTTCAACACAATATATTATGACTACACTAGAAGAACTAGGACTTTTAAAAATGGACTTTTTAGGACTTCGTACTTTAACAGTTATTCAAGATACTATTGATTTAGTAAAAGAAAATCAAAATATACAAGTAGAATTTGATAATAATATGCAAGATGAAAAAGTATATAAATTATGGCAAAATGGAGAGTCAGTGGGTATCTTTCAATTTGAAAGTCAAGGAATGACAAACTTTATGAAAGAGTTAAAGCCAGACTGTTTAGAAGATATTATCGCCGGGGTTTCACTTTATCGTCCAGGCCCAATGGATCAAATACCAAGATATATTGCTAATAAAAAAGACCCAGAACACGCAGTATATACCCACGAAAGCTTAAAACCAATTTTAAAAGTTACGTATGGATGCATGGTATATCAAGAACAAGTAATGCAAATTGTTAGAGATTTAGCAGGATATTCACTTGGTAGAGCAGACTTAGTAAGAAGAGCCATGGGAAAGAAAAAGCTAGAGGTTATGGCAAAAGAAAGAGAAATTTTTATTCATGGTCAATTAGATGAACAAGGAAACATTATAGTACCAGGTTGTGTAAGAAACGGAATAGAAGAACAAGCAGCCAATAAAATATTTGATGAGATGGCAGAATTTGCCAAATATGCTTTTAATAAATCACATGCGGCAGCATATGCTGTAGTATCCTATAGAACAGCCTATTTAAAAGCATATTATCCAACAGAGTTTATGGCAGCAATGTTAAATAGCTTTTTAGGTAATTTAGACAAAATACCAGATTATATAGAAGAATGCAAAAGGTTAGGAATACAAATACTAAAACCAGATATTAACAAAAGTAATACGAGATTCACAGTAGATAAAAAACAAATTCGTTTTGGATTAGGTAGTATTAAAAATGTAGGAACAGCAGCAGTTGATGAAATTGTAAAAGAAAGAAACGAAAATGGTGATTTTAAAGATTTCAGCGATTTTTGCGAAAGAATTGCACAGCTACAAGTTAATAAAAAATGTGTAGAAAGTTTAATAAAAGCAGGTGCATTTGATGGCTTTGGTCAAACTAGAAAAACATTAATGGCATCATTTGAAACAATTATAGATACAATTAGTGATAGTAGCAAAAAAAGTTTTGCAGGGCAAGTAAGTATGTTTGATTTAGGTGGTAGTAGTAATAGCCAAGAAATAAAATATAATTATACAATATTAGAAGAGTTTACACAAAAAGAAATGTTATTTATGGAAAAAGAAATGTTAGGGATTTATATTTCAGGTCATCCACTAGAAAACATGAGAAAACAAATTGAGGCAAAAACCAATATAAGTAGCTTTGAACTAAGGCAATTAAATCAAACAGAAGAAATAGAAGAAGGGGTAAAAGAAATTCCGGATTTACAAGATGGAAAACAAGTAACTATAGCAGGAATTATTACTTCAGTTAAAAAGAAATATACCAAAAATAATACCATTATGGCTTTTGTTACCATAGAAGATTTACATGGGCAGGCAGAAATTATAGTATTTGATAGTTGTTATCAAAATGCTTCTAGCCTTTTAATCAATGATAGTATTGTTTTAATAGAAGGAAGGCTAAGTGTTAGAGAAGATGATGAACCTAAAATAGTAGCAAGAAGTATTAAAGAATTTGCAGAAATAAAAAGAAAAATTTTTGAAGTAGATATTACAAATTTAGCAGAAGAACAAAAAGAAAAATTAAAAGGTGCTATCCGATTTTTTAGTGGAGATAGAAACAATATACCAATGCAAATCAAAAATGGCGAAAAGGTAGATGCCATTAGAGGTGGAATTTATATAACACCAGAAATTTTAATACAATTTCAAGAAATAGTTGGTGAACAAAATGCTAAATTGTTAGAAATTAGCTAGTAAGAAATAGGCACAGTTTCTCTTTTACATTTCGATTTGATTATATTTTGAATTTGTAAAGAGGATAAAATAGAACTGTCCTAATTTCCATAAAAAAGAAGGGAGGGTATAATTAAGTCATTCTATGTCTTAATTAGGTAGTAAAAAAATGGTTAAAAAAAGTACATTTATTATTACAATAGTAGCAATGTGTGTGTGTTTTACAGGGCTTTTAATAGCATTTAGTATTTATCATTTTAGCAAAATAGAAGATATGAAAAAAGAAAAAGAGCAAATTACAATTCTACAACCAAATCAAAATACAACAGGTTTAGATAATGTAATTGTTGAATAAATCTTGACAGTATACATAAATCGTGATAAAATACACGCAGAATAGGAAAATACGAAATTTATAAAAAAGAAAGGGGAATAATTAGAAAAATGAAAAAGAATATTGCAATTATTGTTTCACTATTATTAATGATTTTACCAATGATGACTGTACCAGCACAAGCAGTAAGCTTAGAGATTGTGCAAATAGGAACAGTAAATAACTTAAAATCAGAATTAAAAGGTAGCACTGTATATTTTACATGGGATGGAGTAGCCAATGCAGAGGGATATGATGTGTATATTAATACTGCTAATCAAGGGTACCAATATATTGGTTCTGTAAACAGTAACAATGCACCTGTTATTGGTTTTCAACAAGGTGTAAATTATCTAGCCAAAGTATGTGCCTATAAAATGAATAGTAATGGAACAAAACAAGTAGGTGGTTTTTCAAATGAAATACAAGTTTCTATTACGCCAAAAGCAACTCTAGCAGCTGTAAACTCTTTAACAGCTAGCCAAAATGGTGGTAATGTTAGCTTAAATTGGTCTAAAGTTTCAAATGCTACAGGGTATCAAATTTTTGTTGAGCTTCCAAGCTTTGGCTATGTAAATTTAGGCTCAGTAGATGGTGTAACTAGTGCAATTATAACAGGATGTCAAAATAATACTACTTATCGTTTTAAAGTAAGAGCATATCAAAAAGCAAGTTCAGGGGAACTTGGATATGGAGAATTTTCACCAGAAAAAACAATTACAATCAATACCAACCAATATGAAGATAAAGTAGAAGAGATTAAGCCAGAGAAAGTTCAAGGGTTAAAAGTAACTAATATTTCTGAAAATGTTGTTGATATTAGATGGCAAATTTCTAATAATGCAAGAGGATATGAAATTTATTTAGCAACTGAAAATGGCAGATATCAATATATAGATACCGTATACAAAAATAGTGCAACGTTAAAAAAACTAGATTATGATACTAATTACAAAGTAAAAGTAATTCCATTTAGAGATGGAAATAATGGAACAGTTTATGGAGAAGAATCACAAGAATTAAGATTTACTACTGATAAACAAAAAATAGAAGTAGGAACTCCTAAAAACTTATATGTAGAAGTAGATAAAAATAAAGCATATTTGGATTGGTCAAAAGCCAATAATGCAGATGGTTATGAAGTATGGTTAAAAGGATCAAGAGGAGGTTATCAATACAAACAAACTGTATACAAAAACAGTGCAACCATTTCTAATTTAGAGTATGATACTACTTATCAAGTAATTATAGTAGCTTTTAAAGAAATAAATGGAACTAGACAATATGGAGAAGATTCAAGTCCTTGTAAATTTACAACTGAAGAAGAAATTATAGTAGGTCAAGTAAAAGATGTAAATGTTGAAGTAGGAAGTGGTGGTACAGCAGTAGCAATATGGTCAAAAGCGAAAAATGCAGAAGGATATGAAATTTATTTATCACAAAAAAATAAAAGTAACTTTAAATATATAGGCTATACAACTGGGTTAGTTACAACATTAGGAAGCTTACAGCAAAATACTACATATTATATAAAAATAGTGCCATATTGTTATAGAAATGGAAGTGAAAAATATGGTAAAGAAACTGTTACTAAATTTGTAACACCTAAAGAAGAAGCAGTATCAAAAGTAACAGGATTAACTACTCAAGTAGAAAAAGGAAAAGTTTACTTGAATTGGAATCCTGTACAAGGTGCAGCAAAATATGAAATAGAATTTTGTGTGCCATGGGTAGGAAATGTAATGCTTACAGAATATAGTACATTTAGAGAAGTTTCAGAACTAACAGCAAATAGTCGATATACAGTTAGAGTAAGAGCTTATAAATGGGTAGATGGTTATTTAGTACCAGGAGAATATTCCGATTTAAAAGCATTTATAGCAAAATAAAATAAAATAAAAAATAGTAAGCAAAAAAAGCTTGCTATTTTTTTGTGTTTATTGTATGATATAGAAAGTAAAAAAATAGAAACTGAAATAGACAAAATAAGGAAGGGGCAAATGTGCATGAAAAAATTAATACCAATTTTATTTATTTTTTTCATTCTATTTGGCACTGTAACAGTATATGGAGCATCAGTACAAGGAAATACCATAAAATCTGAAACAGCTACTACTAATTTAGTAGAATTAAAAGATAAAGCATTAAAAACACTAGAAGATTATCAAGCAGCATATGGTGATAATACCTATGGTTTAGCAGCTTATTTGTTAAATATTGTTAGAATTTATAGTATTCCTTTTGGCTTTATAGGTATTGTTATTGCAGCAATTTATCGTTACGTAATAGGTATTAGAAAATTAGATGTACAAGATAGAGGTTTTGGAGTATTAGTTGCCATTATAACAGTAATGGTGATTTGTCAAGTATTACCATTAATTTTCGCAATTGTTGTAAAAGGTTGGAGGGGTTAAACAAATGAAAGTATTATTTGCAGTAAATAATGAAAACATTTCAGAGTCAATTATAAAAAAATATCAACAAGAGTATAAAGAAATTATTTCCGTAAAAAATGTATATTATTTTAATGCAATTATTAAAGAGTTACAAAGAGACAAAAGCTATGATAGAATAGTCGTTAGTGAAGATTTACAACCATTTTCAAATAATAATTATGAACAAATAGATAAATTCATTTTTGAGAAAATGGATAATATTAGTGATGAAGCAACCAATCAATCAGGAAACGACATTCCTATTATTCTAATATGTACAGATAGAAGAGAAAAATCAGATCCTTTATTAGTAAAACTATTTGGAATAGGTGTATATAATGCTTTATTAGGAAAAGATAGAAGTATTACTAATGTATGTGAACTATTAGCAAGACCACGTAGTAAAAAAGAAGCAAAGGTATATTATCGTATTGATCCAGATGATGTTGATTACAAGGTAGGAAATGAAGGCGATGTTAGTGAAAATGAAATTCAAAATATAGTAAATTACTATAAAAAATTAGGAGATAATCAAGATCAATATGTTAGTAGTTTTGAACATATTGCTAGTCAATATACAGATGCACAATTAAGATTAATTGCTAACTTTTTACCATTAAAAGTAAAAGCAGTATTAGAAGCAAATAGTTTGAGATATCAAGAAATAGTCTCTTTTGGAGGAACTCCAAAAACAAAAAATAAAAAGATGGATAATGCTTCTGTAAAAAATACAAAAAATGTAAAACAAGAAGAACCTAAAAAACAAGATATGAACTTAGATTTTATAGAACAAAATCTAAGTAAAAGTAAAATTACAGAGCCAGTTATTATTCCAAACGCAATTAATAATGCAAATGTTAGAAAAATGCAACAAACACCTACACAGATGCCAACCCCAAATGCACAAAATGGACAAAATAATATAAATGGACAAATGCCACAAAACTCAATAGAGCAATCACAGGTGCCACAAAACCCAATACCACAAACACAAGTTGGACAAAATTCTATGAAACAAATTTCAACAAATCAAAATCCAATAGGGCAAATACCTGAAAAGCAAAATACACAAGAGTCAATAGTGCAACAACCAAATAGAATGGAAAAGCAAGCACCAGTTAAAATAGAACCAGAACAAATTCAAGAAATAGATGATATATTAGATGCATTACCTACAGGTGAACCAACTGTAATACCAGAAATAGAAGAGATAGAAGAAATTCCTAATCAAGTACAATCTGTAGAAGAAATGTCAAATACAAAACAAAATATAGAACAAATGCAACCTGTGCAACAAGAAGAAGTAGCACCAAAAAGAGGCAGAGGTAGACCTAAAAAAGTACAAGTAGAGCCTGCAAGTGATGGAACACCAAAAAGAGGTAGAGGTAGACCTAAAAAAATAGTAGAGCCAATTCAAAATCAGCAGGTATTAGAAAATAACAATGTAGAAGTAGCTACACCTGTGAATTTATTTGAATTAGGAGAAGAAGATACCAATATAGCTCAAAATAATGATTCTGCTAATGATATGGTTTTACCAGGATTAGATGATGAAAGCTTATTTGAAGAAATAGAGCAAAATGTAGTAGATCAAGATATGCCAGAAGGTCCAGTTGGTATGATTCCAGAAGTACCAGCAGATGAGGAAGAAGATATTAATCAATTTCCATTTGAAGCACAAGAAAATAATAATCAAGAATCATTTAATAATCAAAATCAAATGCCTTATGAAGTAGCATCTCAAGGTTCATTTGAAGAACAAGCTAATAATGCAATGCCATTTGGAACACAAGAAAATAGTCAACCATCTTTTGGTAACAACATACAACAAGCTAATTCCTATAATATTGCACAAGGTAATAATTCTTATGCTAATAATATGCAATCTAATTACCAAGATAATTTTGGCTCAAGAGCAGTTGAGAATACAAATCAAATGAGTTCTAATTTAGCATCTTTACTAACCAACGATAAAAAGGTAGTTGCATTTGTAGGAACTTCTAAAAATGGAACATCATTCTTAGTAAATAATGTGGCAGAACTACTTTCACAAAAAGGCATTAATACAGCAGTTTTAGATTTAACCCAAAATAAAAATGCATATTATATATATACAGAAAATGAAGAAGAAATACGTAAAACAGCATATACTTGTATAGAAGAACTAAGAAGAGGAAATGCAAAAGGAATTCAAGTTCATAAGAACTTAACAGTATATACAACTCTTCCAGGAGAAAACGATGATATAGAAGACTATAATCATATTTTAGAAACTTTAATACAAAATTATTCTTTAGTAATTTTAGATTGTGATTTTGAAACAAATTATAATTATTTTAGAGAGGTACAAGAATTATATTTAGTACAAAGCCTAGATGTATTAACAATACAACCATTAACTGCTTTTTTACGAAATTTAAAAGCAAAAGGTGCATTAGAACCAGAAAAAATTAGAGTAGTTTTAAATAAAGTGTTAAAACTAAGAAGTATCTCAGAAAAAACAATAATTGGAGGAATGGCATTTTATAATGACCCAGCCATGTCATTTATGACAGAACTATTTAATAAAGATACAGTGCTACATTGCAGTATTCCATTTGAAGAACAAGCTTATGCTAAATATTTAGAAGGGCTAATTAACTGTAAAATTAGTTTAAATGGCTATTCTAAAAACTTTATGGCGATTTTAAACAATTTAGGTGATATGGTATATCCTCTAATCAATAATAAAGGAAATACTAAAAATTATAATAATTATAATCCACAAAATAACTTTTCTAGCAATATGAATGACACATTAAATAAAATGAAAAATAGTTATTAGAATTATACAAAAAAGAGGTGATTTTTTGATACTAGGAGTAATCATATTATTGGTAATAATTATTGTACTATTAATGGTGTACAATATGTCAATTAACAAAAAGATACAAAACTTTCATAATCTAAACCAAAAAATATCAAGCTTAAATGTATTGCAAGATTTTATGAATACAATTAGTGCAGCTACCTCTGTTGATGAAAAAATTCAAAAAATCAACGAAATTCTAATAGAAAGGTATCAAATTAAATATTCTACTATTGTTATTTATAATGGTACTGATTATGTAGTAAAAGCATCAAATGTGGAATCAAAACACTGGGATGCACTAAGAAATTTGCAAAATGAAGATATTTTTAGAGAAAGCATTCAAACAGCAACCCCTAAATATGTTACTATTGAAAAAGAAGGTGAAAGACTTCCTTATCAAAAAATGGAGTTTGGAAGAGCAAAATCAGCAATGTTCTTCCCACTCTATGTAGAAAATGTATATATAGGGTATTGGATTATAGAAGGAAATCAACCACATGAGTTTGACAATATAGATACCACTATACTAGAAGTAGTAAGAAATAATATTGTATCAGTATTAAAAACAGTAGAAAATCAACAAGTAATAGAAAATATTGTTAGAGATGATTTATTTACAAGTTTAAAATCAGCTGAATATTTATTTGGTGAAGGTAAAAAAACAATTGATCAATACACTACTTCAACTGTATGCTTGTTTAGAATTACAAATTTAGAGCATATTAATGATACATACAGTAGGCAGTTAGGTAACCAAATAGTAACTGCAGTAAGCCAAGTGGTAAAAGAAAACTTATCAAATGAATATATTTTTGTAAGATATATGGGACCGAAATTTGCTATTGTATTTTCTGGGATTGAATTGCAAGCAGTAGCAAGTTTTATGCAAGATGTTAAACAAAAGGTGGAAGATATTAAAATTCCAATAGAGCAACTACAACAAGATAAAAATCCAGTTTTTGTAAAACCAAAAATTAATATAGTAGTTTCTACTTATTATAAAGGAACAGCTTTAGAAGGTCTTACTAAAAAATTAGAAGAATATTTAGATAGAGCTTCTAAAGAAGAAAATACTATTAATTATTTATAGGAGGTAACTTATGATACCTGACGAAACCGTTAGCTTTAAAGTAGAAAAAGATAAAAATATTAAAGCAAGAGAAATTTTAAAACAAGTTTATCATGCTTTAGAAGAAAAAGGATATAACCCAATTAATCAAATTGTAGGGTACATCTTATCAGGAGATCCAACTTATATTACAAGTCATAATGATGCTAGAAACTTAATTAGACAAGTAGAAAGAGATGAGTTGTTGGAAAAAATGGTAAAAAATTATATTGGATTGGATGATTAAATAAAATGCGAAAATTAGGAATTGACTATGGAGATAGTAGAGTAGGACTAGCACTAGCAGATAAATTAGGTATTACAGCACAAGGCTTAGAAACCATCCATCATAATGGAAATGACAAATTAGTTTTAAAAAGATTAGATGAAATTTTAGCACAATATCAAATTGATACTTTTGTTATTCGGTATGCCAATTAATATGAATGGTACTAAAACTGAAAGAGTAGAAGTAACAGAAAAATTTATTCACAAACTAAAATGTAAATTTCCTAAAATTATAATAGAAACAATTGATGAAAGGTTAACTACTGTTGCAGCCCATAAAACAATGAACTATTTAAATATTGATAAAAATAAAAAGAAAGAACTAGTAGATACAATTTCAGCAGTATATATTTTAGAAACATTTATGAATAAACAAAAAAATATAAGTGAAAATTAATTGATGTATATATTTAGAAAAAGTGTCAATAATAAATATAGATATTAACATTGTAGAAATATAATGATATATATAATAAACGAAAGGAGAAAAGAAAAATGAGTGAAGATGTAAAGAACAATCAAGAAAACATGAATGAGGGAGAGGAACTAGATAACATTTTAGTTTTAAATGACGAAGATGGAAACGAGGTGGATTTTGAATTCTTAGATTTAATTGAGTATGAAGGAGAAGAATATGTAGTACTTTTACCAGTTGAAGAAGAAGAATCAGAAGAACCAGGAGAAGTAGTTATTTTAAAATTAGAAGACACAGAAGCAGAAGATGAAGAATCTTATGTTAGTGTAGATGATGAAGAAGTACTTAACAGAGTATTTGAAATTTTTAAACATAAATTTGAAGACGAATTTAATTTTGTAGATTAATTTTGAAAATATAAAAATTTAACTTAATTGAATATAGAAAAATTTAGCAGTTTTTCCAATACAATTAGGAGATAGCAGGAACTTTTGAATAAAGTTTCTGTTATTTTTATTGTATAATTTCTTCTTAAAAATATAGCAAATTGGAATAAGATGTGCTATACTAAAAATAGATTAAAATTTAAGAAAGAATATGTTTGCAGAATTTATAGGGATAAATTTGGGCATACATATGTTAGGAGGAGTAAGTACAAATGAAAAGTTTATCAAGTTGGCTAATTGCCATGTTTGCATTTATGTTTTGGGGATATCGTGTAGTTGAAACAGTTATGTTTTCAATGGGAAAGGTGTTAGTAGCATCTCCTATGGATATGGTAATGGAAATTGCATTATTATTTATTACCTTTATCTGTATTTGTTTTATTGTAAAGAGAAAATTATTACCAGCTTCTATTTATTTAATGGCACATGGTTTATATTATGGTATTTATTTATATCAAAATATTACACCACTTATTGATGGAACAGCTAGTATTGATAGCTATATGTCTTTATTTATAGCATTAATTGGTGTAGTAATTCCATTTGCAGCATTTTTTGATGTATTATTAGATAAAAACAGAAAAGCACATCCAACTGACAAAAAGACAGATTGGTTTTATAAAAATGAGCAATTTGATAGAAAAGTAGATGAAAGAGCAGATAGAAATCAATACAGAACATATTAATTACTGTTTATTTTGTAATTAAACTATTCTAAAGGTTTAAGCAGTAATAAATTAAAATAAGATTAGTACATAAATGGAAGGAAATCAAATGAATTATCAACAAAATTCAACTAATATTAATTGGGATAGTGGGATTTATAGACAACTCTATTCAAACCATTGAAAAATAAGCATTTGATGAAATTGAGTTATTACACATTTTGTATAAAATTGATTAAATTTGAACTGATTAGAATATCAGTTCTTTTTTCTTGCTCAAAAAATTTGTCTATCTAAAATGAAATATGTAAGGAATAAAGAAAGGAGTAGTTTATGAAAGAAGATGAAGCAATTAACTATTTAGAAACATTAGAAGTAGGAACATTTTTAACAGTAAATATTCCTATTTCAGCAAGTGAAAATATACCAGTAACAGCAATGTATGCAGGAAAAGATAAAGATGGAAGATATGAATTTTTAGACACAGGAGAGTTTATTCTATCAAAAGATTTTTTAGAAAAAGGAAAAATATCAATAGAAAAGGAATTTGATGATGAAAGTGCAATGAAAATTCATACTAGAATACGAAAAGAATTTGAAAAAAAGCATACTAAAAATAGAGATGCAAGATAGAATATTCACATATTTGTAGAAAATATAAAACAATAATATACTACCTAAAAGAAAAGGAGGAACTAATATGGAAGAAAAGAAAGAATTAAAATTTGATGTGAAGCGATTATTTAATTATGAAAAATTGCACGAGTATGATGAAGATGGACAGAAAGGTTTTTTAGGATATTTGATTAGAGAAGAACAATGGAAAATAGAAAATGATAGAATAGTATTTCCTAATATAGTAAATGTAGAACAAATAAAAAATCTTTTAGATAAATTTAATGATTCAATATTAAGAGCAAATTTAATTGTTAAGCAAGGAGTGATTGACCAAATATATTTATATGGAACAGAAGAATTTAGAAAACAAATAGATAAGCAAATAGATGAAATAGACAAAAAATATAAAAAATCAAGGAATAAAGATAGCAGAATACTTTAATTATAAGAAAACATATAAGGCAAGTTGATTATTTTAGGTCAATTT
Organism: uncultured Clostridium sp.; assembly: GCA_947073285.1. Taxonomy (GTDB): domain Bacteria; phylum Bacillota; class Clostridia; order TANB77; family CAG-508; genus CAG-273. The sequence continues at coordinate 37,893 of CAMTJT010000010.1, read as the reverse complement.
GCCTTTTTTTTCATTTAATGAAAAACTACATAGCCTTTAACTGAAAAATTGATTAAAGGCTAAATTTAAAAGAAAGGAGGCAAAGAAAATGGCAAAATGCAAGACAATAGCAATAGCTAATCAAAAAGGTGGAGTAGGAAAAACAACAACAGCTTTTAGTCTAGGAGTAGCATTAGTAAATAACAATAAAAAGGTATTAGTAGTTGATGCAGATCCACAAGCAAATCTAACCACATATATGGGGTTTGATGAAAACGAGGTTGAAGAAACTCTTTCTACTTTAATTGACAGGTATATAGATGATGAAGAAATAAGACCAGAAAAAGCAATTTTGCATAATGGAGAGGGTGTAGATTTAATTCCATCTAATCTTAATCTATCAGTAACAGGAGAAAATTTATCAAATGCTATCAGTAGAGAATATGCAATAAAAAGTTGTTTGAGTGAACTAAAGAGTATATACGATTACATTATAATTGATTGTATGCCATCACTTAATATGGTAACAATGAACGCATTAGCAACAGCAGATGAAGTAATTATTCCAGTTCAAAGTCAATATCTGTCGGCAAGAGGTATGGGCAATTTAATCAATATAGTTTCAAAAGTAAAGAAACACCTAAACCAAGATTTAAAAGTTGGTGGAATACTTTTAACATTAGTAGATAACAGAACGAAATTGCCGAGTACAATAAAGCAAGAGATACAAGAACAATATGGAAACATTGTAAAGTTATATGATACTAAAATACCTTGTGCAATAAAAACAGCAGAATCCACCTCAAAAGGAAAAAGCATATTTGCTTATGACAAGAACAGTAAGGTAGCCCAAGCCTATACTAATTTTGCAAAGGAGGTGTTAGCAGATAATGAAAGAGGAAAGAATGAAGTTGCCAAAGGTAACATTAGATGATATGTTTTTATCTCAAGAAGAAAGAGATAATAAAAACAGAGAATATGTAAAAGTAATTCCAATAAGTGAAATTACAAATTTTCCTAATCACCCATACAAAGTTAGAGAAGATGACGAAATGTTTTCAATGGTACAGACAATAAAAGAATATGGAGTTATACACCCAATATTAGTAAGACCAAAAAAAGATGGTGGCTACGAAATGATTTCTGGACACAGAAGAAAAAGAGCTTGTCAAATAGCAGGAATAACAGAAATAAAGGCAATAGTAAGAGATATGACAGATGAAGAAGCAACAATAGCAATGGTAGATAGTAACAATCAAAGAGAACAAATATTACCAAGTGAAAAAGCATTTGCTTTTAAAATGAAATTAGAAGCAATGAAAAAACAAGGACAAAGAAATGATTTAACTTCTGCCCCAACGGAACAGAAGTTACAAGGTAAAACTACAAGAGAAATAATTGCAGAAGAAATGGGAGAAAGTTCTAGTAATATACAAAGATTTGTTAGACTTACTGAACTAATACCAGAGTTATTAAAAATTGTTGATGAGGGAAAAATGAAATTAAGACCTGCTGTTGAACTTTCATATCTAAAAAAGGAAGAACAACAAGAAGTATTTGATGCAATAGAATATACAGACGCATTTCCATCACACCCACAAGCAATAAAAATGCGAAAGTTGAGTGAAAGTGGAAAATTAACAATGGAAGAAATTGATAATATATTGGATGAAGAAAAACCAAATCAAATACCAAAGTTTAAAATACCAGAAGATAAAGTTGATAAATATATTCCAGATGAATATAAATCACAAGAAGAAAAACAAGACTATATTGTGCATTGTGTAAAGAAAGTAGCAGAACTTGAAAAGCAAAAACAGAAAAAGTATGAGTATGAGAGGTAATGTAGCAACAAGTATAATCTATTTGTAGCTACTTTTTTAATTTTCCCCCTCCTTACAATCCACCCCCTAATACTAGCTATACTAACTGAAAAAGAATATATAAAAATTATTAAATATATATAAAATTATAAATCTCACATTTGAAGAAATCTCTAGGGCATTGTAAAATAAAATCAAAAAAGGAGGACAATGCTTATGAGAAAGTTAATAGTTATTATAATTTTATTGATTTCAAGTTTTAGTTATTATGGAGTAGTAGATGAAAACGGAGAAAAGGTAACAGTTTTTGAAAATGTAGTAGAGAAACAGAATATTGTTGAGCAAATTCAAGAAGAAAATAAAACAACTGAAAAAATAATTGAAGAATATGAAAATACAGAAACGCAAAATCAAGTTGAAGATTTAGAACAAGAAAAGATAGAAATTCCAAAAGTACAAGAAACACAAAATCAGACAACTAAAAATACAGTAAAACAACAAACAACAACTAATAAAGCAGAGAAAAAAGAACAAGTAACAACAACTATTACATCAAAAGCAAATAATACAAGTACCAACAAAGACAAAACAACAGTAAATACACAACAGAATAGTAGTTACACAGAAAAGGAAGTAAAAGTAGCAGAGAAAACTGAATGTGTAGGAAATAATCATAAAATGAAAAGTGGAAATACTGGTAAATGGTTTAATACAAAGACAGAAGCAGATAATTATTACAATGCAGAAATAGAAAAATGGGGTAAACAATGGGAAAATGATGAAATAACTAAAGAAGAATATTTAAAGAAATGTCCATCTGGTTATGAGGTATGGACTTGTCCACAATGTCAAAAATGGACACTAAACTTTTATTATAGATAAAAGAATTAAGGAAATAAAATAATAAATTGGAACAAGTTAATGGCTTGTTCTTTTTTTGTTAAAAGGAGGAAATTTTAATGTTAAAAACAAGACAAATAAATAAGTTAAAAAAAATATTAGCAATTATATTTATAGCAATGACGGTATTTAGTACAGCACAGCCTATTTTTGCAGTTTCAAGTTCTGGAACAGGAAAATGGGTAGCTGGACAATGGGGATCAGAAGTTTTTACAACAGATACAGAATCACCTAATGGAATGCTTATAAGAAGATTAGTAAATTATACAACAGGAGAAAGACTTACAGTATTCTGTTGTGAACACGGAGTAGATTGTGTAACTGGAGAAATACACACAGCAACACATACTGTTCCAACAGAAGCAAAAATGAAAGAAGCTTGTAAAGTTGCTTATTTTGGATGGTACGAAAAATATGGAGATTATGTTGTAGATGGTGGAATAATGGCAGAGGGTATGAAATCAAGAAAAATGGACTATGTATTCACACAACAAATGATATGGGAAGTGTTAGGACAAAGTAATGCTACATTTAAAGCTTCAAGCATACAAAGTCAATATAATTCATTTAAAGCAACGATAAATGAAAAAATAGCAAATATGAAAAAACAACCTAGCTTTGTAAATGATACAATAACACTAGAAGTTGGAGAAACAAAAACAATAACAGATTCAAACAATGTATTAAAAGACTATGTGAATTTTGATAAAACAGTTGATGGAATAAGAATACAACATACTAAAGGACAAAACACATTAAGTATTACAGTTGATGAGAGTTGCACAAAAGAAACTTATAAAATATCAGAAAGTACAATGAAAAGTTGGGGAATTATCAAGGAAGAAACAGCAGATCAAGACAGTACAGTTTATTTTGTTTTTAAAGAGGGTGTACAAAACCAATTATATACACTCAACTATAATGACCCAGTAACAATGCTACTAGATTTAAAGATAGACCAATATGGAAGATTAGAATTAAGCAAACTAAACACAAATAGAGATTTAGTTGATGGTGCAATCTTTACAGTAACAGGAGAAAATGGATTTAATCAAGATGTGCAAGTAAAAGGTGGAAAAATAACACTAGAAAGACTAAAAAAAGGAAATTATACAATAACAGAAAAATCTAGTCCAAATGGTTATTTATTAAATACAGAAACCTATACAGTAACAATAACACCAAATCAAACAACAAAACAAGCAATAGTAAATAATGAGCCAACTGGAAGTATAACAGTAGAAAAAACAAATTCAAATGGAGATAAAGTACAAGGTGCAAAATTCACAATAAAGGCAAATGAAGATATATACAATGTAGCAAAAACAGTAAAATATTATACAAGAGGAGAAACAGTAGCAATAATTACGACAGATAGAACAGGAATTGCAAATAAAGATGAACTACCACTTGGAAAATATATTGTTGAAGAAATAGAAGTTCCAACAGGTTATTTATTAAATACCGAAAAAAAGACAGTTACTTTAAAATATAAAGACCAAAATACAAATGTTATTTATGAAAGTGTTACAGTAGAAAATGATGAGCCAACAGGAAATCTTACTATTGAGAAAACAGATAGAGATACAGGAAATAAAAATAGAGTAGATAAAAAGAGCCATCACGGAGATGCAACATTAAAAGGAACAGTATATACTTTATATGCAAAAGAAAAAATAACTAATGTGGCAGGAACAGTAACTTATTTTTCAAAAGATGAACAAATTGCAACATTTACTTTCAATGAATATGGAATAGCAAGTATAAAAATAACAAATAATTCTACACCTGCTGAAATAAGTGTTAGTGGAAATATGATAAAAGGATTACCAATGGGAAAATACTATGCAAAAGAAACAACAGTACCAACTGGATATATGAAAGATACAAATATATATGATTATACATTTTTATATAGAGATATGAATACAAAAACAATAGAAATTGCAGGAACAGTTAAGAATACAGTACAAAAAGCTCCTTTTGAAGTTATAAAAGTAACAACAAACGATAATACAACGGCAGAAGTAGTAGCAAATGCAGAATTTACAGCAATACTTTCAAAATATGTAGATTTTTATGGAAGTTTTGACGAAGCAAAAAAACATTTAAGTGAATTTGCAAGTGATGAATATTCTATTTTTAGAACTGGAAGTGATGGACACGGAATTTCTGGACTACTTGCTTATGGGGAATATACAGTAAATGAAACTTATACACCATCTCCAGAGATAGAAACAGTAGAACAATTTTATGTAACTATTGATAGAGATAGCAAAACACCAGTAAAAGAACTTGTAGAAAATGATTTACCTTTTGAGTCATATATCAAATTACAAAAACAAGATAAGAAAACTGGAAAATTTGTAACTTATTCAAATGCAACATTTGAATTATATAGATTAAACGAAGAAACAAACAAATGGGAACAAGTAGAATGTAAAGTTGGAAATCAATATTTCAAATCTTGGACTACAAATAATGAGGGAATTGCAAGAACTGAAAATAAATTAGAAGCAGGAAAATATAAACTAACTGAAATAAAAAATCCAACAGGCTTTTTACAATTAGATGAAGAACTAATTTTTAAAGTAGATAATAGAAACTCTACACTAAACTATGATAAAGATTGGGATGCTTGGATTACAGTTACAGCTAAAAATGAGCAACCAACAGGAACTTTGAAATTAAATAAAAAAGTTAATTTAAGAGAAGATGTAGATAAAACTATGATAAAAGATATTGATTTTACACAAATATCTTTTGAATTAGTAGCAAAAGAAAATGTAATTGACTATGCAGATGGAAGTGTTATATACGAAAAAGATAAAAGAGTAGGAACATACAACTTAAAAGCAGATGGCACATTGACAGTAGAAAATTTGCCTATGGGAAAATACTACTTGAAAGAATTAACAACAATAGATGGAGCAGTATTAGACCAAACAGAACACGAAGTTGTATTTGAACAAAAAGATACAAAAACAAAAGTATATACAGTAAATTTGAATATTGAAAATGAAACTACTTGTATAGAAATTAGTAAAACAGATATAACTGGGGAAAAAGAGTTAATTGGTGCAAAATTATCAGTTATAGATGAAAACAACGAAGTAATTGATAGTTGGACATCTACTGAAAAAACACACAAAATAGAGGGGCTAAAAGTAGGAGAGACTTACACATTAAAAGAAGAAATAGCACCAAATGGATATGTAAAAGCAACTGAAATTAAATTTACAGTTAACAACACGGCAGATATTCAAAAAGTTACAATGATAGACAAAATCGTAGAAATGACAAAAGAAGATTTTGGAGGAAAAGAAATAGAGGGAGCAGAACTAAAGGTTGTAGATAAAGACGGAAAAGTAGTTGATAGTTGGACATCTACAAAAGAGCCACATAGAATAAATGGTTTAGTAGAGGGAGAAAGCTATACTCTATATGAAGATTATGCTCCAGATGGTTTTGTAATTTCAACTGAAATAGAATTTACAGTAACATTAGATAAAGAAACTCAAAAAGTAACAATGGTAGATAAGGTTGTAGAAGTGCTAAAAACAGATATAGACGGAAATGCAATAGAGGGTGCAACATTAACTATAACAAGTACAAAAACAAAGAATATAGTGGATAAGTGGGAAACAACAACAGAAGCTCACAAAGTTAGTGGTTTAATTGAGGGACAAAGCTATATCCTACACGAAGAAAAAGTAGTTGATGGATATGTAAAGGCAACTGATATTGAATTTATAGTAACAACAGATAAAGAAACACAAGAAATTATAATGATAGACAAAGTTGTTGAAATAATTAAAACAGATCTAGTTACAGGCGAAGAAATAGAGGGAGCAGAATTACAAGTAGTTGATGAAGATGGCAATGTAATTGATGAGTGGACATCTACAAAAGAGCCACATAAAGTTACAGGACTAGAAGAAAATAAAAATTATAAACTAATTGAAAAGACAGCTCCTTATGGATATGAAATTACAGAAGAAATATCTTTCACAGTTACAGAAGATAAAGAAACACAAAAAATTGAAATGAAAGATATGCCTATTTTAACAGATATTAAAGTTGTAAAAATAGATAGCCAAACAAAAGAAATAATAAAAGAAAAATTTACTTTTGGAATTTATGAAGATGAAGAATGTACAAAATTGATAAAAGAATTAAAGTCTAATAAGGAAGATGGTTTTGTTACTTTTGAAGATTTAAGATATGGAACATTTTATATAAAAGAACTAAAATCTCCAAATGGTTATGAACTATCAAATAGAATTGCAAAAGTAGAAATAAATGACAAAGGGGTTTTTGTTGATAATGTAGAAATTCAAAAAGATAATGAAGTATATAGTTTTGAATTTGAAAATCAAAAAATAGAAACACCAAAAACACGGAGATGAAAGAAATACAATACTATGGGTTAGCTTACTTGGAACATCTATTAGTTTATTAACAATTTTAGCAGTAGTTGAAATTTTAAAGAAAAGAAAAAATAAATAGATAAATTGTAAAGGTGGCTTTTATAAGGCCACCTTTAATTAAAGAAAGTAGGTGTAAAAATGGCAACTTATAGCATAAATCAAATGAAAAAAGAAATAAAGAAATTAGAAAAAATAAACATTGTAGGAGAAAAAGCAATCTTAAATATCAAAGTATTAGACCTTAACAAACTGAAAGAACAAGACAAAATAACTATGAAAGATGTAGAAATAATATGGAAAATACAAGAAATGATACAAGATAAAAGTTGGTTTAAAATTCTATTTGAAACTTAATAACAAGGAGGTGCAAAATGGGAAAAATTGTTGAAACACGAGAACTTTATAAAGATACAATAAATGATATAACAAAAAGTGAAGATAACTGGTTATCATTTTTAAAAACTGCTTCTTGGAACTTTAAGTATAGTTTTAATGACCAAATTTTAATTTTTGCACAAAGACCAAATGCAACTGCTTGTGCAGAAATGGAAGAATGGAATGAGAAAGTTCATAGATGGGTTAATAAAGATGCAGATTATATATTTGTATTCTCAAAAAATGAAAATAGTAAATATCCATTTAGATTAGTTTTTGATGTAGCAGATACTCATAATTATAAAAATACACCATATAAGTTATGGAGCATAAAACAAGAATACGAGAGTGAAATTATAGACTCTTTAGAAGCAAAATTTGGAGATATAAGTGAAAATAGTAGTTTTGTAGATGCAATTATTACAACAGCAAATAATATGGTAATGGATAATATACAAGACTATATGTCATCAATATTAAAATATAAAACTGGAACTATGTTAGAAAGTTTATCTGATTCTGAAATACAATCATTAGTATATCAAACAACATTTGGTAGTGTAGCTTATATGATGCTTAATAGATGTGGTATTGATCCAGAAAAATATATTGCAAAAAGTGAATTTTCTTATATTAAAAAATTTGATAATAGCAATTTAACTGTTTTACTTGGAACTGCGATAAGTGATATAGCAGAAATTGGGTTAAGAGAAATTGCAAAGACAGTAATAAATTTGCAAAAAAATGAAAAAAATCAAAATCGCACATTTGTTAATAATGAAAAAGAGGAGTATTCTAATAGTAAAGAAAAAATCAAAGGAGGAATTGAAGATGATAGAACTAGAATACACGAAAGTAGGGGACTACAATATGCCCAACCTAACAATGAAACAAGAAAAATTACCAACAGGGAAATTCGCAACAATGAGGTTACACTATCTAAAGAAGAACAAGAAAGGCGAATATACGATACTACTAATGAACGAACAATTAGCGAAACATCTAACAGAAATACAAGAAATGGCAACGAAAATGGTAACACAGATAATAGAGAAAATGGCGAAACAAGATGGGATAACAGAAGAATTGAAAGCGAAAGACCAAATGACTTGGGTAAAAGCAATGAACAACTACAAACTAATAGCAGAAGAACAAGTAACGAGAGAACTAATCTATATTTAGGTTATTATGATATTAACAACAATTCTAATATAAAAGAATTTAGGGATGATGAAACAGTTAATAAAATTATAGAAAATGCACCAAATATTATCAAAGATTTTGAAAAAGTAGAACAGTTTTTTAAAAAAAATATAGATAATAGAGAAAAACTTGAAGAATATATTATAAAGATATTGGGAAATGCTTATACTGAATATGAAATAGATAATGTAAGAACTGGATATAAGTGTTACCAAAATGGATTGTATTTATGGAAAGGTAATTATCTTAATAGAACAGAAGAATGTTTTAAAAATTGGAATGATATTACAGAAAATTTTATTTCAATATTATCTGTGAAAGAGTTGGAAAATAATTTTAATTTACTAACTGAAAATGAACAAAAACAAAATATAGCAGAGGCAGAAAATACTTCTGTTTTTTCTTTTACACAAGAAATGATTGATAGTGTTTTACAAGAGGGAAGTGGTTTTGCAGAGGGCAAGTTTAGAATATATGAACAATTTACAAAAAGTTTATCAAGCCAAGAAAATGCCGATTTTTTGAAAAATGAGTATGGAACAGGTGGCAGAAGTGCAGATGGTAATGGAGTATGTGAAGAATATAGTTCAAAAGGAATAGTATTATCTTTTGCACATAAAGAAAATGCACCAAAGTTGAGATTGACTTGGATACAAGTTGAAAAAAGAATAAGAGAACTTATAAGTGCAGAAAGGTACTTGACAGATATAGAAAAAGATGAGTATTACGATTGGGTAGATGCAAACGATAGACCAAAAATAAGTACAGAATTAGAAAATCAAATAAAAGACGAAGAATATAAACTTGCTGAAAGATTGCACTCATTTATAAAAGATTATGATTTGTATGCTTATATGGACAATGTACCACCAGAAAATACAGATGAAGATAATATAGAGCTAATAAGAGCAGATATAAATGATGAATTGAATATCAGAGATTATATAGATTTTTTAAAAGCAAGTTATGAAGATGAAGATTATGATAGCGAATTAGCAGTAGAAGCAAGAGAATTGCTTGCAGAATTAGAAAAACGATTGCCTTATTATGAATATGAGGTAGGAGATGTAGTTTATATAGGTACAAGACAGTTTTCAATTAGTTCAATAGATACTAATAGAGTAGCATTGAGAGATATGAGTTTTCCAATACTTGTTGAAGAAATGGATAGAAATGAATTTGATAGAAAGGTAAAAGAAAATCCAGGTAATGACAAAGTAAGAACTAGAAGAAAAGTACAAGATATAATTGAAAATACACTAATAGAAGATATAGAAGAAAATAAAGAAGACAGTTCATTTGATGAATGGTTAGATACTTTTATTGAAGAAAAAGGAATTGACCTTGATGAGATTTTTTCTATTGAATCAAATGGCGAAATTCATTATTTTGAGTTAGGAAATGTTATAGAAAATATAAAAGCAACATCAAAAGAAGAACAAGAAGAAATAAGAAAAATGATAGTAAAAATAGATTTTCATAATGCAGATGTTGTTGATTATTTCAAACATCTAGCACAAGCATTAGTTGAAAATTATCAAGAAGAAAGAAATAAAGGGGTACAAGAAGATGACAAGGTAGAAGAAAATGCTCCAGAAAAATTAGAACAAACTGAAAAGAAACTAATGCCACATATAAAAAGAAAACGAAGAAATAAAATAGAGTATTTTGATTTACACCCAGAAATCCCATTAAAAGATAGAAATAACTATAAAATTACTGATAATGGTTTGGGAGAGGGAACTCAAAAAGAAAAATATAAAAGAAATATAGAAGCAATAAAGATATTAAAAAAGTGTGAAGATGAAAACAGATATGCCACAACAGAAGAACAAGAAATACTAGCACAGTATGTTGGTTGGGGAGGACTTGCAGATGCTTTTAATAAAACTAAAGACAATTGGTCAGAAGAATATAAAGAACTTCTTTCATTACTAACTGAAAAAGAATATGAGAAAGCGAGAGCATCTACATTAACATCTTTCTATACTCCACCAATAGTTATAAATGCAATATATGAAGCACTTGAAAAAATGGGATTAAAACAAGGAAATATTTTAGAGCCAAGTTGTCGGAGTTGGCAACTTTATGGGAATGTTACCAGATAGCTTGAAACAATGTAAATTATATGGAATTGAGATTGATGGAATATCTGGGAGAATTGCTAGACAATTATATCAGAAAAATACAATAGCAGTAAAAGCATTTCAAGATGTTGAATTGCCAGACTCATTTTTTGATGTAGCAGTTGGAAATGTACCTTTTGGAGAGGACAAACCTTTTGACAAAAGATATGACAAGCATAAATTCCTTTTGCACGATTACTTTTTTGCAAAGACTCTTGATAAAGTAAGACCAAATGGCGTTATAGCTTTTATTACAAGTAAAGGAACAATGGATAAAGAAAATGAAGATGTAAGGCGATATATTTCACAAAGAGCAGAACTTATAGGTGCAATTAGATTACCAAACAATACATTTAAGAAAAATGCAGGAACAGAAGTAACATCTGATATTATATTCTTAAAGAAAAGAGATAAGATTGTTGATATTGAAGATGATTGGGTAGAAATTGCAGAAAATGAAGATGGATTTAGAATGAATAAATACTTTGTAGAACATCCAGAAATGATATTAGGAGAAATGAAAAGAGATAAAGGTCAATATGGAAGACCTATTGACACTTGTAGCCCTTATGAAATTCCATTAGAGAACTTGTTAAGTCAAGCAATAATAAATATAAACTCTGAAATAGAAGATTATCAACTAGATATAGAAGATGAGGAGGAAACGAGTATTCCTGCAGATGCAGGTGTAAGAAATTTCTCCTATACCATAGTAGATAATCAAATATATTATAGAGAAAATAGCAGAATGTATTTACAAGAACTACCATTGACTACAATAAGCAGAATAAAAGGTATGATAGCCATTAGAGATTGTGTAAGAAACCTAATAGAATTACAAACAGATAATGCTTCCGAAGATGAGATAAAACAAGAGCAATTAAAATTAAATAGCCTATATGATAGTTTTACAAAAACTTATGGAATAATAAATAGTAGGGCAAATGAAAAAGCATTTAATGAAGATAGTAGTTATTATTTATTATGCTCACTTGAAATTATTAACGAGAATAAACAATTTGTAAGAAAAGCAGATATGTTTACTAAAAGAACAATAAAACCTCACAAGGCAGTATCAGAAGTAAACAATAGTGTAGATGCCTTAATTGTTTCTATATCAGAAAAAGCAAAAGTTGATATAGAATATATGTGCAATCTTACAGGAAAAACAGAGCAAGAACTTGTAAAAGACCTTGAGGGAAGTATATATAAAGAACCTATGCAAGAAAACTATGTTACTACAGATGAATATTTGAGCGGAAATGTAAGAGAAAAATTAAAAATTGCACAGGAATTTGCAAAAAATGATAGCCAATATGAAATAAATGTAAAAGCACTTGAACAAGCACAGCCAAAAGATTTGTCAGCTAGTGAAATAAGTGTAAGATTAGGAGCAACTTGGATACCAATAGATGTGGTAGAACAATTTATGTTTGAATTATTAAAACCTCAATCCTCTAATAGAAGCAATATTAGTGTGCATTATTCTGAATATACTTCTGAATGGAATATAAGTGGAAAGAGTGAAGATAAAGGTAATGTTTTAGCATATAGCACTTATGGAACGGCAAGAGCAAACGCATATAAAATAATTGAAACAACATTAAATTTGAAAGACATAAGGATTAACGATACAGTTATAGATGAACACGGCAATGAACAAAAAGTTTTAAATGCAAAGGAAACAGCAATAGCACAGGCAAAACAAGATAGGATAAAAGAAGAATTTGTAGAGTGGATATGGAAAGATCAAGCTCGTAGAGAAAGATTAGTAAAAATTTATAATGAACAATTTAATAGTATAAAACCTCGTGAGTATGACGGACAATATATTCAATTTGGTGGAATAAATCCAGAAATAAGTTTAAGAAAACATCAAATTGATGCAATCGCACACATTTTATATGGTGGAAATACATTGTTAGCACACGAAGTTGGAGCAGGAAAAACATTTGAAATGGTAGCTTCTGCAATGGAAAGTAAAAGACTTGGATTATGTAGCAAGTCTTTATTTGTTGTACCAAACCACATTATTGAACAATTTGCGAGTGAATTTTTACAACTATATCCATCAGCAAATGTTCTTGTAGCAACTAAAAAAGATTTTGCAACAAATAATCGTAAGAAATTTTGCAGTAAAATTGCAACAGGAGAATATGATGCAATAATTATAGGACACTCACAATTTGAAAAAATCCCAATGTCAAAGGAAAGACAAGAAAAAGCATTGAAAAGGCAAATAAATGACCTATTAAAAGGTATTGATGATTTAAGAAATAATGAACGGAGAGTATTATTCTATAAAGCAATTAGAAAAGAGTAAAACAAAGCTAGAAGAAAAACTAAAAAGACTTAATGACCAAAGCAGAAAAGACAATATTGTAACTTTTGAACAATTAGGGTGCGATAGAATATTTATTGATGAAGCACATTATTTTAAAAATTTATTTTTATTTACTAAAATGAGAAATGTTGGAGGAATAGCACAAACAGAAGCACAAAAAAGTTCTGACTTATTTATGAAATGTCAATATTTAGATGAACTTACTGGGGGCAGGGGAATTGTATTTGCAACAGGAACACCAATATCAAATTCAATGGTAGAAATGTACACTATGCAAAGGTATTTACAGTACAATACTCTTGCAAAATCAAATTTATTACAGTTTGATAGTTGGGCATCTACTTTTGGAGAAACAGTAACAGCAATGGAACTTGATGTCGCACGGAAGTCGGATATAGGAGCAAAACAAGGTTTGCAAAATTTTATAATCTACCAGAATTAATGGCAATGTTTAAGGAAATTGCAGATATACAAACTGCTGAAACATTGAAATTGCCAGTTCCAAAGGCAAATCGTAAAACAATAGTTGTAAAACCAAGTGATATACAAAAAGCAATGGTAAAAGGTTTAGGAGAAAGAGCAGAAAGAATAAGAAAAAAGCAAGTCAATCCTAAAGAAGATAATATGCTTAAGATTACAAATGAAGGTCGAAAATTAGCACTTGACCAAAGAATGCTTAATCCTATGTTACCAGATTTTGAGGGAAGCAAAGTAAATGCTTGTGCTAATAATGTATATGAAATATGGGAAAAGACCAAAGATAAGAAATCAACTCAATTAGTGTTTTGTGATTTATCTACTCCAAAGCCATTAGGTAGTGAAGAAAATCCTTTTGAAATGGAAAATGTAAATGGAGTGTGGAAACTAAAAGAATGGCAATTCACAGATGTTTATACAGATTTAAAAAGAAAACTGATAGCAAAAGGAATACCAGAAAATGAAATAGTTTTTATTCATACTGCAGATACAGAAACAAAAAAGAAAGAATTATTTGCAAAAGTAAGAACAGGAGAAATAAGAGTTTTAATGGGGTCAACTGCAAAAATGGGTGCAGGTACAAATGTGCAAAACAAAATAAAAGCAATACACCATTTAGATGTACCATATAGACCATCTGACTTACAACAACAAGATGGTAGAGGAGTAAGACAAGGAAATGAAAATGACGAAATAGATATATTTAACTATGTAACAGAGGAAACATTTGATGCTTATATGTACCAGATGTTACAGAGAAAACAAGAATTTATTAGTCAAATAATGACATCAAAAGCAATAGTTCGTTCTGCAGATGATATAGACGATAAGGCACTTTCGTATGCAGAAATAAAAGCTTTAGCTGCAGGAAATCCGTTAATAATTAGAAAAACAGAGTTAGACAATAAAGTTGCAAAATTAAAATTATTAAAGCAAAATCACTTGAATCAAATTTATACACTTGAAGATATGATAGTAAAGCATTATCCAGTAGAAATAAAAAGGTTACAAGATAAAATTGCAAATATAGAAAGTGATATAAAACTTGTAGAAGAAAATACTCATATAGATAATGAAGAAAAATTTTCTACTATGATTATGAATGACAAAACATATAATACAAAAGAAAGTGCAGGTAAAGAAATATTAGAGATTTGTAAGAAAAAAGAAAACCCAACACTAGAACTAATAGGAGAACATAGAGGACTTAAAATGTTGTTAGGAATAGATGGATGGAGCAAAAAATTTATTCTTCATTTGCAAGGTAAAGAAACCTATACAATTGATTTAGGAGATGATGCAAGAGGAAATATTACAAGAATTGAAAATGCTATTGATGGAATTGTAAAAGAGTTAGATAGTGCAAGAGAAAAATTGCAAGAAACAGAAAGACAATTTAATAATGCAAAAGAAGAAGTAAAAGCCCCATTTAATAAAGAGGAGGAACTAAAACAGTTGACGAAAGAACTAGATGAAATCAACATTTCTCTTAATTTAGACGAAAAAGATAAGGAAATACTAGATGATGAGGAACAAGAAGAACAGGAAGAAAAAAAGGACAAAGACTATGATAGAGATGAGCCAGAATTATAGGCTTTTTTTTTATTGGAAAGGAGAAAGATATTGGACAGAAATGCAAAAATTATTTATAACAAATTAGAAAATGTAGAAGTAGGCAAAAAAGGTTATATAGATTTAAGTAAAGTAAAAATACAAGGAAAAGAAGATTTAATTGAAACTTGTAATATATTTAGAGATTCGCGTTATGAAACATTTAGAATATTTTATATGAAAGATAATATGATAGTAGGTCAAGAAGCAATTACTAGCAAAATACCAGATGCGGTAATGCTTTTTTCAAAAGACAAATATTCTGAATTTAATCCTATTAGGACTTATGAAACAATGAAAAATAGAATGAATAGATTGAAAGCAGATGGATATTATTTAGCTCATAATCACACATCTGATTCTGCTAAACCATCTCAAAATGATATGGAAACAACACGCAATTTTGTTGCAAATGTTGATGGTTTTTTGGGTCATATTATATTGGGGAATAAAGACAAATATTCAATTATTGAAGAAAATTCAAAGGGATTAATTTTAATGCCAAAAGAAAAAGTTTTAAGTAACAATACTATAAAAAGTGTTAAAGAAAAATTAAGTGATAATTCTTTATATAATATAAAAACCTATCAATTTTGTCAAGTTTAGAGTAGTCTAAAAAATGGCTTGTAGACTAAGTTTGAAAGATTATATAAGAATGTAACAAAACATATAAAAACAACAACGAACTATGCACGAACTATGCACAACTGATGAAATAATATGCAGATGAGATGATACACTCATCATTTTGGTTTATTACATTAAAGTAAGAACGGAAACTAGGTAAGTTAATTATTGGAGAATTGGGAAAATGCCCCTTTGTAGTTGTCGGGGCATTTTCCTTATACAGTAATTAAAGTTAATACATTTCATCATAAAAATAATGTTGGGTAAATTGGGGAAAAATTTTAAAAAAGTATTTTTCAAAATATATGAATTATAAGTTGGGGGTTTTGGGGAAAAATTATATAGAAAAAATTTTTGAAAAATAAAATGCTATTCCATATTCTGTATTCTTTAAATTACATATTTTTATAATATATATATATTGAAGTTAATTAGTGTAATATATATATTAGAAGTTGAACACTATCTCAAATATATTACATATATACATTATACATTGATAACTATATTATAATATAGTTATCAATGTAGTATTAAGTATAAATAATAGTAATAATATAAAAGTAATTAAATAAAAGAAAAATAAATATTTATATAGGTAAAAAAAGTTTTCAAAAATTTTTCCCCTTTTTCCCCTAATATAAATAATTAAAATTATTACTATATAAAGAGGAGCGTTGGGCGTAAGCCCATAAGCGACTCCAACTGCAAAAAGAAAAATAAAACCTGCGATATGCACACGAAGTGGGCATAATTCTTGCGAGATTATCGAGCAAGAATAGCAGGGCTACAAAGAATTACCCTAGAAAGATAATTATAAATAACTCAACAGAAAAATATTTATTCATTTTTTGCAGTAATCATATACAAACAACCGTTCTTGTAGTATAATATATATGGTATATTTTACTAGGAGAGTGTTACAAATGGAAAAGAAAGAAATTCTATCAGCAATTTTTGAAGAAATTATGAACAATTTATCCCCTACTCAACAATATAAAGAATTGCAGAGTCAATTAGTTACAGATACTGAAACATTTTTACAAGTAGTAGGAGAACAAAACCGTGAAGAGTTAGAGAAAATGCAAGACCTTATTTATGATATGGGAAATGAAGAAGGAAAGCAATTATTCTTCAAAGGCTTTTCACTTGCAGTTAGATTATTATTTATAGAAGCAATAAGCAAAGATTAAAGAGATACTATGAGCAGTATCTCTTTTTGCATTTTATATTACTTTTTAGAATTGATAATGTAGTTAATTAAATATGAAACCATATCTTTGTCCTTATCTTCAAATGTATCAAAGGACTTATTCAAGAAGTTGTTTGTGCAGATAGAAGAATTTACAAGACTAGCAAAAATTGAATTTGTATCAGTATTAAGAGCATTACATATATCAATTAGAGTTGCAACACTTAGACCACTTTCGCCACGTTCAATTAAACTGATAAAGTGTGCAGATTTACCTATCTTTTCAGCTAATTGTTCTTGTGATATGCCCTCCAAAGTGCGAATTTGTTTTATATTTTTACCTAATATTTTTGAGATATTAGAGTTATCTTCGTTTTTCTCCATATTTCATCATCTCCTATGTTGAAATTGTATCAATTAGTAAGTATCACTACCGGTTAATAGTATTCACAAAATAAACAAAAATAGTCATTGATATTTACAGAAACAAAAATTTATGATAGAATGTGAGGTGAAAAATATGTCAAAAGATAAAACAACAAAAGAACAACCAAAAACCTTAACTTGTTGGAGATGTGGACGTATTATATGGGAAAATACAAAGACTGGTCATACGGGTTGTTTAAACACAAAGTGTAAAGGTTATTTATGGGGTGCAAAGAACTTAGACAAGAAATACTTAAAACAAGTAAAAAAGTAGTAATTTATATTAGAAAGGGGTTTTAAAATGTATTGGTTACATGGGAACGGTAAATCATGGGCAGAAATGACACCAGAAGAACAAAAGGCTTGCCTAATATTTGTTGGAATATTGGTTATAGGACTTATAGCTTATGGAATATACTATTATATTAAGAAGAAAAAAGATAAATAAATTTGTAAATGTTGTTATTTGTCGAAAAATGTCATATAATTAAATATAGAGAAAAAGGGGGAATTTAAAAATGGAAAAAGAAAAGAAAGATATTAACAAAGATGAAGTTAAAGCAATACAGAGAAAACAGAGCAAAATAGTAATGATAATATTTGCAATAGTTATGATAATAATACTAAGCATAGCAGGAATTACAAGTATAGTTACTGAAAAGAAGAAACAAGAACAACTAGCAATAGAAAAAAGTAAAGAGGTAGTTTTGCCTCAGGTAATAGGTAAAACTATGGTTGAAGCTGAAGAAGAATTATCAAAATTAGAACTAAAGGTTGAAAGGTGTAGTAACACTCCTTCAGATTTAGATGGTAAAAACTCAGATTCAATAGTACAAAAAATAACAAGAGATTATTCAAGTATACAAGAAGGAGAAACTGTTAAAAAGGGAGAAATAATTAGAATATGGGGAATGTCGCAAAAATGGAAAGATAAGCAACAAGAAAGAAAAGAAAAAGGCTATAAGTATTGCCCAGCGTCTAAAGATACAGTTATTGGTTGTGCACAAACTTTGATATCAAATCAATTAAAAGCACCGTCAACAGCTATATGGGGAAAATCAGAAAAAGTTGATGAAGATAATTATGGTAGATGTTTAGTATATGTATCAGTAGAAGCTCAAAATTCTTATGGAGGATTAGTTAAATCAGATTATTTAGTTATTCTACAAGAGGTATCGACAGATGGTAAATTTACTTATTTACCTTATGGTAGTACATACACAATAAAAACTTTTGGATCATCACCATATAGTTATATAGAAGATTATAAAAACGGAAATATTTATCCAGTAATAAAAACATTTTTAGATAATAATGATTGGAATATTAGACCAACAGAAGAATAAAAAATAAAGCATAAAGTAACCTTTAAAAATGAAAGAAGGAATTAAAGATGAATAAAAATAATTCAAAAATTAATAAAAAAGTTATTGCAATTGTTGTTATTATTTGCTTTATAGGAATATTAGTTGCTACAGTATTATTTTTAAATAATACTAAACAAGAAAATTTATCAACAACTGATGAAAATACAATTATACAACCAACTACACTTACAGAAGAGTCAAATAATAATTTAGGAATGAGATTTACTTTTGATGTCCAACAATTTGAAAAAATATATTTATATACTTTACAAAACAATTTTAGTGAATATCAAAACTTGTTAGATAATGAACAAATTGATACTAAATTTGTAAAAACAGTAGGAACTCAAAATTATGAACTTAATCAAGTTACTTATAATGAACAAAACGAACTAATAAAATATTTTACAATATCAGTACAACCAGAAAGTAAGGAAAGTAACTATATAAATTCAATTCAAATTAGTGCAATAAATACAATAGATGAACATTCTAAAGATATTTCAAAATTAGCAGAAGATAATATTTTTTATGTATTTATGGCTGTTGACAATTCAATTAATTATGAAAAAGCAAAAAACATATATTATGATATGAGCCTATCCGAAAATAATTATGTTAGTAATGGGAACGTAACTTTTGCTTTTGATATTAATAGTGATATGGAAACTATTATTATTAATATTTTTCCATTTAATGAAGAACAATACAAAGTATATTTAAGTAAACAAAAAGGTAATGTTGATGTAGTTAGTGAAATAAATGGTATGCTTTCAGTTTTGTATGACTCTTATAACATAGAATTTGAGCCTACTGATGACCAAATGCAACAAATGATAGCATTTTATAATAGTACAGATAATTTTAATAGTGAGACATTATTAACTTTTATAACTGAAAAAGAATGGTTAGCAGTAAGAGGTAATGGAAATATTGATAATAGCCAATCAAATAATTCTAATAAAAATCAAAATACCACTAATAATAGCAATAATAAAAATCAAACAAATAATTCTAATACTAATAACCAAGCAAAAGATGATACTTTCAAAAATGATTTTAAGGTAACTTTAAATATAAATTTTGAACAGTTAATTGCTAAAAATGAAGTAGCACGAGAAATAAAAGAAAAATATCCTACAATTTTTATACATGTATATGTTGAAGATACTATGCAAGGTGTTGAAACTTATGAATATTTTAGTGGTGGAGAAAGTATACCAAGTAATGTTAAAGAGACAAGAACATTACTTGAGGGAACAGGATATTTTATGGGATATGAGTCATTAGATTTAGGTCCATATAAGGATAGGACTGAAAAAAGAAAAGTAACAATAACAATGGATAATACTTCAACAATGATAGTAGAAACAACATTATTTGATGGGGAAATGATATTTGATAAGGCTGGTACTTATGAAATAAAATAATAAAAACAAAGTTCAGTAATGAAAAAAGTTACTGGACTTTTTCTTTTATGAATTATAATCTGTTATAAAAGTCCCTAGTTTTAAGTTCTAGGAACTATTTAATTAACGTGAGAAACGTCATGTAAGGTTTTTCAAAGAAAAAGTATATACTATATAGGTTAAATATTCATGTAGGCTTTAATGCTTTACAGACCTTTCATAAGTTCAACCATTAAGCTATATGTAGTTAAAGGTTTGCATTTATCTAAACTAAAGACTTTCTTATACTTTTTAATTTGTTTCTTACTTAATGAAATTGTTTCTCCATAATGTTGACCAGCTATAAAAAATGTACCTTGTATAATATCATTTCCTATTTGTCTATTAAGTGGTAAATTCAATAGCTTTCCTTCTTCATTACAGATTAAATCTACATTATGTTCTAACTCGACAAACTCAATTAAACCACCGACAACCTTTTGTAAATTTTCCAATGTATGCTCTACTCTTATTTGATATGGTGCTTTGTATGGTTCGACTACTAATATTCTAATCTTGCTCAATATAATTGCTCCTTTCTATTTTGTTAATTTTTTAGTTGTGCTTTTGTTAGCTTTAGTTTTGCTACTTTTAACATTTTCTTTCTTTTTAGTGGTAGTGGTTTCTTCTAACGATTTTCTTATTACTGTGTATTCCATACCTTGAGTCATTAAAGACGCTTTAAGTGATTTTGCTTTTTCTTCTGCTGATAATTCATCTATATTTGTTGTAGGTGCGTCTTTTGGAAATATTTTATTCTTCTGTATAAATGCACTAACGAATACGTCATGTTCCTTATAAAAACTGTCGATATATACGGAAAGCATATATTTAAACTCAATTTCTTGTGCTTTAGTAAGGTTAGTGAAAAATGATATTTTAGTTCCAAAACGTCTGTACAATGTAGCATTATTGAAGTAAGCATATAAAATCTGACTGCAAATTCTTTTTTCTGCATCAGTTCTTAATTCTACATTTACAACTTTTGTTTCTTCGTTTTTTATTTCTTCTTCTGTAATTCCATATTTCTTCATTAGCTTTTCAAGTAGTTTTGTTGCATTTTCTTTTTCTCCAGCAATTCCTCTTTCACTTAATGCCTTTAGCTTTTTTACAATTTCCGTTTTTTCCATATTTAATCATCTCCTTTCATTGATATTTCAGCACTTTCACTAAATATATTATACTACAACAAAACAAATGTTTCTACAATTTCAAGAAAATATTTTATTTTTTATAAAAATTTTTTAATTTAAAGTTCCCCTTTTCCCCCCATTAAGTTTTAAGACCTCTAATTATAAGTAAAGATAGTCTGTAAACGTTTAAAAGATTATAGGCGAAGTAGTATATACTTAAAAAATAAAAAGGCTTAAAATAGTTTTTCACGTTAAATGTAATCTATCTATTCTCCACCTAGTGCATGATGAGAAATCACAAATTGTAAAAATATTATTATAGGAGATAAAAAAGGAGTGATGAAAAATGACTGATTACGGCTAAAAAAGAAAAATGAGATTTTTCGAGCAGTTAGAAACAGTCATTAAGTACACACATTTTCAAGAAAGGGGAATTTTTATGCTAAAAGTAATCAATGAAAATACAGAAGAAGAAATGATTAAAAAGGAAGATACTGACCTAGAGGGAGAATTTTATTATATGTCTACACGTTACAAAAGTTTAATTCCTTTGATAAATGAAGTTAAGGCACAACGTGGAGAATTGCAACAGTTGAAATCTGCAATAAATAATGTAGATGATAAAGTAGAAAAAGTGATAAAATTTATTAAGGAACATACAAGCGAAGATGACAAAAAGAAAAAATAATCAAAATTAAAAGGCAATTCACTATAAAAAGCGAATTGTCTATTTTTTCACACATTTATTGTTTCTTCGGTCTACCACGTTTTACAGTATAAGTAGATTTCACAGTTTCTTCAAAATTAGTTAATATTTTCATTATTTCTTCATCATCTAGTTGTTTTGACTTGCAGTCTTGATATAGATTTTTAAGTTTTTCAAGTTCTTCATGGTAAGTAGGGTTATTATTGTATCTTTTACGCAGTTTTGCATAATATAAATTGACTTTTTCTTTATCTCTTCCTAAACGCATATTTTTATATATATAATTCTCTTTACATTTTTTAGTACAAAAAACTTGGTCTGTTCTTTTAGGGATAAAATATTCATTACAATTTTTACATTTCAATATAACTTTATGATTAAGTGATATTTGATATATTGTAACATTGAAGAAATCTTCTATACATTTTATTTCATAAGTATATTTATAAGGCCTTGGAAATTTAAAGCAATCAGTTTTATAATCAATTCTTGCAGTTGGTATATATGCTTGAATACCAGAAAAATTATTATTTCTAGTTTCACTATTATATATAAATGATTTTTTAATTAAATCTATTCCCTCTCCTAAAGCATTGACAAATTCTGCAACAGATTTTGCAAGTTGTTGTAACATATAATCAATAGTATCTTTCTTTTTTAAGTCCTCTATTGTTTGCTGATATAGGTTACATAGCATAATTTGACGTTTGGGCATATCTTTAGTAATACCATTTAAAACATAAGGAGAACCATGTTCTAACTTATAAATTGTTGATTTTAGTTCTTCAATATCTTTTTTATATCTTGTTTCTTCTTTAGTCATGTAATCTAAAGCCCATTGATTAAAAATGCTAAACTTTGGATTTATCTTTTCAAATTCATGTAATACCCTTTCAAAAATAGAATAACAAGTATTTTTTAGTTCTGTATCTAATATTTTTCTTTCAGATATATATTTATCATAATCATTTTTTAAATTATCTTGAATAACTGCATTTTTATTTTGCCAGTCTTGTTTTGCTTGACTTGACAAATTCATATAATTACACAAAATATTCTTTTTTATCTTATTAAAGTTGTTCAATATTTCAAGTAAAAAAGTTCCAACAGTTTCAGCAGAGTGTATTGGTTGTTTAGGGGTATTTTTAGACGCTAAAAAACCTCTAGTGTTTATTGTTTCAAAAACTGCTTGAACTTCCTTTATATCATCAATATTTGTTATTTCAAATTCCATATCTAAAGTAACAAGATTTTCTATAATGCCTAAAGAGTCTAAATTTATCATAATTTTATCTCATCTCCTAAATTAATTTTATCCCATAGAAAGTCCATAATTTTCTTTGTCTAATATTATAACTAGAAAGATGAAAACAGTATATCACGAATAAATAATTTACACAAATAAATTTTATCTCATCTAGTAAATAAATTTTATCCCATAGAAAGAGTAAAATTTTCAACGGAGAAAATTATAACTAGAAAGATGAAAAACGATTTATCTTTCCAAAAACAAAAACGCGTTTTAAAAATATAAAGATATTTTTTAGGAGGAATTAAAAATGGAACAAGAAAACTTGTTAAATGAAAATGAAGAAAAAGAAAATATAGGAGAAAACAATTCTCAAAAAGAATTAACCAACTTACCCGAAGAATTACATACAGAAAAATTAACAATGGAAACTGCTGGAGGAATTGACAATTTATATGAGGCATATTTAAAAGGACAAGAAGTAGAATTGCCCCCATGGTTAGCAGAAAAAAGCAAAGAAGAAAGAAAAATCGAAGTCCTACCACAAGAATTATATTTATATCTTAAAAAGAACGACCATATAAAATCTGTAAAGTTAGGAAACTCAAAAGGTATAATACTTTATCATTATGATAAGGACGGGTATTATAAAAAATGGACTGAAAGCGATTGCAAAGCACGTATAAAGAGTTTTATACCAGTTAAAATTAGAAATTCTAGTCAATGGGATAAAGTATATAAAGAATTGATTACTGATTATGCTAATACAAAAGAAAGCGAACTAAATGCTAATGAAGATATTATAAACTTTAAAAATGGAACATTGAATATTAAGACTGGAAAGCTATCGCCACATAGTCCAGATGATTTATGTACGATACAAATTCCATGCAAGTATACTCCTAATTTACCACTAGCAAAAGCACCAGTAACAATGAATTTTTTAAATACTCTTACAAATGGAGAGCAAGAAGATATATGGACAATTTTAGAAATTATAAGTTTAGTAATAAGCAATGTAAAATGTTCAAAGTGTAAGAAATTACTAATTTTATATGGTGCAGGAGATACTGGAAAGAGTCAACTTCGTAAATTAGTAGAACGACTTTTAGGAGAAGAAAATTGTCATACAATAGGCTTTAATCAAATGAACAGTAAATTCGGTTTAGGTGTAGTTTATGGTAAAAGACTAATTGGCTCTGGAGATATGGAAGCTACAAGAATAGCTGACATTGAAATCTTAAAACAATTAACAGGTGGCGACAGTTTAAATATGGAATTAAAATATGAAAATGCGTTTACTGCTACATTTAACGGTTTGGTATGGTCTAACTGTAATAAGTTACCAAGTTTTAGTGGCGACCGTGGTAAACATGTATACGAGAGATTTTTGATACTTTCTTGTGATAATGTAATACCCAAAGAAAAACAAAACCCCAATTTATTAGATGACTTATATGCAGAAAGAGAGGTACTTGTATCAGTTGCAGTTCAATTCTTACAAGATTTAATAAAGAGAAATTACAAAATTACAGAAAGTAAAAGAACTATACAAAATCGTTTTAACTATGAAATTCAAAACGATTCACTAACGTTGTTCTTAAAAGAGTGTTGTGAAATAGGCAAAGAAAGAACAAACATATCATATTTTAAATACAAATATAAAGAATGGTGTAAAGAAAATAACCTTGTGCCTGAAAGACCTAATAGCATTACAGATATTTTAGTAAATGATTTTGGCATTGTTAAAGGAAAGTCTGGTACTGACTATTACGAATTAACTATAAAGGAAGATTAAGAACTTTGGGAATTTAGGGGAAAAATATTTTGAAAGTATCTTTTTATAGAAAAGAAATATATAAAAAGAACTTCCCTAATTCCCCAAGATAAATAATAAATAGTGCTTAAAGCACAAATAAAATATAGGAGGAAATGAAAATGTATAAAAAATCAGATTTATTTGAAGAGCCAAGCGATAACAATATATGTGAGGTAACATGGTACGATAATAATAGAAAGGTCGATATTATAACAAGAAAAAGTGAGAAAGTAGACTTTTTAAAGAATTATAAAAGGGTTTCAGCAGATGAATATTTTAACCCAAGAACTGGTAATGTTGAAAAATATAAACGAAAAGATACTAAAAATAAATCAGTAGCATATAAAAATTTAAAAATTAGTAATCAATATTGCCTTAACAATTTTGAGGGAAACGAAACGGAAAAAATAATTGAATTATATTTTAACACAAAGATAAAAGATACACACCAATTAACAAATATATTAAGTGAATTTTTGGAAGATTTAAAACAAGAAATCAAACCAGTAATGTATTTAAGAATATTACTTTATAATGGAAAGCACCGACCTATATGTCATTTTTGGTTAAAAACAAAAGACAATTCAAAACTAGAAATATCACAAGAATTATTAGAGAAACTTTGGAAAAAGCATGGAACTGTCAAACAAATAGATTTAACAAAAGAAAACCGTGAGGAAAAAGCAGAATATCATTATAACGGTTATAAAACCAGTTTCTACCCTAAAAATATACATATTTTAAGTTGTAGCAGAGATATAAAACCTTTAAGAAAAGAATATTTAACTTATGCAGAAATAAAAGAAAAGCTAAAAGGTTTTTTACCAAAATATCAAAGTGCAACTGTTCAAGTAGAAAAAGTTAATGGAAAAGAAGTTGAACTACAAAGGACAAGCTATGAAAGTTATGTAAAAGTAAAAGATATAAGAACAGTAAAACTGTATAGAAATACCATACATAAACGATACAAAGGAATAATTATCAAAGGTATATATGCTCATCAGCAAGAGCAGAAACTCCAAAAAGAACTGGAAATAAATCAAAAGTTACAAGAAGTTCAAGAAATAATGAAACAGAAGAATATTGACAGTCTTGCAGAAATTGAAAGAATAGATAATAAAAACGAATTTAATCTAATATGCAAAAATACAAAAAAGGTTTTACCTTTAAAACATAAAAGCATTGAGGAGATACTTGCCCTAATGAAAACAACGAAAGCAATTGCAGTCGAAAAAAGAAAGGAGGAATTAGACATACAAAGAGATATTGAAAATAAAGCAGATACTCTTGAAAACTTGCTATTGTTAGTAAAGGAAACTAATTGGAATATAAACGAATTAGCAAAAGATAGAAATATACAACTTTCACAAGCAGAAAAAGAGTTTATAAGCAATATGAAAGATGATTATAACCAATATGAAATTCAATTAAATGCAATTGTAAATAGATACAATAGACAAGTTGGAAGAAAAGTAAAAAGAAGAAGAAGAAAAAGAGTTGCAGAACAATATTAAATGTTAAGGGGGCAAAACATAATGTAACAAATATATTTTGCCCTCTGGAAAGGAATTTATAATTATGATACCAAAAAGAACAGAAAATCAAGAAGAATATATTTCCGAACTAGAAACGGAAATTATAAGATTAGAGGACTGGAAAAAAGAGTATGAACAATGGTCGGAAGGTGATAGAAAATTTATAGATATGTTATTAAAGGAAAATAAAGAACTGAAACATAAGTTAATAGTAAGTGAATTAAAAACAAAAATAACTGAACCAAAAAACAATAAAGAAGAAATAATTATAAGAATAATGATAAAGTACATTAAAGATAAGGAAATGCAAAAAAGAGCTGAACTTGTAGTAAAAACTGCAACTAAACTCTCAAAGGAAGATAAAGATTATGTACTAATTGTTGGAGAAGTCCCCTCAAAAGCAATGTGTGTTCGTATACCAATAGAAGAAATTGAACATATTTTTGAAATGCTTGTCATTGCACAAGAAGAAACAACAGAAACTTTATACAATAATGTTAAACTGGAAGAATTACAAACAATGCTAAAGAACTCACAATATAGTTATATGACAGTAAAAGCATTATTTGAACGTGATGAGTGGCAAATAATTGATAAAAGAAATAATCAACTTAGATTTGAAAATACACCAGCAATAGTATATGACACTATAAGAGAAATTACAAAAAATAAATAAAAATTAAAGAAAGAGGTAAAAAGATATGAATAAGAAAGAATTTTTTAATAAGGATGTACATAATAAAGGAGAAAGAAAAATGAATATAATAGAGCAACACCAAGCATTTTATAATCCTAAATTAGAAGATGAAGAAATGCAGTTAGCAGTAAAAACTGTTAAAGAAAGTATATTTCAAGATACTAAAAAATGGGTAAATAAATTTATATATGAAATGCACTATCCTTCAAAAGATATTCAAGCAATAAATAATGCACTTGAAACAGATACAACTGGAAAATCAAGAAATGAAATTATAAGTGCAGTAATAAAAGAAATAGCTGACAGAAACTATAAAGAAATAAAGAAAATTGAAAATCAAAACTCTAGTAGTGGACTTCATGTAGTAAGAACAAATATAGATGAATGTAGAATAAATGATGAGGTAACAACAATCTTTGAGGGAGATATAGCAACAGCTATACAAGAATTGAATACATACATAGAAAAAGGAACAAAAGTACTAGGAGTAAATATGGTATTTTTGAATATTGAAGATAAAATACCACCAGAAGAACAAGAACAATGCTTGATAGAAATAGAAAAAAGATTAAAATATACAAGATATAATTGGATAAAAATAGAAAGAGTTCCAGAAATAAATAAATGGATAGTTATAGACTGTGTTGACAATAAAATAATATTCCAAGCATCGCCAGAAAAATTGAATAAAATAATGGTATCAATAATAATTGATGAAGAAGAACTAGCAGATAAAAACTGGTCAAAAATTCAAGAATTAAATAATAAACTAGATGTACCAGTAAATATAACAAGAATAGATAAATTAACTTGTAGTTTTATGAAAGAAGATGAGATAGCAAGTATATATGATATAGCAGAAGTAATGCAAATGATATACCAAAAAGAAGTATGGAGAAAAGAAGCAGAACAAAGGGACTTTGAGAAGATACAAAAAATGTTGGAGAACAACCCCGAATACCCAATAAACATGGTAAAAATAGATAGTAATTATTGTGAACTAAGAGAAAAAGGAACTAATAGAGAGATAATATCAGCACTTTCATTTATAGTTAGAACAGAACTAGAACGTATGATAAAAGAAAAAGCAGAAACTAATATAACAGTAGAAGAACAAATTGAAAGATTAGTAAAAATAACAGAAGAATTTAATACAAAAAATAAAAAATAAAAGTAATCAAAGTATTTTAAGAGGGTAAAATTATAAAATTTTTGAAAAACATATGGTAAATGACTAGTCAAAACAAATGTTTTAGTATATACTATATATAGAGGAAAGTATTGAAACAAGCGACTTTCAAAAATAAATACAACAAGTTTTGCCCTCTGGAATAGGAGGAAATGGGAAATGAAAATAAGAAACATGACAGTCAAAGAAGTTCAAGAAGAAACTGGAGAAAGTTTACAAAGTATTCGTGTTAAAATACAAAGACGGTCTTGTGGATTATGGTATAGCTTTTAAGTTACCACGGTAGCGATAAATACACATACAATATAGATACAGTAAAGTTTTTTCAAGAAAGAAATAAACCAATACCAGAAAAATTTATAGAAAGAACAACAGAAGAATTAGGTATAATTACTGACCCAGCAATAGCAAGACAAGTTGTAAAAGGTTGGGGTGGTAAAAAATGAGATTACCAAGTAAGTTAGGTGGAGTTGTTAAAAATGGTGGAAATAGACGCCGTCCATATCAAGCAAGAGTTACAATAGGTTATGATGACAACGGAAAGCAACTATATAATACTATTGGTTGGTTTGAGAATAAAGAAGATGCAATAGCTGCTCTAATAGATAATAAAAGAAACCCTAGAGATTTAGACAAAGCAACAGTTCTTTTCAAAGATTTATACGAAGAATGGAGCAAAAAGCATTTTAAAGAAATAAGTAATACTGGTGGTTACAAAACAGCCTACAAGTATTGTAAAGAACTTTATGAAGTGCCATTTATAGAGATAACTTTTGGTATGTTACAAGACGTTATAGATAATTCGGGAAAAGACTACTCTATAAAATATTTAATTAGAAATTTATTCAATATGCTATATAAATATGGTAAAAGAAAAGAACTTGTCAAAGAAGTTTTAAGTAAAGATTTAGATATAGGAAAAAATAAGCCAAAACATAAGAAGATACCATTTACAGATGAAGAAATACAAATATTATTCGACAATGTAGGTAAAATAAAATATGTAGATACAGTTCTAATACTCATTTTTAGTTGTATGAGAATAAATGAAATGATAAAGAAAATAGACAATATATATTTTGATGAAAGATATATGATAAATGGTAGTAAAACAGACGCACGGAAAAGATAGAATAATACCAATAAGCAAGAAAATATTAAAATTCATACAAGATAGATATAATACTGAAACAAAGTACTTAATAGAAATGGACGGAAAGCCAGTATCTTACAGACAATATATAGATAAAATATGGAATCCGATTATGGAGCAGTTAAATATGAACCATACTCCCCATGAGTGCAGACATACACGGAAATTCAATGTTAGCAAATGCTGGTGTAGAAGAACTTACACGTAAATACATATTAGGACATAAAACTGATAGTGGAATAAATGAAAGATACACTCACTTACATATAAGTAAACTTATAGAAGCCATTGACCTCATATAATTAAATTTTAAAAAAGGAGCAAA
This sequence comes from uncultured Clostridium sp., assembly GCA_947073285.1. Lineage (GTDB taxonomy): Bacteria > Bacillota > Clostridia > TANB77 > CAG-508 > CAG-273. The sequence continues at coordinate 7,759 of CAMTJT010000010.1, read as the reverse complement.
AAACAATGAAAAATGGAAAAGTAGATATTGCAGAAATAATCATTAAAAGTATGCCCGAAGAAAATGAAATGCAACAAAGAATAAAATTCTATATTGAAACTCATAAAAATAACTGTAATGAATTTCTTTATAATAAATATGAGAAAGAAACAGTATATTTGAATACAATTATTAAAACATTAAGGGCAGATTTAGGAGCAGATATTGTAAGGGTACTTACAAATAATCAGTTTGTACTGAGATAACTATTTAATGAAAGGAACTATATACGGTATAGGTTTATGATATTAAAACGTCTTAAAACGGAAAATGAAGTGTCTGAAAGTAGAATATTTGTAGATTATCAATTAAATGATGACTGGAAGTGTAGATTATATTTCTATGTTTCCAGTCATCATCATTTTATAATAGATTTTTCTAAAATATGTGGAAAAATAATTGTAAATGTGATAAAATTAAGAAGATTTAAAAATGCCGTGAAATGCTTTAAAATCAAGCAAATAAGGGTAGATAATATGCAAATACTATGCAAAAATACCCTTAAACACCTTGATTTAGGAAAACGGTTTTTTATATAATATAAAAATTTCTAATAGAGAGGAATTAGTTGCTTTAATAAAACAAATACAAAACGAAAAGGAATATTCCGTTGCAATTTTAACAGATTGTAAGTGTAATATTAGAATGGTATTAGATATTCCGAATAGAATGTTTAATCAAAATATAGAAAATTTGAATGGATTTTTTAAGAATTTAGCAAGAAATAGTGGCTCTACAAGGGTTTTTATAGGAACACAAGATACTCTAACTTATAACCAAATTTTAAAGCATCAAAAATATGGAACAATTAAAGATACAGTATATTTTAATAATGACAATAACCTGTATAGACTTGAAAAAATGACGAAAAATCCAGACTTATTTGATAAAGAAAAACTGCAAAAAAATAAAACAAAAGACAAAGAAAGGTAATTAGTAAAAGGAGTGAAAAATAGTATGAAAACAGAGGATATTTTTAAGCAAATTTATAAAGATTTAAAAGATGAAATGTTAAAAAATAATGGCGAAATATTTATAAAAAAGTATGAAATTCCAAGTATGACTTATAGTAAAATTGAAAATACAGACGATTTATGGTGGGCAAGTGGAATAGAAATGGAACTATACCAAATGATGAAAAACTTTGATTATAAAGTATATTTTTCAAGTTATAAGGACAAATATTTCTTTGGAAATAATGCAGAAAAAGTGCAAGAAACAATGTTAAAAGAAATAGAAAATGAAACTTTAAGAGAGCAAATTGATGCACGAATTGAAGCCAGACAAGATGAAAAATATAAACAAAAAATAGATGAAAAAATTGAAGATTTAAAGCAAGAACTTGAAGAAAAATTAGACTCAGAATATAAAGAATTGATTGAAGAATTAAAAAAATGCACACCAGAAAAAATTATAGATCGTGCTTATGAATTAACTGTAAAAGATGAAATTATAGGACAAATAAAAGAAATGAATTTAGATGAAACAGAAATAAAGGCAATGCTTAAACAAGATGGTTTACTTTCAGAATGTTATGAAGATTGGCGAAATGCAGACGGAAGATTAGGAGAAACAATATATCCTACAATAGTTGATACAATAGATGTAATTACTTCAGAGTATGAAAAAGAAAATAAACAAAAAAAGCAAGAAAGTAGATGATAGCCTATGTCAAAAAAGGGAATATGGGTGCATCCAGATATAATTGCAAAAGCAAAACAAGTTGATTTATTAACATATTTAGCAACTTGTGAGCCACAAGAACTTGTAAGAGAAACAAGAACACAATGGTGTACTAAAACACACGATAGTTTAAAGATTTCTAATGGATATTGGAATTGGTGTTCTGTAGGTATAGGAGGAAAAAATGCAGTAGATTATATGGAAAAAGTGCAAAATATACCATACCCTTTATCAGCAAAAATTGTTGCAGACAGAATGAATATGAAAACACCAATTATTATACAAACACAAGAAAAAGCAATAGAAAGACACTTGATTTTACCAGAGAGAAATAACAACGAAAACAGAGCAAAACAATATCTAAAATCAAGAGGAATTGACCAAGAAATATTACAAAAATGTATTGAAAAACATTTGATTTATGAAGAAAAAAACTATCATAATGTTGTATTTGTCGGTTATGATGAGTTTGGAAATGCAAAGTATGCAGGGTGTAGAGCAACAAACAATAGTAAGTTTAAAAATGATGCAACAGGCAGTAGCAAAAATTATTCTTTTAGGTTAGAATCTAATATAAAAACAGATACAATTTATATATTTGAGGGAGCAATAGATTTATTATCTTTTGCTTCCTTTTTTAAATTATATGGACAAAATTGGGAAGATAAAACAATGATTTCTCTTGCAGGAGTTTATCAACCTGCAAAAGTAATTGAAGAAAGTAAAGTACCAATTGCAATAAAAAAATATTTAGATAAACACCCAGAAATTAAAAAGATTGTACTATGTTTAGACAATGATGAAGCAGGAAGAAATGCAACAAAAGCATTACAAACTATTCTTTCAGACAAGTATGAAATTATAGATAAAACTCCTAAAATTCGGTAAAGATTATAATGAATATTTATGCAGAGTTTTAGGACTAAAACAACAAGAAAATAATAAAAAAAAAGAAACAGAAAGGAATAGATAAAGTTATGAAAAATTTTAAGTTTATAATAAAAAAAGTAGCAGAAAAGGAAATAGAAATAAAGGCTAAAAATAAACAAGAAGCATTGGAAAATGCTATTGAATTATTAAGTACAAATGAAGAATATTTATTCAAAAATTTAGACAAAAATAATCAAGTTTATGAAATAAAACTAGATGAAATTTCAAATGATTTTAGCAAAGAAAATGAAGAAAAAACAGAGCAGATTTCTATAAAAAATGAGCAAGAATTGAATAAGCTAATTAGCAAAATAATCAAACAAATAAAAGAAGATATTGTTGAAAGTTATATAGAAGATTGCAATGAAGATGATGAAGAACTTGACGAAGAAAGTGAAACAGAAATTGAAGACGATTTACCTAAAGAATATGATGAAATTGTATGTGAAAAATGTGAAAATTGTATTATTGTAGATAAAGATTTATTGTCCTAACAAGCAAGACAAATGTGGCTACATTTGTTAAATTATGGGGCAATGCCCCAATCCCCATTAAAAGAATAAAGAAAGGAGCAGAAAATTGAAAGAAGAAACAAGAGATTTTATGCTACGAATAAGAGTTAATCCAACAGAGCTAGAAAAAATAAAATCAAAAGCAAATAAAACAGGTAAAACTGTTTCTGATTTTATGAGAGAATCTGCTTTAGGATGTGAAATAAAAGAAAGACCAGATAAAACTGTTTACGATACAATAATAAAACCATTAAATGATTTCATAAGAGTATTAAATGAATTGGAAAGAAGTTCATATTGGAATAAGTCTTATGATGAAAGAATTTTACAAGCTGAAATTAAAAAATGGCAAGAGTATAGAACATTGATAAGGGAAAGGTTGTGGTAAATGTGGCAACAACAAGTTTGTGGAAAGTTGAAAATAGACTTGATAAAGTTATAAAATATACGACTAATCCAGAGAAAACAGAAAATAAAAACTGGTATAAAGATTTACACAATGCTATTGAATATACAAAAGCAGATTTTAAAACAGAGAAACAATTATATGTAACTGGAATAAATTGTAGTGAAGATAATACACTACGAGATATGATATATACTAAAAAAAGATATGGAAAAACAAAAGGTGTACTTGCATATCACGGATTTCAATCATTTGCAGAGGGAGAGGTAACAGCAAAAGTTGCACACGAAATTGGAGTAAAACTTGCAGAAGAACTTTGGGGAGATAAATATGAGATTGTAGTTTCAACACATCTTAATACTAATCATTTGCATAATCATTTTCTATTAAATTCTGTTTCATTTGTTGATGGAAGAAAATATAGGAATACAAGAGAGAATTATGCACTAATGAGAAAAACATCAGACGATCTATGCAAAGAGTATGGATTAAGTGTACTTGAAGAAAAGCCGTGTGGTAGGCACAAGATAGATTATACAAAATATTATACTTCATATATTCAAAAGTCAGATTATTATACTAATGCAAAAGAAGATATTGATTATGCAATATCACAAGCATATTCTTATAAAAATTTTGAAAAGATTTTAGAAGATATGGGATATACAATTACAATAAGAGCAAATAAAATAAGTGTATGCAGACCACCATATAAAAGAAATATAAGAATTGAAAGAAATTTTGGCGAAGAATATTCTATATCAAATATTGAAGATAGAATATTAAATTCACAAGTTCCAAGAGTACCATTTCCAGAAGCAAGATCAAAAGTAAAAAGATATTATTCAAAAAATAAATACAATTTGAATAAAGAAAGAGGGAGTTTATACAGACTATATTTATACTATTGTTATTTGTTAAAAAAATTTCCTAATAATAGAAATAAAGTTAAAATATCACAAGATATGAGAAAAGACATCAAGAAAATGGATACAATATCTAATGAAATTAAGTTCCTTTGTAGAAATAATATAAAATCTACGGAGGAACTTTATTTATATAAAAAACAAACTATTGATAAAATGAATGACCAAATGCACACAAGAACAATTTTAAGAAGAAAAAGACAAAAAACTACTAATGCAGATGAAAGACAAAAATTGTGTGATGAAATTCTACAGTTATCAAATAGTATTTTTACACTAAAAAAGGAGGTGGGATATTGCCAAGATATTGAAGAAAGAAAACAAAAGATAAAGGAAAGTATGGAATATATGCAAGAAAAGGAAAAAGAAAATCAAAAAGGAAAGGAGAAAAACAATGAACTCATCAGATTCAGCTGAAGAACTTATAAAAATTTATTTAGATGGTGTAGGGTTTACTTTAAAAATTGCAGGAGAGGGGTCAAAAAATCTTATAACATTTCTTATTGCATTATCAAAAGATAATAAGCAAACAAAAGGAAAAACAAGACTTACTAATATGCTAAAAACTGGTAAAGAACTAAAAATATTTACAATAAGGTCAGAAGATTTGAAAAAGTTTTCGCAAGAAGCAAAAAAATATGGAGTTCTATATTGTGTATTAGCAGATAAAAAGAATGAAAAAATTGACGGACTTGTTGATATTATGGTCAGACAAGAAGATGCTTCAAAAGTTGACAGAATTGCAGAGAGATTTAATTTTACAGATATAGCTACAATACAACACGAAATAGAAAAGGAAAAAGAAGAAAAGGCAAAAGCAATAGAAGAAAAAAGCGAAGATGAAAAAATGGTTGATGAATTATTAGCAGAGCCAGAGGAACTAGAACAAACAGAAGTTATGCAAGAATATTCTCCCAGTAATGAAAAAACGGAAGAAAACAATCAGTTAGAGAGTTCCTTAAATACCAAGAACAAATTAGAAAACGATAATTTATATAATAATGGGAAAAAGTCAGTAAAAAAGGAACTAGAGCAAATTACTAATGAATTAAAAGAAAAAGAAGAAAATGAAATTGCAAAAGAAAAAACAGTTGCAACAGGAAATACGGTAATAAAAGAAAAACAAGAGCAAAAACATCTAAAGCAAGAAAATGAAAGGAACAAAGGAAAACACTTTAAAGAGCCTAAACATTTAGAAACACAAAACAATAGGAAGAAAAGAAGAAAAAGAAATAGAATTAGAGAGAGGAGCAAATAAAATGGATGAAATCGTTGAAGATTTATTAGGAACAAATAACAAAAGTAAAAATAACAATTATAATAAGCCATACAATAAAAATAATAATTGGAAAGAACAAAATAGGAAAAGAAATGAGGCATACAAAAAGATAGATGATATGTCTTTTAAATTATCAAAAGATGGAAATTTATTTACACAATATTTGAATATATTAAGTAGATTTGAAAAATATTCTGTTGGAAATTGTATGCTAATATTAGAAACAGAGCCTAATGCTATGCAAATAAAAGAAAAACAAGATTGGATTGATAGAGGTTATGAACTTATACAAGATGCAAAATCAATAACAATATTAGAGCCAAATAAGGCAAATGGAAAAGTATATTATAATCCAAAAGAAGAATACGATATATCACAAACTAATGCACCTATACCAGAAGAAAGAGAATATACAGATAAAGATATATTGTTAGCATTATTTAAAGATTGTAAGGCAAAAAGGGAAGTTGTTGATGTATTACCAAACGGAGAAAAAGGTGCAGAGTATGTAGAGAACGAAAATAAACTATATATGTGTAGAGGTTTAAAATCAGACTATTTGTTAAAAACAGTTATACAAGAAATTGCAAGAATGGAAATGCAAGGGGTTGAAAATGGAGAAATGAAAGAATTTAAAACTTATTGTATTTCTTATATGATATGTAAAAAATATGGATTAGAAACCTCACAATTTGATTTTTCTAATCTACCAAATGACTTATCAAGCAAAGAAAAAGGAAAAGACATAAGAGTAGAATTAGACGATATTAGAACAAATTTTACAACAATAAATTCTAAAATTGTCAGTTATTTTGAACAAGAAGCAAAATCAAGAAAAAATAAAGAACAAGAAAGGTAGAATAAAATGGGAAATGAAAGAGTAGTAGAATTAGACCAATACGAATTTAATACAGTTATAACTCTTATAAACGAAAAAAGAAATAATATGATAAAAGAAAAGCAAAATCCAGAGTATATAACTGAAATATTAACAAAAGTAATAAAAGCCCCAACAAAGAAAAAATGTAAGTTTAAATTCAAAAAAGAAAGGGAAATGTGTGAACGATAATGATAAAACAGCAGACATTGTTTTAGCTTGTTTAGGAGGAATTGCAGTAATATGGTTATCCCTACTAATAGCACCAAATATAAATGGTGGATTAGTGGAAATCATAAATACTTTACCTCAAAAAATGAATACACCATTTGAAATAGAATTTTGTGAGAATAGCTTAAAAACTGTTCTTATTTTTTTATTTGTATATTTACTAGGTATAGGAATTTATATGTCTAGTAGAAGAAATTATAGGAGAGGTAAAGAATATGGCTCTGCAATATGGGGCAATGCAAAACAAATAAACAAAAAGTATATGCAATTACCAAAGAGCCAGAACAAAATACTAACACAAAATGTTCTGCTAGGTTTAAATGCAAGAAAACACAGAAGAAATTTGAATGTTTTAGTAATTGGTGGTAGTGGTGCAGGAAAAACAAGATTTTATGCTAAACCTAATGTAATGCAATGTAATTGCTCTTATGTAATACTTGACCCAAAACGGCGAGATTTTAAGAGATACGGGAAATTTGTTAAAAGAAAAAGGCTATAAAATAAGAGTTTTAGATTTGGTTAATACAGAAAAAAGTCATTGTTATAATCCATTTGTATATATAAAAGATGATAATGATATTCAAAAATTAGTAGGAAATCTTTTTAAAAGTACAACACCAAAAGGTAGTCAAGCACAAGATCCATTCTGGGACATTTCTGCATCTATGCTTCTATCATCATTATTTTATTATTTGAAATATGAAGCTCCAGAAGATGAGCAAAACTTTCCAATGGCTTCGGAAATGATGAGAGCAGGAAAACCAAAAGAAGATGAGGAGGACTATGAAAGTCCTCTTGATATTTTAGTACGACAGGCATGTCGTTTGACTAATCGGTGAAAGTCCGTAGTGGAGGTATATATCGCCAACCACATAG
>CAMTJT010000009.1 GCA_947073285.1 uncultured Clostridium sp. | reverse complement strand
ACTTTTCAATGTACTTTTTCTAAGTTTTAGATAATATTTTCATAATCTACTTTTTCATAGATTACTTTACACTACCTTATCTATAATAGGAAGTTATTATAATTACATAGTTATAAGCATTTAATTACTTTTTGCTTTTTTATTTTTAGCTATTGAAAATAACTTTAGTTTAATACTTTAATAAGTATTAAACTTTGGCTATTGTAAAAACAAAAATTTTAAAATCAAAAAATAATTTAATGCTTTATATTAGTTTTTATATCACTTCTTTTTCTCTAAAAATAACATTACTATTATATTCTAAATTTCTTCTTTTGTCAACATAATAATATTATCCATGATTTCTTTACTTACTTTATCTAAAAGTTCTTTTTCTGGCTTATTAGTTTGATATTTGGTAAAATCTAATGGCTTACCATAATTTAGTTTTACTTTATGAAATGGTTTCATTTCTCCTTGTATTCCTACTGGAATAACTGGCACTCCTGTTCTTAGAGCCATAAAAGCTGCTCCATTTTGTGCTTTTCCGTTTTTTTCCATTCCTTTTCTAGTACCTTCTGGAAATAGCATTAATATTTCGCCTTCTTTTAATATTTTCAACGAAAACTTCATGGCTTCCATATCCATTTTTCCTCTTTTAACTGGAAATACACAACATTCTTTGGCTATCCATTTTATAAAATTGTTTTTGAATAGTTCTGCTTTTGCCATAACATATAGCTTTCTTTTGGTTGCTGCTACTAATATAGGTGGATCCCAATTGGAAACATGGTTAGCACACATGATATATGCCCCCTGTTTTGGTACATTTTTTTCTCCTACTTTTTTTACTCTAAATACGATTATACAAAATAAGTATAATAAGCTATGTACTATTTTTCTAACCACTTTGATTTTCCTTTCTGTGTTTCATCTACTTTATATTAAAAATTTATCTTTTTTGCTATTTAATTGCTCTAATAATTGTTTTGGCTTATACTCTATAATATGAAATAGAAAAGTATTTAAAATATATACTTGCTTTTGACTTTCTATCAGTTGAATTTGTTTATCATATATTTGTGCATAATCCCATTTAACAAATTCTTTACTAGTTGGCAAACTATATTGATTATTCAAAATGAAATTTGCTTTTTTTATATGATGTGCAATAATACTCATAAAAATTGGATAATTATATCGCTTTAATTGAATATAACTACTTTCCCTTGCTACTATTTCTTTATATTTTGTTAATGATTCTATTTCTATTTTTCTATCCTTAAATTTATCATCTGGCATTTTTTGTAAATGCTTATACGATTGCATCATTGGATAATTGATGTACAATTTACCTTTATCAGATGAGTCATCAAAATATTCAACAAGCTTTTTAATTTTTTCAAAGTCTGCTTGTTTGTCATGAGGATCTAAATCAAATACTAAAAAAATATCTGTATACTTTTGGCTTAAAATTGCTTTTTTCTTTTCATCCTTTTCTAATGCTTTTAAAGTTAGCCTTATATCTAAATTTTCGTCTAATTTATCTTCTTGAAACAGGCTAGCTGTTAAAGTATGAATTTTTGTTTCATATGGATAAATATTATAGTCTTTACCTGGATAGAATATTTCGTACATCTTTTCTAAAAAATCTTTTTCATCAACTGGGCCTTCTGTAATGAATAGTATATTATTCATCAAATTCTCCTTCTCTTAGCATTTTTTCTATATTGTGTCCTTCTCGTAATTCTCTATCTGTACTATCTACAAAAGTTTTTAATTTTCCATCTTTTAAAATAAAATAACAGTCTGGTCGTAATAGTTCATTGCTTGCTATATACGTATTATGTGATGTTAACATAGCTTGCATATTTTTATATTGTAAAATAAATTCTATGATATTTCGTGATAGTTCAAAATGATAAAATGCATCAAATTCATCAATAAATAAGAAAGATACTTCTTCAAATTTTTTACTCCAATAAAAAAATAGTTGCAATGAAGTTGTTCCAGATGATGCTGTATTACTAAAAAATAATGGTTTATTTTCATGAATATCTAACAAAATATTTTTATCAGCTACTTGTACCTTCTTTAACTTTATCTTTAAACTTGCCATATCCTTTAAAAACTGTTCGAATTCTGTAATTAAATTTTCCTTAATAATCCACTCGTTTAATTCTATAATTTCATTAGTTAATCCTATATAGGCAGTCTCCTCTAGCGATTTAAACCATAGCATATGGGTAATATAATCTAAAAGTAATTTAATAATGGAGCCTTCTTTTTGTATTGTATTATTAATAATAAATTTCAAAATAGCAATATTGATATTTTGTATATCTAAATTTAAGGTTTCAGCACTTATTAGTTTTAAATTTTCAAAATTTCCCTTTCTTTTTTGAAAATCAAATTCATAAATTTTATTATCATTAATGATTAATTCTTCATATACTAAAACTTTTGGCTCTATTTTTTTATAATTATATTTTACAATATCATTTCCAAATTTAAATTCATAATTAAATTCTGCAAATTCTTGCTTACTATCAGCATTTATGAAACTATTTGTTTCGTACATTCTACGAGATGCATGTAAATCTGTTGTAGTAGTCACAATATCAAATAAAGCATATCCTAAATTACTTTTTCCTGAGCCATTTTTTCCAAATACAATACTTTTACTTATAACACCTTGTTTCGTAGCTATTTCATTAAATTTATAATCATGTTTATCTTCAAAATCAATTGTTAATTTATCTTTAAAGTTTTTAAAATTGGTTACTGAAAATTTTGTTAACATGTAATCACCTCTGTTCATATTATACATCTCCTTTATTTTCCAGTCAATATAGACCGTAATTTTTTTACGTTTACTTTATTTTGTACTATATTGCTCATTCTATTCATTCTTTAATTGGAAATGTATATTTTTTAGTTATTTCTTCTCTTCTAATGGAACTACTCTTAAAGTATAACCCATTGGATATAATAGCTTTATTAATGTATTTGTTTGTGGAGAATTAATACATTTTTCTATTCTGGCAATAACGGGCTGTTTTACTCCACTTTTCTTACTTAATTCTCTTTGAGTAAGTTTATTCTTTTTTCTAGCTTCAATTGTTGCTTTGATAACATCCATTTCAAGTCTTATTTGTTGTTCTTCTTCTGGTGTAAGATTTAATTCCTTTTCAAACTCTTCCCACTTAGTAAACTTCTCACTCATTTTTACCTACTCCTATCTATATAATCTTTTAATAATCTCTTTGCCTTTTCTATTTCTTTTTTAGGTGTTTTTTGCGTCTTTTTTACAAACATATTTAATAATACAAACTTATCGTTTTTAATGTAGGCAAACAAAATCTATTGCGTAATGGTCTTAACTCCCATATTTCTCCTTCAAGATGTTTAACATATGGAATTCCTAATGCCAATCCATTTTCTATTAACATTCTTATGTAAGCTATTATTTTTGTAAACTTAATATTATTGTTCTTATTTTGATTTCTTCTTAAATTTTGAATATAGTCTTCTATCTCACTTTCTCCATTTTTATTTTTATAAATTTCTATTTGTTACATACAATTGCTCCTGCTTTTCATATTTACGATAACACTTTTGTTATCATATGTCAATATTATTTATTTGATTTTTTCCTGGAATTTTTAGAATTTTTAAAAAAATTAGTTAGAATTAAAATATAAAAATATATTACTTTGTTTACGCCTATTTTTCAACAAATATCGATAGACAAGTTTCTACATAATATGACAAATGTTGGCTTTTATCAAACAACTAAAGTGTCCTAGAAAAAAAGCCATCTTTGGTTACACACAAAAAATAGAATAAAAACTTTGTATCATTTTTATTCTATCTTATCACTTTATTATTCTATCACTTTTACTTTTTTATCACTCTTTAATGCCTTATAAACTGAAATGATAATTAAAACAATAAAAATACCTGTTAATACTCCTAAACTATCAATTCCAACATCTACAAGGCTTGGTCCTCTATCTGCTACAAATCCTTGATGGTATTCATCTAAACCTGCATAACTCACACCTACTAACATACTAAGTATCCATTTTTTATACAATCTAGTTTGAAAAGTACTCATAAAAGACATTATCCAAACACCTACTAAAGCATAAATTGAAAAATGAGCTAATTTTCGAATAATCGGGTTTCCATGTTCTACTAGTTTTAGTTTTGTTTCTTCACTTAAACCTTTTGTATAAGGAAAGGTATCAATTAATTTTCGTAATACTCCTCTACTAACCTCATCTGATGTTTCTCCTATTTGTGAGGAGAAGTGAAATATGGTAACAAAGGTTGTTACTAACAAAAGTAAAAATATAATTCTTAGAATGTTTTGTTTCATTTTCTCCTCCCTTGTAATCTTTAGTTTATTGTTGTTCTTTTTTATACGTACCCGAATGAATCTCTTTTTTCATTATTCTCCCATAACACTTTTTATTTGTTTTTTTGCATTTTGTACTGATTCACTATTTGGTATCATAACATACAATTTTTGGCTTCCTGCTGAATAAGTAGTGTTAGATGCTCCTGTTCCTGTTAAACTATTTGTTTTGATTTTCCATGATGGCATAGTTTGTAATTGCTCTTTTACTAGTTTGCTAATATCTTTTTGGTCAATATTAGTTTGGAAACTTCCCTCTAATGAATTTAGGATACTTGTATATTTAGTTAATATGGTATTACTATCTAATACTTTATTGATAATAGCTTCTATTACATGTTGCTGATTTTTTACTCTTTGATTATCTCCAGCTGTAAAAGCATATCTTTCTCTACTAAATGCTAAAGCTTGTGTTCCATTAATATGATTTTTTCCTTTATTAAAATGATGTCCTTCTGTTGTAGTAAATGTGTAATCTGAATATACATCAATTCCACCTAATGTATCTACTAATTTTATAACTGTTGTGAAGTTTACTCTTACATAATAATTAATGTCAATATCTAACAAATCTTCTACTGTAGTAACTGTTTCACTAATTCCATATATTCCAGAGTGTGTTAATTTATCTTTTGCTTTTTTACTATGCAAAGTTACGTAGTAATCTCTTGGAATAGATGTTAGTAATACTTCATGTGTTTTTGTATTAATAGTAACTAAAATATTAGCATCACTTCTTGATACATTACTAATTCTTCCAGATGTATCAATTCCACTAATATAGATATTAAATATTCCATTTTCTACATTATATTTTGTGTCTTCTTTTTCTACTTCTGCTGTTTTTACAATTTTATGTGTTGCTGTGTAAATAATTTTTGTATTTTCTTTAAATTTTTCAATTTCATCTGATAATATACCATATTGTGAGGAACTTACTAAAATAGCCTCTATTTTACTATTGGTCAAATCTTTTGCAATTTGAGTTAGATTATCTGTTGTTTTAAAAGTAGCAGATGATTTACTACCTACTTCTTCTTTTACATCATCTTCTACCTGAAATAAATATATTTCTTTATTTTTTAAATCTTCTATTTTACTATAATTACTATTATTTTTTACTACCACATAATATTCATCTGTTTCTTCTACTTCAGTAAATACACTTCCTAAAAACTGTGTTGTAGCATTTGCATAAGTTGCTACATAAACATATACAGAAGAAATTAAAAGCACAATAATTAAACAAAAGATATTTAGTTTATAGTTTTTATGCTTTTTTGCTAAACCAATTCCCATCGCAATTGTAAAAACAACTTCTGCAATGGTAAATATCATAATATACATTAATGGTAATAAATCCATTTTTACTACTGAAATGAAAAATACAATAGTAAGAATCACATAGATAAAGGCTATTACTTTAAACACAATATCTAACTTACTTTTATTTTCTTTTACTTTTTTAGATTTTCTGCTTTTCATTCTTGTTTTCTTCTTTGAAGTATTACTAGCATCATATTCTTCTTGCCTTCTTAATCTATAATCTTCAATATAATCATCTTTGTGTTTTCCTGCCATCTAATTTCCTCCTTATCACTTTTCTAGTTTGCTCTTTTTTTTAAAATTTCTTGTAAGAATTCTTTATTTATCAATATCGCTGTTCCTATAGTTCCTAATAATATTATACTGTTTACAATTAATGAAAATTTTATTGTTATTACAGATATTATACCATACCCAATCATTAGTGCAATAATAGGAAACCAATTAATTGAATACTTAACAAATTTTTTTGATATAAAATATCTACCTAATAACATTACTAGTGCACTTAGTGCTTGTCCTACTGCAACAGCATATACTCCAGCTGTTTTTAAAAATAAGTAAGAAATTAAAAGCATAACAACAGAACCTGCTATTGTAGTTATTACCTGATATTTATTTTTATTTATTGTTTTAAATATAATTCCAAAATTGGTTGACATGGTTACTAAAACTGCATATAACAACAACACTGGAAGTAAATTTAATGATTGATAATATTCTGTTGTACCAATGAATTCGTAAAAAATGGAAATAGCTGGCATAGCAACAAGTATTAGTGACAAAAACAATCTAAAGATTTGTTCTAATGTTTTTGGATAATTACTGTCTAATTGATTATTTCTTAAAGAAAGCATTGCCTCTTCTAATATTGCCATTGTTACTACATTTCCTACTGTTGTAATAATTGTTACAAATTTATTAGCAAAGGTATATATTCCATTACTGCTAGCACCTAAGTTTTCAAATATGATAATTCTTCCAAATCCACTAAATATCCATGTTGCAATTGAATTGACAACCAATGGTGCAGAATAAATAATCATTTCTTTTAGTAATTTTAAGTCTATGTTTTGTACTTTAACAAATTTTCTAATTTTTAATTTTAATTCTAAAATAATAAATATGACTAATTGTGCACAAATATACGAAATGTAAAGTGCTTCAATTCTCCATTTTAATACTAAAATTAACACAATATTTAATGAAAGATTTACTATTGTACTAATAACACTAGTGGCTACATATAATTTATTTTTTTCTGATACTCTAGCATAATATTGCCATATTTGGGCTAATGCTGTAGCGCAACACATCATAATAAAATATTGAATATAATGAATTTCTATAAATCTTCCTACTATAATGATACCTATTGCTAATACAATACATGCTCCAATTGTAAATACAGCACTACTTGCAAATTCTTTTTCTTTGCTTTTTCCATCTTTATTTCCTAAAATAAAACGTATAATCGCTTCCCAGATAGATACAAAAACAATTGGAATTACAATATTCATAATAGTTTGACTATAATCATAAATTCCAAGTTCTTCTGATGCAATATAAAAAGCATAAATTGGTACAAGCAAAGATGACAACATTTTAGATGAAAAATTTCCAATAAAATATAATAATGACTTTTTAGCTATTCTTTTATTCTCCATCTTCTAGCTCCTTTTGATTCTTTTGTATAGTAGTATCTTCTATTATTAGTAACATCATATAATATAGTGGATAAATAGAAAAAGTAACAGCTCCAACATCACTAATAAAAACAGATATGATAAAAAGACAATTTAGAATAGATTTCATATCTTTTACAAATATATTTTTCTTCAATAATATTATGTAATAACTATAATATAATATAGTTCCTACTATTCCTATAGTACATAATAATTCTGTGTAGTTATTGTGACTATATGTATCATATTCTGAATTTCTTCTAAAATTGTTATAACCACCACCTAAAATTGCATCTTTTTTCCATAGCTCAATGGCACTTTCTGTATATGTTTTTCGTAACTCTGATGAATGGTCTGTTTGAAAGTCTATAATTCCTAATTCTCCAAACATAGATAAAAATCTTCTTCCTACATTATTATATAAAGTAGGAACTGTACAGCATGCTACTATGGCAATAATAGAAGCTACTGTAAAGCATATTACTCTTTTAAATACAATACGTCCATCTTTGAACATGAATAGCATTGTTGCAATTACAGCTACTATAATTGCTTTTTTAGAACCTGTTGCTAAAATTACTCCTAAACATAATATTAAAGCTATTATATGTTTTATTTTTTTTGTTTTTACTGCTTGTGTTAAATTATATATAATAAAAAATAAGTAAACACTTAATAAGGTTCCTGCATTATTTGGGTTTCCAACCATAACAGAATACCCTATACGGTTTCCTTGTAACAACATTTGAAATTCAAACCCTAAAATCCAAATACACAAAAATACTGCTATGATTTCCATCATATTACTTATTTTTAAACTAGCTTTTGTACTAACATCACTATATAATATACCAAATTCTACAATATAAACTGTAAATACAACCCAAGTTTTTACTAAAACAGAGAGTTCAGATTCATTTTTTAACCATGTCATTATAATCATAAATAGCCAAAGTACTATATACCAAATAAAAAATTGTGACTGTATTAACTGATACATTGGTTTAAATTGTTGCGAAATGCAAAATATTACAACATATAATGCAATTACTGCTAAGCATATCTCAATAATAGGAAAATAATCTGTTGATAAAAAAAGTGACATACTTAGAAGCAGAAAATAGATTATAATTTTATTTAGCATTATATATTTTTTTTGGAATATTGTATTGATCTTATTCATATTTAACTTTTTCTCCTAGTTTAAATAATTTAACCATTTTTTAGCTATTATTTGTATATTCATTGTTTCATTTATTTTTTCAGCTTCTTTTGAAAAACTCTCTTGTAATTCCTTGTTTTGTATTAATTGTATTAATTTATTTGCTAATACTGCTACATTATTTACTGGTACTAAAAAACCATTTTTTCCATCTACAATTAATTCTTTAGCTCCGCCTATTGGATGATCTGTAGATATAACTGGCATTCCCATTGCCATAGCTTCTAATAGTGAATTTGACATTCCTTCATAATCTGATGATAATACAAATACACAAGTTTGTATTGCTTTACTATGCCATAGGCTATCTTTCCCTTTTAGAAGTACCTTATCTTTTAGCTTTAATTCTTGTATTTTTTGTTCTATATTGTTACGTTCTGGTCCATCTCCAAAAATAATTAGTTGATAATTTGAATATACTTTTTGTACTTTTGAAAAAGCTTCTAACAACATAGGTATGTTTTTTGATTTTTCTAGCCTAACTGCTGTAATAATACTTTCCTCATGTTCTATTACATTTTTCCATTTTGGTAAGTTTTCCTTAACTGGATTTCCTATTACAATACTTTTGTCTTGAATTTTCTTTGAAAAACATTTTTTAGCATCTTCTGTTTGAAAAATTGCTCCATCACAAAAACGATATAGAAAGTTTCTTATTGTCTTTATTTTTGATGTAGCTTTATTAGGATCACTTCTTTCTGAAACATATACTTTTATATTTGTATTTCTAGTTGCTAATATTGTTAATATATTAGCAGATGTTAAAAAGGAGATAACAGTATCTATGGAGTTGTCTAATAACCATTTTTTTAATTTTTTAATTCTTTCTTTATTTCTTTTTGCTTTTTTTTGCTTTTCATTATATGCATTAAAATATACCTTTACATCTTTACTAAGTGGATAATAGATTTCATTTTTATCTAGTAAAATTATACTAACTTCTATTTCATGTTTTATAAACTCATTAGCAAGTTCAGTAGCAACTCTTTCTGCCCCTCCCATTGCTAAAGATGGTATTGTAATGGCTATTCTTTTTTTATTTATCATCTTATATCTACTCCTTTTTCTTGGTAAAGAGTACTTAAATAATCACATAATTTTTTTACAGTATATTCATTTTTCCATGTTTTATATCCATTTTCGCAGATTGTTTCTAATTCTTCTTTTTGCATTTTGTCTATATTTTTTATCTTTTCTGCTAATGTTTCATAATCTTTATTATCATGTAAAAATCCATTTTCACTATCATGAATAAATTCTGGAATTCCGCCAACTGCTGATGCAATAACTAATTTTTTTATTGACATTGCTTCTAATAAACAATTTGGAGTTCCTTCACTATAAGATGGCAAAATAATAATATCTTTGTCTTTTATAATTTCATTAATATTATTTACAAATCCTAAAAATTGTGTATTTTTTTCTACATTAAGTTTTTTAGCAAGCTCTTCCATTGTTTGTGTTATTGATAGACCTTTAGATGGTTTTGAACTTTCTCCTCCAATAAAAGTAATATTGTATCTTTTATCCTCTTTTACAAGTATTTGTAATGCTCTAATTGCTATATCTTGTCCCTTTCCATAATTAAAATTTGCAATCATAGCTAAATTATATTTATTAAACTCTTCTTGTTTTTCTATTTGTTCTAAACTTCTTACCCCATTATGTACTACTTTTACTTTATTTGCATTTATTTTAGAATCTTTAATTAATTCTCGTTGATTCATCTCATTGATTGGTAAATATAAATCAACTTTACTTTTTAATAAGAATGATAATAAATGATATAATTTCTTCCTAAATTTGCTAATAAATGAACAGTTTATATAGGTATGCACTCTAAAAATATGATATAATTTTTTTACTCTAAATTTAGTTAAACAGCCAATATAAGATTCTCTTAACATATGTGACTGTATAATACTAATTGATTGCTCTTTTACTATTTTTTCGACTTGTTTTGATACATTCCATATATTTTTCAAATCCACATAATGCACATTACCATACTTTTCAAATGTAGTAGAAAATTTAGTTTTTTGATTTGTTATTAAATGAAGTTTAAATTGTTCTTTGTTCATATTAGAGCAAATATTTGTAATTTGGTGTTCTATCCCACCATAATCTCCATTATTAAAACGAATTATTCCAATATTTATCATATCCTTATTTCCCTCTTCTTTCATTTTTTTGTTCGTTTTTCATTAATATTTACCATTATTCTTAATATCCCTATTAATTTATATGATGCTATTTTTACAAAAAGCTTTTTTAGAGGTATCATATTTTTCATATATTTATTTTTATTCCAATTTGGATATTTTGCTTTAAATTCATTTAAATGTTTTTTAATTTCTTTATTGGAATATTTATGTTTTATCATCAACATTGTTTTTCCATAAGTCATTTCTAATATTCCATGATATTCTATTTCTAATGCATATTTTTCATTTTTATTTTTGCACATTAATTCAAATGCATCATCATAAAATTTTAAATCTATTTTAGTTGGTTTACTGTTTGACATTGAATTTTCTCTTTGTAAATAGTAGTAGAGTTGCTCATTAATAACTCCTATTTTTTCTGTTCTTGTAAGTAACGGAATTACAACTGCCATATCATCTCCTCGTTTTATATTTTCTGGAAACATAAGTCCTTGTTGTAACCAAAAATCTTTTTTGAATATCTTAGTACATGCATGGTTTCTAATATATGCTATCTTTTCTTCAAGACTTGAATTATTATTAATACCATGTAAAGATTCTGCCACTTTTTCTGCTTTTTCTGTTACCATTATATAATCACATACTACAATATCATAATCTTCTTCTGTTGCTAATTTTAGCATATGCTCTGCAAAAAATTGTGAACACCAATCATCACTATCTATAAAAGCTAAGTATTCTCCTGTTGATACTTTAATTCCTAAATTCCTAGCTGCTGCTGGTCCTCCATTTTTTTCTCTTTTTATGTATTTACATCTATTGTCAATTTTCGCAAATTGTTCTGCTATTTGACCACTTTTATCAGTACTACAATCATCTATTAATAGTACTTCTATATTCTTATAAGTTTGACTTAAAATAGAATTAATACACTTTTCTAAATATTTTTCTACATTATAAATTGGAACAATAATTGAAATTTTGGCCTCCACTTTTCATTTTTCTCCTTTTTTGCAATTTTATATTCTCTGCTTTTTAATTTTATAATCTATTAACTATCCTAATTTTTTCTTTAAGAATGTAACTTATAAAGTACTATTCTTTAAAGTTTATCTTACTATTTCAAATTCTCTACATACCAATCAATTGCATGTTTTATTCCTTCTTCAAAACTATAATCTGGATTATAATTTAGATTTTGTTTTGCTTTTTCAATACTTGCATTAGAATGTTTAATATCTCCTGCTCTATCTGGTCCATAAATTGGCTCTATTTCTTTTCCTAAAGCCTTACATAAGTGATTATAAATATCTATTAAATATTCTCTACCACCATATGCTATATTATAAGCTTGCCCTGAAACTTCACTGCTTGCTAAACATGCTTTTAGGTTTGCTTCTATTACATTATCTATATAGGTAAAGTCTCTTGATTGTTTTCCATCTCCATTGATGGTTGGTCTTTCATTATTCAATAATTGTTTAATAAACTTAGGAATAACTGCTGCATATGCACCATCAGGATCTTGCCTTCTTCCAAATACATTAAAGTATCTTAAACCATAGGTATCTAAGTGATATAATTTTTTATATAATTTTGCATATTCTTCATCCACTCTTTTTGTCAAAGCATATGGAGATAACAAATTTCCTTCATCTCCTTCTACTTTTGGTAATGTACTACTATCTCCATATACAGAAGAACTAGATGCATATACAAATTTTTTTACTCCATTTTGTCTTGCTGCTTCTAGCATATTTAAAGTTCCACCTATATTTACTTTTTCATAATATAGTGGCATTTCAATACTTCTTGGAACTGACCCCCATGCTGCTTGATTTAAAACATAAGTTACTCCTTTGCATGCCTCCATACAAGTATCTAAATCAGTTATATCTCCTTTTATAAATTCATAATTAGGATTTTGAATAAATAAATCCACATTTTCCTGCTTTCCTGTTGAAAGATTATCTAAACATTTTACTTTATATCCTAGATTTAAAATAGCTTCACATAAATTAGAACCTATAAATCCAGCTCCCCCTGTTACTAAAAATACACTATCTTTATCAAATACAAGTTCTTTATATCCCATTTTCTCCTCTACTTTCTATACTATATTTTTTTAATTATAATCTCCAATAACTGTAATCTGCTTTTGTATAAGTATTTCTATCTAAAATTCCTTTTACATCTACTATAATTTTTTTATCTTTAAACATCTTGTCAAAGTCTTCTATTTTAATTGACTTAAATTCTTCATGACTAGTTGCAATAATAAGTGCATCTAAATTATTTAAAGCTTCCATTTCTTGTACTTCTATTCCATATAAATGTTTTGCTTCTTCTTTATCTGCTACTGGATCAATTACCATTGGTTCAATTTCATATTCTTTTAATTCTTTTATAATGTCTACTACTTTTGAGTTTCTAGTATCTGGGCAATTTTCTTTAAATGTAATTCCTAAAATGGCTACTTTTGCTCCTCTTATATTTTTATCAGCTTGAATTAATTTTTTAACTGTATTTTCTGCTACATATTTTCCCATATCATCATTAATACGTCTTCCTGATAAAATAATTTGTGAATGATATCCTAGTTGTTCTGCCTTGTAGGTTAAATAGTATGGATCTACCCCTATACAATGTCCCCCTACTAAACCTGGGTAAAATTTTAAGAAGTTCCATTTTGTTCCAGCTGCTTTTAATACTGCTTGTGTATCAATTCCCATCTTATTAAATATAATAGATAATTCATTCATAAAAGCAATATTGATATCTCTTTGGCTATTTTCAATTACTTTTGCTGCTTCTGCTACTTTGATAGATTCTGCTCTATATACACCTGCTTCTACTACTAATTCATAAGTTTTTGCAATAACTTCTAAAGATTCTGCATCCATACCAGATACTATTTTAGTAATTGTTTCTAGTCTATGTACTTTATCTCCTGGATTAATTCTTTCTGGTGAATACCCTACTTTAAAATCTACTCCACATTTTAAGCCTGATTCTTTTTCAAGAATTGGAATACAAATATCTTCTGTTACTCCTGGATATACAGTTGATTCATATACAACAATAGAGCCTTTTTTTAAGTTTCTTCCTAATACTCTACTTGCTGATTCTACTGGTGTTAAATCTGGAGTATGGTCATCATTAACTGGTGTTGGAACTGCAACAATATGAAAAGTTGCTTCTTGAAGACGCTCTTCATTTGATGTAAAATCAACTTTTGTATTTTTTAGTACTTCATCTCCTACCTCTTTTGTAACATCTATTCCTTTTTGATACATTTCTATTTTTGCTTGGTTAATATCAAATCCTATTACTGGTATTTTTCTTGCAAATGCTACCGCAATTGGCATACCAACATAGCCTAATCCTACTAAAGATAATTTTGTTTTTCCTTCTAATAATTCTTCATAAATACTCATTTTTTTGTCTTCCTTTCTTTTTACTTTTTCTTTGAAAATATTGATAATAATGATCCTATTCCATACGAAGTATGTAATAAGAAAAAATATAATAACATTTTTAAAATTTCAAATGGATTTTTCGTCTTTTTTATTGCAAAAATGATGCCTATCACTAGGTATAATGCCAATTCTAGCTCTAGTAAGTATAAGAAAATTTTATTGATAAAAGATAATATTGCTAATCCTATTATACTTAATACAAATATAAATGGTATTAAATGTCTTAGTGATAATGAGTTTTTGTCTTGTTTAAATACAACAATATTCCATTTTCCATTTTTGAAGCCCTGTTTTAGCATCTTTTTTAAGTTATTTCTAACATAGTATTCTGACTTTATTTCTGGATTGAAATAAAATTTAAAACCTGCTTTTCTAATTCTATTATGTATATTGTTATCTTGATTTCTTTCTAATGTTTCATCAAAATAACCAACTTTTTCAAATATTTCTTTTTTATATAATCCAAAAGCAACTGTATCTACATATTGAGGTTTATCTGCATATCTAAATTTTGAATTTCCTATTCCAAAAGGTGAAGAAAGCACTTTACTAATTGTTTTATCTTCTTTTTCTAATGATACTGATAAAAGCCTTCCCCCTACACATGCTACATCTGCTGGTAATTTTTCTATTGTTTCAAGACTTTTTTGTATAAAATTTTTACTTGCTTTTGCATGTGCATCTATTCTTATTACATAGGTCCCTTTTGCATTTTTTATCCCCATATTCCATCCTGAAGCTAACAATTTTTTTTCGTTTTGCAATATGGTTACTTTTGTATTTCCTTGATACTCTTCTAAAACTTGTTTTATACTTTGCATAGTATTATCAGTAGACATTCCATCTACTACAATTACTTCATATTTATTACTTGGAAAGTCTTGTTCTAACAATGATTTTAAGCTTATTTTTATATAATTTTCTTCATTTCTAACTACTACCATTGCTGTTATTAAAACTTCATTCATAGCTATTTTTTCCTTCCTCTATTGCAAAATCAATTTTATCTTTTACATCTATTACATAAACTTGCCTTTTGGTATCTTGTGCTCCATCAAAGCATATTTTTGTACCAGATGGGCTCCATCTAGGATGTAAATCACATCTACAATCTCCTTTATATTTTATATGGGCATAAACAGTTGCAATATCAATTAGCTTGTCCTTTTCTTCTTGATAAATATAAATATGTTGTTTTCTTTTAAAATCTGGATAAGTATCTGTTACAAAATATTTTCCATTAGGACTATAACTTGGATGTCCATCTGTAATTAACTTTTCTCCTGCTATTATTTTACATTGTGCTGTTTTATCTTTTATTAAATAATAATGTGTTCCTAAGTCTTCTTTTCTAGCCCATCCTAAAATAGTATCATTATCTTTCCATGTACAATGTGATGTCATACCTTCATCTAATAAGTTGCAAATGTTTTTCCCATCTATATTAGCTGTTAATAACCTAGTATTTTTCACACCATTTTTAAACCATCTATGTAAAAACATAAATCTACTGCCTTCTGGATTAATCATAATGTGATTTACTTTATGTTCTGCACCTTCCATACTTTCTTTGAAATCTTTTTCATATAAGTCTTGGTATTTTATAATACCTTCTGCTGTATTTTTTTCAAAATCTACTTTCCATATACAATAATCATTTGGCAATAATTTTTCTTTTGTTCTATCTTCTTTATTACTGTAACCATATCCTGGACGCATTCTATGTAATCTATAAAAGTCTAATGTTAAGCCCCAATTTCCGCTTTTATCTACTGTATAAACTGGATAATCTATAATATGTTTTTCCATTGTTTCTATATCTAAAATGACTGTTCTTAAGCTATTAGCAATAAAGTCATTATATAAAATTTTGGAATTAAAATCTGGACCTAACCATTGTAACATACAGCCTTGTTGTACATTCCACGCTTTAGTAATTGCAATTTCTTTTTCTTCATTTGTTTTTAAGTCTTTTAAAATAATTTTTGCTTCTTGCATAGGTGCTGCATCTTTGTAAGCATCTTTCACTTGTAAATAAAGCATTTTATCTTCTGTTTTATTCCATGGGCATTTATCATAATAGCCAAATAGGTTTTCTTGTGTTTTATTTGAAATTAGCTTAATTTCTTTTGGTATTGTTTTTTTATCACTAAGAAAATTTCCTATATACTGATATATATTTTTTAGAGTTTTTTTAAGCTTTGGAAATTTTCTTATTTTATAGGCAATTTCATTTAATAATGGCACTTTTATTTCCTCCTATTTTAATACCTTTTGATTACTTTACACTACTATTTTAGCTGGTATTCCAACTACTGTAGCTCCTTCTGGTACATCTTTGGTTACCACTGCATTTGCTCCTATTTTAGCACCTTTGCCAATATGTACATTTTTAAGAATCACTGCTCCTGTTCCAATCATTACATTATCTTCTATAATTGTTATTTTTTCTTTATTTTCTTCTGCAATTGTAACATTGTGAAGAATAGTTACATTTTTTCCTAATTTTACATTTCTAGCAATAATAATTCCATTTAGCCTATGTGGTAAGTTTGGCTTTCCTTCCATATAACAAATTGGACTTTCCTTTTTTCCTGTTCCTAATCCAGTATTTGCATTTTGCAGACTTTCTACTCTTCTTAAATATAAAACCCTAAAGATTGACCTTAGCTTTTGGTTTGATTTATTTTGAAGTTTGCTTCTTACTTTCCACCATCTTTTTTCATTAAATCTTGTTTGAAAATTGTGTATAAACATGTTAACCTCCAACTACTTTGTCATCAACTTTCGAATTATTTTTCTGCTATTTTAGTACCTTTATTACAGTATCTATCATAATTTTTATATCTTTTCCTATATTAAATTTTTCAATATATTCTAAATTCCATTTCATTTTTTCTGGTAATACTCTATTTATATAAATATCATCCACTTTTTCACCTTTAGCTAAATAAGTATCTATGATTTTATCTTCGTCTTTATATTCTATACTTGCTTTAGATGTTACTCCAGCTGGTAATAAAAGTGTAGCTTTCATTTCTTCTGTATAACAATCTACATATTTTTTTACCTCTGGTCTTGTTCCTACAAAGGACATATCACCTATTAAAACATTAATTAATTGAGGTATTTCGTCTATTCTGTATTTTCTTATCTTTTTTCCTATTTTTGTAATTCTAGGATCTTCTCCAATGGTTACTAAACTTCCTATTTTATCTGCATTTTGTACCATAGTTCTAAATTTAAATATCTTAAAGGTCTTGCCATATTGAGTTATTCTTTCTTGCCTATAAAAAACAGGTCCTTTTGAATCTATTTTAATTAGAATTGCCATTATAAGTAAAATTGGAGAAAATAAAACTAGTAAAATAGCTGAAACAATAAAGTCAAATACTCTTTTTAAGAATAGCTGTACTTTTTTATGTGACAAAATATAATAGTACTTTCCTACTTTTACATTTTTTATGTTTTCAGGTAATTTGCTCCATCTTTTTAACATTGTGTATATTCCTTTACTATTTTTCTAAACTTTTCAATAATATATTCTACTTGTTCATCAGTTAGCTTACTATATAATGGTAAACTTATTTCATTTTCATATAAATGATAAGCATTCGGATAATTTTGTATATCAAATCCTAAATTTTTATATGCTGTAAGCATTGGAAGTGGCTTATAATGCACATTGCAAGCAACCCCTTCTTCTGCCATTTTCACAATAATTTCATTTCGTTTTTGTTCATTGATATTCTTTACTCTTATTAAATATAAATGTCCTGAAGAAATATGGTTTTCATCTTTATGATTTAATGGTATTACTGGTAAATCTTTAAAGCCTTCATTATATTTTTCTATAATTTCTTGTCTTCTTTTTAATAATCCTTCATATCTTTTCATTTGTGCTAATCCAATTGCTGCATTTATATCTGTCATATTGCATTTATAATATGGTGCTACAATGTCATATTCCCAAGCACCTAGCCCATTTTTGTGAAGGGCATCTTTGGTTTGTCCATGCAAAGAAAGTAATTGATACTGTTTATAAATTTGTTCATTATCTAAACCTTGTTTTTCTTTCCAAACTACAGCTCCACCTTCTGCTGTAGTTAGGTTCTTAACAGCATGAAAAGAAAATGTAGTAAAGTCTGCAAACTCTCCTGCCATTTTCCCTTCTCTTTGTGCTCCAAAACCATGAGCACAATCTGCTATTATTAATATTCTATTATAATTTTTTTGAATTTCATTTTCGGCTTGAAATAGATTTTTCTTTTCTTCTATTATTTGAAATAGTTTATTATAATCACATATAATTCCAGCTACATCTACTGGAATAATTGCTTTTGTTTTCTCATTAATCGCTTTTGCAAGTTTATCATAATCCATTTCTAGAGAATCTTTTTGTGTATCTACTAAAACAGGGGTTGCCCCTACATGTACAATGGGACTAGCCGATGCTGTATACGTATAACTAGAAGTAATTACTTCATCTCCTTTGCCTATTCCTAACACTCTAAGTGTTAGTTCTAAAGCTGCTGTTGCTGAATTTAAGCAAACTGCTTTTGGTGTATGACAAAATTCGGCAATTTCTTTTTCAAATTGTTTTGTTCTTGGACCTGTTGTAATCCAGCCAGATTTTAGTGCTTGTGCTACTTCTTCTATTTCTTCTTCTCCAATATCTGGTGGTGAAAACGGTATATTCATTTTCATAATTTTATCCTCCTTTAATCTGTTGTATTTTTTACTTTTCTTCCTTATAGGTTGGTACAACTGCTTTCATGTTGCGTTTTATTATTTCAATTGGTGTATGTTCTTCTTGTATCATTCTATCTAATAGATTTAACTTAGACATAATATCATCCATTGTAATATCTGATGGCTTTGCAATAAATATCTTTTGGTGTTTTGTATTTTTTAAGCCTTCTTCTGACATTAATAATTCTTCATATAATTTTTCACCTGGTCTTAGCCCTGTAATTTGAATTTGAATATCTTTATTAGGCTCAAAACCTGATAATTTAATTAAGCTAACTGCTAAGTCATATATTTTAACAGGTTCTCCCATATCTAGTACAAATATTTCTCCACCTTTTGCATAAGTGGTTGCTTGAAGTATTAATTGTACTGCTTCTGGGATGGTCATGAAAAACCTCGTGATGTCTTTATGTGTAACTGTAACAGGTCCACCTTTTGCTATTTGCTTTTTAAATAGCGGAACTACTGAACCATTACTACCTAATACATTTCCAAAACGTACTGCCACAAACTCAGTTTGACTTACTTTATCTTTTGCCTGAATAATCATTTCACACATACGTTTTGTAGCACCCATAATATTTGTTGGATTTACTGCTTTATCTGTTGAAATTAAAGTAAATCTTTTTACATGATATTTATCACAACAATTTACTACATTATAAGTTCCAAAGATATTATTTTTAATAGCTTCTAATGGACTAAATTCCATTAATGGCACATGCTTATGTGCAGCTGCATGAAATACTAGATATGGCTGATAATTCTCAAATATACTATCTAATTTCTTTTTGTCTCTAACACTTGCAATAATAGCATCTATTTTTATTTCTTTATATTGTGCTTTTAATTCTAATTCTATATCATATAAATTATTTTCATAAATATCAATTAAAACCATTTCTTTTGGTCTGAATTTTGCAACTTGTCTGCAAAGTTCTGCCCCAATAGAACCTCCTGCACCTGTTATCAAAACTATTTGATTTTGAATTAATGATTTTATATTGTGATTATCTAAAACAATAGGATCTCTTCCTAAGATATCATCTATTTCAACATCTCTTAAACTTTGTATAATATTTTTTTCGTTGATAATATCTTGAATTCCTGGTAAAATACGTAGTTTTATACCAGTTTCTTGACAAATAGATAAAATATCTCTTCTATCTTTTGCAGAGATATTCGAAATTGCAAAAAAGATAATATCAATTTTCTTTTCTTTGCATATTTTAGGAATATCTCTTCTATTTCCTACAATTCTAGCTCCACTAATCATACAGTTTTTCTTTTTGTTATTATCATCTATAACACCTACAATATTATATCTATCTGTTAGGCTTGTTTTAATGTTTTTTATAACATCTCTTCCTGCTTCTCCTGCACCAATAATAAGTAGATTTTTTCTTTGTTTTTCTGGATTCACTGTTACTTTATTTGTCATAAAAAAGCGTATAATAACTCTATAAA
Organism: uncultured Clostridium sp.; assembly: GCA_947073285.1. Lineage (GTDB taxonomy): Bacteria > Bacillota > Clostridia > TANB77 > CAG-508 > CAG-273. The sequence goes on along the minus strand of CAMTJT010000009.1, from coordinate 54,491 downwards.
ATATCATTGCTATTGCAATAAAGATACCAGCTAGTAAATGTTCTTTTATAGATACTATATTCAAACTGAATATAATTCCTAACATTGAAACAACATTACAAGAAATCATACATACTAAGGCATAACAAAAGTACTCTTTTGCACTTTCAAAAACTGTAATAGTCCTGTATAATTCAAATAAATGTAAAAATACTTCATATATAATAATAGAAATGACAATAGAATTAATCATTTGCTTACTTAACAATTGATTTACTTCTATATAACTGTCTTGTATAAATATTTGTGTTAGTAAATAAGCAAGTGCAATAATGATAATATCTATCATTGCTAATGCTAATTTAGTATATTTTCCCCATGATCTTACTATTTTCATTTTTTAGCTACTCCGTTTATTAAAATTTATTTTTCTTTTGCTATTAGTCTCTCTTTTATTTTATACTATATACCTATATAAATCAACTTTTTTTCGACACATTTTTTATTCTATTTTGTAATATTTACATCTTATCTTTGAAACCACTGTTAATTCAACACTTTAAATTCAAAGAAAATACCTTCCATTATAGTATTTTATTTAAAATCATTTAGTTGTTTCTCTATATAATTCCATGAATCTTTACACATATCCTCTAATGTTTTTTCTGCATTCCAATTTAATTCTTTTTTTGCTTTTGTAGAATCTGCATAACAAGTTGCAATATCTCCTTCTCTTCTTGGAGCTATTTTATATGGTACTTTTTGACCAGTTGCTGTTTCAAATGCTTTTACCATATCCAATACACTGTACCCTATTCCTGTTCCTAAGTTATAAATATAAATGCCTTTGCCTTCCTTTTCTAGTTTTTCTAATGCTTTAACATGCCCTTGGGCTAAATCTACAACATGAATATAATCTCTTACTCCTGTTCCATCTGGTGTATTATAGTCATTTCCAAATACTGATAACTCTTTTAAAGTTCCATTGGCAACTCTTACAATATAAGGCATTAAATTATTTGGAATACCTTGTGGTTCTTCCCCAATTAATCCACTTTCATGTGCCCCTACTGGATTAAAGTACCTTAAAATGCATATATCCCAACTATTATCTGACCTATACAAATCTTGCAATATTTGCTCTATAAAAAGTTTGGTTGTTCCATATGGATTCGTTGTTCCGCCTACTTTGCAATTTTCTGTTAGTGGTATTTTTTCTGGTTCTCCATAAACAGTTGCAGAAGAACTAAAAATAAACTTTTTGCAATTGTATTTTTTCATAAGTTCTAAAATAGTTAAACAACCTGTAATATTATTGCTATAATATTCAACTGGTTTTTGAACAGATTCTCCTACTGCTTTAAACCCTGCAAAATTAATAACTGCTTCTATTTTATTCTCTTCAAATACCTTTTCTAGTTTTTGCTTATCTAAACAATTTAATTCATAAAATTTAAAATCTTTTTTAGTTATTTGTCTTATTTTTTCTAACACTTCTGGCTTACTATTTGAAAAGTCATCTACAATAACAACCTCTTTTCCCTCTTGTAGTAACTCTATTGCAGTATGTGCTCCAATATAACCTGCTCCCCCTGGTAACAATATTGCCATTTTTTCATTCCTCCTTTATTCTTTTATCGGCTTTCTCTATCTTTTATAATAACTTTCTTTTTAATGAGCTTGTCCCTTGCTTATTTCAGTCTTATCTCTTTTATAAGCTTTCTTTTTTCTCTAAAATAATTTGTTTTACTGTTTCTTTGACTTGTTCAATTGTCATATCAGTAGTATCAATTTTAGTTGCTCCTTCTGCTATTGTAAGAGGTGATATTTCTCTATGTGAATCTCTATAGTCTCTTTCTTCTATTGCTTTTAGTACTTCTTCATAACTTAGGTCTAAATTAATACCTTTTTCTTGATATTCTTTATATCTCCTATTTGCCCTTTCTTCTGAAGTTGCATCTAAATAAATTTTAACATCTGCATTAGGAAATACTGTTGTGCCAATATCTCTTCCTTCCATGATAACATCTTCGGTTTGGGCCATTTTTCTTTGCAATTTAGTCATAATTTCACGTACTTCTAAAATAGTAGAAACTGGTGAAACTAAATCAGTTATTTCTTGTGTTCTTATTTGCTCACTTACATTTTCTCCATTCAAGAATATTTCTTGACTTCCTTTATGATGTTCTATTTGAATATTTACACTTTTTGCAATTTGTATAATCTCTTCTTTTTTTTCTATATTGCTAATTCCACTTCTTAAACATTCTAAAGCAATGCAACGATACATAGCACCTGTATCAATACTTACTAAATTCATTTCTTCTGCAATTAGTTTTGTAATAGTTCCCTTTCCTGTTCCTGCTGGTCCATCTATTGCTACAACAAATGACATTTTCTTTTCCTCCTTTTTGTCGTATTGGGGACAGACATGCTACGACATTTTGTGATTTTTTCCATTTTGTCGCCTGTCCCCTTGCGACATTTTCGTCGCACTTTGCCCGTCTCCTTGCGACATTTATTCTGGCATATGGATGCCTTTTGCTACTACTGTTACTTCTCGTACATTCATAGTAGTTAGAATTTCAATTTCTCTTTTGATTTTTTGTTTAAATTCTCTTAAGGTTTCTATAATATTATAACCATATTCAATTGAAACTTCCATATAGATATTAGGTCCTTCTGGTGTGCTTTCTACCCTAGTTCTAACCACTTTATATATTCCTTCTGTTCTTTTAGCTAAATATTCTACAATTTGACGAAATACAGTATCTGAAATAGTAAAATTTCCTAAGTAACTAAAAGTTGGTCTAATAATTGATTTTTCTGCTATATATGGTTCATTTCCTTTTCCTTTGAATTTAAAAATTTGTAAAGGATCTAGAATATAACCTGAAAAGTCTTTTTTTATTTCGAAGGTTGGCACAGGAATTACATGTTTTCCTTGTGTGGTACGAATTCTTTTAGCTGTTTCCATTTCAGTTTCTGTTGCAACATCTTGAATATAAATTCTTTTTTGTGGTCTTGGAATTCCTAAATTATCTGTGATTTTATCTATCATGCCATCTGAAGTTCCTAAAATTAAAATAGATTCTGGCTTATATTTTCTAATAGCTTTTCTCATTTCATTTCTGTCTTCTTCATTTACAAATATCGCTTTTTTTACAGTTTCTACTTTGGTAGGTGCTTTTTTAGCTGAAGTTCCTGCTATAACATCATTTTCATTTATTAATAAACCATCATCAATAATATAGCTAATTTTGTTTTCACTAGCTACCATTTGCGCTCTATAGCTTTTACCTGTACCAGATGGTCCGAATAAAAGCATATACTTTTATATCTTCGTTATTATGTACATTTAAGTTATTAGCTAAATTGTCAAAAAGTTGCATTTGATTTTCTCCCTTCTATTCTACTAGACTATCATATCCACTTCTTGCTTAAACTTTTTACATTTTATCATATACGTTTTTTTTACACAAGGGGATTTGTAGTATTCAGACTTTCTTTTCTTAATTATATATGTTATAATTCCTACATAATGAATATTGGGGGAAAATAAATTGAAAAAAATAATCTTTTTTATTGGAATAGCATTTTTAGTAACTATTGTTGTTTTTAATATATTTCTTACTGCTAATTTAGGCTCTGCTGAACGTGTTGTTTTCAGCCTTAATTCTTTCTTTTACATTATTGGTCTTGCTTTAGTAGGATTGGGGTTATTTGTTATTTCAAATTTACTAAATAAATATTTATATGCAGAAAATACTCCTTTTAAAAAGCATATAAGAAAAGTTCTACTTACTTCTGTTTGCGCTATTTATATTGCCTTTACTATTTTGTGGACACTTACTATTAAACCTACTGTTGGAGCAGATCAAATTTGTGTAGGCAATTTGGCTCAAGTTTTTTATAATAGTGCTAATGAGCATCTACTATCTAAAAATACTTATGTTAATATTCCACTAAGCGAATATATTCAAGGTTATCAACACCAAATTCCATTAGCTTTTTTATTTAGTCTTTTGTTTAAACTTATTCATTTTGATAATATTGAATTTTTGAAAGTTTTTAATATCATTTCTATTTTTTTTATTGTATTTGCTATTTTTAAAATTAGCCATCAATTAGCTAAAAAATATGTCACTAACAAAGTTTTATTATGTATTTTAATATTAACTTTTTTGCCACTACCTATGTTATCTACCTTTATTTATGGTGATTTTCCAAGTTTAGCTTTTTGCTTACTTTGTGTTTATTTTATGATGAAATATGTAGAAACTAAAAAATTGAAGTTCTGCTTATTGGCAAGCTTTTGCTCTATGATAGGTTATTTAGCAAGAATGAATGCTTTAATTTTTGTAATTGCTACTACTATGTATTTGTTATTTGATTTATTAAATAAAGAAACTTTTAAAAGAACTTGGAAAGAAAATTTACTAAAGTTTTCTATGATTGTTATTTATATTGCCATTACAATTCTTCCTTCTACTATGGTTAAAAATTATTATTTAAATAAGTATGATTTGGATAAGTCTAAAGCATATCCAAATATTAGCTATTTTCTTATGGCAATGGAGCAAAGCTATAGAGCAAGCGGTTGGTATAATGAAAGTATTGGAGAATATGCTTTAAAACATCCTGAAGCAGCAAAAGAAGAATATAAAATTACTTTAAAAGAACGTGTAAACTACCTTATAGGGCATCCACTTTATACAGCCTTTTTCTATGGTTCTAAAATTTCTTCTATGTGGACTGAAAATACTTATTCTAGCATTTGGAGTAATAACCCAAGCCTTTTACAAAGCTATACGAAACCTTTGATTTTTTATCAAAAAGTACTATTACTAATGATTTGCTTATGTAGTATTGTTGTATTAATGCAAAATAGAAAAAACTTATCTTTAGAAGTATTGTTTTTATTAACTATTTTTATTGGTGGTTTTGCTTTCCACATATTATGGGAAGCTAAATCAAGATATATCATTCCTTATATCATTGTACTTATTCCATTAGCCTCTATTGCAGTTAAAGGAAAGTTTTTAAATTTTAATATTACGAAAAAGCAAAAAGAAATTTAATTGTCACTTTTTAAAGTTGCAATATTATGTTAAATTTGGTATAATATTTTCATAACTTTTTGGAGGTACTTATTTATGGACTTAGTAAACCAAACATCGCAAGTTTTGGAAATTTTTGCTCCCTATCTTCCCAAAGAGCAATCTGTTACACTTCAGCCTAACGAAACAATTGATTTTCCCTTATGCTATTTTCACCAAGTAGATGTACAGGTAAAAAACATTCCTGAAGATACTTGTAAATTTTATCTTTCTACAAGTTCTAAAGAATGTACTTACTCTTGCTCAGGAAATTTATATGCAGAACTTTCAACTGTCAATGGCACTTACCGACTAGTTTTTTCGTACCAACTTTAAACTAAAATTAGTTTAAAAGAAACTCCTATTTTGAAACATATTTCAAAATAGGAGTTCCTTTTTGTCTCACGAAAGATAGAATTCCAAAATATCTAGCATGAAATCTCTTCGATTTATGGTAGTATATACATTTTCCTACTACTTATCATTTGTACTATCTCCATTGCCACTAACAGGTATAGTTTCTCCTAAATATTTTGGAGTCGGTTTAAAAATACAGGAAAACCAATCTTTATTTCTTGCTGCTATTTCCCTTATTTCTCTTACAACTTGTCCTGAATATTTTCTAGGATTTGACTTTACTCCATAGGCTTCTATTCCTAATTGTTTTGCAATATATAACGCCCTATACAAATGATATTCTTGTGTAACAATAACAATCTTTTTTGCTTCAAAGATATCTTTTGCCCTATAAATACTATCATAAGTTGAAAAACCTGCATGATCCATAAATATATCTTCAGATTCAACGCCTTTTTCTATGGCAAAGTTTTTCATTACATTTACTTCATCATAGTCTTCTTGCCCATGGTCACCACTCATAATTATTTTATTTGAAGTACCATTTTGATATAATGCTATTCCTTGTAACAATCTATCTTCTAACATTGGGCTTGGTTTATTTTGCCAAATTCCTGCCCCTAAAACAATAATGCAATCTACATTTTCTAGCTTGCTTGCCTCTTCTTCCAAAATGACTTTTGATTTTGTGCTACCAACTACAAAAAAATTAATAGTTAATAATACTATTAAAATAACTAATATGCTAACTGTTCCTATCATAAATACCCTCTTCCACATTTTGTTCATGTATTACTCCTTTTTATTTTTCCTTTATAAAATTTTCTTTATATTATCTGCTTTATTTTTCATTTTTTAATTACCATGCTGATTATACTTTATGTAAAAAGAGAACCGTCCTCTTTTGGCAAGAGAGGTTCTCTTTTTCTTTTATTTTTTCTATTAATTTTCAACTTTTTCTGCTGATACTTCTTGTATTGCAATTTTTCTAATATGCTCAATCTTCTCCCAACTAGTATCTCTTTTGAATAAACACTTAAAGTTTATTAATATCCAAGATCCTAGGAATAATGGATAACATACTAATCCTTTTACCATTGGTTTGATTGGTCTTTTATCTAATAACATAATTAATACTGCTGTTCCAATTGGTAGCAAAAATGTTGGTATTAAATATCTTAGAATATTAATTACAAAGTCAGTAGTTGTCATTCCTTGACCTGCATACATAATAAAGTTTAAAAGTAATAATACAAGTGTTGCTACAAACATTGGTATACTACCAATAATATATAAAAACCCATCTACATTCATTACTGTTTTGTGTTCTTTAATAGCTACTGCTAGTGGCTTTGTATATTCTTTCATACATTGTATATGCCCAACTGTCCATCTAGTTCTTTGTTTCCAACTTTGTTTAAACCCTAAAGGTTGTTCATCAAAAACAATGGCATCTGTTGCCCATCCTAACTTTCTACCTTTGATAATTCTCTTTAAAGAAAATTCAATATCTTCTGTTAAGGTTTTTGTTTCCCATCCATTTGGTTTGATACAATCAAATTTTACCATAAAGCCAGTACCATTGATTAATGGTGATAGCCCTACATTGTATCTTGCTAAGTGGTAAAAACGGTTCATTGTCCAATAAAAGATTGCATACCCTGCTGTTATCCAGTTATCTGTAGGGTTTTTAATATCTCTATATCCTTGAACAACGTCTTCACCTTGACAAAGTTTTTTATTCATATTTTGAATAAAGTTTTGTTCTACAATATTATCTGCATCAAAGATACAAAATGCATCATAAGGAGCATCTTCTTCAATTTTTTGTTTTAAAAACCAATTTAATGCATACCCTTTTGTTTTTTTACCTGGATCAAATCTTTCATATACAATTGCACCTGCATTTCTTGCAACATTGGCAGTATTATCTGTGCAGTTATCTGCAATTACATAGATATCTAAAAGTTCTTTTGGATATTTTTGCCTTTTTAAACTTTCTATTAATTCTGCTACCACATTTTCTTCATTGTGTGCTGGTATAATTGCCATGAATCTATGATTTTTATTGACTAGCATAGGTTTGTCTTTTAATTTTACTAATGAACAAACACTAATTGCTAATTGATAAAACCAGAATATTGTTATAATCCATACTAATGCTTGTTGTATGATGTATAAATATTCCATTTTTTCTCTCCTTTTATATTTCTAGCTTTTATATTGTATGCTTTGTTTTTTGACATTATTAATTATACTATTATCTTTTCTTTTTTGCAACTTTTTCTTACGGATTTAAGTTTTTCTTAAGAAAATATTTAGATAATATATCTAAACTTAGTTATTTTCTTTAGCTTCTAAATCTTTCATGTTTAAGTTAATTCTACCTTGATTATCAATTTCAGAAACTTTTACAGTAACTTCATCTCCAATGTTTAATACATCTTCTACTTTTTCTACTCTTTTACTAGAAATTTTAGAAATGTGTAATAATCCTTCATTTCCTCCACCTAAATCAATAAATGCTCCAAATGACATAATTCTAGTAACTGTTCCATTGTATATTCCACCTTCTTCAATAATTTTAGCAACATCTAAAATCATATCCATTGCTTTTTTACCACTTGCTGTATCAGTACTATAAACACATACTTTTCCATCCTCATTAATATCAATTTTAACACCTGTTTCATCAATGATTTTATTAATCATTTTTCCTCCAGGTCCGATAACATCTTTAATTTTTTCTGTGCTAATAGTAGCAGTCATAATTCTTGGTGCATATTTTGAAATATCTTCTCTTGGTTTACTAATTACTGGTAACATTACTTCATCTAAGATATAATCTCTTGCTACTTTTGTTCTTTCAAATGCTTCTTTGATAATATCATAGGTTAAACCATCTATTTTAATATCTACTTGAATTGCTGTAATTCCGTCTTTAGTTCCACCTACTTTAAAATCCATATCTCCAAAGAAGTCTTCAATTCCTTGAATATCAGTAAGCATAATATATCTGCTTGGATCATTTTTATCTGTTACTAAACCTGTTGAAATACCTGCTACTGGCTTTTTAATTGGTACACCTGCATCCATTAATGCTAAAGTACTTCCACATATACTTGCTTGTGATGTTGAACCATTAGAAGAAAGTACTTCTGATACAACACGAATTGCATATGGAAATTCATCTTCTGATGGAATAACTGGTACTAATGCTTTTTCTGCTAAAGCTCCATGTCCTACTTCTCTTCTTCCTGGTCCACGTGATGTTCTTGCTTCTCCTACGCTATATGGTGGGAAGTTATATTGGTGCATATATCTTTTAGCATCTTCTTCATCTAAGCCATCTAGCATTTGTTCTTCACTTTTCATTCCAAGTGTTACAATAGACATTACTTGTGTTTGACCTCTTGTAAAAATACCACTACCATGAACTCTTGGAAGTAATCCTACTTCGCAAGAAAGTGGTCTTATTTCATCTATCTTTCTACCATCTGGACGTTTATGTTCTTCTAATATCATTTGTCTAACACATGCTTTTTCTAAATCATGAATACTGTCTGCGATGTCTGTTTTCTTTTCTTCTGCTACTTCTTCACCATATTTTTCTATAAAGTAGTTTGTAATGTCTTGTGTAATTTTTTCTATATTAGCATCTCTAACAGTTTTATCTACTGCTTGTACATCTTGATACATTCTATCTTTGAAATTTGTTTCTATTTCACTATATACTTCTTTATCTGTTGCAAATGATTTATATTCAAATTTTGGTTTTCCTATTTCATCTTTTATTTTGGTAATAAAATGACAAATCTTTTTGATTTCTTCATGTGCTTGTTTAATTGCTTCTAACATAATTTCGTTAGATATTTCATCTGCACCTGCTTCTATCATTGTGATTTTTTCTAAAGTTCCTGCAACGGTAAGTGTTAATCTTGTTTTTTCTCTTTGTGCTAAAGTTGGATTAATAACAATTTTGTCATCTACATAACCTACATTTACTGCTGCTGTTGGCCCTCCAAATGGAATATCTGAAATTGATAATGCAGCTGATGCACCAATCATGGCACAAACTTCTGGGCTATTATCTGGTTCTACTGATAATACTGTTGCTACTACACAAGTATCATTTCTAAAATCTTTTGGAAATAGTGGTCTTAGTGGTCTATCTATTGCTCTTGATGTAAGTATTGCTTTATCTGCTGGTTTTCCTTCTCTTTTGGTAAAGCTACCTGGAATTTTTCCAACAGAATATAGTTTTTCTTCGTAATCTACTGATAATGGGAAAAAGTCTATTCCCTCTTTTGGTTCTTTTGCTGCTGTTACATTTACCATAACAACGGTTTCTCCATAACGTACCATTACACTTCCATTTGCAAGTTCTGCAATTTTGCCTGTTTCTATTGTTAGTTTTCTTCCTGCTAATTCGGTTTCATAAGTTTTAAACATAATTTTTTCTTCCTTTCTTTTTTCTTAAATTGACATAGCATTTTAAAACTGCTTGTCTTTATTTTAAATAATACCAAATTAGCGTAAGCCTCTATTATATGCTAATTTTTCTCGTTTTTTAGATAGCTACCTCTAAGTTTTTAACTTTTTTTCATAAAAGTTGCTTTTAATATTGTTAAAGATGCAATTTTCTATGAAATTAAAAAAAGTAATTACGCAAACTACATATTGCGTTTTAGCACATAGTACAAGCTAACTAACTAATTTTAGGTATTATTTGAAATCTTAAATTTAGTATTTGTTTGTTTTTTGATTACTATCCATACAATTTTTGTTTTTTAATTACATAAAAATAAATGATGCTTTTACTAATTAGCTATTTTATTAGTTTAGCATGCAAAATTGGACGTTTCGCTTTTTGCAAAACGTCCAAAATTATTTATTTTCTTAAACCTAATTTTTCAACAATGTCTCTATATCTTTGAACATCTTTTTTTGCTAAGTAGTTAAGTAAGTTTCTTCTAGAACCTACCATTTTTAAAAGACCTCTTCTAGAGTGATTGTCTTTTACATGTACTTTTAAGTGTTCTGTTAATTCATTAATTCTTTCTGTTAAAAGTGCGATTTGAACTTCTGGTGAACCAGTATCATTTTCCTCTCTTTTATAAGTATTAATGATTTCTTGTTTTCTTTCTTTTGTCATTGTATTTCCTCCTTTAATTTAATTCTCCTAAAACTGAGTTTAAGTGGAGTATATTACCCTTAAACCAAGTAAAAGGTAATTTACCTAAATTTCTTTAAGTTACATTTAGTATACTATCATATTTTTTTAAAAAATGCAAGATATTTAAAAAATTTACTTAACGTAATAAACATCACACGCATTTAATCTTTTTAAATATTTTACTTCTTCAAAGTTCATAGCTTGTTTGACAATATTTAATATAGCATCATTTTCTTGCCCTCCATTGATAAAAACTACTATGCCTTTTGATATATCTTGATTTTTAAGTATGTTTTGTATATTTTCTTGTGTATATTCTAAGTCTTTTGCTACATAAGAATTATCCACTGTAGCAAATAAAAGAATATCATCTAAAAACCTGTTATGGCTTGAATTAAAGAAGAATACTGTTGGTACATTTAGTTCATTTGCTAATTGATTTACTATTTCTTTTTTATCACTAAACCATACTTCTGGCTCTATTTTAAAAACGAATGGTGAAATTAGAGTTGTAATTAGCAAAGCCCCTATAATAATATTACTTACTTTTTCTTGATAAATACTGCTAATTAATGTATATAAATAGTAAATTACTAAACTAAATATTAACCCACATACTGGCATGATATACCTTAATTCTATCCATGGTGATGCTATAGAAACTATAATAAAATAAAAGATAGATGGAATTGCAATTATTTTAGCTAGTTCACTTTTATTTGTTTTAATTTCTTTTTTTCCTGACTTTCTTTTATAAATATAAAATCCCACTAACATAATTAAAATTAATAGTAACAAGTTATTAAATCCAAAATAGTTAAGTTTTGTTACTAAATAGTTAGCTATATTAATAAAGAATTTTGATATATTTCCTAAATTATCTATTGCGCCTTGCCCTCTGTAACCAAAAAACATATGTGTAATAGAATGTGGCCATATAATTAGTGAAACTCCTGCTGCTATACACATTGTGACTGTATAACTTATTAATTGTTTATATTGTTTTTGTTTGATATATTTTATTGCAAATATGATATATAGCATGCCTAAGAAAAATACATAATAGTAATGTGTTAGAACTCCTACTAGTGCAGCAATTCCTATGCTTATTAGCAATTTTATATTTATTTTTTCACTTTCATATAATTTCATATGTAAAAAAGTAGTAATTACAATGTTTAAAGTTGCTAAAGAATACATTCTAATGTATAAAACTGTTGATAAAGATGCGATTGTCATTGAAGATATAAATGCTAGTAAGATAGATTTTTCTTTTACTTTTTCATGCCCTTTTAACAATTTTTGCAAAATCAAATACATAAATATTGTAATAAATAAATGTATTATAAGATTAACAACTATTCCTGGCCATTTTGAATAATGACCTATATTAAATCCCATTGCAATTCTTAATAGCAAATAATATAACGGTGGATGAACATCATTTTTTTGATTTTCATATACTGGTTTATAGTTTCCTCTTTCGTCTTCATTAACTACTAAATAATCTTCATAATATTCCTTAGTATGCCAATTATCATAAAAATCATCGTTTGCTTGTATTTCTGTTTTATCATAACTTGCTAATCCTAAAGAATAAGCTTCATCCATATGAATATATACTTTTTGTGTTCCAGCTACTACATACAATACAGTTTGTAGTATTAAAATCACTACTACTATTAAGATTTCTTTTGCTTTTTTATTCATTTTTTACTTCATTTCCTTTCTGTAGCTTTTTACTTTTATTACTTTCATTTTTTCCTTACAAATCTCCATTTTACTTATTTATATCATAAAGTTAGCATAAAAACAATTATTTTAAAAATTAATGTAAAAGGAGTTGCTACTTGTATGATGACAACCTCTTATATATTATCTGTTTATACTTCTATCTTTTTTTCTTAAACTAAAACAAATCCCCTGATATGTTACATATCAGGGGATTTGTTGCTGTATTCTTCTATACAGCAATCTTCTTTACTCTAAGTAAGAGCAAAGTTACGCTACTGAGGTCTTCTCCTCAGTTGGTGCCTTCAGGTGGAATCGAACCACCGACACAGGGATTTTCAGTCCCTTGCTCTACCAACTGAGCTATAAAGGCATATATTTATTCAAATTAGTACTATAGTAAATAATCTACTATTTATTTATGTATATATAAAAAAATGGCGACCTGGAACGGGCTCGAACCGTCGACCTCTAGCGTGACAGGCTAGCGTTCTAACCAACTGAACTACCAGGCCGTAAATCAATACCATATGGTATTTTTTAGGCAAAAAAATATTTAGTATTCCTAAATATTTTTAGAAATGGTGGGCGCAATAGGGCTCGAACCTATGACCTCCTGCTTGTAAGGCAGATGCTCTCCCAGCTGAGCTATGCGCCCATTTCCGATGACTTTCTAAGTATACTAAATTTTAAAAAGATTGTCAATATATATTTTGAAAAAATTTCAAAAAAGTTGCAAAATTATATTCCTAGTAAGAAAGATGTGCGTTAACGGAAGCAAAGCTTCCGACGCACACTTGTGCAAGTTGCTTCGCAACTGCACAGCCTAAGGAAACCTAACCTTGTTGTATAGCAAAAATCTACGATTTTTCCTATACAATAAAAAACTTTGATAAGTATTCCCACTTATCAAAGTTCTTCATTTTTTAATTTTTTGATTTTAATACTTCTATTGCTTTTTGTAATTGTGTATCTTCTTCCTCTGTTAACTGCAATTTTGCTTTTGCTTCATCAGATAAGTCTATTTCTACATCCGGCTTAATTCCTGTTTTATTAATTGTACTGTGTTTTGGAGTAAAATACTCATTTGTTGTAATTTTCAAACCACTTCCATCTGATAATCTACGTAATTCTTGAATAACACCCTTTCCATAAGTTGTTGTTCCAACCAAAGTAGCTTTTTCATTATCTTTTAATGCTCCTGCTAAAATTTCTGATGCACTTGCAGAATATCCATTTGTTAATATTACAACTGGCATTTTGATAATTGGATTACTTTTTGCTCTTGTAATTTCTTCTTCATTTTCTTTATCTTTAGTGATTAGTAAAGTAGCATTTTTTTCTGTTATTAAATCTGCTATATCAATAGCTTCATCTACAATTCCTCCACCATTATTACGAATATCTATAATTAATTTGTTAATTCCTTTTTTGGCTAATTCTTCATATTTTCTTTTAAATTCTTCGGCACATCCTCCATCAAAATCTGAAATTGCAATATAGCCAATATTATTTTGTAATATTTTTGTTTCAATATGACTAATTAATACTTTTTTTCTTGTTATTTCAAAAGTTTTTGTTTCTGTACCACGTAAAATTTCTAAAGTTACTTTTGTACCAGATTCCCCTTTAATTCTATTAGATGCTTCATCCATTTCACTTCCAGAATAACCTTGCCCATCTACCTTAGTAATAATATCTCCTGGTAATAACCCTGCTTTTTCTGCTGGTGAATCTTCCATTGGTTTAATGATAGTAATAGCATTTTTTTCTCTATCTAATGTCATATAAATGCCAATACCTACATAATTTCCATTTGTTTCTTCCATAATTTCATCCATTTCGTCCTTCGTATAATAACAAGTATATGGATCACCAAGTGCTGCAACATAACCTTTGATAGCTCCATTAATTAAGTCTTCATCATTAATTTCTCCTATATACTTTTTTTCAAATTCACTTCTAAATTTAGATAATGTATATTCTAGCCCATTTAACGTAGTAGGCTCTTTACTAAAACTAGCTTTCCCTTCTGTATTTAAATATTGGTATGTTGCAAAAGCAGTAATTAAAGAAGTTAAAATTACAATAATTAAAGTAAGCATCGCCCATTTATATATTCTTTGTCCATTACCTTTTTCCATTTTACAATTATTCCTTTCTTCTCACTAACATTATATTTTTTAACTTGTATTGTACTGTAGTTAATTACCTATAATTTAATACAAATTATATACCTTTTTCATTAGATTCATTCTTTGGCTAATTGTTTTTAGCATAATCTTTTAATTTTATTACATTTTTATTTTTTTATGCTAAAACAATTCTAGAACTTCACTATTTTGCATTAGAAGAGGCGAGCCTTATACTTTTTTGGCTTCGCCTAAAAACTATTTCAATTTTGTTCTTCTATTTGTTTTCTAGTTCAAGATAAATCTTACTATCTTACCCATTTTATATCTTGTTATGGTATTCTTACATAATTTAATGGGTTTACTGTAGTACCATTTACTCTTACTTCAAAGTGTAAATGTGGACCTGTTGAATTTCCTGTACTTCCTGTTTCTAGTACCACATCCCCTTGTTTTACAGTTTGACCATATTCTGCTACTACTCTTTGACCATGTGCATATAAAGTAGTAATTCCATTTCCATGATATATCATCACACAATTACCATATGAGCCTAACCACCCAGAATAAGTAACTATACCATCTAATGCTGCTACTGCTGGCGCACCAAAACCTGTATTTCCAATGTCTAAGCCTTGATGAAATCTAACAATTCCATCAATTGGGTGTTCTCTTGTACCATAATATGAAGTAATTCCTGTACCAGAAATAGCTACTGGCCAAATCATGATACCACCTGTATATTGAATTTCAAACTCTTGCTGTGTCATACTAATTTGTGTAATAATATTTTCTATTCTTGCTGTTTCTTCTTTATATTCTTGTAATCGTGCACTTAGTTTTTGCTCTTTATCTGATAATTGTGCCATATACCCTTCTTGTAATGTTTTTTTATTGGCTAAAACAATTCCTGCTTGTTCTGATTTTGCCTTTATTGCTTTCATTTCTATTGTTTCTTCTTCTAGTTTTGTTTTCATCCCATCTATTTGTTTTCTTTGTGCATCTACTTTATCAATTAAACTATTATCATATTCTGCAATTTCAGTCATAGCATAGTAAATAGACAAAAAGTCAGATAAACTAGTTGCAGTTAATAAAACATCCAAATAAGAAATATTACCTGCCTCATATAAAGCTACTAATCTATTTTTTAATTGTTCTTCTCGTTGATTATATTCTCTGGTTACAATTTCTAAGTTTTGTGTTGTTTCTTCAATAGATGTTTCTAAGTTTTTTATTTTAGCTTCCATTTCTTTATTTTGTGTCTCATATTGTGCTATTTCGTCATTTAATTTTTGCACTTCTAATAGCATAGAAGACATTTCAGTTTGTACATATTCTAATTGCTTACTAACCCTATCTAAGCTTGCTTCTGAATCTTCTTTTTGCTGATTTAATACATCTAAACTACTACTTATGGCATTATTTTGATTATTTTCATGATTACCACTTTGTTCATTGTTTGGTGTTTGATTATTTAAAACTTCATTACTAGCAAATGAAGAAATTGAAATTCCAGATAATAAAATAACAACAAGGAGAATACTTAGAATTTTTCGTTTGTTCATTGTA
The DNA here is from genome assembly GCA_947073285.1 of uncultured Clostridium sp. Classification (GTDB taxonomy): domain Bacteria; phylum Bacillota; class Clostridia; order TANB77; family CAG-508; genus CAG-273. The sequence continues at coordinate 38,445 of CAMTJT010000009.1, read as the reverse complement.
TTCCCCCTCCTTTTTTACATTATATTTTATTATTATATCACAAAGTCTCTTAACTTCATAGTATTATTTTAAATTTTTATACTAATATATAAATATTCTATACTTTTTTATATACAAATTTCTAATAGTATATATTTTTTTATAGTTTTTCCTCCTAAAGTTACCGTTTTTCTTCAAACTATCTTATTGCCATTTTCAAAATTTTGAAATTTTAAAAAACATATTACCAAATAACCAAATTAGATGGTTTACTTACTAAACCACAATTAAGTGGATCTATTTCAGTCATATAATATGGTGTTCTAAGTACTTCAAAATGTAAATGGGGTCCTGAACCAATACCTGTACTACCACTATACGCAATTACTTGGGCTCTTTTTACATATTGCCCTGTTGAAACTGCACTACTATTTAAATGTTGATATCTAGTATATAAATCATCTGCATGTTTTACTAATACAAATTTACCTCTTGCACTAGTATGTTGTACACTTACAACATAGCCATCTGCTGCTGCATATACTGGTGTTCCTGTAGATACTGGTATATCTATTCCTCTATGGTTTGAACTTGCACCTGCTACTGGTGATTTTCTAGGGCCAAACTTTGAACTAACAATATTATAGTTTCTTGAACTTGAAGAAATTGGCCATCCTAAAGTTCCAGAAAAGCTACCATTATATACACCACTTGCATTTTGTGCCTCTTCTCTAATTTTCTTTTCTATTGCTATAATATCTGCTTGGTATGCTTCTATTTGTTTTTGAATTTTCTTTTCTTCTGCTGTTAAGTTTGCTACTTTTGTTTCTTTAGAAGTTTTCATTACTCTTAATTGTTTTTGCTTTGCATCTGCTGATTTTTTAGCAGTATCTAATTTTGTTTTCTTTTCTTCCATTTCTCTTTTAGCTTTTTCTACTGCTTTTCTTTGTTCTTCTACCTCATCCATTTGTTTGTTATCAGCTTCTGCTAATTGTTCTATCATAGTAGTTCCTGAGATATAATCTGAAATACTATTAGAAGATAGTAAAATATCTAAGAAAGTAGGTTGCCCTTCTTCATAAATTGCTACTAATCTGTCTGTTAATAATTGTTGCATTCTATCATATTCTTTTTGTAATTCTTCTATTTCTTGTGTTTGACTTTCAATGGTTTCTTCTAATTCTGAAATTTCTGCATTTAGTTTTTGTAATTCTACTTCATATTTTGCAATAGATTCTTCTAAATCTGAAATTTCTGACATAGTATCTTTTTTTTCTGAGGATACTTGATCTTTTTGATCTTTTGCTTCATCTACTTTATTTTGTAAATCTTTTTTATCACTTTCTAAACTTGCTTTAGCCACTGGAATAAGTATAGTCATTACCATACATAATGCTAATAGAACTGATATTATTTTTCTTTTCATATGTAACTCCTTTTTTATCACTTTGTACATGGATAATTTTGAAATATCATTGTTATATAAGAGCTCCAAATAACAATTAGATTTCAAAATTAAACTTGTAAGTATTTTTTCATAGATATTGCACTACCAACTGCTCCAATTCCAATACCAAGAACTAAATATACAATTAGTAAAGAACTAAACATGTCATTAAAGGTAAGTAATGCTGTACCTATTTTTTCACTAATTAAAGTAACATTAATTTTATCTGCTATGGTATTATAGCATAACCCTAAAATTCCCATAGAAATTAGTACTGATATAAGTCCTATAAGCATACCCTCTACCATAAATGGCCAACGGATAAACCCATTTGTTGCTCCTACATATTTCATAATAGATATTTCTTTTCTTCTAGCATGTACTGTTAGTTTAATAGTATTTGTAATAATGAAAATTGAAATAAATATTAAAATAACTATAATTACACCAGAAATAATTTTAATACCATCTGTTATTTTGATTAATGCTCTTATGGTATCTGGTTTTGATTCTATAGAAGACACTATTTCTGAGGTATTAATTTGTGCTTGTACTTCTTCAGATTTTGTAAGATCTGTTAGTGTTACTACATAAGATGCTTTAAATGGATTGTTTTCTCCTTCATAGGTAGAAAGTAATGCTTTTCTTTCTTTAAACCATGATTTTACTTGTTCTAGTGCTTGCTCTTTTGTTTTATGGGTAACTGTATTTACATAGCTTAAGCCACGTATTTTGTTGCCTAGTTCTGTAACTTGTGCCTCAGTAGCCTCATCTTTGATAAATACTTCCATTCCTTGTTGTTCTTCTACTGTTTTGGCAATATAATTTACATTTTCACCTAAAATAAAGAATAAACCAAATACAAACATAGTTGCACACATAATAACAAAAGATGCCATTGTTGATTTTTTGTTTTTAAATACATTTCTAAAACCTTCGCCTATTAAATAACCAAAAATACTATACCTCACTGTCATACCCACCTTTTTTATCATCTCTTATGATATTGCCTTCTTCTATTTGTATAACTCTTTTTTTCATTTTATCTACAATATCTTTTGCGTGTGTCGCTACTACTACTGTTGTACCTCTATTATTAATATCATTTAAAAGTGTCATAATATCCCATGCAGTTTCTGGGTCTAGGTTTCCTGTAGGCTCATCTGCAATTAGCATAGAAGGATTGTTTACCAATGCTCTTGCTAAAGCTACCCTTTGTTGTTCTCCACCTGATAATTCATTTGGATACATTTTTGCTTTATTACTTAAGCCTACTAAAGATAACACCATAGGAACTTGCCTTCTAATATGCCTTGGTGTTGACCTTACAATATACATCGCATAAGCAACATTATCATAAACTGTTCTATCTGGTAAAAGTCTAAAGTCTTGAAATACTACTCCCATACTTCTTCTTAAAAATGGAACTCTTTTTTGTTTTAGAAAAGTAGTATCTTTTCCATTGATAATAATGGTTCCTGAAGTTGGTTCTTCTTCTTTTAGAATAAGTTTGATAAGAGTTGATTTTCCTGAACCTGAACTTCCTACTAGGAAGGCAAATTCTCCTTTGTCAATTGTAAAATTTGCATTATGTACAGCTTCTGTGCCAGTATCATAAGTTTTACTGACATTTCTAAATTCTATCATTTTTTTGTAACTCCTCATTTGTTGCCACACTCTGACAGCTTAAATACAACATTTTGGCTTTGTTTTTTCTTAATTATTGTAAATTTTCTGCCTATTTGTGACACTTTTTTACTTTTACTATTTAATCATAACAATAAATAACTTTCTTTGCAATAGTTTTTTTTGGAAAAAAGCAGAATATTTTTGCTTTTTGTTTAGCAAATATTCTGCTTTTCTTTTTATTTCTTAATTTTGTGAGTTCACAAAAAATTTACAATTATTTTTCTTTACTATAAACTACCTTCTTATTTTAATACATTTTCTAAATTATAAATTTTTAAACTTGTTTACAATAGCAGTGCTATCAATTTTAAAGTATTTTAGTAATTGCTGTGCTTTACCAGATTTTCCAAATCTATCTTGAATACCCATTCTTTCAACATAACATGGATATTCTTCTGCTAAAACTTCACAAATACTACTTCCTAGACCTCCAATAATGCTATGATCTTCTATTGTAATTAATCTTTTAGTTTCTTTTGCACATTTTACAATTATTTCTCTATCTATTGGCTTAATAGTAAACATATCTACTACACGTATTTGAAATCCTTCTTTTTCTAATTCTTCTTTTGCTTTTAATGCCTCTGCTACTGTAACACCTGTTGCAAAAATAGTTGCATCTGTTCCTTCACCATGCTGAACCCCTTTTCCAATTTCAAAAGTTTGCTCTTTTTCATAGATAACTGGTGTTTCAAGTCTTGCAAGCCTTACATAAGTTGGACCTTTCTCTTTTGCAATTTCTTGTATTACCCATTTTGTTTGTATATCATCAGATGGAGAAATAACTTGCATATTAGGAAGTGTTCTCATTAAACTTAAATCTTCTAACATTTGATGTGTTGCTCCATCTTCTCCAACTGTAATACCACTATGTGTTGCACATATTTTAACATTTAATTTTGGATAACAAATACTATTACGTATTTGATCATAGGCTCTTCCTGCAGCAAAAACTGCAAATGTACTAACAAATGGAATTTTACCATAAGCAGCAAGACCTGCTCCTATTCCCATTAAGTTTTGCTCTGCAATTCCTACATTTTTAAATCTTTCTGGAAATTGTTTTGCAAATAGATTTGTTTTAGTTGCACTAGAAAGGTCTGCATCTAGTACTACAACTTCTTCATTTTCTTCTCCTAATTTTACTAAAGCTTCTCCGTAACTTTGTCTGGTTGCTATATTTTCTTGTTTCATATTTTTTAGTAGATACCAGCTATTTTTTATGCTAGTATCTTCTCCCTTCTTCTAAATTTCTACCATTATCACTTAATTTTTATTCTAAGCTTTTATTATGTTTTATAATAACTAAAATAATAATTTTGTTACAATTAATTTCTCTTTTTTATGCCAATTCTCTTATTGCTTGGTTATATTGTTCTTTATTAGGTGCTTTTCCATGCCAGATAGCCTCATTTTCCATAAAAGATACACCTTTTCCTTTAATTGTATTTGCTATAATAGCACTTGGCATTCCTTTTTGATGTTTGCAACTATCAAAAGCATGAATTAGAGCTTCTATATTATGACCATCTACTGTAACTACATTAAAACCAAAACTTTCAAACTTTTCTTTAATATCTATTAATCCTGCTACTTCTTCTACTTTTCCATCTATTTGTAAACCATTATGGTCTATAATCACACATAAATTATCTAATTGATTTTTGCTTGCTGACATTGCTGCTTCCCAAATTTGCCCTTCTTCTATTTCTCCATCTCCTACTAAGCAATATACTCTGCAACCTGCACTATCTAGTTTAGAACCTATTGCCATTCCAACTGCTGCTGATAAGCCTTGCCCTAATGAACCTGTTGTCATATCTACTCCTGGCACTTTTTTCATATCTGGATGCCCTTGTAAAGTACTTTCTACTTTACGAAATCCTTTTAGTAATTCTTTGTCAAAATACCCTTTTCTAGCTAATGTAGCATATAATGCTGGTGAGCAATGTCCTTTGGATAACACAAATCTATCTCTTTCTTTTACATCTGGTTTTTTAGGGTCTATATTCATTTGATTAAAATATAGTACTGCTAAAATATCTGCACATGAAAGTGAGCCTCCTGGATGCCCTGAACTTGCCTCATAGACTTGTTCTATCACTCCTCTTCTTATTTCTTTTGCTATATTTTCTAATGCTTCTATTTTTGTAATTTTCATTTTTTCTATTCCTTTCTATTTTTTATTTTCCAAGTTCCTTTTTTGGTAGAACCTATTCTTTCTATTACTCCATTTTCTTTTAAAGATTTTATATGATAAGCTATTTCACTTTTGTTTCCTTTAGTATAAATTAATTGTTTGTGTTCTGTCAAGTAGATTATGAAACTGTTTTTTATGTGTGAAATAATACTACTGGCACAGCCAGAAGTTTATCTACAACTAAAGGCACACGAAAATTTCGTGTGCCTTTTAGGGGTTTTAATTTCAACAATTTATTTTGTTCCAAAAATTCTGTCTCCTGCATCTCCTAACCCTGGAACAATATATTTGTTTTCATTTAAATGGCTATCAATATGTGCACAATAAATTTGTACATCTGGGTGTGCTTCTTCTACTTTTTTTAATCCTTCTGGTGCTGCAATGATAGATAAGAATTTAAACTTTTTAACTCCCTTTTGTTTTAATGTTTCTATAGCATCAATGGCAGAGCCACCTGTTGCAAGCATTGGATCTAATATAATTACCTCTCTATTCTCAATATCTTTTGGCACTTTTAAAAAATAGTTAACTGGCTTAAAAGTTTCTTCATTTCTGTACATTCCAATATGCCCTATTTTAGCATTTGGAACTACTCTAATCACACCATCAAGCATTCCTGTTCCTGCCCTTAAAATTGGGACAAATGCATATTTATCCTCGTTTAATTTTCCTGTTTTCATTTTAGTAATTGGTGTTTCAATTTCTGTTTCTTCTAATTTAGCATCCTTCATTGCCTCATAACATAAAAACATAGCAATTTCAGAAATTAATTCTCTAAATTCTTTCGTTCCTGTTTTTTTATCTCTTAAGATTGCTAATTTATGTTCAATAAGTGGATGATTTAATTCTATTGTTTTCATAAGTCTTTCCTCTTTTCTATTTTAAACTTCCTCATATTTTACTTTTTAGTTAGCACTTTTACTAACTCACTATTTTTTCGTTTATTTTATTTGCTATACTTTAGCCTTCTTTTTAAATTATACTTTCATTTTTTCTTTTGCTTTTTCTGCTTTTTTAGTTTCTTTTTGCTTTTTCTCTTCTTCTATTTGTTTTGATGTTTTATTAGCAGGAATACATAAGTTTAGTAAAATACCAACAACAGCTGCTAAACTCATTCCCGAAATAGTAACTGATAAATCTCCGCTAACAATTGATATAGCAGCTCCTCCTAGTCCTAAAACTAACATTGATGCACCTACTACTACATTTTTAGGCTCTTCAAAATTTACTTGATTATGAATCAACACTTTTAATCCATTTACTGCAATAAATCCATATAAAAGTAAGGAAACTCCTCCTAGAACTGCATTTGGTATAGTAGATACTAACGCTGTAAATTTACCTAAAAAGCCAATAATAATAGCAATAATTGCAGCTAACCCTATTACCCATACAGATGCCACTTTTGTCATTCCTACTACTGATGTATTTTCTCCATAAGTAGTATTTGCAGGTCCTCCAATAAATCCTGCTACAAAAGTTGCTATACCATCTCCTAAGATAGTTCTATCTAGTCCTGGATCTTTAATTAAGTCTTTTCCAATAATATTACTTAAAGAAGTGTGGTCTCCTATATGTTCACATAGCGTTACTAACGCAATTGGTACAATCGTAATTAATGCACTAAAGTTTGGTGTATAATTTACAAATGGGATTACAAATTGTGGTATACTAAAGAACTTAGCTTCTATAACTGGTGCAAAATCCACAATTCCTAAAATAACTGCTAACACATATCCTGATATAATTCCTACTAAAAATGGAATTACTTTTAAAAATCCTTTTGCTTTTGTCATAACAACTGCTGTTACTAAAAATGATACTACTGCAACTAGTACAGTCTTCCATTCAAATTCCATTCCAGAAGTTAAGCCTATTTGACTAATTGCACTTGGTGCTAAACCTAGCCCTATAATCATAATCATTGGTCCAATTACTACTGGTGGTAATAATTTATTTAACCAATTTTTTCCTACAAAGTGAATGATAGTTGCAACTAAGACATAAATAAGACCTACTACCATAACACCTGTCATAGCTCCTGAAATTCCACCTTTTATATATGCTGCTGCAAGTGGTGCTATAAAAGCAAATGAACTTCCTAAATAAACTGGTGATTTTCCTTTTGTACATAAAATATAAAGTAATGTTCCTATTCCTGATGTTACTAATGCTACAGGTATTGTAAGTACCTCTGCACCTGCTGTGCTATTTACTAAAATTGGTACTAATATAGTAGCACCAAACATAGCAAATACGTGTTGGATTGCTAAAATAATCCATTTCCAGATTGCTGGTTTTTCGTTAACATCTAAAGTCATTTTGTTCTCTTCCATTTGAGAATTCCTCCTTTTATTTTTATTAAATTTTTTATACAAACAATGACACTTTTTATTTATTTTGTTTATCTTTTTGTGAAAATGTTCACATAAGAAAAAACACTAACTATATTGTTAGTGCTTTAAATAAAAATTATATTTACAAATGAAGATAGTAATGCAATAGCTAAAATAGCAATTTTAATCATTGCTTTTGCTTTTAGATATTCTATTCTTTCATTTAAAAATTTTGTCATTTTTTTGTACTCCTTGTAAAAAAGTTTACTATAACTTTTACAAAAATGCAAGTACTATGATTGATTTTTCTTGCATTTTGAACTTTTGTTGTTTGCCTAACTTTTCTAAAGCTACTGTGGCTTCTAACACATTAAATTTATCTAGTAATTCTCCTATTCTGGTTTGCTCTTTTGAACGTTGTACTTGGCTAAAAATCCCTCCATCGTTTATGAGTAATTGAATGGTAATTCCTTTCAATATTAAAAGTACTACATTTGTAGTTAAAATTTTATACAATCTTCCATCTTGTAACATAATTGTTATGAAAATATCATATTTCTTTAACTATTTTTAAACTCCCTCTTCTTTTTATTGAAATCCAATTCCTTTATATTCATAATAGAATCCATCCTTATATCCTTCATTAGGATATTGATCTTGCTTATAAGAAGTAACTACTTTATTAAGTTCTTCTGTATTAGAATATTTCTTTCTCTCTTTTATGGTATATACAACTCCCCAAACTGTCATCTCCCTAAAATTCCAACTTGAAACTTTCATAGCTTGTCGTTGTGATGGAGAATTTCCTTTTAAAACTAAACGCTCATGATAGGAAACATCCCACTGTCCTGGATTAGTAATATATCGATCATCCACAATATAAAATTCAGATGTTGATTTAAAAATTGGCTTATACCACCCTAAATCCAAATCAGTAACCCACGTCTCTACTGGTCCTTCTTCTTCATAATATTCATTTTCCTCTATTGCAATAAATTCATTCCACATATGGCTATATGTTTTGGCAATTATTTCTTCCTTTTTTGAATTCCCTAGTTTATCTGTCACTACTACATAGCAACTATAATCTCCCATATTTGGTACATTTACATTATAATCTACTTGCATTTCATTTGTTTCTACCCTATTTATCATTGTTCCATCCATATAAAATTCGTATTTTGCTACTTCTGTTTGGATATCTTCTCCAGTTGCCTTTAAAGAAAATGAGTTCTCAGATAAGGGGATCATTGTGAGGGTAACTATTGGTTCTTCGTTATCAAAATAAAAAGCTTCACTTCTTATTATCTCTGTCTTGCCACTCTGTGTTTCTAATAAAACCCATAAATAATATGCTCCTGTAAAATCCTTTCCTACAAGGATTTCATTTTTATTACAGGATTGTATAAAGCTTTCTTTGGTTGGTTGTGTTATTGTGTTTAACCACTGATATTTCATGCTTGTTACTTTATCATCTGTTTCATTTACATTTACTCTTACTTGATGTTCCTTTTTATATTCTTTATTTCCGTTTGGACTATATTCTACCAACATAATAATTCCATTAACTGTTACTATCCTTTTAGTAGATACCTTTGCATATACTCTTACAATATATTTTCCATTCCTATCAGCTACATATTCTTCAACTATTTCATCTTTTCTACTTTCATAATTATATTCCTTTATTACATGTCCATCTTGAATAATCTCTATTTTGTTAATACCATTTTTTTCTTCTTTCGCCGTAATCATATAAGTTGCAGTTTTAGAATCTTCTGCTAATATTGGTATGCTAATTTCTACCTCTGGAAATATTAGTTCCTCTTTTTTTCCTAGATATTTTCCTATCTTTGGTACACTTCTATCTAATTCAAAAGCATAATTATCTACTATTACAATATTGTCTACTACTTCTGCCTCTCTAAGTTTATCCAATATATATATATCTAAAAAATCATCTTGGTTATATTTTTGATTTGTTTGTTTTTCAATTTGAACACTCGCTAATATAACTTCCAACTTTTCTCTTGCTTTTGCACCTTCTGTTTTCAACTTTGCATTTTGTGCTTGGCTAAATATTCCTCCATCATTTATAAGTAATTGAATGGTGATTCCTGCCAATATCAAAAGTACCACTATGGTTACCACTAAGGCAATTAAGGTAATTCCGCTTATTTAAATTCTCTTTTTTTAAGTTTTGTGTATCCATTTTTTCCTTCGTCTCCTTTTATAATACTTACTTTGGTATTATGCCTCAATTTTTCCAATTTTATACATTACTTCTTTCTAGTTTTAAAATGTTACTATGATATGTATTTCATATAAAGTTTCTTGTACACGTATAGTATAAAATATTATTACCTAAAAGTAAACAATATAAAACCTTGCTTTTGTTTTATTACAAAGCAAGGTTTTATATTTACATCTTCTTTTTCTTACTCCCAAGCCACTTTTCGAACTTATTTTGTGGCGAAGTTGTGCTTTCGTTTTAGTTTGTAACACAATTGTCATCAAAATGTCATATTTACTTAGATTTTTTATCTTCTACAACAATTACAGCAATTACAACAATTATTTTTATGTGCCTGAGTGTTATTTGAACTAGCTAATAAATTAGCCTCATTTGCTAGATTAATACTAGTACATGGACTAGTATTGTTAATTGTAATTGGTCTTTCTGATATTCTAGCTATTCCACAATTTGTTCTTTGAGAGCAATTTCCATTTTGATTTAAAAATATGTTTATTAATTTGCAAATTACTTTTGTAAGTACCGCTGTTACATATGCTAAAATAGTATATAAAATAGCATATACTAAAAAGCTAGCATCAAAAGCTGCAAAAGTTACAATTAAGTAAATGGCGAAAAAGGTAGCTGCTACTAATAGAGGATTTTTTAAGATTTTTTGAAATACTATGCTTAAAATAACAGTTGCGACAGGAAGAGCAAAAAATATTAATAAATTATTCATCGTTTTGTTGTATGATATATTTAGTAAATTAAATACAGCATACGCTCCTTTCTTTTATCGTTTTTTGTATATTTTATGCATTCTCTTTTTAAAGTGTTACACACTAGGAAATAAGGATCGCTCTTTCTTTTTACAAAACAAAAATAGGAAAAGAGACCCCTCTCTATTTCCTATTTTCTATTTAATACTCAACATTCATTAAAAATAATCCTTGTGGTGGAAGTGTTTTTCCTGCCAAACTTCTATCTTTTGCTTCTAAAATTAGTTTCATTTCTTCTGGCTTTTTTTCTCCTTTTCCTATTTCTACTAATGTACCTGAAATAATGCGTACCATATTATATAAAAATCCATTGCCTGTTAACTGTATTACCACTCTTTCTTGCTCTTTTAGCACTTGTGCATTGTAAAGTGTTCTAACACTACTTTTACTACTTGTTCCGCTCGATTTAAAACTGCTAAAGTCATGTTCTCCTATTAAATAGTTTGCTGCTTTTTGCATTGCCTCTATATCTAATAATTGTGGTACATGATATGTCATATTTCGGTAAACAGCTGTACCTTGTTCTGAATTGTCTATTATATAGCCATATGTTTTTTTATGACAATGATATCTACTGTGAAAGTCTTCTTCTACCTCTTCTACTTTTTTAATACGAATTGACTTTTTTAGTTGTGAATTAAAGGCAATTGCCATCTTTTCCAGCGGAAAATCTGTATCTATTTTAAAATTAGCTATTTGTGCAAAAGCATGTACTCCTGCATCTGTTCTGCCAGAACCAATTAATTCTACTTCTTTTCCTGTAACTGTTTGTATGGCTTTTTCAATTTCTCCTTGTATATTTAAGTGATTTGGTTGTTTTTGCCAACCACCAAACTGAGTTCCATCATATTCAATTGTTAATTTAATATTTCTCATACATTTCTCCTTTGTTTTTAATCAATCTTTTTATATTTTATCATGTCTATATTAAAAATTCTACTTTTGTAAAGAATTTTTTATTAATTTTACTTACTTTGTATATGGAAATTTTTGTAAATCTTTTTTTTCATTAGCACTATTATGTACAAAATCTTTCATTTTGGCTTGTTTCTCTATTTGAATATCATATGTTTAGCTATTAATTGCACATAGAAATATAATCTATGAATAATTATTAAAATATATTGTCAAGCGAAAAGTTAAATGTATTATTAAAATACATGGTCAGCCTGTTAAATATACTTGACTTTTTGCTCTATTTTCGGCATAATAATGAAATATACATTTAAAATGAAAGGTAATAAAAATGTCTATTAAATTAATTGCTAGTGACTTAGACGGCACTTTTCTTGCGCAAGATAATTCCATTCCTGAAAGTAATTTAAAAGCAATGGAAACCATTAGAGAAAAAAACATTCCCTTTGCTATTTGTACAGGAAAAAGTTACGCCATTTCTAAAGAAATTTGTAATAATCTAGATGCTCAATATGGCATTTTTGGCAATGGCACTCAAATTGTAGATTTAAAAAAACAAAAAGAAATTTTTCATCATAGTATTACTATTGATGAACTTGCTATTTGCTATGAAATTGCTGCAAAATATAATTTACATATTCATGCTTACGGAGATAATTTTGTTATTACTGAAGAATTAAAATTTTTGGATTTGCACAACTATGTGACTTATTTTCATTCTACTGCCTCTACTTTTGGAAAATATGATGCTGATTTTAATTTATGTTTAACTACTAAAAAAGAAAATGGGTTCACTTTTTATATTGTCAAAAATTTGCTACAATATATTAAAGAAAAACAACTTTCTATTTTTAATATTGTCTTATCTAGCGAAACCGAAAACTTACTTACTATAAAAAAAGAGTTAGAAACAGAAACTGGTTTTGCTATCCAATATTTTTCTAAAAAGAATAATTTTCAAGATACCATTATTCATAAAGAATATGACTATTTATCTATTGCACCTAAAAGTATTGGAAAAGGCTATGCTCTAAATATCTTAAAAGAGTATTTACAAGTAAATACCTCTGATATTTTATCAGTTGGAGATAATTTAAACGATATTGATTTATTAAAAAATTCTGGTATAGGTATTGCTGTTGCCAATGCTTATGAACCAGTTAAGCAGGTTGCTACTTATACAACAAAAAATTCTGCAAGTGATGGTGGATTTGCAGAAGCTATTTATCATTTTATGAATTAATAGTAATTGTATATATTTCTCTAAAACAAAAAATAGCTTTGACTTGTAATTTTAAACAGTTTCTTATTTTTACTGAAAATTACGAATTAAAGCTATTTTGACTTTTATTTCTTTTTTACTTTTTCTTCTTTGCTTTTTCTCTTTTCATTACCAAAACGTTTAGTAATCATATTTTTTATTAAAATTGTTTTCAAAGTATCTTCTTTTAAATCAGCTATTAAAGTACCATCTTTTGCAATTGAAATTTTGCCAGTTTCTTCTGACACAATAATGGCAATAGCATCTGATTCTTTTGAAATACCAAGCCCTGCACGATGCCTTGTACCTACTTCTTTTGCTATATCTTTATCATTGGCAAGTGGTAAAATACAAGCAGCTGCCATAATTTTATTTTTTGAAATAATAACTGCTCCATCATGAAGTGGTGTATTAGGTGTAAATAAATTTACAACCAACTGTGGAGATACTTCTGCATCTACTTTTACACCAGTATCGATAATATCATTAATTTGAATATCTCGCTCTAAAACAATTAATCCACCTGTTTTTGTTTTAGCAAGCTCTGTTGCTGCTATCACTACTTTATAAATATCTTCTTTTGTTTTAGTTTCTAAGTCTTTATCTAAGCCAAAATACTTTGTTAGTTTACTAGTTCCTAATTGTTCTAACATTCTACGTAATTCTGGTTGAAAAATTACAATTAATGCAATAACACCATAAGGCATAAATGCAGTTAATATGTAATTTAATATTTTTAATTGTAATACCTCACTAATAGCTGTGATAATTAAAATAAATATAATTCCTTTTAATAACTGCCACGCTCTAGATTTTTTGGCATACATAATAAACTTATAAATTATATAAATTACAATTAAAACGTCTAATATTAAAGTTATCATCTTAAACGGATTTTGGGCAAGTTCTTGCATATAGCTCATAAAAGATTGCCCAATACCATTAAAACTTAGGGTAAGATTTTTAAACATTCTTATATTACCTCTTTTGTTTTTGTTATTCGTCGCTACCTATTAAGTTTTTTGTTTAATACTATTTTTTCTTAACTACTAAGTAATAAATCAAAGTAGCTATAGTAACTAATAGTCTATCTATTAAATTTTTGACTAAAGATATTCTATTTTCCCATAAATACTAAATAATAAATTAGAGTAAAGGCAACTGATAATAACATCATGCTTACTAATATAATTGCCATAATTTTAGTTGCTATTTTTTTCATATCTCTTTTGTTATTTGCCATTGTTTTATCATCCCTTTCTGTTATCCTCGTTTAATCTAAAAAGGTCAACAATACTATTTATTTAAAGATAACATTTTATCCTATTTAAATATTTCTTTTTAATTTATTTATACTCCAAAATTATATTGTTGCATTAACCAACTATAGTAATCAAATACATCCATTGTTTTTGGTGTTCCATAATCTACACCATATGTTTCTACTGTTAAACTTTTAATAACTACCTTTGTTTTTGGTTTATCTGATGGAATTTCATTTCCTGCATCATCTTTTGGAGCTGTTTCTCCTTCTTTTAGCTCAGAGCTTCTATAATGTACTTCTACATTTTCAATTTTTTCTACAACTTCCATACCTTCAATAACTTGTCCAAAAGGTGCATAAACACCATCTAATGATGTATTATCTTCTGTCATAATAAAAAATTGAGAACCTGCTGAATTATAACCATAAGTAGTTAAAGCTGGGCTTGCTGAACTATAGTCACTTCTTGCCATAGAAATAACACCTTTTTTATGTTTTAAAGTATTTTTGCTATAGCCATTTGCAATAAATTCGCCCTCTATACAATAATCTTTATCTGTTTCTACATTATCTTGAATGTCACTTAATTTTGGTGAACCTGAACCATTACCATTTCTATCTCCACCTTGAATCATAAAATCTGGAATAGTTCTATGGAAAGTAAGCCCATTGTAGAAACCACGATTTGCTAAACAAATAAAATTTGCAACTGTATTTGGTGCTTTGTCTGGGTAAAGCTCAATTTTAACGGTTCCATAATCTTCTATTTCCATAGTAGCTATTGGATTTGGTATATTTGTATTCATTTTTTTATAAAATCCATAACTTACAAATGCAATTCCTGCAATCACTAAAAGAATTCCTATTATTAATAATATTTTTTGAAATATTTTCATGTTTTTATCGTTCCTTTGTAATATATTTAGGTTTTTTACTAGGTTCTACCTATAAACCAATTTTTCACTTTAAATAATCTTTATAAAATACTTTTGACCTTATAAAATTCTTACTTTTAGACTTTTAGCCAACCACTTATTTTTTTGTATTCACTTTTTAATTACCTAACAATTTTATTATATAATTACAAAATAAAATTGTCAAATACAAATTGTTCCTGCATACGTTTTAAAGCTTGCTTAATTGTACGTGCTCTTACCTCTCCAATTCCGTCTACATCATCTAATTGCTGCATATCTGCTGCTAAAATATGTTGGAAAGATTTAAAAGATTTTACTAAATTTTCTACAATATTACTTGGCATTCTTGGCACTTTACTAAGTACTCTATACCCTCTTGTATAAACACCAACTTCATCATAATTATCAAAATTTTCATATCCTAATAATTTTGCTATTTTCTCCATTACAATTAAGTCTTCATGTTCTAAACTTTGAATTTCTAATAATACTTTTTCTGCTGCTTTTCTTCTGCTTGGTGCAATATAGTCTTTAATAATTAAAAGTTCCTCTTTTTCTAAATCGCCTATTAACTCTTCTAATTGCATCTCTAAAAGTCTGCCTTCTTCACCTAACTCAAAAATTGATCTATTTACTTCTTCTACCACCTTCATTACCATTTCAGCACGTTGAATAACATGTACTACATTTTCTAAGGTAACAATATCATTAAATTCATATTCATTTAGTAAACTTAACTTATTATCAAATACTTTTTTGTATTTTTCAACTGTTTGCAAAGCTTGATTTGCTTTGGAAATTACCTTTGAGGTATCTTCTAATACATAACGGCTATTTCCCTTAAAAACAGTAATAATGCTTCTTCTTTGGGAAATACTAATGACCAAACTACCAGTTTGCTTTGCCGTACGCTCTGCTGTACGATGCCTTGTACCAGTTTCTGTTGTATTAATATTAGAAGAAGGAATTAATTGTGTATTGGCATATAATATTTTCTTTAAGTCATTACTAATTACAATAGCTCCATCCATTTTAGCAAGTTCATATAACCTTGAAGAAGTATAATCAATATCAAGGCTAAAACCGCCATCTACTAAATCTAGTACCTCTTTATTATCTCCTATTACAATCAAAGCACCAGTTTTAGCTTTCAATATATTTTCCAAACCATCACGAATGGGTGTACCTGGTGCTATTAGCTTTAGTACTTCTGTAATTACAGCATCTTCTTTTCTCGCTATCATTTTAGCCTCCTTGTTTGTCACTTTGGGGACGTACTTATTTGTGACACTTTTGTCACAAATAAGTACGTCCCCAAAGTGACAAATTATTTTAATCCTACTGCTTTCATTGCTTCATTCACATTTCTAACCCCTATTATATCTAATTTATACTTTTCTTTCAATAGTTTTTTATTACTTTCTGGTATAATACAAGTTTTAAATCCTAGCTTTTCCGCTTCTTTTAGTCTTTTATCTATCAAATTAACAGCTCTTACCTCACCTGTCAAGCCTACTTCTCCCATAATAACAGTAGTTTTATCAACTGCAACATTTTTAAAGCTAGAAGCACATACTAGCACCATTCCTAAATCTACTGATGGTTCATTAATTTTAATACCACTTACTACATTTAGATAAATATCTTGTGAGCCTAATGCTAAACCTGCTCTCTTTTCAAGTACAGCTACTAATAAAGTAAGTCTGTTATAATCTAAACCATTCGCTGTTCGGCGAGGAAGTCCAAAAACAGTAGGAGTAGTTAAAGCTTGCAGTTCAATTAACAATGGTCTTGTTCCTTCCATACTTGCCACAATTACAGAGCCAGATGGGTTATCTTCTCTTTCTGAAATAAGTACAGAAGATGGATTTGTTATTTCTACCATTCCCTCACTTTGCATTTCAAACATACCAACCTCATTGGTAGAACCAAAACGGTTTTTAACACCTCTTAAAATTCGGTAAGAAAAATATCTCTCTCCTTCTAGATAAAGTACAGTATCTACCATATGCTCTAAAACCCTTGGTCCTGCGATATTTCCTTCTTTTGTAACATGCCCTATAATAATGGTAGTAATCTCATTACTTTTACATACACGCATAATACGTGCTGTTATTTCTCGAACTTGACTCACTGTACCTGCTGCAGATGAAATTTCATCTGAATACATTGTTTGGATAGAATCTATAATCACTAATTTAGGATTTAACTCTAAAATATTATTTTCTATTAATTCAATATCTGTCTCTCCTAGAAATAAAATATTTTCATTGTGAATTCCGAAGTCTATCTGCCCTTATTTTAATTTGCTCTGCTGATTCTTCTCCTGATACATATAGCACTTTGCCTTCTCCTTGCATTTTATCACAAAGTTGCAAAATCAAAGTAGACTTACCTATTCCTGGCTCTCCACCTACTAAAACCAAAGAACCTTTTACCAATCCTCCACCTAATACTCTATCTAATTCTCCAATTCCAGTATGCGTTCTTACTGCATCTTTTCCTTCTACTTCATTTAAAAGCCTTGGTGTCATTGTCTTTTTTTCTTTTGTTTTACTAGCCACCCCACTTGCTACTTTTTCTTCATAAAAACTATTCCATTCATTACATCCTGGACATTTTCCTAACCATTTTGTTGCCTCATATCCACAACTATTACATACAAATACTGTCTTTGTTTTTGCCATTTATTTATTCTCCTTTTGTCACTTTGGGGACGTACTCATTTGTGACACTTTTTTTCTTAATTGCCCTATACAACATTCTCTTATTAATACCTAGTATCCTTGCAAGTTGAGTTCTTTCTATTTCTTCTATCTCTGCTATTTTCGCAATTATTTCATCTCTTTCTTGAACCTTTAAATTTTGAATTGCAACTAAATTATCTATGTTGAACTTTAGCTTTATCATTTTAATTGCTGTTTCATCATCTATACATTTTTTCTCCATTTCGAAGTCTTC
Organism: uncultured Clostridium sp.; assembly: GCA_947073285.1. GTDB lineage: Bacteria > Bacillota > Clostridia > TANB77 > CAG-508 > CAG-273. The sequence continues at coordinate 20,461 of CAMTJT010000009.1, read as the reverse complement.
TAGAATAAATCCTTTCGTCTTTTTGTATTCCTCATGGAAATTTCTAAAATCTTGTTTATTCATTTCTGCCATTTTTAATACTTTTTCTGAATCTACTAGTCTTTTTATTTTGAAATATTCTTGATAACTGCTCCAATCATATTTAGAATATTCACATAATCCTGCCTTTACAGGATTAAAATGAATATATCTTATCAAATTTATAAAATATGATAATGTATTTACATTTTTACTTTTAAATCGATTATGAAATACATGCCCTATTCTTTCGTATTTTTTATTAAAGTATAATGCATAACTGGTTGCTAAAGACTGCATTATTTTTGACAAATTGTTTTCTTTATCCATTATTAATAAATGAATATGATTATTCATTAGAACATAGGCATACAAATTATATTGATATTTTTCCTTCGTTTCTTTTAATACTTTTAAAAATTTTCTTCTATCAATATTATCATAAAAAATTTCCTGCTGATTAATTCCACGTAATATAATATGATATACATTTGTATTTGATTTTTGCCTTTTCATACGGGGCATCTTATAACACCTACTTTCATTATTAATTTGCCCCCAAAATTATCTTTCTAATTTATATATCCTAAATTTCTCAAACTACAAAGACTATAGCACACTTTTATTAAATATGCTATAGTCTTCACAAAACTTTCACGTTTTATTTGTACTTTTTAATACCTAATAGTATTTGTCTTTGTGGATTTCAAAATTTCTAAGTTATTCTTCCTTATATATATTTCTATAGTTTCAGCATTTTGAAAACACAAAAGCACATGTTATTATAACTAATGTCTAAAAATACTAAATCTTTACTTATCTTTAATTTTACTTAATGACTTCAATAAAGATATTGTCTCAGGATTAATTTCTATTAGTTCTTCATTAACCACCACTCTAATACCCCTTATAACTCACTTGCTAATAATTATTTTTACTTTCAAATTGTGTCTTCAAAATTAAATACTTGTGTTATTGATTATCATACTTGTGTTATGGTTTTAGCCATTACAAAGCATTATAATAAACTTAAATCTTTAGCATTAGAAATCAATTATAAAGCATTATATGTGACCTGTGGTAAGTCACCCCCAAATGTCACACATGAGTACGTCCCTAAAGTGACAAAAATGTCACACAAGAGTACGTCCCTAAAGTGACAAAATGAACATTGCATGTGACCAAGCTAAGCCATTGACCCAGCTAGGTTGCATAGTTTGGTTGTCAACTTGCTCTGCTAAAAAGCCATGTTCGTTAGCAGTGTTTACTACAAATTCTATACATTCATTTGCTTTTTTCTTTTCACCCGCTTTTTGATAATACATTGCCATCCAAAGTGTTGCTATTGGCCATGGGCTTTTACCACCACAATAGTGGTCATCTTCAAATCTTAAGTAACCTCCTGTATAAGTTCTTAAGGTCATGTTTATTTTTTCTATTGTATTTTGTACCTTTTTTTCTTTTGGTGAAAAAATAGCAAATGGTTCAACCACTCCTACCACACTAATATCTGTTTGCTTATCATTTAAGTTTCTCAAAAAGGTTTTAGTATTTTCATCATACAAATTGTCTACCATATATTTTTTTATTTCATCTTGATATTTGGTCATTTTGTTTTCTAATTTATTCATTGCTTCTACTTTTAAACGATTGCTTTGTTCATATTCTGGCTTTAAAACACTATGTATTTTTTTCATTGCTCCAAAAGCTGCATAGATGGAACTAAGTGAATATAAATGTACTCCTTCATGCATTTCCCACAAGTCATAGCTTACTGGAAGTTTATTTCTTTCTGCTGTATGATAAGTTTCTTCTATTTCTTTTTTTACAACATCTGATTCATCTTTTGTTCCTAATATGTTATCCATATAAATTCCTAAGAATTTTGTCGCATTTTCACACATTTTATAGGTTTCTTTTAGGAATTTTGTTTCTTTGGTTTCTTCATAATGTGCATAAACTCCATAAATAACACTTGCTGTTTCATCAATTTGATACCCCCAACATGGTGCTAACCTGCCATCTGTATAAAATCTTTGCTCCCACATACCATTTTTATTTTGTGTTTCTTTGCAAAATACTTTATAAAATTTTTCTGCTTCTTTATTCATTTTTATTTTATCTAATGCTCTTGTAATAAATACAGCATCTCGTGGCCAACAATAGCTATATCTTCCACATTGTGATAACCCTTCATCTACTTCCATACTTGCTGCAATTCCACCTACTTCTTGATTGGTTAATAATGGAAATAGTAAAATACTTCTTTGATAAATTTGATTTACTTTTTTATTAAATGTATTTGTTTCTGGAAGTAATTCTCTTGTAGTATGGTCTTTTACATATTTTTTCCAATATTTTTCTATAGCTTGTTGCTCTTTATTTATATCTAATCTGGTAATTTGTGTAATTTGTTTTTTTAGGTCTTCTTCTGCAAATTTCTGGTTGTTATCTCTAAAATACATATATAACACTAGTTCTTTTTTTTCTCCTGGTTTTAGGATACCAATATCATAAGAGATACTAGAGTCTGAAGACATACCAATATAGTCTTTATCATGAATTTCTCCACTACTAATAGTTTGTTTAGTATCATTTAGTTGATAGCTTAAAAGGGGATAATTTGAAAAGGTGTACATACTATAATCATGGCAATATTGAATTAGGCAATTATCTTTTATTTCTGCTCCTACCATGTTATTAAAGTCTGATAGTAGTTTTGCATGTGTTAAAAAATTTACCTTTAACTCTATATTGTTTTTATTTTCAAATTGATATTTTTTTACTAAAATATCTTCTTTTAATAAAGCAAAATCTGTTTGTTTTATTAAAAGATTAAAATAGGTGTTGGTAATTTCAGTATGTAATACATTTGTATTTTCTGTATAATATTGTGAATAGGTATTATTAATATCATCATGCAAATATATCATGGCAGAATCATTAATTTTTACACCTGTTAAGAATTCTTCTATCCAACTTCTATAATCTGGTGCTGGATACATAACTCTTAAGAGTTCTCCTTTTTTTGTTAAACTTGCTGTAATATTTTTGCCACCTATAATGGCATCATTATTATACTTATTTTTCATCTGTTTCCCCTTCTTTACCTTTTCTCTAACTATTTGCTTCTAGTTTACATTTTTAGTATTCTCTAATACTCTATAATCTTATTTATATTAGCAGGAATCCTAATCTTTCTTATTGCTATCTCCTTTTTACTAGCACTAGCACTAGCACTGCTTATGGTGTTCTTTAGCCTCATTTTACTTAAAGTATGTTTTATTTTTCCATTTTTAGAGAGTCTTCATCTTTAATGTTTTTTAATTTTTCTCCACAATCTTTACTATTTGGTCTTCTATTTCATTTAGTCTTAGTTTTAATAAATGAATACTTGTGTCATTTGCCTCTTCTAGATATTCTTCTTTTACAAATGCTTCCATATCTTGTAATTCTTCTTTTAAAATTCTCATTTTTTCTAGGATATCTCTTCTTTCAATTATACTATTTACTATTGGTTTTACAGTTTGTTCCATAGTTAAGTTCTCATCTAAAGTATAAGTTTGACCATAATCTGGAATGGTAACTGGTATTTCCACAGTTTCTAATATTTTCTCTTTTAATATCTCTTGCCCTTCTGCTTCTCCATGAACTAGAAAGATATGTTTTGGTTTTGTAATAAATGAATAAATAAAGTTTAATAGCCATTCTTGATCTGCATGTCCTGAATAACCTTCAATATATTCAATTCTTGCATTGACTGCAATTTCTTCTCCAAAGATTTTTACCTTTTTTTCACCTTCTACTAGTTTTCTACCAAGTGTTCCTTGTGCTTGATATCCTACAAATAAAATAGTGCTATTTGGATCCCATAAATGATGTTTTAGATGATGTTTTATTCTACCCACTTCACACATACCACTTGCTGATATGATAATTGCTGACTCGTTTTTTTCATTTAGAGCTTTGGATTCATCTGCTGTCCTTGTAAATTGCAATCCTGGAAATTCTAGTGGATTATCTCCTCCCTGAATTAGTTTTTGTGTTTCTTCATCAAATAAGTTGGCGTTTTCTCTAAATATTTCTGTTGCTGAAATAGCAAGTGGACTATCTACATAGACAGGCGCTTGCATTAATGTTTTATATTCTTTCATGAATTTTTCATCATCTTGTTTTTCTTTTAGTCCATTTAATTCATATAAAATCTCTTGTGTTCTACCAACTGCAAAAGATGGAATTACTACTGTACCACCTTTGTCTAATGTTTCTGATACAATATTTAAAAATAGGTTTGCTTTATCATCATTTCTCATGTGAAGCCTTGAACCATAGGTAGATTCCATTACTAAATAATCTGTTGATTCTATCATAGTTGGTGATGATAAAAGTGGAATGTCGTTATTTCCTAAATCTCCTGTAAATACTGCTTTTGTACGTTTACCATCTTCATCTACCCATACTTCAATAATAGCTGAACCTAGCATATGTCCTGCATCATTAAAACGTACATGTATATTTGGATCTATTTCTACAATTTCATCATAATTTACTGCCTGAAAAATTTCCATAGTATCTAAAGCATCTTGTGCTGTATATAATGGTGGTAATGGATCTTTTCCTTCTCTCATTCTTTTTCTGTTACGCCATTCAATTTCTTGTTCTTGAATATGACCGGCTATCTGGCAACATAATAGAGCATAAATCTTTTGTTGCTTTTGTGGTAATTACTGGATTTCTATATCCTTCTACATATAGTCTTGGAATTCTTCCTGAATGATCTATATGTGCATGAGTTAATAGCATAAAGTCTATTTCTTTAATGTCAAAAGCAAAAGTTTCGTGGTTTCTACCTTCTTCTTTACTACTACCTTGATACATCCCACAATCTATTAAGAATTTTTTTCCTGCACCTTCTACTAAAAAGTTAGAACCTGTTACAGTTTTAGTTGCACCTAAAAAAGTTATTTTCATAGATTTCCTCCTAGTTTCATTATATTATTAAATTTGAGCTAACATCTATTATGTAGTTTCGTTAAACACAAAAATGCTATATCACTTATACAAACAATTTTACTTTTTTCTTTAATTTTACTGTTTTTTCACTTTGTATTTCACATCTACTTTCTAAAATATTTGTGTCATAATATTCTGCTAAAAGTTTACCATCTTCTACTTTAGTTTCAATTACAGTATGATTTAAATCAATCATTTTGCTATCAAATAAATTGCGAATAATTTTGTAATTGACTATACTATCATCTGTCACAACATCTAACATATTTAATTTATATGCTTTTTCTATTAATAATTCTATTGTATGTTCAAAACTTTCTTGCAAAATTTCTAACTCTTTTAGTCTTAACCCATCTCTATCAAATGGTAGAAAATAGTAATACCTTAAACTGTAAAAATAATCTGTTATTTCTTGTTTAGTTTGTGCTTTAGCGATTTTTATTTGAAAACAAGATAAAAATAAATTACATAAATTTGCTAGGCTTTGCCTTTTATCTTCTTTTTCTTCTAAATCTAATAAATCTAAAAATTCTTGCTTGTTTTTAATTTCTTCTTTTCTTGCTACATAACCTTTTGGGTCAATTAAAACATTACATTGTTTGATTTTGTCTATATATTCTTGTCTTTCTATTTCTATTTTATTTACCAAATGTCTTAAACTAAAAATTTTTTCTTTATTTGGTAACTTTTCATTTCTTTGTTCATATTCTTTTTGTAACAACTCTCCATTATTAAGCATCTTATCTATATTTTCAATTTGTTTGGTAAGTAGCTTTTTTTGTTTTGTTATTTCTTCTAAATATGCTTTTTTATCTTCTAATTTGCGTAGTTCTTGATTGTTTTGCTTTTTTAGTTTTTTCCATATTTCTTTTTGCTCTTCATCTTGCTTTGCTATTATTTCAATAGCTAATTTGCAAAATAGTTCCATAAGTGACTTTGCTTTTTTTTCTCCAAAGTCTTGTTTTAGCCTATCATATGCTAATATCAAATAATCTGCTAATTTACTTTCATTTTGTATCCAATTTATCATAAATTCATGTCCAAGTAAATAGATAAAATTTTGAAAAACTAAATTTAGTTCAATATTTGGAATATCTTTTATATTATTATCCCATGACCATCCATTAAAATCACGTATGACTTCTTCTTCATGCATTCTACTACCTAAATTCAAAAAATAAGTAAGTGGTTTTTGCATCAAACTTTCTTCATCTGGAATACAAATTGCTTTTTTACTCATTTCTAAAATAGATTCTAATAGTACTAATTCATTTGCTAAAGCAATTATTTTTCCTTGCTCTTTATCTATTTTGGCTCTTACTACAATTTCTCCCTCATTGGTTTTAGCTTTAATTTCTTGTATATTTGGTTCTTCTAAGTTATTATTTAAAACATTGTTTTTATTAAATTGGACTGCATTTTCTTGCCTATTTTGTGCTTGTGAAAAATCATTTTGGCTTTTCTCTTTTATGAAACTATCTTCTTTTCTTATAAAGTTATTTTCTTCTTCTCTTTGATTTTGCACAAAAGTTTCTTCTTGTTTAAAACTAACAATTTCATTGCATTGTTCTTCTATAATTTTTATAATTCTTTCTAAAAATTCTCCTTTTTCACATACTTCTACTTTTGTTTTTTCATAATCTAAATAAGCATTTTCAATTTTATAAAACATACTTAATAAAAGATTTTTTAATTGCAAAGAAAAATCTTTCTTTTCTAACACCTTTTCTAAACGGTTTGTATAATCTTTTAAATTTATTTTACGAAGTATTTTTTCTTTTCTCTCCATAATTTTCCTTTTCTTTAGTTTGATACTATGCAAAACCACATTTGCTTTTTCAAGCAATTGTGGTTTTTTATTATGTTAAAACTAGTAATCATAAACCACAATTGTATTTAAGTAACAAAATAGTATTATTCTACAGGTGAAGTTGCACTTTCTTCTGTTTCTACACTTGGTGTCATTTTTAATTCTTGCCATCTTTCTTTAGACATTAGAACTTCACGTGGTTTGCTACCTTGATAGCCTGAAATAACGCCTCTTTCTTCCATTTGGTCTATAATTCTACCTGCACGTGCATATCCTACTTTAAACCTTCTTTGTATAAATGAAGTAGATGCTTGCCTTGTTTCTATAACTGTTTCTATAGCTTCATTTAAAAATGGGTCTGCACCATCATCATCTGTTTGTTCTGATTCTAAATCTCTTTCTTTATCTGATTTTCCTGAATTTTCAATTTGTTCTATAATATCTTCATTATAGGTTACTTCTCCGTTTGATTTAATAAAGTCTACTATTTTTTCTACTTCTTTATCAGATACAAATGCACCTTGCACTCTAGTAGGTTTTGGGCTACCTGCTGGGTAAAATAGCATATCACCTTTTCCAAGCAATTTTTCTGCTCCTACCATATCTAAAATAGTTCTAGAATCTATTTGTGAAGATACTGCAAATGAAATTCTAGATGGAACATTAGCTTTAATAATACCTGTAATAACATCAACAGATGGTCTTTGTGTTGCAATTACCAAATGCATACCTGCAGCTCTTGCTTTTTGTGCTAAACGACAAATAGAATCTTCTACATCTTTAGAGGCAACCATCATTAAGTCTGCAAGCTCGTCTATAATAATTACTATTTGAGGTAAAATACCTGCACCTTCTTCTTGTTTTGCAGTTTCATTATATCCTTTTAAATCTCTTACTCCTTTGGTTGCAAATAATTGATAACGATTTTCCATTTCTTGTACTGCCCATGCTAATGCTCCTGCTGCCTTTTTAGGGTCTGTTACAACTGGAATTAACAAATGTGGTATTCCGTTATATACAGAAAGTTCTACTACTTTTGGGTCTACCATTAATAGTTTTACCTCACTTGGTTTTGCTTTATACAAAATACTAGAAATTAATGTATTAATACATACACTCTTTCCTGAACCTGTAGCACCTGCAATTAAAACGTGTGGCATTTTTGCAATATCTGTTACAACTGCCTCTCCTGCAACATCTTTTCCTAGTCCAAAAGCTAGTTTTGATTTATGGTCTTCAAAACTACTAGATTCAATAATTTCTCTAAAGTGTACCATTTCATTTTCTTTATTTGGTACTTCTATTCCTACTGCTTGTTTACCTGGAATTGGTGCTTCTATACGAATACTTTCTGCTGCTAAATTAAGTGCAATATCATCTGCCAAATTGGCAATTTTATTAACTCTAACCCCTTCTGCTGGCTTTAACTCGTATCTTGTAATTGCTGGTCCTACTGATACATTTTCTACCTTAGCAGACACACCAAAACTATACAGCGTTTTTTGTAATTTTGCTGCTGTATCAAATGTTTTCTTGTTTCCTCTATTTACCTTTTTTTCTGGTTCACTTAATAATTGAACTGGTGGAAATTCATAATTTTCATCATCTATAGTAACTGTATGTTCTAGTTGTAAAACTTCTCTTACTTTGTCTTCTTTTTGTTCTTCTACTTGTTTAAATAAATTTGCCTCTATAACATCTGGTGATGATTCTGGCTCTGGTTGTTTTACTTCTTCTATGATTTCTTCTTGTTTTTGTGTTTTTTTTCTGCCAAAGAATGGAATTTCTAATTCGTCTTTTTCTGCTGGTTTGATTTCTTCTGGTTCTTGTTTTTCTTCCTCTAAATTAATTGCTAATTCTTCTCCAATTTGTGCTGCAAGTTTAATTGCTTCTGCCTTTTCTCTATTTTTCTTTTCACGTCTAGTTTCTTTCTTTTCTTCTAAGATAAGCTCTCTTTGTTTTCTGTCTTGTTCATATCGTTTGCTTCTTTCTTCTCTTTGCTCTTCTTTTCTTTCTGCTAAATCATCTAAATAATTACTGATAATTTCAGCTGGTTTAATACCAAATATAAATATAATTAAAATAATAGAAACACCAACTGTTAAAATGGCTGCTCCTGTTGCTCCTAAGCTATTAATAAGAGGAATCGCAACAGCTGTTCCAATAACACCACCACCAATATCTCTTTCTCCTAAAGAATAAGCATTATCTAATATTTTTGAAAATTCTTGATTGGCATTTAAATTACCTTTGCTTACTTGAAAAATGCTAAGCATAGCTGCAATACAAATTAAAAAAATGGTATATTGAATTAATTTTCCCATAAGATAGTCTTTATCATTATGTGTCATATAAATTGCAATAATCAGCATTCCTATTGGAATAATATATTTAATAAATCCCATTATACCGCCTAAAGCTGGGCTTAGTGCCTCTCCAATACTTCCTGATTTTGTATAAATTAAAATCATTAGTAATATGCTAAGTAATACTAGCACTACTACTGCTATATTAATATCTATCCCTCTTCTTTTCTTTCCTTTTCCTTTTTTACTAGCCACTGTTCTTACTCCTCTCGCATTAATGTTACAATTGTTATAGATTAAACTGCAACATTCTAATTACACTATTTCTAATTTATTCTTTCTAAGATTTATACTCCTCAGCTTTTTCCCTATTACAACAAAATCAGCACTTTGGAAATCCATATTTTTGACCTCCGAGTACTGACTTTCCGAAACTTTATTTTAGTTCTTTTCTGTTATCTTGAATTACTTTTAGTGCATCTTCTAGTGCAACTTCAATGCCAGCCAATACATTATCAGCATAATCTTTTGTGCCTTTTGAAATTTCACGTGACATTTCATTTGCTGTTTCTATAATTTCTACTTTTTTCTCGTAGGCTTTTCTTGTAATTTCATGTTCATCTATCATAGAAATAATTCTATTTTCTGCCTCTTTAATAATTTCATCTGCTTCGTTTTGTGCTTCTACTAATATTCTTTGTCTTTCTTCTTTTACCCATTTTGCTTGTTTTAATTCTTCTGGCAGTTTTAACCTAATTTCTTTAATGATATCTAGCATTTCTTCTTTATCAACTACACATCTACCAGAAAAAGGTACATTTCTGCTCTTTTCTAACATATCTTCTAATGTTTCTAATAAGGTGAATATTTCCATTGTTTTACCCCTTTCAACCTAAAAGCTTACTTTTTCTTAAGTTTTGCTTTTTTCTGCTAAGAATATAAGACTCACTCTTCCGTATTTTCTTATATCATACACTTCTATATTTGTTTCAATTTCTTTTAATCCGAGTAATTCTCGTTTCTCATCATCGGTTTCTATGATTAGGTTTCCTTTTTCTTTTAGTAAGTTTAGTGATAAAATTTTTTTAACTGAGTCAACTGCTAAGTTTTTTAAATAAGGTGGATCTATATAAATAAAATCAAACTGCAAATTTTCTTGTTTTGCTATTTGTAAAGCTTTTTTATAATCTTTCCCTATTATTACTGCTTTTGAAGTTAACTTTGTTTTTTCTAAGTTTTGGTATATCATTTTAATGGCAAGATGATTATTTTCACACAAATATGCTTTTTGTGCACCTCTACTTAAAAATTCAATTCCGAATAGCCCCACTTCCAGAAAATAAGTCTAACACAATAGCATCTTCAATTTTAGGTTGTAGTATGTTAAACAGTGATTCTTTAACTCTATCTAGTGTTGGCCTTGTAGAAATGCTTTCTATTGAATTTAATTTAGTTCCTCTTGCAACTCCACTAATTACTCTCATAGTCCCTCTATATGATATACCCTTATTTTATAGCTTTTAGCCAATATGTCAATACATTTAACATAATTGTAATATTTTTTTAAAGTGTTTGTAATAATGTTATTTTTCTGTAATATTCATAAGTATTATATATCACGTTATTCTAAATGTAAACAATTTTTTATCTTTTTTTACATAAACCCGCCTATCATTCAAGATAGGCGGGTTTGCGATTATTTAATTGTTGTTGGTTTCTTTGTCAATAAAGCCTGTGGCATAGCAGTTCTTGCAGTTTTGCTGAATGCCAATCCCACAGCCTTCTACTTTAACTACAACATGACGACTTCCTTTGCATTCAGGACATATTTCTTTCCCCTCAGGGACATCGAATCCACCTTTTCCCTTACATGCAGAGCAGGTAAAAGCAATTTTCAGTTGTTCTGAAAAAACAAACCCTTCGCCATTGCATTCTTTGCACTTTACCAACATTGTTTTTTCCTCCTAAATATTTTTTTGTATATTTCGGAGGGTTACTTAAACCTTCCGAAATATCGGAAGGTCTTATAAAAGCCTTCTTTTGTATTATATCATCGTTTTATGTGAATTACAATATTTATTCTCAATGTTCTTTAATTCTATTGCCTCAGCTTTTTATTATTAACTTTTTACCTTTTCAAACTCCTTATTTAACTTTTATTTTACTTTTAATATAATTATACCATACTAATTTGCAATACTATTGCTCTTCTCAAGCAAACCAATAGTAAGACCGCCTATCTAAAAATGATAAGCGGTCTTACTATTTATTTGCTTGTGGGATTCTTGTCAATAAAGCCTGTGGCATTGCATCTTTTGCAAACTTCCATTGCTCTCAAAGAACTTAGTATACAAGAAATAGGAACTTCCACCCGTCTGCTTCCTCCACAATCAGGGCATATTTCCTTACCTTTGGGAACTCTAAACCCACCTTTTCCTTTACAAGCTGAGCAGTCTGTCTTCATATCGCTATATGCCAAAATGACTTTCCCTTTGCCTCTACACTCTTTGCATCTTACCCACATTTTCTTGTTCCTCCTAAATATTTTTTGTATATTTCGGAGGGCTATTTAAACCTTCCGAAATATCGGAAGGTCGTATAAAAACCTTCTTTCAAAATTATATCAAAAAGTTCTGTAAAATGCAACAAAATAGAGCACTTTTATGCTCTATTCTTTATTCCTTATTAACTTCTTTTAATAATTCTAATTGTGAAATTAAAAGTGATTCCATTTTTGCTTTATATACATCAAATTGTTTTTGTAAATCTTCTAATTCTTTTTTCTTTAGAATAAGTTCTTGCTCTAGTTCTGTAACAGCTCGTTTTGCATCTGCTTGTGCTTCACTAACAATTTGTTCTGCTTGTTGTTTTGCTAAATTTCTTACTTCATCTGCTGAAGCTTGTGCCATTACTAAAGTATTTTGTAAAGTATTTTCTATGTTTTTATATTTTGAAATACTTTCTTGTAACTCTTCTAATCTATTTTTGTTTTCTGCTACTTCTTTATATACTTTTTCATAATCTCTGGTTAGGTCATCTAAAAAGTCATCTACTTCTTCTACGCTATATCCATTCATCATTTGTTTTGAAAACTTTTTATTTTCAATATCTAAAGGTGTAAGCATACTTTTTCCTCCTATTTTTTTGCTTTTCTCTATTCTATGCCTTTATTATATCATTAATACACTTGCTATGCAAGTGTAAAAAAGCTTAGATTTAGTTAGCATTTCTTAACCATGAAACTGATAATTTATTTTTTATTTCATCTCTTGCCATCATATCATTTTCAATATCATAATTAAATGGTGCAATTAATATAATAGAATTAGATATTTTTTGCATATGCCCATCTAGTGCATGTACTGCACCTGAAACAACATCTATAATTCTTCTTGCAACATCTTTATTTACATATTCTAAGTTAACAATAACTGATTTTTTTTGTTTTAGTAAATCACAAATATTAGCAGCTTGTTCAAAGTTAGTTGGTTGTGATATTACCATTTTTACTTGTTGCATTTGTGGCATGTTAACTACTTTGCTATTTCTTCTTCCCCATAGTTTTCTTTCTTCTTGTTCTTCTTCTTCCTCTTCTATTTCTTCATCTATATCATAGTTTTCCATCTCTTCTTCTTCTCTGTCTTCTGCTGGGTCCATTCCAAATAATCCCCATACTTTTTCCATAATTGCTCCTGCCATTTTTCAATAACCTCCTAAAAATATTTGTCTTTTGTTTTTTCTGTAAATAGTATCTTACTTTTTAGTCTTCTTGTCAATAGTTTTTTCGTTTGTAATCATAACTTAACACGTTTGTAACATCTTTGTAATATTTCATTAGATTAATTTGTAAATTTATGTCTTTTTGTTTCTTAATTTTTTTATGCCAACATACTTTTTAGTATTTATTGTCGAACCTAAATAACCTATTACCTATTGCAAAATTTCATCATATAAGCTCAAGGTACTTCTTGCTTTTATTTCTTCATTTGAATAACCTAAGTTTTCTAATTCTTCTCTTGTATAATTTTCTACAATAGCATATTTATCATTTTGTCTTTTAATTTTAATCCATATTTTATCTTGATAATTTCCTCGTTTTCTTGTAATATACGCTACTTTATTTTCTCCCTTTTCTTCATAATTAATAGCATCATTTGGTATTTTTTTACCACTATCACTCCACCAAACAATGTCAAATGATATCTTTCGATACCCTACTAAAGCTTTTACTTGTCTATTAATTTCAAAAACAATTAACACATTTTCTTCTTCATTAGAAATATGTACTATTTTTCCTGTAACTTCTGTATCATTTGGGAGCCTAAGTTTAACACTATCTCCTACTTCTGCTGTTTTTGCTTGCTCTGAATTTAAAGAACAAGCAATATAACATTCAAAATTATTAATAATTTTAGCACTTTCTTTGCTATCTGCTACTACTTGTCCTGTTTTTAAATTTAAGTCTTCAAAAAAAGAGGTACTTAAATTACTAAAATCGTTTGGTGTAAGCACCTCTTCATAGCCATCTACTTTATATGAAACCACTCCACTAATAGGGGCTTTTAATGCTTCAATTCCTTCATTTAGTTGATTTTCATATTTACTTCTTTCATCCACTAATTTTTTTAAGTATGATCCTGCTGGACTAAGTTCTCCTGCAATCTTAGCTTTTTTAGTAATATTGTTTGCTATTTCTCTTTTCGTTTCTTTTATAGTTTGCATATCATTTACTTTTTCAAGAGAAACTATTTTATCTTCTATTTGTTTATCTAATAATTTAACATCTCTTGGAAAATCTAGTTTTTCTTTTGCCATAGCCTCTTCTATTTTTGCATCTAAGTCCTCAATCTTTTTAATTAAGGTATCTTCTCCACTAGAATAATATCTAAAAATTGCTTCGTCTTTTGCAACTTTTTCTCCTTCTGACTTTATTTGTTCCATTCCATTTTTGTAATTTGACCCTTTTGTTACTGTTTCTTCACGAATAATATAACCTATACCTCTTTCTTCTTGATAAATTTTTCCCTGCTCAACTCTAAAGGTATCTGTTGGATTTTGAATAAAAACTACTGCTTTATATATAAAAAAGATAATTAGCACTAATACCAAAAAAGACACCACAAATAAGACTTTATTTGTTTTAAAATCTCTTTTTAGCAAATTGTTATTTAGTTTTCCTGTTCCTTGTGGTACTTTTTTCTTCTTTTCTTTCACTTTTGTTCCTCCAAGACCTTATTTCTTTTTCAAATTGTATTAATATACATTTAACTTATTTTTTCTTTCTATTTGCTTTGTTTCTTGTAATACCATTACTATTTAATGATTTTATGTTTCAATATATTAGACTTATTTAGAAGCATTCTTTTTTTAATTACCAACCTATCTATTTTTCAAATGTATGCTTCTTAACTAGCAACTTATTTTTCCTGATAATGCTCTAAAATTATTTTAATATTCTCTTCTGGAGATTTCAAACCATCCAACCAAATTATATTAGGATCTTTGCGGAACCATGTAAGTTGCCTTTTAGCATATCTTCTTGTTTCCATTTTTAACTTTTCTATCATTTCTTCTTTGGTTAACTCTCCATTTAAGTAGCTTGCTACTTCTTTGTAACCTAGCCCCTGCATACTAGTTGGAAACTCTTTATACATTTCTAGTAAGTTTTTTACTTCTTCTATTAATCCTTGTTCTAGCATAATGTCTACTCTTTTGTTAATACGTTCATATAATTTTTCTCTATCCATATTAATGGCAAAAACAATATATTCATACATAGGTGGTTCTCTTCTAGATTCTATTTCTAACTCTGTTTTGGTTTTACCAGTTTGATGATATATTTCTAGCACCCTCATAATACGTTTTTGGTCATTATTACTGATTGTTTGCATTGCTTCTTCGTCTATTTTTTTTGCCTCTTCATAAAGTACTTGTAATCCTTCTTTTTCTACTTTTTCTTCTAACAACTTTCTGTATTCTAAATCTGTTTCTAATGTAGGGTATTGAATATTTTGAGTTAAGCAATTAACATATAGCCCAGTCCCCCCAACAATAATTGGTACTTTGTTTTGTTTTAAAGTACTCTCTATTGCTTTTAAAGCATCTTTTCTAAAATCTGCTACACTATATCTTTTACTTGGCTCCACAAAATCTATTAAATGATGTTTAATATCTTGCATTTCTTCTTTAGTAGGTTTTGCAGTTCCTATATTCATGTGCTTATATATTTGCATAGAATCACAAGAAATAACCTCACCTTGCATTTGCTGAGCTACTTTTATAGATAAGCCTGTTTTGCCTGAAGCTGTTGGACCACATATTACAATTACTTTTTGCATTTTTTGCTCCTTCTTTTTTATTATTTTTTCATCCCCCAAAAGTTAAATGGTTGCGTTAGCACTTTAGTGCTTACAAACCATTATATGCAACTTGGCTGCAAATGGTTGTGCTATCTTTTTAATACTTACAACATTATATTCAGCTTGGCTGCAAATGGTTGTGCGACATTTTTGTCACATCAAGCAACGTCCCTAAAGTGACATTTTTGTCACATTAACCAACGTCCCTAAAGTGACATTTTTAAAATAGAAAAACTCTATTACTAATAATACCACTAGAATAACTGCCATTAAAATACAACGATTTTTGAATTTATCAGTTTGTAATCTTCCCTCTTTTAAATAGCGATATGACCTTGCTAAAAATGGTAAAATTAGAATTCCGATTTACAGGTACAAAAGCAAATGTAATTAAATTACGTGTTGTACTTGCAGCTTTTCCTAAATCGATATCTTTGGTACTTATTCCATACACAGCAGTTACTATTAAATACATAATAGCAACTCCTGCTATAATAAAAATCCACTTTTCTTTTTTCTCTAATTGTGTACCTAAAAATCGGTATACTAAGTACACAGCTACTACATTTAATACTAAAATACAAAGGTATATAAATAAAAGCATAATTATCTCCTTGAAAATTTCTTTTCGATATCTGTTTTGGTCATTTTGATAGCAGTTGGTCTACCATGTGGGCAAGTAAATGGATTTGGAAGTACTAATAATTGTTCCATTAAGTGGTCTACTTCTTCTCTAGTTAAAGCCATATTTGCCTTTACTGCCGCCTTGCATGCAACTGTTGCAATAAATTTTTCTTCTTTTTCTTGTTTTGCAGTTCTTGCTACTGTGTTAATTTCATCTAAGGTTTCTAAAAATAATTCTTTGGTGTCAAGTTCTAAACATATATTAGGAACACCACTTAATTTGATAGTATTTTCGCCAAATTCATCTAACGTAAATCCTGCTTTTCTAAACATTTCCATATTTTCTTTGGCAATATCCATTTCTTTATGTGATAAACTAATGATATCTGGTAATAGCATTAATTGTGAATCTTTTTCATCATTACTATAATAATTTTTCTTTACTTTTTCATATAAAATTCTTTCATGTGCAGCGTGCTGATCTAATATGTATAATTCTTTTCCTAATTCTAAAATAATATAAGTTGAAAAGGCAATTCCTATAAATTTATAAGATGCAATTTGTTTTTCTTCTTTTGGAAAAATAGACATATTTTCTACTGATTGCATTTCTTCTGGTTTTACCATTGTTTTTTCTTCTTTTTTCTTTTCTTCTTCAGCTGCTTTTCTTACATCTGATGGCATTGCCCCAAAAGTGCGAATATACATCTCATCAAAATTTTCTGGTTTTTCTTCTATTTTTAAGTTTTCTAATTGATTTATTCCTTCTTTTAATTTTTCGCTTACCTCTTGGGTATTTATCATTTGAGTATCACCCATCTTCTCTTTTTGTTCCTCTAATTTTTTTAAGAAAGATGGTTTTTCTATTGTTTCATTTACACCACCTGTAACAGGTAATTCATAATTTGTATCTTCTGTATTTTCAGCTACCATATTACTTACATCTGTTTCTTCAAATTTATTGGTATAAATTTGTGCCATTAAATTGCTTTTATCTTGTATTTCTTCTCTATTATTTACACTTTGATAGCTACTGTCTAAGATGCCTAGCTTAACATTCCCCTCTTGGTTGCTAGTTAAAGCTGAATCCCCCTCATTCACACCTGTTTGTAAATTATCTAAACCTGCTTGTCCAATATCTATGCCGGTTTGCTTATTTTCTAAACCTGCTTGCCCACTATTATCTATCTTAGCATCTGCTGTTTCTTGCTTGTCTATGAAACTATCTGGAGTATTTGCTATTTGTTTTATTTCTTCTGTACTAATTCTAGTAGTTGCATCCCCTAAAATTGTAGTATTTGTTTTTTCAAATAACCCTTTTATATTTCCATTATTTTGTTCTTCTAATCTATCACTTTGTTTATTTTGCTGTTCTAATAAACTTTCTATATTTCCACTATTTTGTTGTTCTTTAATTGCTTTTTGAACCTCTAACAGGCTTGCTGTTTCTTCTAGTTTTTTATTGCTTTCTTGATCTTTTACTATCTTTTTAAATAAACCACCTAAAGTAGCCTCTGGTTTATTACTTGAAAAAGAACCATTAAAATCTATTGGTCTAGCTACTGCTGGCACTGTTTTTTCTTCTCCAAAACTTTCTGTATCTGCTATTAAGTCTCCTCTTAATAAAGTATCTTTGATAGCATGGTATACTGCTTTAAAGATTTTTCCTTCTTCTTCAAATCTTACTTCTAATTTAGCTGGATGTACATTAACATCTACCTTTTGTGGGTTTACTGCAAGATTTAATACTAAAAAACCATATTTTCCAATTGTAATTAAACCTTTGTAGCCTGCCTCTGCTGCTCCTGTTAATGTTTTATCTTTTACATATCTTTTGTTCACAAAAAACAATTGGTTAGAACGATTAGAGCGTGCTACTACTGGTTTTCCAATAACTCCTGTTATTTTAATATCTTCGTATTCATAGTTTACATCTAAAATGTTTTCTGCTACATCTTTTCCATAAATACTATAAATAACTGTTTTGCTATCATTATTACCAGGTGTTTGAATAATGGTTTTACCTGAATTGATTAATTGTATAGCAATTTCTGGATGTACTAAAGCAATTCTAGTAACTGCATCTTCTATATACCCTGCTTCTGTAAAATCTTTTTTTAAGAATTTATATCTAACTGGTGTGTTGAAAAATAAATCTTGTATAGTAATAGTAGTTCCTTTTGGGCAACCTGCTTCTTCTTTGTTAGTAATTCTTCCACCTTCTATTTCTATTTTGTAACCAAGTTCACTATTTGCTGTTTTAGAAACCATTTCAATTTTACTAATTGCTGCAATACTTGCTAATGCCTCACCTCTAAACCCCATCGAAGTTACTTTTTCTAAATCTTCTGCTTGTCTAATTTTAGATGTTGCATGCCTCTCAAAGGCAATTTCCATATCATCTGTAGCAATACCTTTTCCATTATCTGTAATACGAATATAGGAAATGCCACCATTTTTTATTTCTACTTTGATAGATGTTGCCCCTGCATCAATAGAATTTTCCATAAGTTCTTTTACTACTGATGCTGGTCTTTCTATTACTTCACCTGCTGCTATTTTATTAATAGTATTATCATCTAATAATACAATATTTCCCATTTTATTTCATTCCTTTCATGAGGTTTCAATTAGCTAAAAACAATTACCTTATTATAATCCTTTTTTTAGACTCCCCTCTATTTAGCTTTTGTCTATCTTTTCGTTTCCAATTATATCATTCTTTTTTCTTTTTTGTATACCCTTTTTGTAACACTTTTTCAAAAAAAGAATATGATATACCATACGAAAGACTTAAAAATCTATTCATAGGAGGTATAGAAAAATGTGTTGTGGTAATAACGGAGAACTTTTATGGTTCATCATTCTATTCTTATTACTTTTCTGCTGTGGTAATAACAACTGTTGTGGATGTAACAACAACTGTGGTTGCTAATTTGTAATTGCATTTTCATTACTACTAAAAGGCTAACTGTTTATTTACTTGCTAGTATATATACTACAAAAACAAACATAAAATATTCTTTTAGTAAATTTGCTACTTAATTAGTGATTTTAATTAACTTGAAAGGAGGGAATTTTTATGCCAGAAAATAGAGGTTGTGGATGTGACTGTGGTTGCGGATTTGGTTTTGGCGACAACTGTTGCATTTGGATTTTCATTATTCTAATTTTATTCTGCTGCTGTGGTAATGGTGGTAGAGGTGGTTGTTGCTAATTCTTAGCATTAATCATTTTTAGCTAATATATAAAATAGATAGCAAATTAAAAAATCTGCTATCTATTTTCATTATTTATTTTTTTGTTTTTTATTAGACCCAGTTTTAGTTATTTGTGGTGGTGCTTTTCTTCTTTCACTTTTTCTTCTTCCACCAGTAGTATCTGTTTCATCTTTTCTTCTATCATCTTGCTTTTTTCTTCTATCTTCGAACATTCTTCCTTTGCCATCTACTATCATATTTTTTCTCCTTTTGTTTCTTTTATTTTATCATATCGTATTTTAATTTAAAAAGCAAGAGTTTTTTGTTACTAGTTTTGTTCTTTCTTCCATTTGCTAGAGCTAACTATGAATAAGTATCTTCGTATTTTTCCACATACTCCATTCATTGTTTTTTATCTTGCTTATTGTTACTTAATACTGTAAGCAAGTACCCTTTTGGGATGCCCTCCCATACTTCATCTATCGCTATTGATTTTCATAATCATGTATATCTCCTATTTATGTTAAACTCACGAGATTTGCTACTGTTTATCGTTTGCAACTTTTTGGGCATTTTTGTTTCCTGATACACTAGTTTTAGCCTTAGAACGTGAATATTTGCGTTCTAAGGCTATGTTTTTTGAAGTCATCAAGTTGTGGCGAGGACAGGGCGGAAACCGTAGCTGCTGTAGCTATTGCCTGCGTCGCTGCTGAAAAAGAACGCCCCGGCATCCGAACCACTACTGCAATAGCCTCCACGATGGAAGAACGGACCGCTCGTGCGAGGGAAGTACGAGTAGCCATCGTACCACGAAGTTGTTCCACTACCTGCTGTTGATGTTTCGTACACTGCGTCTCCATATCTTCCTTTGTTTGCTTGATAGTTTGGTTCATAGCTATCGCTACTTCCTTTACTATACACTTGTTTTAAATGTCCACTTCCATTTACTAAACTTGCTCCATTGTTTCCTAAATTACTATTTCCATTACTTACATAACTTGCTACATACTCCCATGCTCCTCCACTCATATCATAAATTCCATACACATTTCCTGTTGTACTTGCTTTTACTCCATTACTTGTTTGATATGCATTTGTTGAACTTGTTCCTGATGCACTTACACTATTTCC
>CAMTJT010000008.1 GCA_947073285.1 uncultured Clostridium sp. | reverse complement strand
ACCGCTGTATGCCCGAACGGCACGTACAGTGGTGTGAGAGGGAATAAATAAAATAATTATTTATTCTCTACTCGATTCTAAAATGGCAAAAAAATAAGATTAGAACTGTTATAAATTTAAAATATAATTACCAATAGTTTATTTGTACACAACATCTTGCAGATTAAACAAATTTAGGGTATAATAAAAACGAATTTAAGCCTTATGAAAGGAATGTGATTAAAAATGAATTATAAAGAATTAGCAGATTTAATATTTCCAAATGCAAAACCAATATCTTATTATGAAGAAAAATATCCAGAAAGAAATTTACCAGAAGGAGCTATTGTAACAAGGTTTGCACCAAGCCCAACAGGGTTTGTACATATAGGTGGATTAATGCAATGTGTAATTAATAGGCAACTTACCAAGCAAACTGGTGGTGTATTTTTATTAAGAATAGAAGATACAGACCAAAAAAGGGAAATAGAAAATGGAGTAACACAAATAGTAAATGCAGTAAAAGATTTTGACATAGAATTTGATGAAGGAATGATAAATGAAACTGACTCAAAAGGAAACTATGCCCCATATAAGCAAAGTGATAGAGCAGAAATTTATCAAGCATATGCAAAATATTTACTAGAACAAGGTAAAGCATATCCATGTTTTGCAACCCCAGAAGAATTAGAAGAAATGAGAAAAAAACAAGAGGCTGCTAAAATTAGAACAGGCTATTATGGAGTATGGGCAACATATCGTAATTTACCAGTAGATGAGGCAGTAGAGAAAATAAAAGCAGGTATACCATATATTGTTCGTTTTAAATCTATGGGAAGTGAAGAAAAGAAAATAAGACATCATGACGTAATTAAAGGAAATATTGATTTTCCAGAAAATGACCAAGATATTGTTATTATCAAAGCAGATGGCTTGCCAACTTATCATTTTGCACATGCAGTAGATGACCATTTAATGAGAGTAACTCATGTTATTCGTTCAGATGAATGGGTATCTTCAATACCACTCCATTTAGAATTATTCAAAACATTAGGATTTAAAACACCAAAATATTGCCATTATGCACCAATTTTAAAAGAAGAAGATGGCAAAAAAAGAAAAATCAGTAAAAGAAAAGATCCAGAAGCAGCAGTAAGTTATTATCATGAAGAGGGAATACCAGCAAAAGCAGTTTGTGAATATTTAATGAATATAGGAAACTCTAGCTTTGAAAGTTGGAGAAGAGCAAACCCAGATACGCCAATGTCAGAATTTAAATTTGAATTAAGCAAAATGAGTGTAAGTGGAGCAATTTTTGACTTAGTAAAATTACTAGATGTTTCTAAAAATGTTATTTCAAAATATACCAAAGAGGCTATGTATGATGAAGTTTTAAATTGGGCAAAAAGATATGATAATGAATTAGAAAAATTATTAGAAGATAAAGAATACTCACTTAAAATTTTTGGTATTGAAAGAGGAAATGCTAAGCCAAGAAAAGATATTAGCAAATGGGCTGATGTAAAAAATGCAATTTCTTATATGTATGATAATGAATTCTTAAAACAAGAAAATTTTGAATATGCTAAAATTAATGACAAAGAAGAAATCAAAAAAATAATATCTTTATATATGCAAAAATACTTTAATTTAGCAGATGATAAACAAACATGGTTTGATAAAATGAAAGATTTATCAGAAGAATGTGGGTATGCAAGAGAAGTAAAAGAATATAAGCAAAATCCAGATAAGTATCCAGGCCATGTTGGAGATATTAGCACAGTGCTTAGAGTAAGTTTAACAGGTAGACAAAATACACCAGATTTATATGAAATTATGCAAGTACTTGGCAAAGAGAGTATAGAAAAAAGAATTCATAGAATTGTAGATTAAAGCAAATTAACTTAAAAATAATACAATATAATACTTTGCACTTTTATAGTTTATGAATCAAGTATGGTAAAAGAATAAATGATTGCTAAAAAGTAGAAAGGAGTAAGTACTTATGGAATATAATGTAGGAGATATTGTAAGAACAAAAAAGCAGCATCCATGTGGAAGTAAACTATGGGAACTTACTCGTGTAGGAATTGATTTTAAACTAAAATGTTTAGGGTGTGGGCATATTATAATGTTAGAAAGACAAAAAGCTTTAAAAGCAATTACAAAAATAATAGAAAAGAAGCGGGCAGTAAAACTGCTCGCTTCTTTTAAAAAGTTTAGTATATACTAAGACTTCTAACAGTAAACTCAGAGGCAAGTTCGCGAACCTTGTCTACTAAGGTGGAAGGAACTTTTACTTTAATGAGTTCTCTGTTAGAAGAAAAAGAACAATGATCCAAATTTGACTTTAGCTTAGCTACAAAACCGCTTGCTTGTTCAAGATCAGAGAAACGAAAATTCATTTCCCGAAGGTTAGAGGAATTCTTGCTCTTCTTTGCCATAAAATAGCCTCCTAATAATAATTCCCAATAGGGAGATAAACAATATTATAGCAGTGAATGTAAGAAAAGTCAATGGGAGTTTTACGCTAAATAGGGCAATTTTTGTCAAATATTACAAAATTATAATATTTGATAAATTACTTCTTATATAAAAAACGCCCCAATAATTATGTTTTTAATAGATACTATAAATAGTTAAAAAGTCTAGTATAAAATGACTAAGAATTTATAGTAAGAAATTTTTCAATTTCGTTCCAAACATTTTCAGTATAAATTTTTCGTTCAGAAGAAAATGGTAAAAAAACTAAATCTTTTAAAGGATTTAATATATCTTGCAAATTTTGTACATAGCTGTCTACTTTAGTAATAGCTATTTTATCAGCTTTACTGGCAATGACTAAACAAGGTAGGTTGGTTTTAAAAATATAATCATACATAAGTTTATCATTAGCAGTAGGTGTGTGTCTAATATCTATTAAAAAAATAATTAATGAAATTGCTTTGCTAGTTTGCAAATATTCTTCAATAAAACTTCCTACTTTTACTTGTTCTTGTTTAGACATTTTGCTAAAACCATAGCCTGGCAAATCTACTAAGTAAAATTGATTATCCATATTATAAAAATTAATTTGTCTTGTTTTACCAGGTTCACTGCTAGTTCTTGCTAATTTTTTACGGTTAACTAAAGTATTAATAAAAGAAGATTTTCCAACATTAGACTTTCCAACAAGAACAATTTGGGGTAAGCCATCTGCTGGATATTGTTTAGGACTAACAGCAGAAATAGTAAATTCAGGGTTTTTAATAAGCATTGCAATTTCCTCCTTTTTTAAGTTTTCTATTTTTTTGGTTTTAAAACTTTAGTACCACCCATATATGGCCATAATACTTCTGGAATTGTAATGCTACCATCTTCTAGATAATGGTTTTCTAAAAAAGCAATTAACATACGAGGGGGAGCAACTACAGTATTATTTAAAGTATGAGCATAATAGTTTCCTTTTTCGCCTTTAATACGAATGCCAAGACGCCTTGCTTGTGCATCTGTTAAATTAGAACAACTACCAACTTCAAAATATTTTTGTTGTCTAGGACTCCAAGCTTCTACATCACAGCTTTTAGCTTTTAGATCAGCTAAATCTCCACTACAACATTCTAAAGTACGAACTGGAATTTCCATACTTCTAAATAGTTCTACAGTATAAGACCATAATTTATCATACCATTCCCAGCTGTTTTCTGGTTCACAAACAACAATCATTTCTTGTTTTTCAAATTGATGAATACGGTAAACACCACGTTCTTCAATACCATGTGCGCCTTTTTCTTTTCTAAAACATGGAGAATAAGAGGTCATAGCATATGGCAATTTATCTTTTGATAAAATTTGGTCTTTAAATTTACCTATCATAGAATGCTCACTAGTACCAATTAAATATAAATCTTCACCTTCAATTTTATACATCATAGCATCCATTTCTTCAAAGCTCATAACGCCAGTTACAACATTACTACGAATCATAAAAGGAGGAATACAATAAGTAAAACCTTTTGCAATCATAAAATCTCTAGCATAAGCTATAACGCTAGAGTGAAGTCTTGCAATATCACCCATTAAATAATAAAAGCCATTTCCGGCTACACGTCTTGCAGCATCTAAATCAATTCCCTCTAAAGCTTCCATAATATCTGTATGATAAGGAATTTCATAAGAAGGAATAATAGGCTCTCCATATTTTTGAATTTCTTCATTTTGGCTATCATCTTTACCAATAGGAACAGATTCATGAATGATGTTTGGAATTTTCATCATTTTTTCTGTAATTTCATTACTATATGTTTCTTCTAATTTTTCATTTTCTACTAATTCTTCATTAATAGCTTGTACTTGTTTTTTGATGTTCTCAGCATCCTCTTTTTTACCTTGTTTCATTAAATTACCAATTTCTTGACTTAAAGAATTTCGTTTACTTCTTAGCTCATCACCATGCACTTTTACTTCACGATTTTTGGTATCTAAAGCTAAAACTTCGTCAACTAAGCCTAATTTATGCTCTTGAAATTTCTTTTTTATATTTTCTTTAACAATTTCTGGATTTTCTCTTAAAAATTTAATATCTATCATACTTTTACCACCTCTTAAAAATTTCATTTTAATTGTTACTATTGTACCACGTTATAATAGGTTTTCCAATAAGAATTGTAAATTTTGTATAAATAATTAAGGTTATTATCTATAAAAAAATACAAAACATTCATAAGAAAAGAACAAATAAGGGCAAAAATTCATATAGTAATATAGGAAAGAATGTGTTTAAAAGTAATATGTGATACAAGGGGGAAGAGGCATGGCATTTTCTGAAAGAGAATTACTAGCAAGATTAATACAATGTGAAGCAGGGGGAGAAGGAGATAATGGCATGAAAGCAGTAGCCTCTGTAGTAATGAATAGAGTAAGAGTTCCTGTTCGGAGAATATGCAAGAATATCACAAGGTGGAAATATTAGAAATATCATTTTTCAAGAAGGGCAGTTTGACTGTACAAGAGAAACAATTCGAAATCAGTACAATGCACAAAATATTTATAATATGAACCCAACACAGGTACATTATGATATTGCAGATTGGGTGTTAGCTGGAAACCAGCTTTCACAAATAGGGGAGTGTTTATGGTTTTTAAATCCATATAGACCAGAATGCCGGAAATACATTTCCTTATAATGGGTCAGGAACATTTCATACAAGAGTGACTAATCATTGTTTTTATAGACCAACTTCGCTTTATGAAAATACTTAAATATATTTGAAAATAAATAATAGGAGGAAATATAATGGAAAGACAAGTGCAAAATGGTTTTAATCATGTACAAATAACATCTGGTTCACCAGAAACTATTACTAACAATTTATATACACCTGCATTTTTGAGAGAACATATTGGTAAGTTAGTAAGAATTCAGTTTTTAATTGGTACAAATGACATAGAAGATAGAACTGGAATTTTAGAAGAAGTAGGACTTAGTTATGTACTATTAAGGTCTATTGAAAGTGGTAACTTACTATATTGTGATATTTATTCTATTAAATTTGTAATTATTGCTGAAAATCCTTATACAGGAAGACCAGATAGCGATTTTCAAGTTTAAAATAGTAACAGTGTAAATTTTTAGAACGAATTTATTTAAGCAAGGTTAATTAAAAAAGTAAATTCCACAAAGTGATAAAAATTGATTTATTTAAGTAAAAATCTAAAAAAGGTAGATAAAGTTTAAAAATTAGGGTAAAATAGGAATATTATTATTCCTATTTTTCTCATATGAGTAGCTGAAATGTGAAAAATGTTATAATAGGCAAAAGTAAAAGAAAGAGGTATTAGAATGGAACTGTTTTGGGAATTTATACAATTTATTTTTTATGCAGGTTTAATAGTAGTTATTTCAAAATATCTGTTAGTTACTGTACTTAGAAAATTAGCAGAAAGTTTAAATTTAAAGCCAAAAACAGTAGGAAATATTGCAGGTGTTGCAACATCAGTACCTGAACTGCTAACAGTCTCTTTTTCTGCATTTACAGGGCTAATTGATGCTAGTACTTATAATATTATTAGTTCTAATGTGATTAATAGTATTCAATATTTAGCAGCTATATTTTTAAATAAAAATCAAAAAGAACTACAAAATAGAGCTATTAAAATAGATTTAGGAATGGTTTTATTAACTATTTTGATTCCAATTGGATTATTAGTTTTTAAAATGGAGTTTGCAGTAGGAATTGTGCCAATATTCATTTTACTTTTTCTACTTTTTTATTTTATTAATAGCCATTCTCATAAATTATATTTAAAAGGCATAACAGAGCAAGAAAAAGAAATAGAAGAAGAAACAAAATGGGTTAGAGGAAAAAAGAGAGTTATAATTAAATACAGTATATTTCTTTTTATAATTGCAGTTTTACTTTATATAGTAGGAAACTTATTAAGCAATACTTTAGAAAGTTTATGTATGAAATTTAGTGTGCCACAATTAGTAATAGGTATTTTATTAGGCTTTATTACAAGTATTCCAGAATTAATTACATTTTTTGAATCACAAAAGCATCACAAAAAAGAGGAAAATGCAAGAGATGGAGTAATAGAGGCAACGAACAATTTATTAACTTCTAACATTCTAAATTTGTTTGTTATTCAAGCAATTGGAGTCTTAATTTATAGTTTGGTAAGCAGGTAAAAAAATAGTTCTTTTCTATTTGTAAATTAATTAATAAAATAATAAGCAAAAAAGAGAGTTATTCTATTTTTCTATAAATAATGTATAAAAAAGAAGATTTAGAATATACTGTTAACAACATGTAAAAACAGGAGGAAAAAGCATGGAGGAAGGCTATCAAAAAGAAAATGTCATTTTAGATAAAACAGAAGAAGAAAAGAAAATTGAATTAATTGTAAGTGTATTAAAAACAAAAAGAGAATTAGAGTTAGCTAATAAAAATTTTGAAACAGCAGAAGCGGGTTTGGTAGATTATTATGTTTATCAAATTAAAGCAAGCAAAAGTAAATTAGATTTTTTAGTAAATAAAGCAAAACAAAGAGGGATTTCTTTAGATATGATTGAAGAATTATATTTTAGAAGAAATAGAGTAGGATAAGTCATATTTGTCCAAATTCTATCATAATTATGAGTAAGAGAATAAAAAGGATATGGTGATAGAGTTGGACTTTTCTAACATATTTGTAATTATAGGATGTTTAGTTATTTTGTGGGTAGTAGGAAAAATATTTTCTATTCCAGTCAAGGCAATTTTTAAGTTAATAGGAAATTCTATTTTAGGTGGATTACTCATTTTTGTCATTAATTTAATAGGCGGAGCTTTTCATTTTCACATAGGACTTAATGTGGGAACATCACTTTTAGTAGGAATTTTGGGGTTACCAGGAGCAATACTATTAATTATTTTAAAATTGTTTATATGAAAAGCAAAAAAACTGGAGATGAAACTTAAAATGTTTCATCTCCAGCCATGCTAAGACTTACATAGCAACCATACCAGTGTGTGTGGTGCCATCTGTAGTAACATAGGTAAATTCGTTGTGACCACCATCTCCCCAGCCTTTAAATTCTGTAATACAAGATACATTAGACTTCTTCAGCTGAGCTTCGCCAGTTCGTATATTAACTTGATACAAATCATGTGCATTAGTGAGATAGAAGATGTAGCCATTATTAGTAAAATAATAATGAGACATATCTTCCATAAAGATAGTCTGTAAATCTTTCTCGCTTGCTAGAATAATTTCACTATCAGTAATGATAGTTGCTAGTTTAGTGGTTACATTACCAGAAGAATCTTCGAAGTAGTAGGTTGAAAAATTGAGGATTTCTGTTTGTGGCAAATCATATTGGACAAGATTTTCACCAAAATTCCAACAAGACAGGGTATCTTCTTCCAAGCACCAACATTTTGAAATTTTAGCATCCTCATTAGGTTGATACCACATTTTAGAAGAAGCAACATTCATAGTGTCAAAAAAAGGATCTTCTGTACAGACATGGGGATTATTGGTTAAATCAAAACTTACATTGTCAATATTAATAGACAAAGTGTCATCGTCATGTAAGAAAATTGAAATGGTATCATAAACCCAAATTTGCACACCAGTAAAACTTAAGCCAACAGAAGGTAAGCCACTAGTAGGTTTACGTGTCTTGAGGTAATTGCGAAGAACCTGCATATACGAAGAAGGCAAAGTTACATAAGCTCTATTAGAATTCTTTGTACTATTGATAAGATATTCCTGAAGCTTATCCATTTCTTCAGTTTGTTCAAATTTTTCAGGGACATTAGTACTGCTAGTTTTAATGTCAGGAGTAGTCTTGTTTAAGGAAAATCCTATGGAAAATAGGACTACCAAGAGAACGATGATACTAGCAAGTTTTAACCGGTTTTTCATAAAGTTTTCTCCTTTTGCATTTCTAAATTGTAAGTCTTAACATTAATTTACTTTACATAAATGACTTTAAATGTTAAATAGTGCATTCTGTAAAGCAGTATAATATTAAGCTATACAAAAGTATAACACAAGCAAAAGAGAAAGTCAATTATGTAAAGCTGATTTACAAAGCGAATACATTTTGCTTGATAATGAGATGATAAAGTAAGGGCTTTCGAACAAGTACCCCGCAATCTATTTTTTAGATTGCGGGGCTAAGTATTTAAAATTTAAATTATTCAACTGTAACTGATTTTGCTAAATTTCTAGGCTTATCTACATCTAAACCTTTGGCTTTAGAAACATAGTAAGCTAAAAGCTGAAGAGGTACTACGGAAAGTATAGGAGAAACTAAATCATCTATTTCTGGAATGTTAATTACAAAGTCAAAATTATGGTTAGATAATGTTTGATTTGTAATAATAAGGGTTTTAGCTCCTCTAGATACTACTTCTTGAAGATTACTAATTGACTTTGGTGTTAAATCTGGGTTAGTTAAAATTCCAACTACAGTAATACCATTTTCAATTAATGCGATAGTACCATGTTTTAATTCACCAGAAGCATAAGCTTCTGAATGGATATAAGAAATTTCTTTTAGTTTTAAAGAACCTTCCATAGCTACATGGTAGTCAGTACCTCTACCTAAAAAGTACATATCATGTTCAGTATAAATAATATTTGCAATTTTTTCAATTTCACTTTTTTGTTTTAATACTAATTCTAACTTAGCAGGTAAGTCTAAAATAGAAGCTTTTAATTGTTCTAATTTAGAAGTTGGATAACTACCTAAAATTTCAGCAAAATAGATAGCTAAAATGCTAAGTAATACAACTTGTGAAGTATATGCTTTAGTAGAAGCTACTGCAATCTCTGGTCCTGCATGAGTATAAATTGTATCATCTGCTTCACGAGTAATAGAACTTCCAATAACATTAGAAACTGCTAATGTTTTAGAACCTTTTTCTTTAGCAAGTTTTAAAGCTGCAATGGTATCTGCTGTTTCACCAGATTGGCTAATATAAATACAAAGTGTATGTGTATCTATAATAGGGTCACGATAACGAAATTCTGATGCAATATCTACTTCAGTAGGGATTTTACAAAGTTTTTCAATCAAATCTTTACCAACTAAACCTGCGTGCATAGCAGTACCACAAGCTACAATATAAATTTTATGAATATTTTGCAAAAATTCTTTTGTAAAGGTTAAATCATCAAATACGCAACTCTCTCCTAATTTTAACCTAGTACCAATAGTTTCACGAATTGCATTTGGTTGCTCGTGAATTTCTTTTAACATATATGTGTCATAACCATTTTTCTCAGCAGCTGTTGCATCCCATTCAATATTTTTAATTTCTTTATGATGTTCTACTAAATTAGTATCATAAAATGAAATAGCATTTTTTGTAAGTACAGCATATTCAAAATCATCTAATAAATAAAAATCTTTGGTATAAGAAAGGATAGCTGGAATATCAGATGCAATATAGTTTTCAGTAACACCTTTTCCAATAACAAGAGGGCTATCTTTTCTAACTACAATCATAGTTTCAGGAAATAGCTTTGAAATAATTTCAAGTGCAAAACTTCCCTTTAAATTATCTACTGCCTGTTTTACAGCATTTAAAAATGGATTTTCTTGTGCTGTATTAGTTGTATAATAATAATGAATTAAGTTAGGAATAACTTCTGTATCTGTTTGAGATAAAAAGTGATATCCTTTACTTGTTAAAAATTCTCTTAATTCATGAAAATTTTCAATAATGCCATTATGAACAACTGCAAATAAATTATTGTTATCTAAATGGGGATGTGAATTTTCTTTTGATGGTTTACCATGAGTTGCCCATCTAGTATGTGCAATACCAATACAAGAAGTTAAATCATTAATTCCAGAGATTGCTTGTAAATTCGCAACTCTTCCTTTATCTTTCATACAGGTAAGATTACCATTTTCAATAACTGCAATACCTGCTGAATCATATCCTCTATATTCTAAACTTAATAAGCCATTTATTAAAACAGGAGTGGCTTTTTTATCTCCTATATAACCTACAATTCCACACATTTTTTAGTAGTTACCTCCTCAAATTGTTGCATATTTTTTTACAACTCTAATTTTAAGAAAGCATACAAATTAAAACGTACCCTATTAGATTTGTTGTCATATTACTATGAGTTTTTTTCTAATATTTTATGGCAGTAACGCGTGCCATAGAGCCATCCGCCGAATATTTCGATAAGCTCTAAACCTCGTCAACAATTGTTTAAATTGTCCAGGCGCTTAAAAATAGATCCTCCTTTATATTAAAATTTATACTGATTTGTACAGTATGCATTTAATTTGCATTCTTTCCATACTATTATATTACTACAAAAAACAAAATGTGTCAAAATTTTATAAATATGTCGAAAAATGTGTATTGATTAAAGGGGAAATCACCCTATTTTGAAAATAAATTGTCAACTGTTAATGAAATTTGGCAATAGTTATGTAAACAATTGCTAAAAAAATATAAATATGCTACAATGAGTATGCTAAATATTTCATATAAAATATGAAAGCCTATAGATAAATTACCATTAATTAAAAGGTGGGGGAAGTAAATTGTTTAATATAGAACAAGAACTAAAAAAATTGCCAGATAAGCCAGGCGTATATATTATGCATGATAAAGATGACAAAATTATTTATGTAGGAAAGGCTATTTCTTTAAAGAACAGAGTAAGGCAATACTTTAGAAAAACAAATAAAACAAAAAGAATAGAAAACATGGTTTCACTGATAGACCATTTTGAATATATTGTTACAGATAATGAATCAGAAGCACTCATTTTAGAATGTAATTTAATCAAAAAAAATATGCCAAAATTTAATGTATTATTAAAAGATGATAAAACCTACCCATATATTAAAGTAAATGTAAAAGAAGAATATCCAGATGTGTATATAACTAGAAGAATTTTAAATGATGGAGCAAAATACTTTGGTCCATATGCAAGTGCAGGTGCAGCAAAAGAAATGGTAGATTTTATTAAATCAAAATTTAAAATAAGGCAATGTAAAAGTTTTAAATTTAAAGATAGACCATGCTTAAATTATCATATCAAAAAATGTATGGCACCATGTATGAACTATATTTCAAAAGAAGAATATCAAGAGCAAATTAGTCAAATTATTAACTTATTAAGTGGTAAAACAGCAGTAGTAGTAAAACAATTAGAAAAAGAAATGCAAGAGGCATCTTCTAAACTAGATTTTGAAAAAGCAGCATATTTGCGAGATAAAAAATTAGCAATTGAAAAAATTAGTCATGAAAAGCAAAAAGTATCTAATATTTCAGAAAATGATATTGATGTAATTGGTTTAGCTAGAAATGAACTTCGTGTTTGTATAGAAGTATATTTTATTAGAAACAGTAAGATGGTAGGAAGAGAACATTACTTTTTTGATGACTTAGAAGATGAAACAGAGAAAGAAATTTTATCAGATTTTATGAAACAATACTATATGAACAATTTAATTATTCCTCATAAAATTATGCTAAAAGAAGAAATAACAGATAAACAGTTACTAGAAACTTCGCTATCTAATAAAGTGGGTAGAAATGTAGAAATAAAAACACCACAAAAAGGTGAAAAGCTAAGATTAGTAGAAATGGCAGAAAAAAATGCTAAAATTACTTTAGAAAACACAGAAAGAGAAAAATATAGTGTTGTAAATGAACTTAAAAAAGTTTTAGGAATGGAAAAATTGCCAAGAAAAATAGAAAGTTATGATATTTCAAACTTAGCAGGCGAATATGTAGTAGCAGCCATGTGTGTATTATATGATGGGCAAGTAAAAAAGAATTTATCAAGAACTTTTAAAATTAAAACTGTATTAGGGCAAGATGATCCAAGATGTATGCAAGAGGTAGTTACTAGAAGATTAAAACATTCTATAGAAAACCCAAATGGTGGTTTTGGCTCTTTGCCAGATGCCATATTTGTAGATGGTGGAATTACTCAAATGCGAGCCGTAAAAGAGGCTATGAAGGTTTATAACCTAGATATTCCACTTTATGGTATGGTAAAAGATGATAAACATACTACAAGAGCATTAATTGATGAAAATAGAAATGAATTAAAACTATCAGAAAGACTAATGAATACCATTACCTATTTTCAAGATTGTGTACATGAAAAAGCAATAGGATACCATAGAAAACTAAGAGGAAAAGATATTACAAAATCAGAATTAGATGCAATTTCAGGAATAGGACCTGCAAAGAAAAAAGCCCTATTAAAGTACTTTGGTAGTGTGGCAAAAATAAAAGAAGCACAAATAGAAGAATTAACCAAAGTAAGTGGAATTAATGAAGAACTAGCCAAAAAAATAAAACAAAGCTTGTTATCATAAACATTGCTACCAATTTGCGTTATGATAAAAAAATTAGATACAATATGATAGAAGAAATAGATGCATTATGATAAAAAAATTAGATGCATTATGATAGAAAATGTTAGGTGCAAAATAATGTCAAAAAAAGGTGTACGATTTTTAACATAAATTAAAAACTTTCAGCATATATTGTTAAAAGAAAATATAGATTAGGGGGATTTTAATTTATGGAGTACACAAAAGATTTAATTTTAAATGTACGTTATAGTGAGGAGCCAACTAGATTTTGTTTTAAAACTAAAAATAGGACAAGCCGTTTTTGGCAAAAGTTAAAAAAACATAAAATAATTACATCTAGTATTATGATAGGCTGTACATTAATGCTAATAGATGGTATACTAGTAATGAACTTTATACAAGTATTAGAAATGTTGTAAAGTTTAATTTTAGAAAATCGTTGTAAGAGAGGAAAAAGTTAATAAAATTAAAATTTTATTAGTTTTTAAAAGAAAGAAAAATGAACATAGCAAATAATTGGAAAGATTACGAAATATTAGATATGGCAAATGGTGAAAAACTAGAAAGATGGGGAAATGTTATATTAGTAAGACCAGACCCACAAATTATATGGAAAGAAAAAAGTTTTCCAGAAAAATGGAAAAGTGTAAATGCCAGATACCATAGAAGTAGTACTGGTGGAGGAAACTGGACTTATGAAAAAAAAGTGCCACAAGCATGGCAAGTAAATTATAAAGAATTAAGTTTTAGAATAAAGCCAATGGGTTTTAAACACACTGGCTTATTTCCAGAACAAGCAGTGAATTGGGACTGGATGATAGAAAAAATAAAAGGAGCAAAAAGGGAAATAAAAGTATTAAACCTATTTGCTTATACAGGAGGGGCAACTGTTGCATGTAGTTATGCAGGTGCCTCTGTTTGTCATGTAGATAGTTCAAAAGGAATGGTAACTTGGGCAAAAGAAAATATAGTAGCATCAGGCCTAGAAAATAGACCAGTTCGATTTATTGTAGATGATGTATTTAAATTTGTAAACAGAGAAATTCGTAGAGGCAATACCTATGATGCCATTATTATGGATCCACCATCTTATGGAAGAGGTACAAATGGCGAAGTATGGAAATTTGAAGAAAATATTACAGAACTTGTAGAGTTATGTAGTAAAGTTTTATCAAACAACCCATTATTTTTCCTAATTAATTCCTATACTACAGGTATATCTAGCACAGTATTAGAAAATATTTTAAGGCTAAGTATTGATAAAAAATATAAAGGAAAATTAGCTTCAGGAGAAATAGGACTTCCAATGACTAATTCATCGTTAGTATTACCTTGTGGTATTTATGGTAGATGGGAAAGCTAAACTATTTATATAAATTTGTCACATGTACTAAGTTTTAAAAAAGTAAAATATAGGACTAAGTAAACCCAAAAGCATATAGCAAAGAGAAAGGAAACATTTATGGAATCATTAAAAGTAATATACGAAGATAACCATATGATTGTAGTACAAAAGCCAGTGAATATTCCATCACAGGCAGACAAAACAGGGGATACAGATATGTTAACTATCATAAAACAGTATCTAAAAGAAAAATATCAAAAACCAGGAAATGTATATTTAGGTTTAGTTCATAGATTAGATAGACCAGTAGGAGGTGTTATGGTATTTGCAAAAACTTCCAAAGCTGCTGGTAGGCTTAGCAATCAAGTACGTGAAAAACAGTTTCAAAAAACATATTTAGTAGTAGTAAATCGGAAAAATGGAAAACCAAAAAGATACTCTGCAAGACTATTTATTAAAAAATGAAAAAAAGAATATGAGCAAAGTTGTAGAAGAAGGTACTAAAAATAGTAAACTTGCTATTTTGGATTATGAAGTTTTAAAATATGAACCTGAAATAGACCTTTCTGTTTTAAAAATAACATTACATACAGGAAGGCATCATCAAATTAGAGTACAATTATCTAGTAGAAATCATAGCATTTATGGAGACCAAAAATATGGTGGAAGAGGGCATGGAAAACAAATTGCCCTTTGGGCATATGAACTAAAAATATATCATCCAATTACTAATGAGCAAATGACATTTTATTCTGTACCAGAAAAAATAGGAAGTTGGAAAATATTAGAAGGGTTAGAAATGTAGGTGAACAAAAAGGATATGAGTTAAATAATCTGGGGAAAAAATAAAAAACAAAGACACCTATGATATAATTTTGTTAGTGAAAAAACAAAATAAAAATATTCGAGGTGTCTTTGTTAATGTTAAATATATCAAAAGATGAAACAAAATTCAATGATTTAGAAGAAAAAATGTGGAAAAAGAAAATGCAAGAAGGAATAAATGAATTAAGAGACCAGCTAAGAGAAATAGACAATAAGCTATTAAAAAATAAAAATAATACAGAATTAGAAGTAAAAGATTTTCAAAAAACAACAATAAAGTGTAAGTTTGGAGACTTAGAATTTTACCGAAGGCGATACAAATTAAAACGAAATGGAGAAACAAAAATAGTATATTTGCTAGATATATACTTAGAGCTAGGATATTCAGGACAATATTCACAAAGTATAGTAGAACTGGTAATAAAAGAGGCAATAGAAAAATCATATAGAAAAACAGCAGAAACAATAAGAGAGACAACAAATGTAAGTATAACTCATACAGCAGCGAGAAAAATATTGATAGATTTTTCAGAAAAACATATAGAAAAGATAGAGAAACAGAAATTAAAGCTTTATGAAAAAGGATATATAGAAGGGCAAAAGGAGCAAAAAATAATATATGAAGAAGCAGATGGAATATATATATCAAAGCAAAATAGAAAGAAAAATAAAGCAAAAAGGAAAGGCAAAAAGCTAAAAAGTGAGATAAAAATAGGGATAATACATGAAGGATTTGAGAAAAGATATAGCAATGATTTTAGAGTAAAAAACAAACAAATGATAGCAACAACAAAAAATGCGAAATATTTTAAAAGACTAGTAGATATGGCAATAGGAACAAGATACAAAGAAAATAAAATAGAAAGAATAATAATAAACGCAGATGGAGCAGACTGGTGCAAAGATATAGCAGAAAGTCCAAAAGAAAGATATCAATTAGATATGTTTCATATACAAAAAAGAATTACAGAAGCAGTAACAAATAGAGAATATAAAGAATTAATGTCAGGAATAGTAAAAACGAGTAAACCAGAGTATATATTCAATATCATATACAATTACAAAGTAGAATTAGAATATGATAAAAACATAGAAGAATTAGAAAAAGTAAAAGAATTAGAAGAATATTTAAGAAATAATGAAAAAGGATTATTGAGATATCAGTATGATTTAGGGGTAACAGAAGAAGAACTAAAAAAATCAGAAGAAACAGAATACAGAAATTTAGGAACAGAAGAAAGTCAAGTATATTGTGGATGTAGAAAAAGGATGAAGAAGAATAGAACGAGTTGGAGTGACAGAGGTTCAGAAGCAATGGTAAAAGTAATTAGCTATGTAAAATCAAATATGTTAGAAGACTTAATAACAGGAAAAATGGAAAAAGCGATAGAAACAGATCTTGCAGAAAGAATACCAGAGCCAAAGAAAGTAAAGAAAATAAAATTAGGAAAGATAAGATATGCGACGCAAAATACAATATTAGAAAGTTTAACAGGATTTAGGAAATTAAAAGTAAAAGGATTGTTAAGAAATAAAAGTTTCAATGAAATGAGAATCATAGGAAATTAGCCTAATAAAAGCATAAATTAGGTTTAAAAGTATTGAAAATTTGCATCTAAAATGTTAATCTATAAATATAGAAAATGTTTGAAAATCTAATAAAAATATAAATAGATGTCTAAAAATATTGAAATCTTGGGAAATCCCCAGAATCAAAAACTCATACACAAAAAGGCAGAAAATTGACTTCTAAAGGGTTTTTGTGGTATAATACAAAAGATAGTAGCGTTGAAAATTGATACTAGTAAACCAAGTTAAATAACTTTAGTTTACCAGTATGAAGATTAAACCTTAAATCCCTCATTTGAGGTTTCTACTATTAGTCACTATACTGGGAATAGAGGGCATTCCTAAAAAGAACTTTGAAAATTGGAGGTCAAAAAATGAAAAACCGGAAAGTAGTAGTTATTGTTGTACTGTGCATGCTGATTGGTGTACTCCTAAGTGGATGCGATGCTTCAGACCAGCAAAATATTACACAAAGAGAGGTGCAAAACACTTTGATTGGGAACCAGCCCACACCAACAGATATTCAATTCTCTTTGGAAAGGTATAACCTTAGTAGAAGAGCTTATTGGGTAAACGGAATGAGAGAACAGGCTAAAAGTCTCATATGTGAGGTAGAAAAACCTTTAGGCTATATAGTCCTATGCACAGAAAACTACATTTTTGGGCAGTATACTGTAGATGGAAAGGTTTCAAGCCTGAACTCATTTTTGAGTGCAGATACCACTTATCCAAATAGTGAATCTGCAAGATGGTTAGCAGATGTCGATGGCTCTTATGGAGCTAATGACAATGGCATTTTCTTTTTCAGTGTGGATGGACGTTATCATGAATGGAATGGAACATATCATTATTCAGATACCTACGAAAGCCTAGAAGAAAGCACGGTTCCTATTTTACACAGAGAATTAGACTATAATTCGGAGGGCTAAAAAATGGATGAAGTTTTAACGTTTTTCAAAAAGCTTGGCATCGCCATTATAGTTGTTATCCTGATAGTTACTATTACTCCCTGGGGCAGAAGCTGGTGGAACAACAAAATGTCTGAGGTTCAAAAAGCAGATGATGCTACTTCTTATGAAACGAAAAAAGAGGTAGAAGATACCTGCAGAACCTTGGTTACTAGCTATTACCAAGATATTAATATCTACAATGGCTATAAGGACAGCCAAGAAAGTGCAGCGCGGGCATATGCAGGCCAAGCACTTACCAGAGCAAACAACACAGCTATTAAATACAACGAATACATTTTGAAAAACAGTTATGTATTTGATGGCAACATTCCAGAAGACCTTGAGGCAGAACTGCCTATTTTGACCTTCGGCGATTAAACCCTAACCAAAAAAGTGGCTAAACACTACTAAAACTGCTAGCAAGCTAAATACTTGCTAGCGGTTTTTTTATTAAAATCTGCTAACACAATATTAAAATACAGATTATAAAATTTCATAAATAGATTTTAAGATTTTATAAAAGAAATGTTCACAAAAACTTTTTTTGAAATAGAATAATCTCAACAAAGAATGCAGAGGAAAAAAAGATGATTGATAAATTTTGTGATTGGATAACCAAAAAGATAAAAGACAATGTGGAAAACATAGATGAAGAAAAAGAAATGGTAATTAACTTTGGAATAAGACTTATTTTTGGTGAGATGCCTAAAATTATATTATTATTTATCATAGGTTTCTTACTAGGAATTGGTTGGTATACAATACTTTTCTTTTCTCTACTGGCGGTGTACCGCAGTTTTACAGGAGGGTTTCATTTAAAAACACATATTGGTTGTATGATTACCACTAGTATTTTATATTTATTACCAATTATCTTAGCAAAATATATTAGTATTTCACAAGATTATATTTTATATAGTATAACTGGATTGGTAACTATTTTTAGTATATTTATTATTACAAAATATGCACCAGCAGATACAGAAAATATACCAATTTTGAGTAAAAAAGAAAGAAAATCTAAAAAAATAAAAGCTTATATTTCTTTATTAGTACTAGCAATTATTATTTTAGTTAGCCCTAACAAGCAAATTTCATATATGCTAGTTTATGGTATGTTCTTACAAAATTTAACAGTTTTACCAATTAGTTATAAAATAACCAATAATAAATATGGTTATGAAGTTTATACAGAAGAAACTGCTTTATAATTGTTTAATAATGCATTAGCCGGCACAATGCTTATTATAGATAAAATTTAAAATTAGGAGGGAATACGAATGTTAAAACTATTATCAAAAATAGCTGAAAAGTATGCAAAATCTACTAATACTTCATGTTGGCTTATGGGGCTTTTAC
Organism: uncultured Clostridium sp.; assembly: GCA_947073285.1. Taxonomy (GTDB): domain Bacteria; phylum Bacillota; class Clostridia; order TANB77; family CAG-508; genus CAG-273. Next base: position 66,329 of record CAMTJT010000008.1, on the reverse strand, counting down.
ATCAACCAAAAATGCCAGCATCTTTAATTAAAAAAGACTAATTCATAAGAAAAAATGATGTTTCTTTTAATGATAAAAACGGCAAGGAGTAGAACTAAAAGTTCTACTCCTTGTCATTGCTATGTATTTTTTAATAATAAATTTCAAATTGTTGTCTAAAATATTCTTCATTTTTAGTAGTAAACAAATCTAAATTATTACTTTTCTTTAAAATTTGTCTTACTTCCCATAAGCCAAGTCCACTATTTGTTTTCTTAGATTTTGTAGAAAAGTCTTTTTCAAAAATACGATCAATATTAATTTCTTTATCCACATAAGTGTTTTCAATTAACATTACTAAACGATGACGATTTTTCTCGTTTTTAAAACTTACATGAATTACTTTTTCTTCACATTCTGAAGATGCTTCAATAGCATTATCCATCAAAATACCTAAAACTTTAGTAAATTCATAAATTTTCATATGATTTTCAAATTCATTTAAATCTACAAAAACACCTAAATTAATTTGTACTCCAATTCCATCTGCTTTATGATATTTGTCAGCCATTACATTATAAATAGCAGGATTATTGATAACACTTGGATTTAGAGCAGTTAAGTTATTTACACGATTACAATCTTTTAAAAGTTGAGAATAATATTTTTTAAGTCCTTCCATATTATTAGTATCAATATATCCACCAATACCTTGTACAATATTATGAAAATCATGTTTGAAAATTCTCATAGTATCATGAAGTATAGTTAAAGTTTTATTATGTAATTGTGCTTCTTCTAAATTTTGTGAGGTAGTTGCTAATTTAGTAGTGTTTAGAATATTGTAAATACTGATAAAGAAATATCCAATTAAACTGATAATACTAATAAAGGTAATAGCAACTGGCATTTTATCACTATAAAATGCTAACAAATAAAATTGAATTCCCATAGCTAAAATGCCAAGTATAGCATTTAGAATAAATAAAATCTTATTTTTCTTAGTCATATTTTCTAAAGTAATGTGAAATTTACAGTAACGAATAACTCTGTATAATAGGTATACACAAAAATAAATAATAAAAGTAGAAAGAACTCTATAAATTGGTATATACATCATTTCATCTTGGGAAAAATGAAATACACATTGAAAAAATCTAAATACGAATAATTCCAAAATACTACTTACTGTAGTGATAATAAATTCACCAAATAATGCTTTTAGCCAAGTAGTTTGCAAAATAAACTTTATTAAAAGTATAGAAAGTAAGAGATTGGTAAAAGTAGCATATGGATTTGGTATAAAAGTTCTAATCAAAAATCCAACTATACTAAAAGTAATTACATACAAAATTTTAGATTTTTTAGTTGCTTCAATATTTAAAATAGTAGTAAACAGTAACATACCAACAGTTGCATCAATAAAACAGGATAAAAAGCCAACAATAGCTAGTGCGATTTCATTTTGTGTGGTTAGTGCAGTTAAGACTGCTTGAAAAATTTCCATCATCAAAAACCTCCATAAATTGATTTTTATATTTAGGACCAATAAAACATTTTGCGTTTTCATTATTGTTTAACAAAATGGTATTATTAGTCACATTAATATCAGTAATTTTTTGCATATTTACAATATAAGACTTATGACATTGAATAAATTGGTTCGGTAATTGGGGCAAAATCTTTTTAAAAGAACTATAAGTTTCATAATCTCTAGTGTCAGTATGAAAAATAACTTTCATACCATCTTTTTGAATATATTGAATACTATCTTGCTTAATAATAGTTTTATTATTATCTAATCTAACAAAATCAGTTTCAGAACCTGAGGCATCTTCAAATAGTCTTATTAAAGTTTCTTCTAACCTCTCAGAAGTAATAGGCTTAGGTAAATAATCAAAAGTTTTATACTTATATGCCATCAAACCATATTCTAAATGAGCAGTGGTAAAAATAATATACACATTTTTGTCTCTTTTACGTATCATATTAGCTAAGTCTAAGCCAGATAATTTAGATTTTAAGTCAATATCTAAAATTAGAACATTAACAGAGTGATTTCTAATATGATTGATTACTTCTTCAGGGTAGATGGTACTAAGTACAATTTGGGCATCTAGCTTTTTGTTAATAAAAATAGCTTCTAACATTTTTTCTAATTTGGTAAGTACATTTAAATTATCATCACATAAAATAAAATCTAACATAACTTTCTCCTTAGTAAAAAATAAATATAAACTTATTATTAAAATAAATAATCGACAAAGAAATGCAATATTACCCAGAAATTTCCAATTATCTTTATAACTATAATCTAAATGTTTTAGAATGTCAAGTTGTTTTGAAAAAATTATTTTAAAATGTCGAATTAAGCAATAACGGCAAGAAAACAGTCAATATAGAGAAGGAAAAAAATGGATATTGGAAAAAGCTTAAGTATGAAGAAAGGAAAAATATGGAATAATTCAAAAAATAGAAAGGAAAAAGATGGAAAAGCAAAAAGGACAAAAATAAGAGTAAATATATCATTTTATAAAACAAAAAGTTTTTTGTTATATTCTACATTCTTCTTCATACTATTAAATAGAATAATATTAGTAAAGGAAGGGAAGAAGAAAGTGAGCAATAAAAAAGCTAGAATAGCTAGTATATTAGGTGGAGTGGCATTTCTATTTTTATTTAGTTTTGCTGTTATGAGTTCTAATGAAAAGGGTAATGCAATACAAACTAGTGGTACTAGCACTTTAAGTAATCAAAAAATAGGATGGGGCATTAAAAGAGCTCAAAACCATGAGCAACCAGACTTAGGAGCGAGAAATAAAGAACTAATAAACAAATACCAAGGGTTTGCCATGGGAAACAAAGAAAAAAAGTATGTATATTTAACTTTTGATGAAGGCTATGAAGCTGGTTATACTCCCAAGCTGTTAGAAGTATTAAAAGAAAATAATGTAAAAGCTACCTTTTTTATAACAGCCCATTATTTAAATACACAACCAGAATTAGTTAAACAAATGATAGATGAAGGGCATATTGTAGGAAATCATACTGTTAATCATAAATCTATGCCAGATATTAGTAACGAACAAATTCAAAAAGAGGTAATGGATTTACATACAGCAATTTATCAAAAGTATGGTTATGAAATGAAATATATACGTCCGCCTAAAGGAGAGTTTAGTGAAAGAACTTTAGAATATTGTAATACTTTAGGGTATAAAACAGTAATGTGGAGTTTAGCTTATGATGATTGGGACGAAAACAAACAAGGAAGAGAAGAATATGGAAAGAAAAAAGTAATAGATAACATTCATCCAGGTGCTATTATTCTATTACATGGCACATCAAAAGATAATAGTAATATTTTAGATAGTTGTATTAAACAAATCAAAGAAATGGGATATGAATTTAAGAATTTGGACGAATTTCAAAGATAAAATATTCTTTTAAATAAGAAAGAGATTTTAAAAATAAAACTAAATTTTTTAGAAAAATCATAAAGAAGTGGAGAAAAGCAATGCCAAGAAAAAGAAAAGAGAATAGAGCATTAAGTAAAGTTAATAAATTATTGGAAATTCCACAAGAAGTTTCGAGTAATATTCCAAAGCTAACTGTAATAGGGTTTCAAAAAATGCTAGTTGAAAACTATAAATCCATTTTAGAATATCAAGACTTTTACATTCGTATTAGCACATATATAGGTATTTTAAATATCAATGGTTATGAATTAAACTTAAGTGAAATGACTACAGAAGACTTACTAATTACAGGAAAGATAGAAAGCATTGACTTTGAAAGTATTACAGATTAAAGAAAATTGATAAATAAATTATCTAAAATAATAAAGTTTGAACAATCAACTTTATTATGTAGAAAAAAGTTACACAGTTTTCTAATAATAAAAACACATATACAAATGCAAACTAGGGAGGGAAAGACTTGTATTTTAAAATATTACTAAATATCATTTTTGGATATGTAACAATTGAAGTAGAAGGCTATTTTATAGAGCGTTTTATGAATATTTGTAGTAGTCAAAAAATTTTTTTATGGAATTTAAAAAGAACACATTCTACTAGAATGATTGTAAATATAGGATTAAGAGATTTTAAAAAAATAAAACCAATTGTTAAGAAAACAAAATGTAGAATTACAATTGATAGGAAAAAGGGTCTTCCATTTTTATTACATCGTTATCAAAAAAGAAAGCTATTTTTTATATTCTTTGCTACTATTTTATTAGGGATAATAGCAGTTTCAAACTTTATTTGGAATATTGAAATTATAGGAAATGAAAAAATTCCAGCAGAAGAAATTCAAAAAGTATTAGAAGAACACAACTTTAAAATAGGAAGATGTAAGATTGGATTAAAAACAAAAGATGTGATTGACCAAATTCGTTTAGAAAGAGAAGATGTAGCATGGGTAGGAATTGAAATAAAAGGAACAAATGCAACTGTTAAAATAGTAGAAGCAGATTTAAAACCAGACATTATTCCAGAAGAAGAATATTGTAATCTAGTTGCAACAAAAGATGCAATGATAACAAAAGTAATTGCGCAAAATGGTACTGCCGTAGTAAAAGAAGGAGATGTTGTAACAAAGGGAAGCATACTAGTAGGCGGATGGCTAGAAGGAAAATATACAGGAACTCGTTATGTCCATGCAAATGGCGAGGTTCAGGCAAAGGTATGGTATTCAGAAAAAGTAAAAATTCCGTTAAAACAAGTCAAAAAAGAGAAAACTGGAGCAGAGGAAAATAAATATTCCATAAAGATAAATAATTTTGAAATAAATTTATCAAAAAGGCTTTCAAAATTTCAAAAGTATGATACAATAGAAACAAGTAAAAAACTAAAACTATTTTCTAATTTTTATTTACCAATTGAAATACACCAAAAAACATTTCAGGAATATCAAGAACAAGATATTTCTTATACAATAGAAGAAGCAAAAAATATAGGAGCTAAAGAGGCAAAGCAAAAACTAGAAGAGCAAATAGAAAACAAAGAAAACATTAAAGATGAAAAGGTTTATGCTAAGCAAGAATCAGGTTATGTAGAGGTTGAAGTGATTTACGAGGTACTAGAAACGATTTCGACAAAAGAAAAAATTGTATTTTGAAAGGAAGAAAAGCTATGGAAGAAAGAAGTTTGAGAGTATATCAAGAGAAAACCTTTTTCTCAAAAATTAGTAATACAATCACAAAACTATTAACACCAACTAAAATTGGAATTAATGGAATGTTAATTTCCATTAAAAGAAACAATGCACTAAAAGCATATGAAGCATATCGTGAAGTAGAAAACATAGAAGAACAAGAAAAACAAGAACAAATCACCAAAAAATTTGAAGATGTTTATGCACTTTATTTAGAATCTATTGACAAATACATTTTAGATTCTATTTATAAAAAAGTAAAAGCAGATGTTGCAAGCGATTTCGAAAGAAATGCATTATCACAATATTATGCAATTGTACATTTAAAAGAAAGTGAATATCTAGAATATAAATATAAAAAGCAAATGTATTTATTAAACTTAGACTATGAAACAGTAGATAATTTAAGCAAGCCACAATTATTAGAAAGATATAAACAGTTATATGCTACACAGATGGAAAACTTATATAAGGGTCTTTTAAAACATTATTCTATAAAACTTGCAGATAACTTAATGCCAGGAGCAAAAGATGAAGTATACCACAAAATCTTTAACTCATTAGAAGGTTATATAGATAACATTTTACCATTAAAAATGAAACAAGACCCAAATAACAAAGTATACAAAGAAATCATAGAAGAATATCAAGATTTTGGCAAATTTGAAGTAGGAAAACTAGATCAAAATGATAACATTGAAAAAAGTATGATATTACTAGGCTTAAGTAGAAAACTATTTACACATAGTTTACCACTTATTGTAGCAGAACAATGTTATGAAAAACTATTACAAGATGCTAGAAGCTTAATTGTAGATACTAAAATAGCACGTAAACAAGAAAAAGCATATTCATTATTAATCAACTTAATAGAAGAATATCATGCAAAACTATTATCTACTAAAATTTATTGGGAAAAACCAGCAGAGCGTGAACAATATAAAGAATTTTGGAAAACTTATCAAGAAATTAGTAAAAATAAAGATACAAACTATATTGATTATAGCAGGGAAAAACAAATACTATTTATTAAAAACGACTTAAAAAAATTACGTATTAATACAAATAAACACTACAAAATTATAAACTTTTATTGTAATAAATTAGTAGAATTAGGAGCAATGAAAATTTTGCAAAATAGCTATAAATCAGAAGGTAGTTATATCAAAAAGAAAAACAGTGTAAGTGTTAGTGCTTAATGAATGAATACTTAGATAAATCAAATTAATAATAAAGAAAGTGAAGAAAAATTTGGTAGCAGAAATCGTATATAAAAATATAGCAGAAAATGAAACTAATGAAGAATTAATTGAAACAGTATTACAAAAATGTTTTGAGGTAGAGTGTATTAATCCTACCTCTTTCTACATATGTGTTACTTTAACAAATCCAAAAACTATTCAAGAAATAAATGAACAATACCGTAATATTGATAAACCAACAGATGTACTTTCTTTTCCCATGTTTGAAAAAGAAGAACTAGATGCAATACTAGCAAGACCAACTCCTAATATACAGTTACAAGAGGTATTAGGAGATATTGTCATTTCTATTCAAAGAGTAGAAGAACAAGCCAAAGAGTATGGTCACAGTTTTGAAAGAGAACTAGCTTATATGGTAGTACATGGTTTTTACCATATAAGGGGGTATGATCATATGGTACAAGAAGAAAAAGAGCAAATGAGAGAAAAAGAAGAAAATGTATTATCTAAGTTAGAAATAACAAGGTAGGAGAGTTTATGGAAAAAGAGCAAGAAAATTTAGAAGAAAATCAAATTCCAAAAAAACAAAAAGGTAATGCAAAAGAAAAAATTAAAAATGAAAGTTTTATAGATGCATGGAAAAATGCTTTTAATGGTATCATTTATGCAACTACAACACAAGGCAATATCAAAAGACAGCTAATTATAGCAGTGGCAGTAGTTATTATTAGTCTTTTCTTTAACCTAAATCGTGCAGAATTTTTGTGTTTTCTATTTACTATTATTTTAATTTTGTTCGCAGAAATGGTAAATACAGCAATTGAAACAGTAGTAGATTTATATGTAGATGTATACCATCCAAAAGCAAAAATTGCAAAAGATGTAGCAGCAGGTGGGGTAGTAATTACTACTATTAATGCTTTAATTGTAGCCTATTTCTTATTTTTTGATAAGCTAGCAGATATTGGTTTAACATTTCTTCAAAATGTAACAAATTCACCAGTACATACTGCTTTTGCAGTTATGATAATTACTATTATTGCAATTTTAGCTTTAATTGCTTATGCTAAAACTAATAAGCATAAAGGGTTAAATCACAAATTTGTGCCAAGTGGGCATGCAACCATAGCCTTTGCAGCAAATACAATTATATGGCTTGTAACAGATAATGTAGTAGTTTTAATTTTATCTTTAATAATGGCAATTTTGCTATCAGAAAGCAGAATTGCAGCAAAAGAGCATAAACTTTCAGAGGTAATTTTTAGTGGCTGTTTTGGAATGATAATAGTACTAATTTTATATGCAATTGTAATGGCAATTGTTAGAATAATGTAAAATATAAGTTATAATCAAACAAAAAATAATCTATAAAAGCAACAAGTTTGAAGGTAAGTTTCAAAAAAGGATAAATATAATTTAAGGTAGCAAGTAGAGTTCAAAATAGAATAAAAAAGTAGAAACAAATTTAAAAAGAAAGAATATGTTTATAAATATATTAAAAGGAGAGAAAAGTATGAGAGAAACAAGAGGGAAAAAAGCTAAAAAATCAAGAGGTACAAGCTTATTAGTACTAATCTTATTAATTTTAATTGTAGTAGCAGGTGTGCTATTTGTTATGAAAATATCAGAAGAAAGTGGCAAAACAGGAGAAACTGGAAATGGTTCACAAACATTAGGAACACAAGATAAACCAAAAGAAGAGTTAAAGCCCAAAACACTTGAAGGAAATGAAAGACCAATTGCGTTTATGCTAGATAATAATATTAATGCAATGCCACAAGCAGGTTTAATAGAAGCAGATTTAGTCTATGAAATTATTGTAGAAGGTGGAGAAACTAGATTAATGGCTGTTATGAAAAACAAAGAAGTAGAAAAAATAGGCCCATTAAGAAGTGCTAGACATTATTTTCTAGATTATGCTTTAGAAAATGATGCAATTTATGTACATTATGGGCAAAGTCCACAGGCTAAGTCAGATATTAAAACTCTAGGAATTAGCGATATTAATGGAATTAATGAAAGTGAAACAAATTTCTGGAGAGTAAAAGATCGTTATGCACCACATAATGCAGTAACATCTACAGAAAAAATAAAAAAGATTATACAAAGAGAAGATTTTAGAACTACTACAAGCAAAGGAAATGTACTTAATTATGTAGTAGAAGAAGTAGAACTAGAGGCAAAAAAAGATGAGCCAAAAGAAGGAGAAACAGAAAGAAAAATAACTAATTTGGCTAATAAAGTAACCATTCCATATTCAAGTTATAATACTGTAAAATATGAGTATGATGAACAAAGCAAAAGTTATATTCGTTATTCAAGAAACAAAAAACAAGTTGATTGGGATACCCAAGAAAACATTATGGTAAAAAACATTATTATTACCAAATGTAAAAATACTACTTTAAATGATGGAACAACAAAAGGAAGACAAACAATTAGTAATATAAAAAAACTAGATGGTTATTATATTACAAATGGAAAATATATTCCAATTACCTGTGAAAAAACATCAAGAAGTGGAAAAACAGTATATAAAGATTTAGAAGGTAATGAAATTAAAGTAAATGATGGCAAAACTTTTATTCAAATTTGCCCAATCGATAGCAAAATTAGTTTTGAATAAAAAAGTTAGTATAATGAAAAGCAAATAAGTAAAGAGAAATGCTTTATTTATTTGTTTTTTTATTTATAAAAATCTTTACTTTGGGTGATAAAAGTGCTATTATTTAAAACAAGTTAAGAAAATACTTTATGTATATATATTCTTAATGTATTAAGAATGGAGGTATTATTTGATTTAAAACTACTTTATAAACAAGAAAGGAAGTATACTTTTATGACTAAGAAAGCTAAAGAATATGAATTAACAGCAGAGCAAAGTGAACAGGTTTGCCAAAATATGAAGTTAGTATATTATTTAGTCAATAAACAGTATTTAAATCATCCACAAAAAGAGGAATTAGAACAAATTGGAATGCTAGGATTGTGCAAAGCAGCAATTACTTTTGATGAAAGCAAAGGGAGTAAGTTTTCCACTTATGCTTCAAGATGTATCTTAAATGAAATTAATATGTTTTTTAGAATAGAGAATAGGCATACCAATGTACTACATTGGGAAGATGTAGTGAGTAGAAAGGGATATGCAGATGAATTAACTCTTGCCGAAATAACAGAAGACACTAATAGTTCTATTAGTATGTCTAATATTATAGAGGATGAGTATAGAAGAAAAGAACTAGAAAAAATGATTTCAATTATACTAAATGAATTACCACTTAAGGAAAGTTGTACTATACTTTTTACGATAGCAGGTTTGATGCAAAGAGAAATAGGGGATTTTTTTGGAGTATCAAGATCTATGATTTCACGGACTAGCCAAAAGGCGAATTTAAGCCAGAAAACAATAGCAATAAATTATAAACCTGCCAATGAATTTTTTAAAGTAAGTATTGAAAAGCAGAGAATTACAATTATTTTTTCCACAGAAAGTATAGAAAACCTTCAAGAATTTCATTCACAGTTTTTAGCACAAACAAGAAAAGCTAAAAATAAGGTAGATTTTACAATTACCTATCAAGATGAAAGAGCCATTTTTCAAACCGTATTAGAGGAAGGAGCATTTGAACCTTTAGCAATGTTAGTTATGGAACTTGATAAATTCGGAGTAAAGCATGGCACTTTAGCTAAGAAAGCAAGGGCGAAAAAGCAACTTGTTAGAAACAGGGGAGAAAAAGAAAAGCCTAAAAGTACTACAATTCCCAAAATGAGTGATAGAGCAAAGCTAAACGAACTAGCAATTCAAAATTATGCAATTCAATTACAACAGTTTTCCTTATTGCAAATTAAAGAACGGTTTTCAGATAATAGCATTTTAGAGATTGCCATTGCAATTAATAGATTACTTAGAAAAAATGTAATCTATATACCAGAAAGAGGAGTCTATAGAGTTGTTTAAATAGAAAAGATTCTTAAATCAAATAATGGAAGAAACTACTACTTATTGCAAGTGCTGTAAGTAGTAGTTTCTTTTTTTTAATTAAAACTCAAAAATTATTGTGTAAAAAAAATTGCTTTGATATAATAAGTGTATAAAAAACGATAGCATAATTATAAAGTAAATAAATAATAAAAAAGAAAGGAGGGAGCATTAGGCTAAACTAATGCTTATAAAAAGATGAAGGAAGAAGAATGCAAAAACTGTAACTGTATAGAACAAAAATTAGAAAAAGAAATACAAGAAATTTTAGAACCATTTACAAATGTAAAAGATAATTTAATTCCTATTTTAAATGAAGTACAAGTAAAATATGGATATATTCCACAAATTGCACAAAGAAAAATATCAGAATATCTAGCAATACCAATGGCAGAAATATATGGAGTAATTACTTTTTATTCAAGATTTACATTAAAGCCAAAAGGAAAATATGCCATATCAGTATGCTTAGGAACAGCATGCTTTGTAAAAGGTTCAGAAAAGATAATGGATCGTTTAAAGCAAAGGCTACAAATAGGTGAAGGAGAAACCACTAAAGATGGAAAATTTTCAATAGATAGTACACGTTGTGTAGGGGCATGTGGCATTGCTCCAGTATTTACTATAAACGGAGAAGTATATGGAAAAGCAACAGTCAAAATGTTAGATGAGGTACTTGATAAACTTTCTTAAGGATATAGAAGTTAATATTTATGTAGGTTAAGAAAGTTATCCAAAGAAAGGAGTAAAAATTGGAAGTAATAGAAAAGCTAAGAAATATTAGAAAAGAAAAGAAAAAAGAATTAGAACTTCGTGTAAATACTAATATAGGAACTAAAGAAAAGCATATTTTAGTATGCCATGGAACAGGTTGTACCTCTTCAAAATCGCCTAAAATTATAGAAAATTTTAGGAAAATAATAGAAGAAAAAGGGTTAGAAAATGTACGTGTTATTCAAACAGGTTGTTTTGGACTTTGTGCAAAAGGACCAATTGTTATTATTCGTCCAGAAAATACTTTTTATGCAGGAGTGACTCCAGAAGATTGCAAAGAAATCATACAATCTCATATAGTAGAAGGGAAAACAGTAGAACGCCTGCTTTGTAAAGATATAGATGGAAAAACAGTACAAAAATTAGATGAGCTTACCTTTTACAAAAAACAAAAAAGAATTGCTCTTCAAAATTGTGGAAAAATAGATCCAGAAAATATAGAAGAATATATTGCATTTGATGGATATAAAGCATTAGAAAAGGTGTTATTAGAAATGACACCAAATGAAGTAATAGAAGAAATAGAAAAATCAGGCTTAAGAGGTAGAGGAGGAGCAGGATTTCCAACAGGTAAAAAGTGGAGATTAACAAGTGAAGTCGAAGGAAAACAAAAATATGTAGTATGTAATGCAGACGAAGGTGACCCAGGAGCTTTCATGGATAGAAGCATTTTAGAAGGAGATCCGCACTGTGTAATAGAAGCCATGATGATTGCAGGGTATGCAATAGGAGCAAATCAGGGGTATATTTATGTTAGAGCAGAATACCCTATTGCAGTAGAAAGATTTAGTACTGCCATAAAGCAAGCAAGAGAATATGGGTTACTTGGAAAAAATATTTTAGGTACAAAATTTAGCTTTGATATAGATATTCGTTTAGGAGCAGGTGCATTTGTTTGTGGAGAAGAAACAGCACTGTTAGAATCTATAGAAGGAAAACGCGGTCAGCCAAGAGTAAAACCGCCATACCCTGCAAACTCTGGTTTATGGGGAAAGCCAACTTTAATAAACAATGTAGAAACCTATAGCAATATCACTAAAATTATTTTAAATGGGGCAGATTGGTATGCAAGTATAGGAACACAAAATTCAAAAGGCACAAAAGTATTTGCATTAGGAGGAAATGTAGTAAATGTAGGATTAGTAGAAGTACCAATGGGAACTACATTAAGAGAAATTGTTTATGATATAGGTGGCGGAATTCCAAATAACAGAGAGTTCAAGGCAGCACAAACAGGAGGTCCATCTGGAGGATGTATACCAAAAGAGCATTTAGATACACCAATTGACTATGAATCATTAAAACAAATAGGTTCTATGATGGGGTCTGGTGGATTAATTGTTATGGATGATACAAAATGTATGGTAAATTTAGCGAAATTTTATTTAAGCTTTACAGTAGATGAGTCTTGTGGAAAGTGTACTCCTTGTAGAATTGGAACAAAAAGAATGCTAGAATTGTTAGAAAAAATTACACAAGGAGAAGGAAGTGTAGAAGACTTAGAAAAGCTAGAAGAATTAGCAATAGGAATTCCTAAAACTGCTATATGTGGTTTAGGGCAATCAGCACCAAACCCTGTACTTTCTACTTTTAAATATTTTAGAGAAGAATATTTAGAACATGTAAAATATAAAGAATGTAAAACAGGAGAATGTAAAAAATTAGCTAAAATACAAATTGATAAAAATAAGTGTAAAGGATGTGGCATGTGTAAAAGAAATTGCCCAGTAGATGCCATTTCAGGAGAGCCAGGAAAAGTTCATCATATTAATGAAGAAAAATGTATTAAGTGTGGCACTTGTATAAGTAGTTGCCCATTTCATGCTATTGGCTAAAATAAATGAAGAGCTAATAACCTATTTTGAAAGGAGAATACTTATGAAATACTTTAAAAAGATAGTAGGAGATAGAATATATTTATCGCCAAGAAATAGTGAAGATGTAGAGATATTTACCAAGTGGCTAAATGATTTTGAAGTAACTGATTATACTGGAAGAAGCGGATTAGTAACAACATTAGAAGGTGAAAAACAATACTTAGAACAAATTAAAACTGATGCAATACATTTAGTAATTGTGACACTAGAAAACGACCAAATGATAGGAACGATAAGCTTAGAAAAGATAGATAGACCAAACCAAACAGCAAGGTTAGGCATATTTATAGGTGAGGCAAGCTATAGAAATAATGGTTATGGAACAGAAGCTATTAAACTAATTTTAGAATATGGTTTTTATTATATAAACTTAAAAAATATTCAGTTAAAAGTTTATGAATTTAATGCAAGAGGAATTGCTTGTTATAAAAAATGTGGTTTTCAAGAAACAGGAAGAAGAAGAAAAGCAAATTTTATAAATGGAAAGTTTTATGATACTGTTTATATGGACATCTTAAAAGAAGAATTTGAAAAAGAGGGAAAAGAATATATCAGGAATAAAAATGTGAAATAAATATAAGGAATATAGGGTTATAGGAACCTTAATCAAAAACCTAAATATAATAATATAAGGAATAAAAAAATATGTCTAATAAAAAAATGATAAATTTAGTCATTGATGGAAAACAAGTACAAGTAGAAGAAGGAACTACAATTTTAGGGGCAGCAAGAAAAGCTAACATAGATATTCCAACACTTTGCTTTCTAAAAGAAATTAATGAAGTTGGAGATTGCAGAATGTGTATTACGCAGGTAGAAGGAAGACGTGGTTTTGCAACATCTTGTATACAAAAAGTAGAAGAAGGGATGATAGTACATACCAATTCGCCAGAAGTTATAGAAGCAAGAAAAATGATATTAGATTTAATATTATCGAACCATCATCGTGATTGCTTAACTTGCACAAGAAATGGTAATTGTGAATTGCAAACATTAGCTATGAAATATAATGTGACAAATGTACGTTATGAAGGTGCTAAAAATGAGCATAAAATAGACGATTGTTCTCCTTCTATTGTAAGAGATTTTAATAAATGTGTTTTATGTAGAAGATGTATTTCAAGTTGTAAAAATGTGCAAAAAGTAGGAGCAATTGATGCAATTGGTAGGGGATTTTCTTCTTGTATTTCAACAGTAGGTGATCATAGCTTAAATGATGTTAACTGTACTTTTTGTGGTCAATGTATACAAGCTTGCCCAACAGGAGCATTACATGAAAAAGATTCTACTCAAATAGTATGGAAAAAATTGCAAGATCCAGAAACATGTGTAGTAGTGCAAACAGCACCAGCTGTTAGAGTAGCACTTGGTGAAGAATTTGGGCTTCCAATAGGAACGAATGTAACAGGAAAAATGATTACAGCATTAAAACGTTTAGGCTTTGACAAAGTATTTGATACTAATACTGGTGCAGATTTTACTATTATGGAAGAAGGAACAGAATTTATCAAACGTTTGGAGTCAAATGACCATTTACCAATGATTACTTCTTGTAGTCCTGGATGGGTAAAATATATTGAAATGAACTATCCAGAAAACTTGCCACATTTATCTAGCTGTAAATCTCCACATGAAATGTTTGGAGCAATTTTAAAAACCTATTATGCAGCTAAGAAAAAAATAAAACCAGAAAAACTATTTGTAGTATCAGTTATGCCATGTATTGCTAAAAAATACGAAAGAACCAGAGAAGAAATGAAAGACAATGGCTTATATGATGTAGATAGCGTACTTACTACAAGAGAACTTGCTAGAATGATAAAAGGTGCTAATATTGAATTTGTAGAATTAGAAGATGAAAATTTTGATGACCCAATGGGAGAGGCAACAGGAGCAGCAGCTATTTTTGGTGTCACAGGTGGTGTGATGGAAGCAGCGTTAAGATCTGTTTCTGAAATTTTGACAGGAAAAGAACTAGCTAAAATAGAATTTGAAGAAGTAAGAGGACAAAAAGGAATAAAAAAAGGAACTGTCAAAATTGGAGATAAAGAAATTAAAGTAGTTGTAGCAAGTGGGCTTGGAAATGCTAAAACAATTATGGAAGAAATAAAAACAGGAAAAGCAGATTATCAATTTGTAGAAATAATGGCTTGCCCAGGTGGTTGCATTATGGGAGGAGGCCAACCAATTAAAAGTGCTAAAATTAGAGAAACTATAGATGTGGCAGCAAAAAGAGCAGAGGCAATGTATTCAATTGATGAAAAAAGCACTATTAGAAAATCACATGAAAATCCAGTAATGCAAAAAATATATCAAGAATTTTTTGGAGAACCAGGTGGACATTTAGCACATGAGTTGTTACATACCCACTATGAGAAAAAAGAAAAGTATAGAATATAAACAAATGTTTTAATATATATTGACTTTTACAAAAATTAATTTTATAATCAAGCAAGAAGATTAGGAATAGCGGAGTGTGGTTGCCTCCTTAATAAATAAAGAGGTGATGTATATGGTAGATTATTATATCACAATTATTTACATACTACTTAGTGCCTTAATTGGCGTAACTACCCTAACATTAGCTCTAATTATTGCATTAGTAGTAATTTTGAGCAAATAAACAACAAATACACATCTCTGCTGTTGACCCGGTGGAGATGTGTATATATTTTCATTGGCAACCACACTTTGTGATTCCTAACTTCTAATATAATTATAACATAATTTTTAGTGTTGTCAAATAAAAAGAAGGGAAAATCTATGGAAAAATTTAAATCTGGTTTTGTAGCTATTTTAGGAAGAACAAATGTAGGAAAGTCTAGTATATTAAATGATGTAGTAGGAAAAAAGGTGGCGGCAGTAGTAAATAAACCACAAACAACAAGAAATGCTATTAAAGCTATTGTAAATCGTGAAAACTCTCAAATTGTTTTTATAGATACACCAGGTATTCATAAGCCAAAATCAAAACTAGGGGATACAATGAACGAAACAGCATGGGAGAGTATACCAGATGCAGATGTTGTACTATTTGTGGTAGAGGCAACTTCACATGAAATAGGCAAAGGTGACCAAATGATTTTAGACAAAATTAAACAAGCAAAAGTGCCTACTATTTTAGTAATTAATAAAATAGATTTGGTGACCAAAGAGCAAATATTTAAGTTAATAGAGGCATTTAAAGATGAATACCATTTTAAAGCAATTATTCCAATTTCAGCACTTAAAATGCAAGATATAGATATTGTACTAGAAGAAATTGAAAAATGCTTAAAAGAAGGTCCAGCCTATTATGATATAAATGAATATACAGACCAAACTTTACGTGAATTAGTAGCAGAAACAATTCGCGAAAAAGCAATGAAACTTTTACAAGAAGAAGTGCCACACGGTATCTTTGTAGAAGTAGAAAAAATGAAAAAAGGAAAAACAAGAGAAGAAAAGCCAATTTTTAATATAGAGGCAACCATTTATTGTTTAAGAGATTCTCATAAAGGCATTATTATTGGAAAAGAAGGAAAAATGCTTAAAAAGATAGGAACATATGCAAGGCAAGACTTAGAAAAAGAACTAGAAGAACAAGTGAATTTAAAATTATGGGTAAAAGTTAGAGAAGATTGGATTAATAATGAAAAATTCATTAAAAAGTTTGAAATACCAAAATAATTGTTATAAAATATTTATAGAAAGATAAAAACATATATTAAGTATAGGATTGTAATTCTAAAGTGTATACATTAAAAATGATATTATTTTAGTGTGCCAAAATAATTAATTTTAATAAAAGCGTAACCTAGTAATAAGTTAACTAGCAAAACTAGAAAAAATTTCTAACCAAAATGAAGAATAAAAAATCAGGAAAATGTGAAAAATAATAACAGAAGTAAAAGCTTCAGAATAGGAGTTGAGATAAACACATGATGGAAAAGCAAATAAAGGATTTAGCATGGAATACGTTTAAACAAACAGGTAATATTAATACCTTTATGGAACTAATGCAAGTAGAAAACATACAAAAAAATAAAGCACAAAACAATTTGAAAAATGAAGAGGAAATACAATATGGGAATTATCAAGACCAAAGGGATTATCCTTTCGGAAAGTAATATGAACGACTTTGATAAAATGGTAACCATACTTACGCCAAACGGAAAAATTGGGTGTGCTGCAAAAGGGGCTAGAAGACCAAAAAGCCTCTTAATGGCAGGCACCCAAGTTTTTGTATTTGGAGAATATATGATTTATCAAGGTGCTAATAGCTATCATATTAATTCATGCGAAACAATAGAGGTATTTTATCCTATTCGTATTGATTTAGATAAACTAAATTATGCAGCACATATTATCAAAATAATAAATGATGTGACAGACGAAAATCAAAATACATATAAAATTTTACAATTAATCTTAAATACTCTATACATGATTTCAGAAACAGATAAAAATTTAGACTTTATTATTTCAGTATTTAAATTAAGACTACTTTGCTATTTAGGTTTTACACCACAAATTAGAGAGTGTACAAATTGCAAAGAAAAAGAAAACTTGTGCTATTTTAGTTTAAAAGATAATGGTTTTAAATGTGAGCCTTGTGCAAGAATAGATAAAGGGGCAATTAAAATTTCAAATTCTACTAAAACAGCAATTAGTTATATTATTTTAGCTGACAGCAAAAAGCTATTTTCTTTTAGTTTATCAGAAGAAAGCTTGCAAGAACTAAATTTAATAAGTAAGCTATATTTTAATGAAAAGTTAGAAAAGGAATATAAAATAGAGGGGCTGTTTTAATGAAAAATTGCTAGGAATGAATGGTAGAAGTATAAATTATTACCATTTGTTTTTTTCTATTGGATTTTTTGTAGAAATATGTTATAATAATACACATGGAGTATAAATATAGTATAATTTGTACTAATAGAAATATGAGGTGATGGAATGAAAAAAGCTGGGATTGTAACTCTTTTCGGAGAATATAATTTTGGAAATAGACTGCAAAATTATGCAGTACAAGAAGTATTAAGAAAGATGGAACTAGAAGTCGAAACAATTAAATATATGCCGAGGAATAACAATCAACCAGTTATTCAAAACCAAATAGATGAAAATAGGCTAGCGAAATTTAAAAATTTTAATGAATATATAAAATTTGCAGATGAAATCCTATATGTAGATAATGAAATGCTAAGAAGTGCAAATAAATATGATTATATTATTTTAGGAAGTGACCAAATTTGGAATTATCATTTTGAAAAATTCTTTTCTGATAAAATATTTGGTTCATTTGTTCCAAAAGAAAAACGTATTTCTTTTTCAGCAAGTTTTGGAATTAATAGTATTCCAAAAGAAAATGAAAAATTATATTGTACATATCAAAAATATTTAGAAGACCTTAAGGCAATATCAGTAAGAGAAGAAGTAGGAAAAGAAATTGTAGAATCATTAACTAATAGAAATGATGTAGAAGTTTTAATAGATCCTACTATGATGTTAGAAACTTTAGAGTGGGAAAAAGTAATGAAAAAACCACAAAACTTAAAAACAAATAAATTTATTTTAAAAAGCTTTTTAGGAAATATTTCTGGAGAAATAGGAGAAGAGTTAAATAGAATAGCTAAAGAAAATGATTGTGAAATAGTAGACATTTCTAATAAAGATAGTGAATTTTATGATGTAGGACCAGCAGAATTTATCTATTTAGAAAAAAATGCATTTTTAGTAGTAACAGATTCCTTTCATTCTTGTGTTTTTTCAATATTATTTTCTACACCATTTATGATATTTGAAAGACAAGATGAGTTAGCGAGTATGTATTCTAGAATAGAAACATTATTAGAAAAATTTAAATTGCATCATAGAATTTTTAATGGAAAGATTACACAAGAGGTTTTTTCAAATGATTATTCAAAAGCATATGAAATTTTGCAAAGTGAAAGAGAAAAAGTATATAAATTTTTAGAAAAAGCATTAGGTTAGAAAAAATGAAAAATGTAATAGATAAGAAAAGTTGTACAGGCTGTATGGCTTGTATGAATATATGTCCTAAAAAGGCAATCAAAATAGAATATGAAACAGATGGATTTGCTTATCCTAAAATTGAACAAAGCATTTGTATTAATTGTGGACTATGCAAAAAAGTATGTCCAGTAGTTCATAAATTATCAGAAAATAACAGAAGAGTACAAGCATATGCTTGTAAAAATAAGAATGAAATCATTAGATTAAAAAGTTCTTCAGGTGGTATATTTACTTTAATTGCAGAGTGGATATTAGAGCAAAAAGGAGTCGTATTTGGTGTTAAATTTAATGAAAATCTAGAGGTAGAACATGACTATATTGAAACTAAAGAAGAATTAGAAATATTTAGAGGCTCAAAATATGTACAAAGCCAAATAGGAAATAGTTATCAAATAGTAAAAAGATTTTTAGAGCAAAATAGAAAAGTATTATTCACAGGAACTCCTTGCCAAGTAGAGGGATTAATTAAGTATTTAGGAAAAGAATATGATAATTTATATACACAAGATATTATTTGCCATGGAGTACCATCTCCTAAAGTTTGGAAAAAGTTTTTAGAATATAAAAAAGAACACAATGGAGAGTATCCAAAACAAATACATTTTAGAAAAAAAGGTATAGCAGGTTGGAAAGACTTTCAAGTTTGTTATCAGTATAACAAAAAAGAAGAGAATATACACCATAAAGAAGAAGAGTATATGAGTTTATTTTTATCTAATATTGACTTAAGAAAATCTTGCTATGAGTGTCAATTTAAAAAAGTAAAAAGAAATTCAGACATTACACTTGCAGACTTTTGGGGAATTGATAATATAAATTCAAATTTTAATGATAATAAAGGCATTTCAGCAATATTAGTTCATTCTGAAAAAGGCAAAGAAATTTTTGAGAATATAGAAGATAAAATAGAATATATGAAAGTAAAAATAG
Organism: uncultured Clostridium sp.; assembly: GCA_947073285.1. GTDB lineage: Bacteria > Bacillota > Clostridia > TANB77 > CAG-508 > CAG-273. Next base: position 46,410 of record CAMTJT010000008.1, on the reverse strand, counting down.
AAGATATAGCTAAGTTTAATTCATGTATTGATAAATCAGTACAATATAATGTTAAAAGAGAAAAGTTTTTTGAAGATTTAAAAAATAAAAACTTTAAAGATTTAATAGATATATATATTACTAAAAAGAAGGATTAGAATAAAAAAAAAAGACTGTTAGAAGAAGTAACAGTTTTTGTTTTTTATTGTATATCAAAATGAAAGTTTATAGATAGTAAAACTTATAAGAAAAGAGCTTAACTTACAATAGAAAAAAATACTAGCAGAATGATAGTAGGTATTGATTAAAAATGTTGAAACAGTAAGGATACAATGCGATTGGTTGACAAAATATGAAACAATGGAGTATAATACAGTAGGTGATTAAATGGATAAAAAGGATATTATATTAATAACTGGTGGTGCTGGTAATATTGCTAAAGCTGCTATCCACAAATATTTAGAGAATAATTGTATTGTAATTGCAACAGATATAAAGGAAAAAAATGTACATAAAGAATTTGAGAATAACTTAGATTACACCTATTTTCAGTGTGATGTAACTAATGTAGAAAGCATAGAAAATTTAAAACAAAAAATAGAAGAAAAGTATGGTAGAATAACACACTTAATTAGTATGGCAGGAGATGCAATAGGAACAGATATACAAGGGATTGAACAGGTGACTATAGAGGATATAGATAAAACGATTAAACTAAATCTTTCAAGCCATATTTATATAACAACGATACTATTACCATTACTAAAAAGAGAAACAAATAATAAAACAATAACCTATGTATCTTCTATTAATGCTTTAAGGGCTTATGATGTACCTGTATATAGTGCATCAAAAGCAGGTTTATATGGTTTGACTAGAGGAATATTACAAGATATGGGAAACTTACAAATAAGAGTAAATACAATATCGCCAGGAACCATATTAAAGCCATATGAAGTAGAAGAGAGCATACGCACAAATGGAGAATCTATTAAAGGGCGACCTAAAACAAAGTATAAAGAGTTTGCAATTAATACAGATATTGCTGATGCAATGTATAGTATTACACATATTATGAAAAAAATGGTTGGACAAAATGTAGTAATAGATGCAGGGCAAATGGCATGAAAGAGAAATTTTATATAGGCAGTTATTCTAATTGTATTACAGCATGTACATTAGAACAAGGAACTTTAAAATTACTAAATGAAATAGAAAATTTGGAAAATTCCTCTTATCTACATATAAATCAAAATATGTTATATGCAGTTTCAGAAACTCAAACAGGTGGAATTGGCATATTCAATATAACAAGAAATGGACTACAAAAGGTTGACTTTAGAAGAATAAATCAATCGTTACCTTGTTATATAGCTACTGATAAAACAAGAAGGAATCTATTAGTAGCTAATTATGGTAGTGGAAGTATCATAATGTATCAATTAAGTGATAATGGTACTATTTATCAGGAAAGCTACTGTATAAAGTACACAAATGCTAATATGCATTTTGCCAACTTTATAGATAATGAGATATATGCAGTAGACTTAGGAAATGATAGTATATATATATATAATTCGAAAATGGAGTTAATAACTACTATAAAATTAGAGAATAAATCAGGACCTAGACATCTAACATTTTCTAATGATAAAAAGACAATATATGTTGTTACAGAAATGTCTAACGAAATATATGTATATCATAAAGAAAAAAATGAATTTAAGTTACAACAGAAAATTTCTACTTTGTTAGATAATAAGATAAAATCTTATGCAGGAGCAATCAAGATAAGTAAAGATAACAAAAATATTTATGTTACAAATAGAGGGCATAACAGTATTTCAGTATTTGCTAACCAAGAAGGTTACTTAAAATTAATACAAAGTGTACCTAGTTATGGAGAATTTCCTAGGGATATTACTTTAAATAAAAGTGAAGAATATGTCTTAGTAGCAAATCAAAATTCAAATAATATAGTAGTATATAAAAGAGATTTAAGAAATGGAACATTAGTTAAAATTCAAAGTGAAAATCTACAAAGCCCATCTTGTATAGTAAGGAGCCGTTATGAAATATAAAATAAGTATTATAATTCCAACTTATAATGCAGAAAAGTATTTAGAAGAATGTATTGATTCAATTGTTAATCAAACAATTGGATTTGAAAATTTGCAAGTCATATTAGTAAATGATGGTTCAAAAGATAATAGCGGAAAAATAATTGAAAAATATTGTGAAAAATACAATAATGTACAAGCTATTCATTTGCCAGAGTCACACTCTCTAGGTGGATTTGCAAGAAATCAAGGAGTGGAACAAGCAATAGGAGAATATTTAATGTTCATAGACTCAGATGATGTTTACGATAAAAAGGCTTGTGAATTAATGTATCAGGCAATTAAAGAAAATGAAGCAGATGTAGTAACAGCAAATTATAAATGTATGGAGCAAGAAGGAAAAATATGGGATACAGCTATGTTTGATCAAAAGAAATATAAATCCTGTGATTTAGAAGAAGCTAGCCAAAGGTTCTTTTATTTGTATTGTCCATCTGCTTGTATGAAAATTTTTAGAAATGAATTAATACAGAAAAATGATATTAAATTTTTAGAGGGTGTACCTGCAGAAGATGCTTATTTTTCAAGCAGAGCATTACTTGAATCTAAAAAGATATGTTACATATCAGATGTTATTTATTATTATAGAAGAAGAAACACAGGAGAGGTTTCTACTTCGTGGATGCGTAATAAAAAGTATTTTAAAGATGTAAACTATGCATTTAAAAAAATCTATGAAGCATTTAAAGACGCAGATAAATTAGAATACTATAAATATTATTATGCTAAAAACTTGATTTCATTAGTATATAAATTCACAGACTCAAAATTGATTACAAATGAAGAAAGAATAGAATTGCTAGAAGAGCTATATTGGTTTTTTGAACAAACTAAGATACTAGATGTAACGTTAGCACAACGTTCTATTGAGATTCTAATAGAATATATTTTAGCTAAAAAATATGAAGAAGCAATAAAGTTATGTGAAGTAATTGCTGAAATGCGTTCCTTTATGAGTGAAGTTCAAAAAGAGATGACATCAAAGCCACAACAAATTACTAAGTAGGGAGTTTTTATGATTGATTTACATAGCCATTCTGTATTTTCAGATGGAGAATTTACACCTAATGAATTATTGAAAAAAGCAGAGCAACTGAAATTAGACTATTTTTCTATAACAGATCATAATAACTGTTTTGCATATGAAGATATAGAAAATACTATTTTTAGTGGTAAACTAATAAAAGGAGTAGAGCTTGTAACATCATTTGAAAAGCATATTATAGAAGTATTAGGGTATGGAGTAGAAATTCAAAAAATTAACGAATGGAGCAAGCAAAATGCAAAAAAAGAATTAGAATATGCTAAAAGTATTTATGATATATTATTTATGATATTTGAAAAAGAAGGAATTTTCTATACAAAACAAAATAATGTAAAGGATAAAATACCAAGTCAAGATCCAACAGGTTGGATAAAACAATATATATATGAAGATTTACTAAAATATGATAAAAACCAGGAAATCATAGGGAAAGAAATCTTGAGTACCTATTCAGCTTTTAATAAGAAAGGGTTAAATAATCCCAATAGTATTTTATTTATTCATGAATATACTAGATTTCCTACACTTCAAGAAGTAGTAGAATTAATTCATAATAGTAATGGTCTATGCTTTTTAGCACACTTATACCAATATAATGCAAATAATCATATAGAGTTTTTAAATAAAATAGTAAAAGGTGTAAAGTTAGATGGAATTGAAACATATCATAGTTCTTTTTCAAGAGAACAAATAGAAGAAATAAATGAATATGCAGATAAACTAAACTTATACAAATGTGGTGGAAGTGATTATCATGGAAAACTAAAGCCAGGTATAAACTTAGGATTAGATTTGCAAATTTCAAATGAATTAATTAAACCATGGATAAGTAAGATAAAAATTTAATAGAGGTAAACAAAAATGTATTTAATTGTAGGATTAGGAAACCCAGAGCCAGAATATAGTAATACAAGGCATAATATGGGATTTGATGTGATTAATCAGTTAGCTAAAAAATATGAAATAGATTTAAGTAGAACAAAATTTAATGGAATATATGGAAGTGGTATCATAGAAGAGCAAAAAGTAATTTTATTAAAACCACAAACCTTTATGAATTTAAGTGGGCAAGCTATTAAACCATTTATGGATTTTTATAAAATTCCAGTAGAAAATGTATTAGTCATTTATGACGATATGGATGTAGAAGTAGGTTGTATTAAAATTCGCAAAAAAGGTGGTCCACGGAACACATAATGGTGCTAAATCAGTAGTACATGAACTTGTTTCAGAAGACTTTCCACGAATTCGCATAGGAATTGGTAAGCCAATAGATGAGTATGATGCAGTTGATTATGTAATAGGAAAATTAGAAGAGGAAACTTATCAAAAACTAGAAGAAGGTATAAAAAAAGGAGTAGAAGGGGTAGTAGAATTTCTTATGTGTGGCATTGATAATGCTATGAACAAATTTAACTAAATGTCAGTTTAGGGATGTATGTTTAACTGACATTTTTAGAATAAAATGTTGGTTAAACGTATGTCCCTTAAACTGACGCAGGAGGATAATAAATGCATGAGATTATAATCAGTCAAGATGAACAAAATAATAAAATAGTTGCTTTAGTAGAAAATGGAAAGCTAGTAGAAAAATATGAAGAAAAGGTAGAAGGGCAAAGACTAGAAGGAAATATCTATTTAGGAAAAGTAGAAAATGTGTTAATGGGCATGCAAGCTGCTTTTGTAGACATTGGAGCAGAAAAAAATACCTTTATTCATATTAAAGATGTTATACCCAAAATAAGTAATGAAACAGGAAACAAACATGAAACATTAAGTAAGTATGATATTAAAAACTATATTCGTCCTAATATGCCAATTTTAGTACAAGTAAAAAGAGATAGTACTAACAAAAAAGGAGCTAGGGTATCTACACATATTAGTCTATCAGGAAGATTTATTGTACTAATGCCTAATACTGAGTTTATAACAGTTTCTAAAAAAATAGAAAAAGAAACCGAAAAGAAAAGATTACTTGAAATAGCAAAACAAAACTTGCCAAAAGGCTATGGTGCTATTATTAGAACTTCAGCACAAGGAAAACCAGAAGAACTAATAAAACAAGATATTCAAAGAGTAGTAATAGGTTATCAAGAAATATTAAATAGAGTAGAAATACTAAAAGAAAATCCACAATTTGAACCTAGTTTATTGTACCAAAATGATGGTATTGTAGGTAAAATATTAACAGATATTGTAGATCAAGACTTAATAAGAATTGTAACAAATCATTCACAAATACAAAGCTATGTAAAGCAATTTTTAAGTGATACAGGTCTTACAAGCAAAGTAAAATTAGAACTAAAAAATGAAGATATACTTCAAATGTATGAAATAGAAAAACAACTAGAAAAAGCAAATAATCGTAAAATTTGGTTAAAATGTGGTGGATTTATAACAATTGATAAAACAGAAGCATTAACAGCAATAGATGTAAACTCAGGAAAATATGTAGGAACCAAAGATTTAGAGCAAACTGTTTATACAGTTAATAAAGAAGCTAGTATTGAAATTGCAAAACAGCTAAGGCTAAGAGATATTGGTGGAATTATTATTATAGATTACATTGATATGGAAAAGAAGGAAACAAAACAAAAAGTATTAGAAACCTTAGAAGAGGCACTAAAAAAAGACCGTTCAAAAACACAAGTAGTTGGGTTTACACCACTTGACCTTCTAGAAATGACTAGAAAGCATATGTGTAGTAATGACTAAGTTATATTCCTAAAATATAATTTATGTACCAAAGAAAAGGAGGAGAAAACATGACAATACAATTTATTATTACATTTTTAGTGGCAATAGCAGTATTATTTATTGTACTAAAAATATTATCATTACCAATGAAACTTATTATTAAATTAGTAATAAATGGAGTAATTGGTGGAATTACCATTTGGCTTATTAACTTAGTTGGTTCAAACTTTGGATTTACAATTGCTTTAAATTGGATTACAGCTTTAATTGTTGGAATTTTTGGTATACCAGGAGCAATTGTTTTAGCAATTATACAAATATTTATATGAAAAAACACAGGGAGTTTCAATCGAAACTCCCTGTGTAGCATTAGTTTTCAATAGCAAAATTAGCTAAAAAGCTTTCGTAATCTTCTGTGGAAAAGGTATAACCTAACTCAATTTTGCAAATAACTTTCCCATCTTCATCTAGTTTTGCTGTGCAGTGAAACTCCTCCCTTGAAAGAAAAAAAGGTAATTCGATATCTTTCAAAGTTACTGTGGTAAATTCATTAGGAAGTGCCTGAATATCAATTAAACTCTTTTGATAAGCTTTTTCAGCAGCTCGTTTTTCAAAAGGAAAAGCAATAAGACTTAGAGTAGAACAAACTAACACTAATAAACCAACTACACCGCTAAAAAATCCTATGAAGAACCAAAAATGGAACAAGAAAACCCTTGTGTCAGGAAGAGTGTTTATTTGTGCTTTAGCAAAAAAAAGAATACCTAATAGGATAATGGAAATGACAAGCCATAAAAGTGATGCTTTTTGATCTCCAGATAAACTAATCCGCTTTTTGCCCATAAATATGAATCTCCTTTTAAATTTAAAATAGATATATATAAATTTGCACTTGGCAAAATAATAATAGTAGATCAAATTATATCATATTATGTTAATAAATGCAAGGTTTTAAGAAAAAGTCATAATTCTATTGAAATTATGATAAGATAATGATAAAATACAGAAAAACAAGGAGGAGATTAAATAATGATAAATATTAGACCTGTATCAGATTTAAGAAATAAATATCCAGAAATAGAAGATATAGTTTTAAAAGGAAATGAAGAGGTGTATTTAACGAAAAATGGATATGGAACAATGGTTATTATGAGTATTAAAAAATATGAAACCATAATGACACAGGCACAATATACTCAGTATATAGAAAGTGCATTAGACGAAGCAGATGAAGAAATAGAAAATCCTAAAACAAAATATTATACTGAAGAAGAAATATTTTCTAAAATAAGAAACTACCCTATAAAGAATAGTTTCTATAAGAATTAATTTTCCAAAATCCTTTTTAATTCCTCATGTCTTTTAATCTTTTGAGTAGTTGTTTTAATCAAAGGTTCATTTGTTACAATAATTTCACGAATATATTTATAAGTAGGCATAGACTTATTAATTTTTTCTTTAATATCTTTCCAAATCATAGTATGATATTCATTAGTAGGTACAGAAGGGAAAAGTTCTTTCATAATATCTTCATTATATACAACCTTGGCACAAATGCTTAAGTCATCTGATTTATTAGAATGGTCAATTTTAGAAATAGACTTTCCATAAACCATACTTTCAGCAACATAAGGTAAATTATTAATTAAAATTTCTAATTCCTCAGGAAAAATATTTTTACCATTTTTTAAAACAATCACATCTTTTTTTCTGCCAGTAATAAATAAAAAGCCATCTTTATCAAATCTACCTAAATCACCAGTATAAAACCATTCATTTTTTAAAACTTCTTTAGTAGCTTCTTCATTATCTATATAGCCATGCATAATAGTAGGTCCTTTAGCGATAACTTCTCCTATTCCTTCATCATTTGGGACATTAATTTTTATTTCGATACCTGGAAGTGGAAAACCAACACTACCAGCACGTTTGTATTTATCATTTTCACCAGCAAGTACAGGAGAAGTTTCAGTTAACCCATAACCTTGAAGAAGATTGATACCTAAATCAACAAACCCTTCAATAGCATGTTTATTCATAGGTGCTCCACCTGCAATTAAAATGCGAAGCTTGCCGCCAAATTTAGCTAGAATACTACTAAATACTTTTCTTCTAATATCAATTTTAAACTTTAATAAAAAGTTGCAAACTTTTCTCATAAACTTTACTAAATTAGTCTTACCTTGTTCATCTACACCTTTTTCAATCTTTTTATACATAATTTCAAGCATCAAAGGAACACAAACAAGCCCAGTTATTCCAAATTCTACTAGGTTTTTTTGTACATATTTAAGACCATCACAAAAAGCAACACTAATACCACAAGAAGTACCATATAAAAAGGTACAAGTAGACTCAAAAGTATGATGCAAAGGTAAAAACGACAAAAAAACATCATCTTTTCGAATATCAGTCATTTGTGAAAGAGCATAAATATCACTACAAATATTGGCTTGTGATAAACCAACACATTTAGAAATAGCAGTAGTTCCAGAAGTAAAAAGTAAAATAGATATTTTATTAGGATTTATTTGAATTGTATCATAGAGTGAATTACCACTATCTAACAATTTTTTGCCATTTTCACATAAAGAATCATAAGATAAAAATGGAGAAGGGCAAGTTTTTGAAATACAAATATATTGTTTCAAATTGGTAGTATTTTCTTTTACAATTTCTTCAAAAATAGAGATATATTCTTGAGCGAAAATAACACAATCAGCTTTACTTCTTAAAATTAAGCTTTTTATCTCATTGGCAGGCAAGGATTTGTCAAGTGGAATAATAGAAATATCAGAAGTAGTAACAGCTAAATACGAAGTGACCCATTCATAACAGTTAGGTGAAATTAAGGCTACTTTTTTACCTTGTAAACCCAAATCAAGAAGGCTCGTAGCTAAACTTTTAATATCATTTACAAATTGACTATAGCTAATAGAAATATGTTTAGTAGATTTAGGTGTTTCTTTATAAATAAAAGCAGTTTTAGTACTATAACGATTTTCATACCTAGCAACAAGTTCTCTAAAATCCGTTAATTTTTCGCCTTCATATAATTTATCTTTTCTATTTTTCATAGTTTCTCCTTGCACAATTATTTTATTTTTTACATTTTATACCAATAAAAGGAAAATAGCAATGAAAGTGGGAAATTTAATTAGAAAATCAGAAAATATATAGTATTTAGATTAAACTATTAACTCGTAAAGAAAAAGTGGCAATTTGAAGAAAATTTTATATAAAAATGAAGTAGTTAGAAAGCCAAATTAATTAAGAAAAAACTTAAGGGTTATTTCTTGTATAAAGTAATAACCTATGATAAAATAAAGTCGAAAATAAAAGCAAAAAGGAAGAAGAATATGCGTATTAGGTACAAGCCATGGGCTAGAAAAGAGCTAGAAGAAAGCCCATTTTATAGGGAACACCCAGAAGAATTAATAGGAAAATGGAAGCAAGAATTTGAAAATGAAAAAGCACCATTTTTTGTAGAACTACGGTTGTGGCAAAGGAAGTTTTATTGCCAATAAAGCTGTAAAACACCCAGAAAATAATTATTTAGCAATAGATTTAGTAGACCCAATGTTAGGGCTTGCCAAAAGAAAAATAGAAGAAGTATATGAGAAGGAAAAAAGAGAAATAAATAATGTATTACTTACTCGTTTTGATATAGAGCGAATTTTGCTAATTTTAAATAAGCAAGATAAGGTAGATGGCATTTATATTAATTTTTGTAATCCGTGGCCACGAGGAAAACATCATAAAAAAAGGCTAACTTATACAAGGCAATTAGAACATTACAAAGAATTTTTAAAACCAGAAGGAACAATTTATTTTAAAACAGATGATGACAACTTATTTGAAGAAAGCCTTGGCTATTTTAAAGAAATGGGTTTTACAATAGAAAAACTAACTAGAGATTTAAAAGCTGAATCAGACTTTTGGGAAAATATAGAAACTGAACATGAAAAAATGTTTAGTGAAGAAGGGATAAAAATAAAAGCATGTATTGCGAAAAAACAAACCGAAAAAAGCTAAGATGGATATTATTTGTGCTTAGTATTGCAGTTTTAGGGTATTTAATTCAGTATATATTCATGGCACAAAAAACACAATTTGATGAAATAATATATACCAATATAGGCAAAATTATGACAGAACCAGTAACAATAGTTATGAAACTATTTACTATTTTAGGCTCAGGAGTTACCATACTTTCTATTGTTTTTGCTACCCTTTGTATAGGGTATAAAAAACAGGCAAAATATATGACCATTAATTTACTTATAATTACTGTTTTAAACCAATTACTAAAATTCATTTTTGAAAGACCAAGACCAGAAGAATATAGGTTAATACAAGAAACAGGCTATAGCTTTCCATCAGGGCATTCTATGGTAAGTATGGCATTTTATGGACTAATTGCTTATTGGATATGGAAAAATGTAAAAAAACCAACGTTAAAATGGGCATTGTGTATTTTATTAGCAGTACTAATTATAGGAATTGGAACTAGTAGAATTTATTTAGGAGTACATTATGCAAGTGATGTAATAGCAGGATTTTGTTTTTCAGTGGCATATCTTATAGGATTTACGCATTTAATGAAAGGAGGAAGAGAAGGTGAAACAAATTAACGAAATGATAGATTTCTTTAAAAATATTACACAAGAAAAGTTAATTGATATTGCAATTGCAATTATTATCATAGGTGTGTTTTGCCTGTTAAGTTCAAGTTTGGCATACTTTATTATCAAAATTTTCAAATGGAAAGAAAAAGATAAGAAAAAAGTAAAAGCAAATGCCTTCTACTATCCTGTAAAAGCTGCTATTATTGTACTTGGCATTTATTTAGGATTATATATTTTAGACTTACCTAAAAATGTAATGGAATTTGTATATCACTTTATTGAAATTGCAGTGATTTGTATTATAGCAAAAGGGCTAACTAATATTTTTGCACCTAATTCATTACTAATGCAAAAAGTAGGCAAAAGCAGTCGTCTTGGTGGAAACCAAAACCTAGCCAATTTTACAGGGAAAATAGCAAAAGCAATTATTTATATAATAGCAGGAATTCTAATTATTTCAAGATGGTATGATTTAAATGGATTAATTGCAGGATTAGGGCTAGGAAGTGTTGTAATTGCCTTAGCTGCACAAGACATTGCCAAAAGCTTACTTGCAGGAGCCTCTATTTTATTAGATAAACCATTTGTAGTAGGAGATTGGATACAAACCAAAGAATATGAAGGAACAGTAGTTGATATTACTTTTAGAAGTACGAAAATAAAAACTACAGAAGATACAATTGTTGCAATTCCAAATGCAAAACTAACAGAAGAAGCAGTGGTCAATTATGCTAAAATGGAAAAAAGAAGATATTGTTTTAATATCAAATTACCATTACAAACAAACTCAAATACAGTAGAAACAATTATTAATAGAACAAAATTTGTACTAAGCCATAATAAAGATATTTTACAAGAAAATATAATAGTAGAATGCAATAGCATTTTAGAAGATGGAATTAATATTATAGTTGCGATGTATACAAATATTACGGTTTATGCCAATTATTTGACTTTTAGAACACAAATTAATGAGGCGATTTTAAATATTTTAGAATCAGAAGGAATTAGACTTTCAAACCCTACTAGAGATATTTATGTTTTAGAAAGTAATAATAAGAAAGAATAAAAAACAAAATTTAGGTAAGAATGTAATTAGAAAAGGAGAAATCTAATTATGTTCTTACCTAAAGCTATTTATTATGAAAAAGAAAGTGAAAATTACGAATTAGGCAAACAATTATTAACACAATATAGACAAAAAAATATTCCTTGTATAGAAATTGAAAATCATAACAATATAGAAGAAATGAGAAAAAAGCAAAATAGTGAATTTCCAAATATGAAACAAAATTTAATAATAGGTATTAGAAAAACACATAAATTTCAACCAAACCATAAAACCTCTGATTTTTTAGTACCATATACTTCATCAGGATGTATTGCTATGTGCTTATACTGTTATTTAGTATGCAACTATAATAAATGTGCCTATTTAAGGCTATTTGTGAATAGAGAGCAAATGTTAGACAAAATAAAAAAAGTAGCAAGTCAAACAGAAAAAGAATTAGTTTTTGAGATAGGGAGTAATAGTGATTTAATTTTAGAAAATACTATAACAGGAAATTTAAATTGGACCATAGAAAATTTAAAAAATGAACCAAAAGGCAAATTAACCTTACCTACTAAATTTGATATGGTAGATTCCATTTTACCATTAGACCATCAAGGCAAAGTAATTATTCGTATGAGTGTAAATCCAAAGGAAATTATTCGAACTATTGAAATTGGTACATCACCTTTAGAAAATAGGGTGCAAGCCATTAATAAGTTAAAACAAGCAGGTTATCCAGTTGGTATTTTAATAGCACCAGTGATTTTAGTGAAAGATTGGAGAGAACAATATAAAGAGTTGATACAATATTTAGCAGAAAATTTAAGCAATGAGGCTAAAAAAACAGTGTTTTTTGAAATCATTTTTATGACTTATAGCTATGTACATCGTATGATAAATGAACAGGCTTTTCCAAGCTTACTAAATTTGTATAATCCTAATATTATGACAGGAAGAGGAAAAGGAAAATACACATATAATAAAGAAGTAAGGCAAGAGGCAGAAATTTTTTTAAGAGATCTTATGAAAAAGTATTTTCCAAATAATGAGATAAAATATATTGTTTAAAATTTAGATTTGTTCAATTTTTATCCTGTATTTGTTCACACTCTAGACATAAAGAACAAGTATAATGTATAATGAAAAAAAGGTTTATAGGTAGTACCAAAAACCTAAATAGAAATACAAAAAGAAAGGCATAAAAACATGAATGATATTACCATATTAGTAGTAGATGATGAATCAAGAATGAGAAAATTAATTAAAGACTTTTTAATGCAAAAAGGATACCATATTTTAGAAGCAGGAGATGGGGAAGAGGCGTTAAAAGTATTTGAGGAAAATAGCAATAAAATAAGCCTAATTTTATTAGATGTTATGATGCCAAAATTAGATGGCTGGTCTGTACTTCGTCAAATTAGGCAAACCTCTAAAGTGCCTATTATGATGCTCACAGCACGAGGAGAAGAACAAGATGAACTTTTTGGATTTGAATTGGGAGTAGATGAATATATTAGTAAACCATTTAGTCCCAAAATATTAGTAGCAAGAGTAGAGGCTATTTTAAAAAGAACCATGGGCGAAAAAGTACAAATGAAAGATTATGGAGGAATTACAATAGATCCAGAAGGCCGTACAGTAAAAGTAGATGGAAAGCAAATAGAAATGAGCCTTAGAGAATATGAATTATTAAAATATTTAGTGGATAATAGTGGAATAGCACTTTCTAGAGATAAAATATTAAATAATGTGTGGAATTATGATTATTATGGAGATTCAAGAACCATTGATAGTCATATTAAAAAAATAAGACATAAATTAGGCAAAAAAGGTAAATACATAGAAACCATGAGAGGTGTAGGTTATAAATTTGAAATAAAATAGAAGAGAAAGCAAACAATATATACACATAAAATATGTTAATAAAACAAGAAATAATAATATAGAGATAAAATATCTTAAGGAAAGAAGAAAAAACTAGGCAAAAAAGAATAAATTAAAAGGGGGAAATAAGCGAAAAAGGAAATGGAAAAAATAAAAGAAAAACTAAAATCAGTAAGAGTTAGGCTATTTATAACACTTTGTATTGTTATTATGTTTTTAGTAGTATGTTTAGTAATTATTAATAGTTTAGTACTAGAAAACTTCTATATGTATAGTAAAACTAAAACGATTAAAGAAGTTTATCGTAAAATAAATCAATATTATACAACTCCTAGTTTAGAGTATAATTTAGAAAGTGAACTTAAAAAAATAGCTTATCGTAATAATTTTGATATATTAATAAAAACAGATACAAACCTGATTCTATTTTCAACAGACAAAGACTTTTTAGATAACTTAAATAGAATTACAGATATTACTAAAATGCAAGAAAATTTAGCTAAGACCAATCTTATTTATAAAGACGAAAACATGGAAATTAGAAAAGTAGCAGACAGTACAACAAACTTAAATTACATATTATTAACAGGAAATTTAGTGAATGATTATAGCTTATATATTAGAATACCAGTTGCACCAATAGAAGAAAGTGTTAGAATTTCTAATGAAGCATTAGTATTAATAGGTTTACTAACTATTGTAGTATCTTCTTTTGCAGCATCACTTATTTCTAGAAAATTTACAGATCCAATTTTGCAGTTAAATGAAATTACCAATCAAATGGCAAAATTAGATTTTAGCAAAAAATATCGTATTACAGATTCAGATGATGAAATAAATGAATTAGGAAAAAACATTAATACAATGTCAGACAAACTAGAAACTACAATTAGACAACTAAGAGAAAATAACAGAGAACTAGAAAAAGACATTGAAGAAAAATCAAAAATAGATGAAATGAGAAAACAATTTATTTCAGATGTATCTCATGAACTAAAAACACCAATTGCACTAATACAAGGTTATGCAGAAGGTTTAGTAGAAAATGTTAATACAGATGAAGAATCAAAAAAGTTTTATGCAGAAGTTATTTTAGATGAGTCTAACAAAATGGATAAATTAGTAAAACAATTATTAGAACTAATGAAATTAGAATATGGAAAAAGAGAATTTAATGATAAAAAATTCGATTTAGTAGAACTAATTAGAGAAGTAATTAGAAAATGTGATGTAATGTTAGAAGAAAATCAAATAGAAGTCATATTTGAAAGAAATAAGCCTATTTATGTATTTGCAGATGATTTTTACATTGAACAAATAGTAACAAACTACTTTACAAATGCTATTAAACATGCAAAACAAGTAGATGGCAAAAAACAAATAAAAATAACCATAGAAGAAAAAGAAGAAAAAGCAAGAGTATTTGTACTTAATACAGGGGAAAAAATAGAAAGCGAAAATATTGACAGAATTTGGGGAAGATTCTACAAAATAGATAGTTCTAGAAATCGTTCGGATGGAGGAAGTGGAATAGGACTTTCTTTAGTAAAAGCAATACAAACCAATTATCAAAATGAGTATGGAGTAGAAAATAAGGAAAATGGTGTAGAATTTTATTTTGATATAAATTTAAAAGAGAAATAATAAAGAGTTTGTTCTCATTCACAATTATTTTTAATATATAAAAGATCTCATAATATGCTTGGCATTCTAAAAGGTTTTGTCAGTTAGAATGCTTAAAGAATAAGGTTAGATTAGTTAAAATTTAAAAACTACAAAACCTATTATGAGGTCTTTTTAGTTACTAATTATAGATGGTACAATTGTAAAAATGTCGAATTTTGTCAATCGAAAATTCTTTACAAAATCTAAAAAAGGGTGTAATATAAAACAAGTTAGAAAATTGCAATTTTTTTAAATCAAAAAAATTTTTTCAAAGAAAATTATTTTTTCGTTAAAATTTCAAAAAACAATTTATATAAAAAGGCAGGTGTAGTATATGTGATTACTTATACTAGAAAAAATGTTAGCCTAATTACTGCATGTTTAACACTAATTATTTTTATCATATTTCATTTATGGTGCTTACCAAACTTATCAAATAACATGTTTTTTTCAAAACAAATTTATTCTAAAAGTATAGCAAGCCAACCTCAAAGTAATGAAAATCAGTATTTAAAAGATAACTCAAATTTTTTATTAGAAATGCAAAATAGAAATTCAAATGTTTTTCAAACTGAAAATTCAGGTATTTATTTAAATTCAAATAATTTGGTTTCGGTAGTTCAAAGAAAAGAAAATAATTCAGAAGAGCAAACAAAAAAGCAAAATACGCAAACAACAAAACAAGAAAGTAAAACACAAAGAGAAGTTTTGAAAGAAAACAAAGAAAATAAATGGAGGATTCAAATTCCCAAAATTAATTTAGATGCACATATAAAAGAAGGTACTTCAGCAGGTGTAATGCTACAAGCAGTTGGGCATTTTGAAGAAACTAGTAAATGGAATGGAAATGTAGGATTAGCGGCACATAATAGAGGTTATCAATGTAATTTTTTTCAAAAGATTAAAAACTTAAAAATAGGAGATGAAATTATATATAAAACTACAAATGGTAAAAAAGTTTATAGGGTACAAACCAATAAAGTAATTAAAGAAACCGATTGGAGTTACCTAGAAAACACAAAAGATAATCGTATTACATTAATTACTTGTGAAGAAAACCGTAAAGAATACAGAAGATGCGTACAAGCAGTAGAAATTAAAAATATGTAAGAGAATTGCAATTTATATAATGAAAATGGCAATAACAAAAAAATAAAAAAGGAGGATGGTAACTTCTAACATTTTGCATAAAAAATTATTGCAAGTTAGAGCTACCTGAAATAGAGAATGAAGAAATTAAGAAAAATAACTTTTACACTAATGATAACAATGATTTTAATTACTAGTTTTAGTAGTATCTTAGGAGGAAAAACAAAAGCAGCGATATTTCCAATAAATAAAGCAGATTTATATTCTAAAGGAGAAGTAGTACTTTTTAAATATGATGGAATTGGAATAGGTGTAGAAGTAACGGTGTATTCCAAAGATGGAGTAGAATACCCTGTATACTGTTTAAATAAAGGAAGGCAAGGAGTAACACAAGATCATGAATATTCAGTAAAAATTGAACAAATGCTAAGTAATCAAGCTGTTTGGAGAGCAATTGTAAATGGCTATCCATTTAAAACACCAGAAGAATTAGGGTGTAACAATGTAGGGGAAGCCTATGCAGCAACTAAAATGGCAGTATATGATGCTATGTATCATTATGATTTAGACAAATTTACTATTTTTCATGAAGAAAATGCTAGTAAAAGAACAATAGCAGCAATCAAAAAAATTATTACAGCAGCAAGAAACTCAGATGACACAAAAGTTACAGCTACTTTAAAAATAAAAGAAGAAAATCAAAAATGGGAAGTAGATGCCAAAGACAAGAATTATGTCAGCAAAACATACAAAGTAACTGCCTCTGCCAAAAATGAAAACTATCAAATTTCTGTTACTGGAAATGAAAACACAAGACTAAAAATAACAGATACCAACAACCAAGAAAAAACACAATTTAAAGGTACAGAACAGTTTAAAATTTTACTTCCAATTACAGATCTAGAAAAAGCAGGAGAATTTACAATTCATGCTCAATCATCTTTAAAAACCATGCCAGTATTTTATGGAGAAAGTCCAAATCCAGATTGGCAAAACTTTGCAGTAACATGTGGAAGCTATGAAATAGCAGAAATTACTTATAAGCAAACTTATGAACAAAATAAAACGAAAATAGAAATACAAAAACAAGATGGAGATACAAAAAAGCCTTTAGAAGGAGCAATATTTCATTTATTAGATGAAAACAAACAAGTACTTTATACAGAACTTACCACCAATAAAGAAGGAATTATAGAGCTACCATATATATTACCAGGTAATTATTACTTAGAAGAAGTACAAGCACCAACAGGATATTATGGATATAGTGAATTAATTCCAATCAAAATTGGTTTACAAGAAAAAATAGTAATAAAAGTAGATAATTTTGAAGAGCCAGGAGAAAAAGAAGTACCAGAAGAGCCAACGCAAAAAGAAGTTGAGGTAAGTAAAAAACTGCCAAGAACAGGATTTTAAAAGATAGGTAGGAAAAAATATGAAACAAATAAGCAAAATAATTAGTATGGTTATAATTTGTAGTTGTCTTTTATTGGCTACAAATTCTAGTAAAGCATTTATCAGTAAAGAAGAGAATGTGATATTTTCAACTGATGGAAAATATCAAGAAATTTACTATCAAGGTAAACTTTTGGATATACCAATTGTTATTTGCAATAGACAATCAGGAGAAAAGCAACTAATTTATAACTTAAAACGTGAAAAGCAATATTTAGCGGGAGGCCTTTCTTATTATAGTAAAATAGAGAAAATTGTAAACAATAATAAAGTAAGAAGAATATTACTTTATGGATATCCTAATGTTAGTTTTCAAGAGTTAGGTTGTAGCAATGAAGAAGAGGCATATATTATTACACAAATAGCAATTTTAAATGTGTATTATCAATATAATTTAAATGATTTTACAGTTACAAATAAAAATCAATATCCAAATATTCTTAACAATTTGCGTAATTTAGTCTTAAAATCCAATAATGCTACTGATGTTTATAACAAGCCAGAGCTTACTATTGATGATGAAAGTATAGAGTGGAAAAAAGAAGAAAAACAAGATTACAAAACTTATAAAGTAATTAGTAATTTAAAATTTCAAAATTACACTGTAACTATTAAGGGAGAAAATACAAATAATCTAAAGATAGTAAATGAGCAAAATGAAGTGAAAACTAATTTTTCATATGGAGAGAAATTTAAAGTGGTAGTGCCAGACCAAGAAAACATAAACTTTACAATTCAAATAACAGCAGAATTCGAAACAATCCCTGTTAGAGAAGGAAATGCATTAAATGAAGAGTGGGAAACCTATATTATTTTAGATAATAGTGAGTTAGTAACTGATACTTTAGAACAAGTTCACACAAAAATAGTAGATAGTGTACAAAATCCTAAGCCAGATGAAGAAAAGCCTTCAAAACCAGAGGAAGAAGGAACTATAATTGAAACACAAGTAGTACCTAATAAAAAATTACCTGTTACAGGATTTTAAAATTTTGGGTAATCCAGCAATTTGGTATTTAATGAAAAAACAAAATTATCAATTGTTTGTCCAATTATAAATACAAAAACAAAACAAGTATACAGTCAATTTAAGATTATCAAGCATTAAAAGCACTCAATAGTTAGCACCAATTGTAAAATATTGGTGCATTTATTGACAGAAATACGGATAAAATATATAATAAAAGCTAGAAAATATCTATACAAAAGGAAAGGAAAAAATTATGATTTCACAGCTAATTATTTTAGCAATTTTAATTCTATTAAATGCTTACTTTGCTGCAACAGAAATAGCTTTTATTTCTTTAAATGATGCCAAAATTGAAAAACAAGCCAAAGAAGGGCATAAAAAAGCAAAGCAAATTCAAAAAATGTTACAAAATCCAAGCAAATTTTTAGCAACTATTCAAATAGGAATTACCTTAGCAGGTTTCTTATCAAGTGCATTTGCATCAGATGCTTTTGCAGATAAATTAGCACCAATTTTAAATAGTTGGATGCCATTTTTTAGTGTAACAGTTTGGCAAAGTATTTCTATTGTTATTATTACCTTAATACTTTCATTTTTTACATTAGTATTTGGCGAATTAGTTCCAAAAAGATTAGCTATGAAATATTACGAAAAAGTATCTTATGCAACAATAGGTGTTATTAGAACCATTTCTATTTTAACAGCACCATTTGTAAAATTACTTACTTGGTCAACTAATATTGTATCAAAAATATTTGGTGTAGGAGAGCAAGAAGAAGAGATTGTAACAGAAGAAGAAATCAAGATGATGGTAGACCAAGGTGAAGAAAAAGGAGCTATAGAAGAAGGAGAAAAAGAACTAATCAACAATGTTTTTGCTTTTAATGATATTGTAGCTTCTGAAATAATGACACATAGAACAGATATGTATGCTATTGAAATTAATCAAGATTTATACGAGATTTTAGATGAAATGGATGAATACAAATATAGTAGAATACCAGTATACGAAGAAACAATTGATGATATTAAGGGAATCCTATTTATAAAAGATATTTTGAAATTAATGAACTCAAAGAAAAAGATAAAAATTAAAGACATCATAAGAGAGGCATATTTTGTACCAGAATCAAAGCCAATAGATGAAATTTTTGAAGCATTACAAACCAATAAAATGCAAATGGCAATTGTAGTAGATGAATATGGTGGTACAGCAGGCGTTCTTACAATGGAAGACATTATAGAAGAATTAGTAGGAAATATTTTTGACGAATATGATGATATAGAAGTAGAATACCAAAAAATTGATGATAATACGTATTTGATAGATGGTAGTGTTAGTGCTTATGAACTAGAAAGAATTTTAGAAGTAAGTATGCCAGACGGTGATTATGAAACTTTATCAGGTTACCTTTTAGAAAAATTAGGAAGACTACCAGAAGAAAATGAACATCCTGTTTTAGAAGATGATTTTTTAACTTATCGTATTGAAGAATATGAAGATAAAAGAATAAAATGGATTAAAGTATGTAAAAACAAGCAAGAAAAAATTGAAGAAAGAGATGAAGAAGAAAAACAAGAAGATTAAACCCAAAATAAGTAGAGAAAAGAAAAATAAAAAGGTAAATGCATAAAGAGTAAAGAACATAGCAAAAAAGATACCAAAGAGAAAACAAAGAACATAGCAAAAGAAGATACCAAAGGGTAAATAAAGAAGCAAATAATAAAACAAAGAATAAGGGAAAGGAAAAGATGGATTTATGAATGGAAAATTAAAATGGATTATCATAATTGCAGTTATTATAGTACTACTATTAGTAGCAGGCTTTATAATAATAAATGAAATGCAATATCACTATACTATTGAACAAATTAAAGAGTATAATTATTTTGTACTAGAGCAAGAAGGGAAAAGTGGTGTAATAGATAAAAGTGGAAATGTGATTATACCTGCTGAATATATTGCAGTACAAATTCCAAATCCATCTAAACCAGTTTTTATATGTATTAGTAGTTATGATGAAGAAACAAAAGACTATGAAACGGTAGTATACAATGAAAAAAAGGAAACTATTTTAAGTGAATTCAAAAATGTACAAGCTATTCCAATTGATACAAACATTGAAACAAATCCTTATGAAAAAAGCAATTTAATGTACAAACAAGATGGGAAATATGGCATTATTACAATAGAAGGAAAAGAAATTACAAAACCAATTTATAGCCAAATTAGTAGCCTTAACTATAGAGAAGGAACCTTTATTGTAGTAGAAAATGGACTTTCAGGTGTTATTAACATGAAAGGAAAAGTAATTATCAAAAATGAATATGATGCTATTATTTCTGATAATTATTATAACCAAACTACAAATAATGAACAAGCAGGATTTATTGTAAGCCAAAAAACAGAAGAAGGGTATCGTTATGGCTATATAAATTATCATGGACGTACTATTTTAAAACCAGAATATACAGAACTAGAAAGAGTTACACAAATACCAAGTGAAAAAGATTACTATTTTATTGCTTTCAAAAACGGACAAGCAGGACTTTTAAAAAATAAAAAAGAGGTTATTCATTTTGAATATGAAGACATTCAATATTACTCTGTAAATAACATCTTTATTGTACAAAGAAATGGTAAACAAGGTGCTATTACTCGGAGAAGGAAAAGAAATTTTAAAACCAGAATATGATAATATCTCTTTTGGTGGTATTTATTTAAATGCAGTACAAGATGAAGAGATACTAGTATTTGATGAACATGGAAACAAAATTGAAAATGATATTATTAGCATGACTCAAACAGACAACTCAAACTACTATATTGCAGTAGACAAAAATGATATTTATAAAGTGGTAGATAAAAATGGAAAAACGTTAATAGATGATGATTATAGCTATATAGAATATTTGCCAGGTAACTATTTTATTGTAGCAAAAGATGGAAAAAATGGTATCATCAATTCTTTAGGAGAAATAGTAGTTAATTTGGCTTATACAAGCATTTTCCGTTTTAATGATAGCAATTTATTACAAGCAGAAATTACTCAAAATAATTTGATAGAGTTATATAATATGAAAATGGAAAAAGTAGCAAGCATGGAAAACGCTATAATCAAGCAATTTGAAGTTTCTAATATAAACTCTAAAAAGTATATTTTATTAGCATCAGAAAATGACTTTATTTATTATGATATAGATGGAAACAGGCTAGAAAGTAAAGATGTTTTTCCAGAAAATTTACTATACAGCAAAATGGTAAGAGGTAAATGGGGTTTTGTAGATAGAAGCGGAGATGTAAAAGTTGCAGTAGAATATGATATGGTTACAGACTTTAATGAATATGGATTTGCAGGAATTAAAAAAGATGGCAAATGGGGAGTTGTAGACCAAAGTGGAAAAATAGTGCAAGAACCAATCTATGAAATTGATTGGATTTCACCAAGCTTTTTAGGTAAATATTATCGTTTAAATAGTTGGCAAGGCGATAGTAGGTATAGTAGTGATGCTTTGTAAGATTTAAAGCTTTTACAAAAACACTTGATTTGCCAGAAAAACAATAACTATATTATTTAAGAATGGAAAAGCAGAATAAAAGGTAAAGACTTAATAATAGAAAGAAAAAAGTAAAAAGTATAAAATTAGTTATAAACGAAAGAGAAAGATAAAAGGTATAAGACTAATTAGAAATGAAAGGCAAAATGAAAAGTATAAAACGAATCATAGATGAAAGGGAAGAATAAAATGTACAAACAATTTGGAGTAAGTCAAAAAGTATTAGAGCTTGCGAAACAAGCAGAAGAGCAAGTGCAAAAAGAATTTCAAGAAGTAGACAAGTTATGTGAAAAAAATAGTTTAAAAATATTAAATGCATTTCAAAAATATCATGTATCTGATATTCACTTTAATAGTACAACAGGATATGGCAATTCCGATATAGGAAGAGACACAATAGAAAAAGTATTTGCAGAAGTATTGCATGCTGAGGATAGTTTAGTAAGAACACAAATTATTTCTGGTACTCATGCCCTAACAATAGCTTTGTTTGCCTTTTTGCGTCCAAATGACACTTTACTAAGTATTAGTGGAAAGCCATATGACACCTTAGATGAAGTAATTGGAATTGCAGAAAATCCAAGTTCGTTAAAAGCACATTTCGTAAATTATGAGCAAATAGATTTAATAGATAATGATTTTGACTATGAACAAATACAAAATAGAGTTTCTAAAAATAATGTAAAATTAATTGAAATACAACGTTCTAGAGGGTATAGTTTAAGAGAAAGTATTAGCATAGACAAAATAGAAAAAGTAGTACAAACCATTAGAAAAGTAAATAAAGATGTTATTATTATGGTAGATAATTGCTATGGTGAGCTTGTAGAAGAAAAAGAACCATTAGAGGTAGGAGTAGATGTAATTGTAGGTTCACTTATTAAAAACTTAGGTGGTGGTATAGCGCCAAATGGTGGTTATATTGCAGGAAAAAAAGAACTAGTAGAACTAGCAGCCCAGAGGCTAACTGCACCAGGACTTGGAAAAGAAGTAGGACCAACCTTAGGAATTAATAAACAATTTTTACAAGGACTTTATTTTGCACCACATGTAGTAGCAAGTAGCTTAAAAACAGCTATATTTACCAGTAAATTATTAGAAAACTTAGGATATGAACTAAATCCAAAATATAACCAAAAAAGGACAGACATTGTACAAACCATTAGCTTTCACGATAGAGAAAAATTAATCAAATTCTGTCAAGGAATTCAAATGGGTTCCCCAATAGATAGTAACTCAGTTCCAGAACCATGGGATATGCCAGGGTATACAGACAAAGTTATCATGGCAGCAGGAGCTTTTACCCAAGGTTCTTCTATAGAATTATCTTGTGATGCACCAATTAGAGAGCCTTATGTAGCATTTTTGCAAGGAGGGCTTACCTATCAATATGGCAAACTAGGGGTGCTAAGGGCTGTGCAAAATTTAATGGAATTAGAATAGAGAATAGAGGAATCAATAAAAATCTAATTATAGAGTAGTTAAAAAAATTAATTGAAAACAAAATAGCACAAAATAGAGAGGAGTAGACGATATATTAATTTTAGTATATCTAGCAAAAAAATGAAAGCACCAATTTTAATAATAGGAGCAATGGAGGTAGAAACTGATTTTCTAATTGCTCAAATGGAAAACAAAAAAGAAACTATATTAGCACGGTTACTATTTTTATGAGGGAACTATCAACGAATATCCAATCGTAATAGCAAAATCAAAAGTAGGAATTATTAATGCATCAGCTGTAACAATGCTTGCAATTCAAAACTATCACCCAGTATGTATTATTAACCAAGGAACAGCAGGAGGTTATGGGGAGCAAATACACAAAAAAGACTTAATTATTGGAAAAGAAGTTTTTAATATCATGTCTGCAAAAACACCTTATAAAAAAGAAAACGAAGGAAGCGACTCTACAAAATGGGATTATATTACTTTTGTAGCAGGTGGCAAAGATGAAAAAAGAGTGCAAAAAGCAGATGAAAAACTAACTGCTTTTTTTACCGAGTTTGCAAATACTTATAATGAAGGAAAAGTACATATAGGCGTAATTGGCAGTGGAGATATATGGAATAGAGAAATAGATAGAACCGTGTATTTTAGTAACAAACATCAAGTATTATGTGGAGAAATGGAAGCAATAGCAGTATATACTATTGCAAATCAATGTCAAATACCAGTTATTGGACTAAAGATTATTTCAGACAACGAACTTTTGCAAGAAGAATATGACAGAAATGTAGGGGAGATATGCCAAGAATTTATTTATATGGCAATAAAGAAGATGATAGAACACATAAAAACAATGTAAAATAATTTGTGAAAAATAGATTGCAAAAAGGAAATTGCAAAAAAATAGATTGTGAAAAGTAGATTGCAAAGAACAAATTGTGAAAAATAGATTGTGAAAAAATCATCTAAAACTAACTAAAAATAAAGGAAAAGTAGAAAAATGAAAGTTGTTGTAATTGGTGGAGGTCCTGCTCGGTATAATGGCAGCCTTGCAAGCAAGTAGAGAAAATAGCCAAGTAATTTTATTAGAAAAAATGGATTCTTTAGGAAAGAAATTATTAATTACAGGGAAGGGAAGATGTAATATTACAAGTTCTCTCCCCATAGAAGAGTTTACCCAAAATGTACCAGGAAATGGAATGTTTCTTTACAGTTGCTTTTCAAAATTCACCAATGAAGATATTATTCAGTTATTAGAAAACGAAGGATTAAAAGTAAAAGAAGAAAGAGGACATCGTATTTTTCCAACTACCAACCAAGCAAAAGATGTTTTAGATGTATTTTTAAAATTATTAAAAAAGCAAAAAGTAGAAATAAAAACACATGTAAAAGTAGAAGAGATAATTTTAAAGCAAGGCAAAGCAGTTGGTGTGCAATGCCTTTTTTCTGATGGAGAAGAAAAGTGCATAGAGGCAGATAAAATCATATTAGCAACAGGAGGGAAAAGCTATCCTGTTACAGGTTCAACAGGAGATGGATATGAAATTGCTAGAAAAGTAGGGCATACAATTACCAAAATTAAACCATCACTTGTTCCGTTAACAGCTACAGAAAAATCATTGCCTGTATGCAAAAGTTTGCAAGGTCTTAGTTTAAGAAATGTAGCTATTCAAATAAAAGAGAAAGAAAAAAACAAAACGATATATGAAGATTTTGGAGAAATGCTATTTACCCATTGGGGTGTTTCAGGGCCTATTATTTTAAGTGGCTCTGCCCACTTGCTTAGATATCCACATGTAGAAGAATCGTTAAAAAAAGAAAATGTAGAACTAAGTATTGATTTAAAACCTGCTTTAACAGAAGAAAAGTTAGAAGAACGTATTATGCGTGATTTTGAAAAAAATAAAAATAAAGAATTTAAAAACAGTTTAAAAGATTTATTACCACAAAAAATGATAGAGCTAGTCATACAGTTATCAAAGATTGATAAAGAAAAAAAGGTAAATTCTATTACAAAGCAAGAAAGAGCAAGGTTAGTTTATTTACTAAAACATTTTACAATAAATTTAAAAGGTTTTAGACCAATAGAAGAGGCTATTATTACTTCTGGTGGTGTTTCTATTAAAGAAATCAATCCTAAAACAATGGAGTCTAAAATAGTAGAAGGGCTATATTTGGCAGGAGAAATAATTGATGTAGATGCTTATACAGGTGGATTCAATTTGCAAATTGCTTATTCTACTGGATTTGTAGCAGGAACAAGAAGAATGATTTAGGATTAAAAAGAATATAAAGATTAAAAAAGAGTCTAAAGATAAAAAATAGTATAAAGATTTGAAGAGTATAAGGAAATTTATAAAAAATGATAAGATAGCATGAAGTAATCTGTGAAGAAAAGACTACGAAAAGGTTACCTAAAATTCATAAAAAGGGAAGAAAAAAATGAGAACCATTAAAGAAGATGTAATAGCACAAATTGTAGAGAAAAAGTCCAAATTTATAGCAAATCTTTGCTATGTAAGTTCAATAGAAGAAGCAGAGGCAATTTTGAAACAGATACGAAAAAAACATTATGATGCAAGACACCATTGTTATGCCTATAGAATAGAAGAAAAAGAAAGAATATTGGAAAAAGCAAGTGATGATGGCGAACCAAGTGGTACAGCAGGGCCTCCTATGCTAAATTTATTACAAAAACAAGAGTTAACTAATGTAATTGTAATAGTAACAAGATATTTTGGAGGAATTTTGTTAGGAACAGGTGGCTTGGTAAGGGCTTATACACAAAGTGCTAAGACTGCAATAGATAATGCAAGTATCATACAGCAAGAAAAACGGAGTAGAAGTAAAAGTAGCAGTATCCTACCAAAATTTAGAGAATTTTAAGCATTATTGTAAAATAAACCAAATTTCTATCATAGATGTAAAATTTGAACAAGAAATTAGTATTATTATAGAAATTGCTTTTGAGAAAAAAGAAAAAATCTTGTATGAAATACAAGAAAAACAACTTAATATACAAAAAATGGAAATTTTAAAAGAGAAAAATATAAAAAAGCAATAAGAGTATAAATAAAAAATGCTTAAAAATAAACGTTGTTACGACAAAATGGAAAAATATTCCAAAAAACTCTTGCAAAAATTATGATAATCTATTATAATTTCAAAAGTGAAAAATGTAAAAAATTTACAAATTTTGAAAAGTGAGGGAAGAACCATGAGTGAGAAAATTACCGTATTAGTAGCAGATGACAATAATGACTTTACAATGACATTATCTAGTTATTTAGAAAGGGAAGATCAAATTGAAATCATAGGCATTGCTAAAGATGGAAATGAAGCATATAATATGGCATTAGAATTGAAACCAGATATCCTTTTATTAGATATTATCATGCCACACTTAGATGGACTAGGAGTACTAGAAAAATTATATGAAACAGAGTTAGAAAAAAAGCCATTATGTATTATTTTGTCAGCCGTAGGACAAGATAAAATAACACAAAGAGCAATAGGATTAGGAGCACAATATTATATTGTAAAACCATTTGACATCAATGTTTTAGTAAAAAGAATGAAAGAACTAAAAAATTATCAACCAACTCAATTTAAAGGAGGATATATTGGCAGAGAAATTAAAGGACAGTATATTGATATTGCTCCAGAAAAGAAAAAAGATCAAGATAGTTTAGAGGCACTAGTAACTAATATTATTCATGAAGTAGGTGTACCAGCACATATTAAAGGATATCAATATTTAAGAGAAGCTATTATGATGGTAATTAAAGATACTGATGTGATAAACCAAATTACAAAACAACTTTATCCTGAAATTGCAGGAAGATACCATACAACACCAAGTAGAGTAGAAAGAGCTATCCGCCATGCGATAGAAGTAGCATGGGGAAGAGGAGAGCAAGGTACAGTAGAAAATATCTTTGGATATACAGTATCTGCAACTAAAGGAAAGCCTACCAATTCAGAATTTATCGCAATGATAGCAGATAAATTAAGATTAGAATTAAAGAGTGCATAAAATATGCTATAATCAGGCAATAGTAAGCAATACAACAATTGCATAATCTGCAATTACTACCAACTAATTATGATTTATTGGTAATAAATGTAGTAATAAATTTGCTAGGAATGCAATAAACTAAAATAAATAAAAGCAATAAACTTCCAAAATTTATTGGATGAATTCTAAAAATGTTTAGAATGAAATTTAATAAAGATTGGAGGTTTTTTGTATGGAAAAAATTGATATGGAGGTGGACGATTTTCTTTCCTATTGTGATTATAAAGGACTAGCAACAAAGACAATTAGAAGTTATGACCAAACTTTAAAATTATTTTTGCAATATTTAAAAGATGAATGTAATATTAAAAATTCTAATCAAGTAACAGAAACACATATAAAAAATTACATTGCAAATGTAAAAGAAAGAGGCAAATACACAGTGGTTAGTGATAGTCATAGTAAGAAACAAAATATTCCAGAGCATAGACGAGATTTTGGAAAAAAAGTGAGTATAGCTACTGTAAATAATTATACTAGAAATATAAGAGTCTATTTTAACTATATGTATGAGAATAGATTAATAAAGATAAATCCTGTACAAAAAGTGAAAGTAATTAAGACACCAAGGAAAGTGAAAGGATATTTAGATGATAAAGAAATGAATAATTTATTTAAGTGCTTTGATTCTTCTAAATTTCATGAGTACAGAGATTATGTAATTACACAACTTATTTTTGATACTGGAATGCGTTGTGGAGAATGCCTTATGATAAGAGATGAAACAGATATTAACTTTAATGATAGGAGTATCTTTTTACCTGCTGAAAATACCAAAGGGAAGAAAGATAGATATGTTTTCTTTTTACAAAGTATGGCAACTGAACTTAGAAGATGGTTACAGTATAGAGATAGGTATAAAGATAGTGAGTTTTGTTTTTGTACAACAAAAGGAAAAAATCTAGAGGTAAGAAGTTTTGAAAGTAATTTTACAAAGTATGGAGAAAGGATAGGGAATAAAGATATACATCCACATTTGTTAAGAAACAACTTTGCTAAAAGGTTTTTAATGGAAGGTGGAGATATTTATACATTATCTCAAATATTAGGACATTCAAGTGTAAAAGTAACAGAGGAATCATATTTAGATTTAACGACAGAAAATTTAAGAACTAAGTATCAGAAATATTCTCCTCTTATGAATTTAAAGAAAGTAGGAGGAAAGAGATAATGAAGAAAATATCAGAAGCGGAGTTAAGAGAGTTATTAAAGGAATATAGGGAAAAAGAGTTAGAAATAAAATTGGAGGGAGTTATCAGTGGAAATATACATATTGATAAATTAGCATTTGTGATTACTTCTAATAAAATGATTTTTATAGATGAGAAAGAAGGCATTACAGAAATAAAAATAGAAACATTTATGGTTTATAGTATATTATTTAATGAAAAGAGAAAAACAATAGAAATAAAATTAGATAATGATGAAAATATAAGGTTAGACTTGTAATCATTGGACTATTGGACTGAAATGTAGAAGGTATTGATATACAGAGAAAAATGCAGTCCAGTATAATTTCAAAGACCATACTAGAATTAATCCTAATAAAATTATAGAAATATGTTTATTTGCATTGTCTTTTACCCAAAAGTATTGTAAAATATTACCAACCTTTTTCTAAAAGGTAGAAAGGGGTGAGAACAGGATGACAAACGCAGAACTTGTTTTGAAGTTAGTGGAAATGCTTTTGAAAGAAAAAGATGAAGCTATCAAAGCAAAACAACAAGACAAAACCGAAGACTAATGTATTTGTACATAAGTCAAAACAGAGTAGAAGTTGCAGTCTACTCTGTTTTTTTGCACAAAAAAGTATGTGTAGTTGCAGTACACATACAGAACGAATGACATCCGCAGAACTGGACTCATCCTAATGTAACTATATAATAGCACATATTCCATTATATGTCAAATATAAAACTTTAATTCTTTTCATCTAAATGTTCTAATCCAAATTCAATAATTTGATTAATAACACTGTTAAAGCTAATATCATTTTTTAAGGAAAGTCAAAAATAAAAATGTCAGAGGTATATTCTAAGCTTAGAAACATTATAAAGAAATATGTGTTTTTAGAAGATGAAAATATCTATGCAATATTAGTTACATGGATAATTCATACATATTTTTTCAAGTTATTTATGTATGTTCCATATTTGTGGCTAAATGGGGACAAGTCTAGTGGTAAGTCATTAATACTTAGCTTGCTTAGCAAATTCAGTTTTAATGTTTTTTCGTCAGTCAGTGTTACAGAAGCGACACTATTTCGCCAAGTAGACCGCGATTCAAGTGTATTACTATTAGATGAGTATGAAAAAGCTAATGCAGGAATTGGAGAAGCAATTACTCAAATTTTAAATTCTGGTTTTTATGTAGAAGTAGCAAAAGTTTCTAGAAATATAGTTGGCTCTACTGGAGATTATGAAACAAAGCTTTATAGTACATTTTCACCAAAAGTAATTTCATGGAATATCTAGTATTTCAGATGTCCTAGCTGACAGAGTAATTAAAATCAGAACGAAAAAGTTAGGAAAGGATATACAAGTAGAAAAGTTTAGTCCAACCAAAGAAGTAGAAAGAGAATTTTTAGATATAGTGAATGACTTATATGTAGTTGGTTTAAATTATGCAAATAAAGTTTATGAATTGTATCACAGTGAGGAGATAGTTCCTAATAGTAAAATTTCAGTGAGAGAAGCGGATATATGGAGACCACTAATAACAATTGCTACAATTATAGATAGAGAATCAGGAACAAGTGTAAGAAAAGAGTTAGATGAATATTCAGTTGTATTAAATAAGGAAAAAAAGAAGATTAACATAGAATCTAATATTTCCTATAAATTGATTAATATTCTGGATGAATTTTTAGAACAACAGCCTAAAGTTACAAAACAGTTTGACAATGGAGAAACAGGATACTGGGTACAAAGGGTATTCGAATATATTAAAGGAACAGGAGAGTTTGAGCAAGTAAAAAATGTGCAACATTTGAGTAGGTTGCTAAACAATAATTTAGAAATTGAATCAGTAAGAATATATGATGACTTAGGTAGTAGATTGAGGGTTTACATTTTTGACAGAAACACAGTAGATGACTTGAAAAAAAGATACAATTTAGACTAATCTTGATAAAATGGACTGGACTATCAAGACTCTAGATAAAATCAATAGATTTTGGATTTTAGACCAATAGACCAATGTAAGTAGAGTACAGATAACAATTAAAGCAATGTATTCTACAAAAAGTTGGACTATTGGTCTTTTTAATACTATTTGACGAAATATACCCCTTCCAAAATATTACAAAATGTGATATTATTGTAATCAAAGGAGAGATTAAAATGTTGTTTAATATATATTATATAAATACATTTAAAATGTATGAAATTAAGATGATGATAAATAATAAGATGAAAATTGCAGAACAACAAGAGAAGCAAAAGCAAGAGGAGGAAAAAATTGGGGCAGAAGCTGAAGCTGGAGCGAAAGTAGGAAAAATATTTAATCTAAAAGCAAAAGCACAAGTAGGAAATGTTACAAATGACACGAGAAAATTTGTAGAAAATTTTGACATAAAAAGTACGAAATCTACTATGTTACGAGAAGTAATTGAGAAATGTAATAGTTTTAATAATATAGAAAAGAAAGCATTAGAAGAAGGAATGCTAGTAAAAGTTGATTCAATAAAAGTAGAATTAACTAATGCAGAAGAGATAATGGGTGTAAAGGTAATAAATAATAAGACTATTAGTATGGTATATGAAGGAATTGATATTGGGAAAGTATTTGATGCAGCAGTAAAAGACTATGCTTACATTTTTAAAGCGACAAATCAAAAGAATGAAAAAATATTATTTAAGATACCAGTAACTTTTGAAAATGAATTTGAGAGTATGTATTCTGTAAATGATATTTTGATTGGAAAAATTGGAATAATAGGAATATATAAAGGATTAGTAGAAAGAGATGCAATAAAAAATATGATTGATATTTTAGGAGGAAGTCAGAACAACAAAGAAGTTGTTTCTGAAGATATAGAAATAGTTAATAGTGATGAAATGGAAAAGTGTGATGATAATAAAAAGGATAATTTATATCATTATATTGATATAATAGCAATAATTCAAGAATTACATATAGATGATGGAAAAGTTAAATAATAGAGGTGCTGATATGAAAAAGTTATATGTATATTATGAAGAACAGTTTGAACAATATAGAGACGAAAAAGAGAAGCAAGGAATAAAAATTTTATCTGTTTCTAAGATTTCAAAGATACAGGAAGATACTAGATTGCTAAATGGAGAAATAGAACTAGATTTAACCACATTGGGAATGGCATTGCAAAACAGAGGAGATTTAGCTTTTAATTTAGAGACAGTATTTGATACAATACCAGATGAAGTTAAATTTATAGTTTCTGATGAATTTAAAGATGTTATAAAAAAAGCATTTAAATTTGATTTTTCTGAATTTGTTCATTTATATGATATTAAAGAAGAACAGTCAAAAAAAAGACATAAAAATAAGAAAATTATGATTTGTAATTTAGATAATAATAGAATAAATCAATTACTGAAACAATTTAATAATAAGATATATGGGCATATTAGATTCAAGGAAGATTTTAGAAAAAGAATAACAAGTTACAAAGTATTAAATAAACTTGGAGAACAAAAAGTATTATCAATTTTTATTATGGGAGAATCTGGTACTGGTAAAACAGAAGTAGCAAATTGTTTATACAAATTATTGGGAGGAAAATTGAATCTATGTAAAATTAGTTTTGCTAATTATAGTAGTAAAGATAGTCTAAATAGTTTGATTGGAAGTCCAAGAGGTTATATTGGCAGTGAAGATGGGGAACTAGTAAGAAAAATAAAAAATACAGATGTAGGACTAATATTAATAGATGAATTTGAAAAGGCAGATGAAAAAGTACATAACTTTTTCTTGGAATTATTGGAAAAAGGAAGTTTTAGTGATTCACAAGGAAATGATTATAATATGAATGGATATATAATTATTTTTACTTCTAATATGTCTCAAGATAGGTTTAAAAAAGAAGTACTGCCTGAGCTTATATCTAGATTTGATTATATATGTCAATTTAGTCAATTAAGAAAAGAAGATAAAGAGGCATTTGTGAAAGATTATATAGAAGAACTAATAAAAAAATATGAAAAAACTTGTAAGAAAAAAGTAAATATTAATATAACGGGAAAGATAAAAGAAACAATAAATATCGATACATGTACTAATATTAGAAATTTAAAAAAAGATATTGCATATAAATTTATTGAATTAATAGAAAATGAAGTTTAAAGATGATTTATTGCTATTGCATCTTCTAAAAAGAGGTGCTACAATTAATGCAACAAATATTTTTAGATTAATGCAATAAATGTTTATTGTTATACATTAAAAAATGCATTCCTAAAATATACATAATTTAGAGGTAGGGTAGAAAGAGCAATTCGTCATGCTATAGAAGTAGCATGGGGTAGAGGTAAGCTTGAAATTACTGAAAACATCTTTGGTTATACTGTTAGTGCTAATAAAGGTAAGCCAACTAATTCAGAATTTATCGCAATGATAGCAGATAAATTAAGATTAGAACTTAAGAGTGCATAGAGAAAGTAAAAGCCTTGCTAGAAGAGGTTTACAAAAAAATGCCAATAGCAATAGATTAAAATAGGTTGCACTGTTTGCACTAGAATAAGTGAAAAATTGGCAAATAATGCAATAAATTAGAATAGAGTAATGCAATGAACTTTCAAGATTTATTGGTTAATGTTTTAAAATGTTAATCAGTAAAAATTGGAAGTTTAATTTTGCTAGATAGCAAAATAGTGCATTTTCAAAAAATCATAGACTTCCATTATATAATGGTTTATTAACAGAAATGGAGAGATACACAAGGAATATGCAAGTAGGAGAATATTTATTTAAAAGTAGAAAAGGGGAAAATAAGGCAATAACAACAGTTCAAGCATATAGGATAATAAACAGAGTAGCTAAAAGAATTGGACTAGAAGAAATAGGAACACATACAATGAGAAAGACATTTGGATATTGGCATTATCAACAATACAAAGATATTGCCATATTACAAGAAATATTTAATCACTCGTCACCATCAGTAACATTGGTATATATTGGAATTAATCAAGACAATATTGATAATTCGTATATGAATTTTAGTTTATAATATTTATGAAAAAAATGTGAAAATTTATATGATATACTTGGCGGCTAGGTTAATAGAAGCGTATAATAAATTATAGAAATGAAAAATAAAACAAAAAAGGAGGGTAATGCTTAAGGAAATTAGATACAAGTTAAACAAAAATCTTCATTCTATATAAAAGAGAAAGGAGATGAATCTTAAGGAAAGATATATTTTTTGCATTTACAGTTGATATAATCAAAATAATAATTGAGAATAATATTGATGGGATAAGAGGAATTGTAATTGCTACAATAATAGCATTAGTTATAAACATTTCATATCATTTAATTAAAGGTTATTGTAGTAGTGTCAGAGAAGAAAAGGCAAAAAATCAAATAAATAATTATTACATAATAATAACAATAATAAAGAAATAGAAATTTAAATTTCTTAAACTTGTATTGTACCATTGCATTACACCAATTCGTCCATATAAAAGATAAGAATAAGTGATTAGTTTTACTTGTTCTTTTTGTTTGAAAATTAAAATATAAAAATAAATTGTGAAAATTTGTTTTGTTCGCTTGTATAATGGAATAATATATTGTATAGTATATATTAACCTTTTCGCTGTTAGAAAGGTAAGTCTTTTACTTAAAGACGGAAAGGGGGAAGATACAAATGACGAATTCCGAACTGATTTTGCGATTAGTAGAGATGCTTTTGAAAGAAAAAGAAGAAACTATGAAAGCAAAGGAACAACAAAGTAAAACAGAAGACAAGTGTAGTAATACATAATGTCAAAACAGGATAGTCTTTACGGGGCTATCTTGTTTATTTTTGAGCAAAAAAATAGTATGTGTATTGTTTACGGTTACACATACTCAAAACAAATGACTTATTCCGAACTCAAAGTAATTTGTTTATTGTAACTATATAATATCACATTTATTTTTAGATGTCAAATAATTTTTTGAACTTTACATAACTTTCCTATTGAGATTTTACCAAAAATCTCTTAAAATCATACCAATAAACATTTTAGAGTAAAACCAATAAATAGTGATTAGAAAGAACAACATTTTACAAATTAGCAAAAGAACTAGAAAAAGTAGGCAAATAACCTGCTTTTCTTTTGGTTCATACTTTGACAAGTCAGTATTGTCTAGTGCATACTTCACACAACTAACAAGTACGTTGTTAAAGCTCATTTCTTCTACTTCTGCAATACGTCTAAGTGTATTGTCTATGCTTTCTGGTAGACGAATAGATAGTTTTACGTTGCTGTCCTTGTATTTTTCTATTTCAAACATACTTTTAATCAACTCGATACAATTGTAACACAAAAAAAGGCCAAAATACGTTGAAGTAGCGTTTTTTTGTATTCTATTGACTTTTTTACAAGCAAAATTATATAATAAAATGAGAAAAAGATAAGCGATACTAAGAAATATTAAGGTAAATTTATTTCCAAAGTATTTAGTTTCAAAGGTAAAAAATGTAGATAAAGAACAATTTTCTAAAAGAATTTCCAATTGCCTTTAACAAAGAAACATAAAAACAATATGGTAAAAGGTATTAAATAAATACAAAAGAAAAATAGATAAAGGAGGTATGCCAAATGTTAATAGAAGTACCAGAAAAAGTAGCTAGTAAAACAGTCGTAAAAAGAGATGGAAAAAAAGTAGAATTTGAAGGAGCTAAAATAGCTTTAGCAATTCAAAAAGGCTTTGGAGACGTTATTAGAATTGAAGAAACTACTAAAGTAAAGTATGATGAAACAGATGTCAATAAAGTATATAGTAAAGTACTTTCTAGAATAGAAAAAGTAGAAAGTGAAAAAATTAAAATAGAAGAAATACAAGACTTTATTGAAGAAGAACTAAAAAACAATGGATATCAAGATGTATATGAAGCATTTTCAAGTTATCGAGAAAAAAGAGCACAATCAAGACAACTGTTTTTTGATGAAAAAAAGCAACATAAATTTTTAAAAGGATTAGAAAACTTAGGACTAAAAACAACTAGTACCGACGAAAATAGAAAAGAAAATATAGAAAATAAAACATCTATGGAGACCATGCTACAATATGGAAGTACCATTTCAAAACAATTTGCTATTACCTACTTAATGAAAAAAAGGTTTTCAGGAGCACATGAAAATGGAGATATTTATATTCACAATATGGACTTTTTACCAATGGGAACTACTACAAATTGTTCTATCAATCTTCAAAAATTATATGAAGATGGATTTGGTGAAAAAAATAGATTTTTAAGAGAGCCAAATGATATTATGTCATATACTGCACTTGCTACCATTGCTATTTCATCTAACCAAAATGAACAACATGGTGAGCAAAGCATAACAGCATTTGACTATGATATGAAAGCACGGGGTTTTAAAAACATTTAAAAAGCAATTAAGGCAACTAATATTTGACTACTTAGAACTAACTGATTTTGATAAATTTATAGCAATCAATGGAATAGAAAGAGAAATAGAAAAAATAAATACCATTGAATTAGAAGAAGATTTATTTGATAAATATTCACGAGAATCAGAAGAACTAAAAAGAATGTTTCGTATTTCCTATAAAAAAGCTTTGCAAAAAACAAATCATATTACCTATCAAGCAATGGAAGGATTTATTCATAACTTAAATACTATGTATTCAAAAGAAGGGGTAATACCACCACATTCTTCGATAAGCCTTGGAACAGATACATCACCAGAAGGAAGAATGGTAATAAAAAACTTTTTAGAAGCAATAGAAGCAGGTGTTGGAAATGAAGAAACACCAGTGTTCCCAGCATGTATCTTTAAAATGAAAGAAGGTATAAACTATAATCCAGAAGATCCAAATTATGATTTATTTGAATTAGCATGTAGAGTATCTACCAAAAGGCTATTTCCAAACTTCTCATTTTTAGATGCACCATTTAATAGTAAACTTTATCAAAAAGAAAACTACCAAACAGAGGCATGTTATATGGGAAGTACAACTAGAATATTAGAAAATATGGTAGATACCAATAAACAGATAAGCACACAAAGAGGAAACTTGTCAACTACTACCATTAATTTGCCAAGATTAGGAATCAAACATGGCATAAGATCAAATGAAACAGCAGATTTAACAAAGTTTTTTGCAGAATTAGAAGAAAAAATGGATTTAGTAAAAGACCAATTAATAGAAAGATATGAAGTGCAAACAAAGAAAAAGGTATGTAACTTTCCATTTTTAATGGGGCAAAACTTATGGATAGACAGTGAAAAATTAAAACAAGCAGATAACCTAAAAAAAGTATTGAAACATGGAAACTTAAGTATTGGCTTTATTGGATTAGCAGAATGCCTAAAAGCCTTAACAGGTAAGCATCATGGAGAAGATGAACAAGCACAAAAATTAGGACTAAAAATAGTAACATTTATGAGAAAAAAATGTGATGAATATACAGAAAAATACAATTTAAACTTTAACTTAATGGGAACTCCATCAGAAGAACTAGAAGAAAAATTTATAAAAAAAGATCAAGCTATTTTTGGAAAATTAAAAGGCATTACAGATAAAGAAGGGTATACACACTCTTTCCATATTCCAGCAGAATATGCTATTTCGGTAGAAGAAAAAATAAAAATAGAAGCACCATATCATAATTATACAAATGGGGGTCATGTTACTTATGTTACATTAGATAGTAATAAAATACAAGATGTAGCAAAAACAGTTAGGCTAATGAAAAAATCAGGAATTGGCTATGGAGCAATTAATCCTAACCTAAATATAGAACCATTCAAATTATGGAAAGCTAAAATTATGAATAATTAATGTAAGAATATGCCAATACATAGAAAAAAGCAAAGATAACACTAATCAATAAATTTTAGTTTGTATATAGATAGCATTTAATAAAAAGAAAAAATATAAAGTAAAAAATAGACACTAATAAAATGCATAAAAAAGAAGAAAGGGTAAATAAAATTGGCAGAATTTGAAATAGAAAAGTCAAATGATAAAGAATATGTACTTCAAAAAGTGAAAGAAGACGGCAAAAACTTAGATTTAGCATCACCAGAACTGAAAAATGATAAAGAAGTAGTTATGACAGCAATAATACAAAATCCAATTGCTTTAGAATTTGCAAGCGATACTCTAAAAAATGATAAAGAAGTAGTTATGAATTCTGTTTCAAAAGTAGGTTGGACAGCTTGCTATGCTAGTGAAAAATTAAGAGCAGATAAAGAACTATTTTTAGCAGGTGTGCAAATAGATGGTCAAGTTTTATATTATGCTTCAAAAGAATTAAGAGATGATGAAGAAGTGGTACTTCAAGCTGTAAAAAATAAAGGGCTTATTCTAAAGTATGCAAGTAGACGATTAAGAAACAATAAAAAAATTATTTTAGCAGCTATTAGCCAAGATAAAAGAGCAAAAGAATATATTGACTCAGAAGAATTAAAACAAGATGAAGATGTACAAAAAATATTAAATCCTCCAGCAGCAGAATAGCTGTTTAATAGGGTTATAGTAAAAAGTAGCAATATTTTTAAAGAAGTTAAAATTACATTATAAAATAAGGGGGAATCAAATATTTTAAAAGATAATAACAAAAACAGTCCTAAGCAAACCATAAGGGAAGAGCTATTTGCAAAACAAGATAAAGAATATCAAAAATTTCATAGTAAGTTATGCCCTAATGTAAATGATATTATAGGAGTTCGTATTCCAATTTTGAGAAAAATGGCAAAACAAATAGCAAAAGAAAGCCCAGAAGAGTTTTTAAACAATGTACCAATAGAATACTATGAAGAAAAGATGTTATATGGTTTTGTAATAGGCTATTACAAAACAGAACTGAAAAAAAGATTAGAATACTTAGATAAATTTGTACCAATGATAGATAATTGGGCAGTTTGTGATTGCAGTTGTTCTACTTTTAAATTTACAAGTTATGCACAAAAAGAAGTATGGCAGTATTTACAAAAATATTGCCAATCCAAAAAAGAATATGAACTACGTTTTGCAATTATTATGCTAATGAGTTATTACTTAACAGAAGAATATATAGATAAAGTACTTGCTATTTATGATACTATAAAACATGATGGCTATTATGTAAAAATGGCAATAGCATGGGCTATTTCAGTAGCTTATGTAAAATTTCCACAAAAAGTAATGGAACTATTAAAACAAAATCATTTAGACGATTTTACGCATAATAAAGCCATTCAAAAAATGATAGAATCTTACCGAGTAGAAAAAGAAGTAAAAGAAGAAATTAGAAACATGAAAAGAAAAGTTAGTAATAATAAAAAGTAAAAAATGCAAATTAGTAAAAAATAGAATAAAAAAATAAAAACATCAAACACTAAGCAATAGTAGGTGATAAAAATGAAAATATCTTGGATTAAATATGAAAAAGATACAAGGAGTTTTCGTTTGCCACAAGCATTAGGATTTGATGTTTTTTCATTGGGAGATTTAGAAAAAACAGACGAAACCATGAGAGATTTAATTAAGCAAGATTACGATACAATTATTCTTTCAAATGAAGTGGCAGGCTTTTCAGAAGACATTATTAAAAAATATCAAAATACAAAAGATGTAAAAATTATCATTTCTTTAGATAAAGATAGATAAAAATAAATTGACCTATTGTAACAATAAAAAGTAATAAAAATGGAAAAACAAATACTAATAAAAGTCATTTCTTGTACAAAAGATTAATACTTATAATATAAGCAAATTTAGAAAAAAGCGAAAAGATGGAAAATGATTACAATCATATAACTCTTTTTAAACTAATTTAGAGTCTTAGAAAAGGAATGAGATGAAAGATGGAAAACTATGTATTTGTTTGTATAGGAACTAATAAATTAATAGCAGACTCTTTAGGACCAAGAGTGGGAGAAAAGCTAGAACGATATTTTAAAGAAGACCCCATGGTTCAAGTATTAGGTACGATGAAAAATCCTGTACATTTTAAAAATGCGAACATAGTACTAAAGAAATTAGAAGATACAAAAAAGAAAAATATTATTTTGGTAGATTCAGCATTAGCTTTTGAAGCACCGATAGGAAATACTTATATAGGAAGAGGAGGCATAGAAATAGGAAAAGCTTATGGAAAAAGTTTTTATTTTCCAGGTATGTTAAATTTTAAAACAGTAATAGAAAATCGAAAAGAAAAAGTAGATTGGAAAGTAGAACAAATGGAATTATTAGCACAAAGGGTGTCAAGCAAAATAGAAAATGTAGTAAAATATTGCAATATTATATAAAGAATATTGCAATAGATGTTTACTGACCATCTCAAGAAATAGGGAGTGGTCAGTTTTTATTGAGTAGAAAAATCTTAATGAATAGAAATTTTTTTACACAATTGAAAAAATTAAAATTACTTGTATAAACCATTAAAAAAATGGCAAAAATGAAAATAACAAAAGTAAAATGGAGGTAAGAAATGGATACAAGTAATTTAAAAAATATAGTGGTATTAAAAGATTTGCCATCTAATATTGTAGAAGAGGCAATAGTAGTGCTAAAAGAAAATCAAAAAGTGCCTAAGTTAGAACATGCAGATAAAGAAGCAAAGGAGAGCTATGGAAAATCATCAGAAGATAATAAAACTCATAGCAAAACTTCAAAAGATTATATTGTAAAAGAAGCACAAATGCTAATTGCAGACTATATTTCTAAAATTGAAAACAAAAATAAAAAAGAAAATAAAACAGTTCAAAATTTGAAGAGTAAATATAAAAAGGTAAAAGCTTTTAACTATGTTTTAATTGGATGTTTAGTACTTAGTGTTATAATAAATATATTATAAAATAAAAGAATAAGGTGCACTTAAAAGCATCTTATTTTTCCTATACAACAAGGTTAGGTTTCCTTAACACACACCTTTCTTATTTTACCAAAAACAATATAAAACTTTTTAGCTTTGCAATGAAAAAGAAAATCAAGAAAATAACTCTTTCAAAATTGCTAAAAGATAATTTTATATAATAGAAGTTCTAAAATATAATCATAAAACATTTCTTCCTAGCATAAACATGAAAAAGAAAACAGCTACAAAGGAAGAGGTGTATTTTTGTGGAAAAAACAATATCTCCAGAAGAGAGAATAAGACGAGCAGAAGAAATTTACTATCGTAGAAGACTAAACAATAATAATGTAAGAATGTCTAGTTCACAAGTAACAGAAGGAACAAAAAATAGGCAATTTGCATTATATAAAAAAATGGCATTGCAAATACTAATTTGCATTCTAATTTATTTGATATTTTCTTTAATAAAAGATGCCAATTACCTATTTTCAGAAGATGTAATTAATAAGGCAAAAGAATTCTTAAGTACAGATATTAATTTTCAAGCAATAAGTGAAAATACACAAAACTTTTTTAAAGACAATCAAGATAAATTTAGTTTTTTAAGTGAATGGTTAAACGAAGAAGATAATAGCCAAAACACAAATGAGGATAAACAAAATGCAGAAGCATTAAATAATGGAAATGCAGAAAATCAAAATGGAGAAACACAAAATTTGCAAGGTGAAAGCCAAAATGAGCAAAATGAGGGAGATAAAACAAATGAAGATGAGAAAAATAATCAAAATCAACAAACTGATAATCAAGCCTCTCAAAATAATGAGCAAACAGGGATAGGAGGAGCAAATACTAACGAACAAACAATAACAGCAAGTTCAGAAGGAAGTTCTAGTAAAAAAACACAAATGGAACTAGATGCAGAATATATCAAAGAAAATTTTAGTATGGTGTTACCTGCAAAGGCGACTATAACTTCTCGTTATGGAAAAAGAGAACCTACTGAAATTGTATCTGAAAATCACCAAGGAATTGATATAGGAGTAGTAACAGGAACTACAATAGTATCAGCAATGGAAGGAAAGGTAAGCACAGTTTCTGATAAAGGAGATTATGGAACACATGTAAAAATTGTAAACAAAGATGTTACTACAATTTATGCACATTGTAGCAAAATTTTAGTAAAAGAAGGACAAAGTGTGAAAAAAGGAGAAAAGATAGCTTTATCAGGCAATACAGGAAATACAACAGGTCCACATTTACATTTTGAAATAAGAAGAGGTGAAAGAACTGTAAACCCAGAACTTATACTAAGTTGGAAATAAGTGCTACTTGGGGAACGTTAGTATTTGAGATACTTTTGTCACTAAAAGAATAAGGATTCATTAAAAAAATGTCCCAAACTGGTAGCCTGCCCCAAAAGCCAACATTCCTAAAGTAACATTAACAAGGAGAGAAAAGGATGAGTATTAAAGTAGATTTGAAAATTTTCTTATTTGCTATTTTATTTTGGTTCACAAAACAAATAGAGCTATATGCATTTTTAATGCTATTTGCCTTAATTCATGAATTAGGCCATTTAGTTTGTGGACTAGCCCTTCGGGTTTAAACCAGAGAGTCTTAAAATAAATCCATTTGGATTTCAAATTCATTTTAAGTCATACATAGAAGACTACAACAAAAAGATAAAAAAGGGAAATGAAATGGCAATTAAAAAATTAGTAATTGCATTTGCAGGGCCACTAGTCAATTGTTTTATAGCTATTATTGTTCTAGCTTTTTATAAAAGAGCATCTTTACAGATTCAAACGATTGTATATGCAAACTTATTATTAGCAATTTTTAATTTACTTCCTATTTACCCATTAGATGGAGGAAGAATTTTGCAAGAAATCATACACATGATAAAAGGTAAAGAAAAGGCCTACGAAGTAGTAAATTACATAGCTAAAGTCACCACTATCATCTTAACAATTGTTACTAGCATTTTAATTTTATATATTCATAATATTGCTTTTGTTATCATACTAAGCTATTTATGGTACTTAGTAATCAAAAACGAGCAGAACTATCAAATGAAAAAGCGAATTTATGAATTGCTAAACTAGTTTTATGATAGCTATCTAAAATATAAAAAGAAAATCCTCAAAAGTTTTTCATTTCAAGAAGAATTATGATAAAGAAACAGAAGAACTACCATTTAAAATAAGGTCAATAAACTTTTGAGTAGAAAAACTGGTAATACTATGTTTAGGTAGCACAATTCCTAAACCTCTTGTTGGTATTTTTTCTTTAATAGGAATTTCAAAAAGCAACTTATTTTCTAATTCTTCTTTAGCAAATTCCTTAGTAATATAAGAAATGCCCATACCAATCTTAGCAAAATCCTTTACTAAACCATAACTTACAATATCAAATTTAGGGTGAAAATCAATATTATTTTTTGCCATAACACTATTCAAAAAGGCTCTCGTATTAGAGGGTTCTTTTTGTGTTATAATAGGAAAATTAGAAACTAAATCTTGCAAAGAAATTTTGTTAGATATTTGCTTTTTATATGTCAAATTACCAGCAAAACAGTCATGTAAGGTAGCACAAGGGGTAATACTTAGCTCTTCATCAGTTGCCATAGGAAGATTGACAATTAGAAAATCAACACTTCCTTTTTTTAACTCTGATAGTAAATTACGAGTTAAATGATTAGTAATAGAAATATCAATATTAGGAAAAAGACGATGAAATTCTTCAATAAAAGGTAATAAAAAATGCTTTGTTACAGTGCTACTAGCCCCAATTTTTATAGTACCAGTTTCCAACTTTTTTAAAGAAGTAATTTTATGCTCTCCATTCATAAAGCTTTCTACACCATTTTTAATAAAATGGTAAAAAACTTTGCCATCTTCTGTTAGAGTAACACCTTTAGGCCCTCTATTAAATAAAGTAATTTCAAGTTCTTGTTCTAGTTTTTGAATAGATTTAGTAATAGCTGGTTGTGAAATATATAAACTATTAGCAGCCTTACTAATACTACCGATAAAGAACAACCGTATAAAAAATTTTATAAGATTCATAATTAATATTCATAGTTTGTAATCTCCTTTTAAAATTGTATAGCAAATGTTGTAGTAACACCTTTAAAAATGAAAAAAGTAATTCTACACATAGCTATTTTGTTTCGATATAACCTCGAGTTATATTGAGTATAAATAATATATATTTGAATTATATCACAAAAGAAAGTATAATACAATCATCAACAAGAAAGGAGTATACCAAAATGCGGGTAAATAATTATTTATCTGTGTGTATGATTCAGTTAAAGGTTCAGTTAGATTGCAATAGCAAGGAGGAATATTTAATTGAAACAGACGAAGTTCAAAGGCA
Source organism: uncultured Clostridium sp. (assembly GCA_947073285.1). Taxonomy (GTDB): domain Bacteria; phylum Bacillota; class Clostridia; order TANB77; family CAG-508; genus CAG-273. The sequence continues at coordinate 2,352 of CAMTJT010000008.1, read as the reverse complement.
AATAGTAGCAGCATTTCAAAAAATAGAAACCTTAAAGCCAGACATTGCTCTATTTCCAGAGATGGCATACCTTGCAAAATACGAGAAAAAGTATCAGGAACTTTCTAAAGGGAGAATTATTGTAGCAGGTAGTTACTACAAAGATGGCATTAATACAACAGTTATTTTCCAAGATGGTGAAAAAAGGGAGATACCAAAAGCGTATGCATCAGGAGCAGAACCAATGGCAAGAAAAGTCACCTATATTTCACCAGAAGAGTTTTTGCAAGAGCAAATCAGTGAGCATGAGTTTTGGGTAAAGGGAAAGAAAATTTACATTTTAAACTGCATGGAATATTACCATTTAGCATACTTTATTGCGAGAAATCCTGTTTTGCAAAAGCAGCTATTTGGAATTTTCGCAATATGTTCTAATTCCAACACACACGTATTTGAAGAAGAAACAGTATGTATCCATAACCATGTAGAAAATCTGTATACCTTTACACTAAACTGTGTAGGAACTTACCAAGGCAAACCATATGGAGATGGGAAAAGCTATATCTATGGACCAATTTCTATTCATGAAAAAGAGTGGTTAAGAATGGAGGGAATAGAAAACAAAAAACATGCATGCCATGTAGCATCCTTAAAAAGCGATACAGCACAAGCTATTTATGGTGAGTTTTTGTTCCCAGAAAGCTTAAGCAAGTTTGGGAGGAGTGATAGTTATATCAATAATCCTAGAAATGTCATTGTAGAAATACTATAGTGATTCTAAGGTTCTACCTAGAAAAAGAGTAAAAGATGCTTATTTTCAAGCACTATTAGCTAAGGGTAGCATTAGAAGATGATTTAACTCGAAGTACCACCAATTCAAATAATAGGAAAAAATGAGGAGGAAATAGCAATGGGTAAAAGGATTATTATTACTGCTGGTTCTACTAGAGAAAGACTGGATGCTGTTATGGTAATTGACAATATGTCCACAGGGGCACTTGGTTGTACCATGGCAGAAACACTATTAGGAGATAGAGGAGAAGAAATTGACAAAATCTACTATATTTCTCCTAAAATGGCATATAAGCCAAGAGTACAAAGCGAAAAAGTGGAACTTGTAACTGTAGAGACCACCCAAGACCTAATTGAAGCTTTGGAAAAGATTTTTGCTACTGATAAAATTGATATTATCATTCATTCGTCGGCAGTAGGAGACTATAAAGGAAAGTATGTCATTCGTGCAGAAGACTTAGTAGATGAAATTTGGCAGACCATTCAAAATGCACAGGATAAAAATGCACTTACCAAAGAAACCCTAATGGGAATCTTTGAAAATCCGACAGTAGTGTGTAATAATAGTACCAAAATTTCTTCTTATGAGCCACATCTTATGGCAATGCTTACTCTTACGCCAAAGGTGATTGGGTTAATTAAGAAGATGGCACCTGATGTAACTTTGATTGGATTTAAGCTGTTAGAAGGTGTCAGCAAAGAAGAACTTTACGAAGTAGCCTCTGCACTTAGAGTAAAAAATCAGGCAGATTACATTGTTGCCAATGACCTATCTAAAATTGGAAAGGGCAAACATTGGGCAATGATTATTGGGCAAAGTGGAATTGTGACAGAGTGTGAAACAAAACAGGAAATTGCAAAAGCCTTAGAACAACTTCTCTTTTGATTAAAGAGAAATCAAAAACAATAGAATAGTAAAAAATATGACATTTTAATTACAATTGTGTTACAAGAAGGAACAAGATGGCAATTTTTGATACAAAAATGAATTCGAAAGTTGCCTGAGAGTAAGAAAAAATGCATATAAAGAAAAAACATTGCTTTGTAATAAAGGAAAGGCAATGTTTTTTCTTGTTTACATTCGTTTTCAGATAAAGTATACTATAAAATAAGTTATCTATAAATAGCGTATGTAAAAGCTCATCTTATGAAGTACTTAAAATTTAAGCCTATAGTACTAAAAAAGTAAGGTATAAAAATGGAAGAAGATGGGCAAAATACAAAAGAAAATATAAAAAAGGAGACGAGAAAAAATGAGTGAGAAAAAGAAGCAAAAGGTAAACAAAATGAGTAGAACAAGCGGAATCACACTAATAGCGTTAGTAGTAACCATTGTGGTACTTTTGATTTTGGCAGGAATAACAATCACGTTTGTGCTAGGAGAAAATGGAATCATTAATATGGCACAAAGAGCAGCAGATGCAACCAATAATGCAATGGAAAAAGAACAAGAATCATTAGGAGATATTACAAACCAAATGCAAAATTACTTAAATGGAGGAAGTGGAGAAGGAAATGGTGGAGGAGATGAAGAAATAGAAGAACCACCAGTACCAGAAGAGCCAGCAGCAGAATTTTCAA
>CAMTJT010000007.1 GCA_947073285.1 uncultured Clostridium sp. | reverse complement strand
TTCCTTGCTCTCTTTATCTCTTTCATTCTCTTTTTCTTTTGTATGATTCTTTATTTTTGAACATTGCTTTTTTGACACTTTTAATTTTACCTATCTAAACATTACTTCCTTTATAATATTTTTTTACTCCTGTCCCCTTTTATATTTTTTATAATTTTCAATTTTATATTTATTAAAGTTTTTTTATATTTTAATTTTTCTTTGTATCTAATTTAATAAAAATATTACCATGATTATTTTGTTATTCATTTATTATTGTTTTTTTTTATTAATTAATTTTGATTATAGTTTATTCTAATTATTTAAATATCTTATTTTTTATTTTTAATTATTTTATAATTTATATTTTTGGTTTTTTTACAATTTTTTATTTTATATTATTTCTATTTAAATATTTTTTATTTCTACTAATAATTCTCTGTATTATTATTTAATTTTTTTATTTTCCATAAATTATTATATTATTCTTTTCTTATTTACTTTTTTATCTCTTTTTAATTTTCAAAATTTTTTTAATTAAATTCTTTTTATTTAAATTCAAAAATTATATTTAAATTTTTTCTCTATTTCATTTTTTACTTTTTTGTTTATTTTTTTTAGAATTTATTTTTTATTTAATTATCTATATAATTTCTATTTTTTATTTATGAAATATTTTCCATTTATTTTTTATATTACATTATAAAAATTATCTATTTAAAAATATATAAAATTGTCTTTACTTTTTTTATATTTTTTACTTTAATATATTATTATTTTCTGGTAACTATAATCTTTTAACTTCAAAAAAATATTTTATTTAAAATCTACTTTTTCTTTTATTAAATTTTTCTATTATTCTATTTTTAAAATTACTAGCTATTAGCTTTTCCATTTTATTGCTAATTTGACACTTTTCTTTTCTTATTCACGTTACTTCTTTTTCTGGCTAATGCCCCTCCCTTCATTCTTATTTTTCCTTGTGTTTTATGTATACTTTTTGCGTTATTTCTACCTTTCCTTACAAATTGCCATATTTTATTTATTCCGTTACTGTTTTACCTTTTAATATCTTAATAGTTTAAATACACTTGTTCTTTTTTTATTTAGATTTTAATTCTTTCTATTTCTTTCTTTACTAACTATAGTTCTTATCTCCTGTTTTAAGAGTTGTTATTTTGACAACTTTATTCCTACCCTAAAATTCTTCTATTAATTTATCTGATTCATTATTTTATATTTTGTATAACTTTTATTTTAATTCTTACTTTTTTTCTTTTTTATTTTTATATTTATTCTTTTTATTTATAAATTAATATGTAATTTTATATAATCTATTTTTATATTTAAAAAGTTTATTCTTAATTATACATTTTTGTTTTTTATATTTTAAAAATTCATTCTTAATTATATATTTTTGTTTTTTATATTTTAAAAATTTATTCTTAATTATATTTTTTCTTTTCAAATTTTTTTATTTAATTGATTAAAGCAAAAAAATTATTTTATTACGCTTTTTTATTTTCTATTTTTTCATTTCCTTTTTTATTAATTTCTATTTTCACTTTATTTATTTTTTATAAATGCAATTTTAATTCTCTATTTTTTCTATTAATTTTTATCATAAGTTTTTAATCTTTTATTTTTTACTTTTTTATTTAGTTTAAATTTTTTTATTATATATTTTAACTTTATTATTCATGAGTTTATTTTTTATATTTATAAAAATAAGAATTATTTCATTAAATATTTTATATTGCTAATTAATTTTATCAATAATTATTCTCTTATTAAAATGAAAATCCAAATTTTTATTTTTTTAAATATTATTTATTTTCTAATTTTTCTTTCTTGCTACTATTTATTTTTTTATATCACCAAAAACAAAAAAACTCTTATTAACTTAAACTCAAATTTTCTATTTTTTGAATATTAGCTTACCTATATATAATCAAATGTTCGCAAACTTTAAAGATGTCAATTTGACATTTATATAATCTCATACAAATCCTATTATCTTATGTATAATCTCTCTCTGAAAGTAATTACATCTTGCTAGTTTTTATGTTTACTTCATCTTTTTTCTATGTTTCTTTTTCCAATATTGTTTTGTTTAATCATTCCGTTATGTTTTTGATCCTAATTTTTAATTTGTTTTCATACTCTTGTTCGTCTTTTGTTTTCCTTGCTCTCTTTATCTCTTTCATTCTCTTTTTCTTTTGTATGATTCTTTATTTTTGAACATTGCTTTTTTGACATTTTAATTTTACCTATCTAAACTTTACTTCCTTTATAATATTTTTTACTCCTGATCCCCCTTTTATATTTTTTATAATTTTCAATTTTATATTTATTAAAGTTTTTTTATATTTTATCTTTTCTTTTTCTTTGTGTTTAATTTAATAAAAATATCACTCTACCTATTTTATTATTCATTTATTATTTTTTTTATTAATTAATTTTGATTATAGTCTATTCTAATTATTTAAATATTTTATTTTTTATATTTAATTATTTAATAATTCATGTTTTTTGTTTTAGCTAAATTTCTTATTCTAATTTATTAAAATTTTTTCCATTTTAATATTTTCATTTATTTCCTTTTTTTAATTTACATTTTATTATTAATATTTTTTTATACCTGTTAGAAATTCTTTTTTCAATTTTTTATATAATTGTTTTTTTATGAAATTATCATTTTTTATACTTTCCATTTTTTATTAATATTAATTTTCTTATTTTTAATTATTATATATCATTTATTTAATTTTATATTATTATTATTTTATTCTAATAATTTACTCTTTTTTAATAAATTATAATTTATTTAATGGATAAAAAATTCTCTATTAATTTAAAATAGAATTTCTTTAAAATTATCTTTTCTTTTTTGTTTTTATTTGTTCTATTATTAACTATTTTAATAATAAATAATTATAATTTTATTTATTACTTTTTGCTTCTCTTTATTTTATATTTTTTTCCAAAATTTCCTTCCAACTATTCTTAAAACTTTTTTTCATTTTCTATATTTTTATTAAATTTTAAATTCACTTTTGCTGAACTCTTCTTTACCTTATATATTGTCAATTTAGCATTATTACTATTTTTTCTCATTTGATAGCTTTACTTTCATTTTTCTTTTTAGGAATTTTTTCTTTGTTTCAAACTTTATGTCTACTTATTTATTTTTAAGTATTCTGTTTCTTTAAAATTACTTTTTTGTTTATTCCGATATATTCTTCATATATTTTTAATTGTTTCTTTGAATACATCTGTTTCCTTTTTTGTTTTTCTTCTAAAACTTTTTCTCTTTTCTTCTATCTTCATTATTTATTCTATTTTTGTAGATTTGCTTTTTTGTCATTTTTTGTTTTAAGTTATTATCTCTTGATTTTTACTATTATTTATTTTCTTAGTTTCTTTTTTTCTTATTTTTATTTTTTCTCATTTTGCAATGTTTTATATTTTTTTATTACTTTTATTTCTTTTTTATTTATCACTTTTTATTTTCTTTTTTATTAAAAAGGTGCTTTTATTCTAATTATTTATAAAATAAATTCTATTAATTTTTATTTATTTTATTATTTTCTAATAATTTGCAAATAAATTATTTTTAAAGCATTTATTCTTTTTAATATATAATTTTATTCCTTATTTTTTTTAATGTCTTAAAATCTATTTTATTGCGTCTATTTTTTATTTTACAAGATTAATTTTTTATAAATCTTTACTATATTTATCTATTATTATTTTATCCTAAATTTGACCCAAATAAAAAGTTTCATAATATTTTCTATATAATAAAAAACACCTAATTTCTTAGATGTTTCTTTGGCGGAAGCTGAGGGATTTAAACCCTCGTGGCCCTTACGAACCCTAACAGTTTAGTAAACTGTCTCATCATACCTATATTGCCTTGATATTTCAACACTTTTAGAATTTGCTCTTTAAAAATCCCGATATCTTCCCGATATAAAATATCAAAATTTTTTCTATTGTATATCAATATTATCTTTTTCTTGACTTAAAATGTTTTGTATATCTACCTTTAAATCTTCTATATCATACTCTAATACATGCCATATACTCTTTAAGCTAATTCCTTCATAATCATGTACTATTCTATTTCTTAATCCTTTTATCATGTTCCATTCTATATTAGAATATTTATCCATTGTTTCTTGTGATATATTCTTAACTAATTCTCCAATTTGACTAATATTAAATACAGTTGCGTCTATTGTTTTATTATCTATACTAAATTCTTCAAAACTATATCCTTTTGTATATTCTATTGATTTGTCAATATATTCTATCATTTTTATAAATGATATGTATTCTTTATTTTTCATATACAATAACTCCTGTTCTTTTTATTTCTTCATCTATTCTTGAATTTTCTATAATCTCGCATTTTTCAAATCCATCCACTTGTTTATTAAAGGCCTCTTCTATCTTTGCTATTAAGCTATATAATTTAAAGCCCATTAACTGTTCTTTCGTATCTATCACTAAATCTAAATCACTACTCTTGGTCGCTGTATTTTTAGCGTAAGAACCAAATAATACAACTCTATATACTGGCATATTTTCTAATACTTTTCTCAATATTAGTTTTATTTCTTCTAATGTATATACCTTCTCACTCATTTTTTTGCCTCCTTACATTTTATTTATATAAAAATCTCTTATTATTTACAATATTATGATAGCAAAGATTTTATCTTTTTTCAATCCCTCATATTTCTTCTGCCATATCAAGGCATTTATTTTTTTGGCTTTTAATTAATCTCTATAAATCCTTATAAAATAAATCTCCATATCCATTTCCTCTATTACATCTAATAACCATGGATATATTTCGGGATATTATACTTTTATTGAATATAAAAACACAGTAAAATATATGTTTTTACTGTGTTTTTGGCGGAAGCTGAGGGATTTGAACCCTCGCGGCCCTTACGAACCCTAACAGTTTAGCAAACTGTCCCCTTCAACCACTTGGGTAAGCCTCCAAATTTTTAATTTATTTTGTTAAAAACCTATTTGGCGCAGAGGGTGGGATTCGAACCCACGGTACGCTATAAACGCACGCCAATTTTCAAGACTGGTGCCATAAACCAACTCGACCACCTCTGCATGTTACTGTTACCGAACTCGGTAACAGTATATATATTAACATATTTTGCTTATGCTTGTCAATAGGAATTTTTGGAAATTTCGTTATTTGTCAACCGTGTGTCAACCACTAATTTACTTTAATTAATTCTTCAAACATATCTGCTACTTGTCTGTCTGTTTCTTCATATAAATGAGAGTATAAATCCATTGTTATACTACTATTGCTATAGTCTAATTTTGCAGATATTTCTTTTGCTTGTATTCCTTATTTATAATATTACTATTTTAATAAGCCTAATATTCTTTCTAAATCTTCATTTGTAGAATATTGTATTACTATCTTTCCACTTCTTTTTCCTGCATTTAACTTTACTTTTGTTCCAAAAAAGCTTTGGAAAGTATCTTCTATATCTCTACAAATAGCTTCTCTTCTATCTTCTTCTTTTTTTGGTGCTTTTTTCTTGTTTTGAATTTTTTGCTCTATATCTCTAACAGTTTCACCTTTTTCAACAATTCTAAGTGCTGCTGAGTATTGTTTATCTGGATCTACAATGCTAAGTAATGACCTGCAATGCCCTTCTGTAAGCTTTCCTTCAATTGCTAATGCCATAACTCTTTCATCTAAATTTAATAAACGTAAAGTATTGGTAACTGTTGTTCTATTAAGTCCTACTGTATCTGCTAGTTGTTGTTGTGTCATGCCATAATCATCTAATAATTGTCTAAACCCCCTTGCTTTGTCTATTGGATTCAAATCTTCTCTTTGAATATTTTCTATTAATGCAATCTCTTTTGTTTTTCTTTCATCTGTTTCTCTAACAATACATGGCATTTCTTTTAAGCCTGCTTTTTTAGATGCTCTCCATCTTCTTTCTCCGGCAATTATTTCATAATAACCATCTTTTTTAGAAACAATAATAGGTTGTATTACCCCATATATTTCAATAGATTTTGCAAGTTCTTCTATAGATTCTGCTGGAAAACTTTTCCTTGGTTGATTTCTGTTAGGCTCTATTTCCGTGATTTTAATATTTTGAATAATCTCTTCTCCATCTTTTAACTTTTTTTCTTCCTCTTTGGTTAATTGATTTTCATTAAATAATGCATCTAATCCTCTTCCTAATCCTGTTTTCTTTACTGCCATCTTTCTATCACCTCTCCTTTTATTTTACATTGCGTGTTTTCCTTTAGTATTTGTTTCATTATTTTTTAAAAATTCTTTTACAAATTTATCATAGCTTTTTGCACCCTTTGACCTTGGATCATATACAGAAATTGGCATTCCATAACTAGGTGCTTCACTCAATTTTACATTTCTTGGAATAACAGTTTTATATACTTTATTTTCGAAATATCTATTTACTTCTTTTACTACTTGATTTGATAAATTTGTTCTTATATCATACATTGTTAGTAATGCACCTTCAATTTCAAATTCTTTATTTAGGTGTTTTTTTACTAGATTAACGGTATTAATTAATTGTCCTAGTCCTTCTAATGCATAGTATTCACACTGTACAGGAATTAATACACTATCTGATGCTGTGAATGCATTTAATGTGATTAGTCCTAAAGATGGTGGGCAATCTATTAAAATGTAATCATAATCCTTTTTTATCATATCTAGCTTTTCTTTCATTCTATATTCTCTAGACATCATAGAAACTAGCTCTACTTCAGCTCCTGCTAAATTTATATTAGATGGACAAATTGATAAGTTTTTAATTTCAGTTTTTTGTATAGTATCTTTTGGCTCTACATCATCACTAATAATTAAATCATATACAGAAAATTCCACATTTTTATCAGATCCAATACCACTTGTTGCGTTTCCTTGTGGATCTGCATCAATTAGTAATACCTTTTTTCCTCTCTTGGCTAGCAAAGTGCTTAAGTTTACTGATGTTGTGGTTTTTCCTACTCCACCTTTTTGGTTTGCTATCGATATAACTTTTCCCAATTCTATTGCCTCCTTTTGTTTTTATGTAAACTGTTTTTTCTGTTGTTTTTTACTATTTTTAGTCTAACTTTTTAATATTTAGAATAAAAAAATTGACATATTAATGATATAAAAATATTCATTATATGTCAATGCAATTTTGAAAAATAACTCAAAAAATTTTTATTTAATTTAATTATTTTTTATCTTCAATTTTACTTTTAAACAATTGGCTCTTTTGCAGGAGTACCAGCCTTTCTAGGATATTTGTTTGGTGTATTTTTTACTTTTTTTATTATAATTAAATTCCTAGAAATATCTGTTTGTGGAAGTATTATTGTATCTATCTTTTCGATTTCTCCTCCTAAAATTTTAATTGCTTTTTTAGCTTCTTCTAATTCTTCTTCTATATTTACTGACTTCATGCAAATACATTTTCCACCTACTTTTGTAAATGGCAACATATATTCTAATAATACATTTAATCTGGCTACTGCTCTAGATGTTACAATATCATAGTGTTCTCTTGTTTCTACTTTTTTACTATATTCTTCTGCTCTTCCATGAATTGCTTGTATATTGTCCAAATTTAGCTCTTGAATTACAGTCTCTAAAAAGCGAATTCTTTTATTTAAAGCATCTAATAATGTTATTTGTGCATTTTCACAAACAATTTTTAGTGGGATTCCAGGAAAACCTGCTCCTGTTCCTATATCTAAAATCTTTTGATTTGGTTGGATATATGGTGCTATTGTTAGACTATCTATAAAATGTTTTAAAAGTATCTCTTGAGGTTCTATAATAGCTGTTAAATTTATTTTTTCATTCCATTCTTGTAATAAACCGCATATACTGATAAAACTTTATTGCTTTTTCTTTCTCTAAATTAAGGGACAATTTTGACGATTTCTCAATTAATTCTTGTACAAATACTTCTTGTTCCATCTTCTCTCCTATTCTATTTATTTTTACACTTATTTTTCTTTTTTATTTTGTTCTAAGTAAATTAAAAGTACTGCTATATCTGCTGGAGAAACTCCTGAAATTCTAGATGCTTGTCCTACTGAATGTGGTCTTATTTTGTTTAGTTTTTGTCTTGCCTCTAGCCTCAATCCTTTTAATTCTTCGTAATTAATTTGTTCTGGTAATAATTTTTTTTCTAATTTCTTAAACTTTTCTACTTGTTGCTGTTGTAATTTAATATAGCCTTTATATTTTACCTCTATTTCTACTTCATCTGTCACTTCTTTTGGTAACTCTTTTCTATCTTTATCTATTTCTTTTAACATTTCATAATTTAATTCTGTTCTTCTTAATAATTCTGCTAATCTTGCACCTGTTGTAAGAACAGAAGAATTATAGTTTTCTAAAAATTTATTTACTTCCGCTGTTGGCTTAATAACAGTTGTTTCAAGTCTTTCTATTTCTAATTCTATTGCTTTCTTTTTTGTTAAAAATTTTTGATAACGTTCTTGCGTAATAAGCCCTACATCATATCCTATTTGTGTTAATCTCAAATCACTATTATCTTGCCTTAACAATAAACGATATTCTGCTCTAGAGGTCATCATTCTATAAGGTTCATTCGTTCCTTTTGTAACAATATCATCTATTAATACTCCTATATATGCCTCTGAACGGTCTAAAATAATTGGCTTTCTTCCTCTTACTTTTTGTGCTACATTAATTCCTGCCATAATTCCTTGTGCAGCAGCTTCTTCATATCCAGATGTTCCATTAATTTGCCCTGCAAAAAACATTCCTTCTATTTTCTTATGTTCTAATGATAATTTTAATTCAGATGGATCAATACAATCATATTCAATTGCATATGCTGGTCTTGTAAACTCTACTTTTTCTAGTCCTGCAATAGTGCGATACATTGCAATTTGTACATCTTCTGGAAGAGAAGAACTCATACCTTGAACATACATCTCATCTGTATCTCTTCCCACAGGTTCTATAAAAAGCTGATGTCTCTCTTTATCTGCAAATCTAACTACTTTATCTTCAATTGAAGGACAATATCTTGGTCCTGTTCCTGTGATTTCTCCTGCATATAAAGGTGACCTATGTAAATTTTGGCGAATAATTTCATGTGTTTTTTCATTAGTGTATGTTAAGTAACATGGTAATTGTTCTTCTTTTTCTTCTATTTTATCTTCAAATGAAAACGCTACAGGATTTTTATCACCATCTTGCCTTTCCATTTTGGAAAAATCAATAGAATTTTTATTTACTCTGGCTGGTGTACCTGTTTTAAATCTTACCAAAGAAATTCCCATCTTTGTTAACATATCTGACAATTTATTAGCAGGAAATACACCATCTGGCCCACTTTCATATGAAACTTCTCCTATATAAATCTTTCCTTTTAAATAAGTTCCTGTTGCTAAGATTACATTATCTACTTGATAAACTGCTCCTATATTGGTTTCTACCCACTTTACTTTTCCCTCTTCTACTCCAATATCTACAATTTCTGCCTGTTTTAAATAGAGATTCTCTTGTTTTTCTAAGGTGTGTTTCATTTCCATTTGATATTTTTTTCTGTCTGCTTGTGCCCTTAAAGAATAAACTGCTGGTCCTTTTGAAGTATTTAACATTCTTAATTGGGTATAAGTTTTATCTATATTTTTCCCCATCTCTCCGCCAAGACAATCTATTTCCATTACTAAATGCCCTTTTGAACTACCTCCAATATGTGGATTACATGGCATATTTGCAACAGCTTCTAAACTAATTGAAAATAATAAAGTTTTTAATCCCAGTCTTGCTGTTGCTAGTGCTGCCTCACACCCCGCATGTCCTGCTCCTATAACTGCTACATCATATTTTCCTGCATCATATTTCATTTTTTTATTTCATTCCTTTCTTATTGTATCCATCTATAAAAAAATTGAATTACTATTACTATTTTTTCTTCTAATGGTTCTTATTTTTAATTTTTCTATTAAAAGTTTTGTGTTTTTTATGAAACAAAAAACCGTGTTCGCGATACTTTTTGTCATGTTTTTTGTTTATCCAACGCTTGCCACTTATACTTTATTGTTCATTGTTGTCTTTTTGTTGTTGTTTTGTGAAAATGTTTCACAGGCTGTAACATACTTTAAATAGCATGTTTCACAGCCTTCTATTCAAAACTCATAGGTTAAATTATAGCTATTTACCTAGACAAAATTTAGAAAATATCTCATTAATTATATCTTCTGAAACATTTTCACCAGTGATTTCACTCAAAGCCTCTAAAGCGTCTTTTAAGGCAATTTCTATTAGGTCTATTGGTATTTTACTGTCTATACCTTTTTCTCCCTCTAAAATCGATTTTAGAGCCTTTCTAATTTGTTCCTTGTGTCTTATATTGGTAATTAGACTTCCATCGTTTAATTCAATTTCTTCTAAATGAAACATTTTTATAATCTGCTTATAAAGTTCTTCTAACCCTTCTTTTGTTTTTGCAGAAATTTTAAGTATCGGCTTGTTTAACTTTTGAAGTTCTAATTCATTCTCTGGCTTAATCTCTTTTTTATCTATCTTATTTAATAAAATAATTGTTTTTTTGTCTTTAATCAATTCTATGATTTCTCTATCTTCTCTTTCAAGTGGTTTTGTATTATCAAATATAGCAATAGTTAAATCTGCTTCTTCTAATAACTTTAAAGCTTTTTCTACCCCTATTTTTTCAATCTCATTTTCTGTATTTCTTATTCCTGCTGTATCAATTAATTTTAATGGAATACCATCAAGATTTACCATTTCTTCTATGGTATCTCTTGTTGTTCCTTCTATATTACTTACAATGGCTCTTTCTTCATTTAAAATAGCATTTAATAAAGAGGATTTTCCACTATTTGGTGTCCCTATAATAACTGTACGAATTCCTTCTTTTAATAACTTTCCTGTATGAAAACTATTTTCTAATGCTTTTAATTTATCTCTAATTTGTTCTAATTCTTTTTTTGCTTTTTCATTACTTACTTCCTCAATATCATATTCTGGATAATCGATAGATGCTTCAATATCAGCCATTACATTTAAAATATCTTTACGTATTTCTTGTATTTTTTTAGACAAAACACCTTCTAATTGCTTAAAAGATGCTTCTGCTTCTTTTTGTGTTTTACTATTAATTAAATCAATAATTCCTTCTGCCTGTGATAAATCGATTCTTCCATTTAAAAATGCTTTTTGAGTAAATTCCCCTGGCATAGCAAGTCTAGCACCTGCCATTAGACATTGTTCTAAAATGGTTTGTACTACTACAGTTCCTCCATGTGAATTTATTTCACACATATCTTCTGTTGTGTAACTTTTTGGTGCTTTAAAATAAGATACTAGAACTTCATCTATTTTCTCTTCTGTTTGATAGTTTACAATATGACCATATTTAATTGTATAACCTTTTATTTCTTCTATTTTTTGCTCTTTTTTTGGCTTAAATATTTTCTCTAATATTTCAAAACACTGTTTTCCACTCATTCTTATAATTCCGATTCCTCCTGTCCCTACTGCTGTTGAAATCGCTACTATTGTTTCCATTTTTCTTTTCTCCTTACAAAACTCTATTAATATTTTTAATTACTATAACCTTATATTTCTATAAAAATGTATTTTCTTACAAATTGCCATAAGAAACCTAACCTTGTTGTATAGCAAAAATCTGCGATTTTTCCTATACAATAAAAAAGTCAAAGTTAGAATTAGCCTTTTTAAAACTAAAATCCGAACTTTGACTTCCGATTTTTATTATTTTTTTGTTATAACTACTTTTCTATAAGGTTCTTCACCAATACTATATGTTTTTACTCTTTGGCTATCTTGTAAACGATTATGAATCATTTTTCTCTCATAAGCAGACATTGGTTCTAATGTAACTTGTTTTCCTGTTCTAATAACAGTTCTTGCAAGTTTATCTGCTAGTTCTTCTAATGCTTTCTTTCTTTTTTCACGATAATCTTCTATATCTAAAATAATATGTGCCTTTTTATCTATTCCTTTACTTGCAATAGCAGATAAGATAGTTTGCATAGCATTTAATGTTTCTCCCCTATACCCTATTAATTTAGCTGCTTCTCCTTCTTTTAAAGTTACGTATACATATTCTGCATCAGATGTAATTTCATATTTCATAGAAAGTTCTTTTTGTGCTGTAAAATCTTCTAAAAAAGTGGTTAAGTTGTTTTTTACTTTTTCTAATTCTTGTGCATCCAAACTTATTTTTTTAGGCTTTTCTGCATGATGATACTCTTTTTTAGGCATTTTTGAAGTACTCTTTTCATCTATCCTCTCTTTTAAAGTTAATTCTACCTTTACTACTCTAGGGGTTAAAATACTAAAAAAACTTCTTTTATCTTCATTTTCTAATATTTTTATATCTACTTTATCTTTGGAAACTTTTAATTCTTTAAGACCATTTTCAATTGCCTCTGTTGATGTTTTTCCTTCTGCAACAATACTTTTAGCCATTATCGTTTCCCTCCTTTTAGTTTTTTTCTTCTTTACTTTCCATTACTTTATTAATAACTAGTCTTTCTATAATCATTAAAACATTACTGATAAGCCAATATAAAGCAAGACCTAGTGGTGCAATGCAAGCAATCATAACAGACATCACTGGTGTCATATACATCATGCTTTTGTTCATTTGTTGCATTTGATCCATTGGATCTGGGTTTTCTTCTTTATTTTCGCCTTCATTTGCAACAAGCTCTTTGCTTTTTTTCTTATTTTGTGTTGCTGTTGTTATTTTTATTGAAACAATAGAAGTAATAACATAAAGAACTGGTATAATATACACTTTCCAATCATTTAAGCTTTGTGTTGGAACTTTGCTTAAATCAAGCCCTAAAAATTCCATATTTAATCTTAATTGATTATATTCTTCTCTTTTTGCCTCTAACTCTTCCCTATTTTCTACTTCTTCTTGTTCTAATTGTGTACTAATTTCTTGGTATTTCGTTTGTGCATAATCTAATACAGCTATTTGTGCATAGCTATTATTTTGATTATACCCACTTTCTTTCATTTCTACTGTATATTTTTCAATTAATTCTGGATTAATTCTTTTCATATAAGTAAGTGGTTGGCTAACTAGCCAAAATACAGATAGAATAATTACTAATTGTAAAATAGAAGTTAAACATCCGACTAAAAGGACTCATTTTTTCCCTTTTGTAAAGTTCTATGGTTTCTTGATTTAACTTTTCTGGATTATTACCATATTTTTTTTGAATTTCAGTCATTTCTTTTTGTAATTCTGCTGATTTTTTCATTGATTTTTGTTGTTTAATGGTAATTGGTATTAATATTACTCTTAAAATAAGTGAAAATATAATAATTGCTACACCATAATTATTAAAAAAGATATATAACCAATTTAATAAATAGCCAAATATTTCTGATATAAATCCCATGGACTTCCTCCCTATTTTAAAGGATCATACCCTCCTTTGGTAAAAGGATGACACCTTAATAAACGCTTTGCTCCTATAAAAAAACCTTTTATTGTACCATATTTTTGAACTGCCTCTATCATATATTGTGAACAACTTGGGTAATATTTGCAGTTAATTCCCTTTGCATTAAAAATTGGAGAAATAAATTTTTGATACCCTTTTATTAATAAGATAAAACTCTTTTTCATTTATAAAAGCCCTGCCTTTTTAAAAAGATTTTCCATATCTTTTTTTATAATATGAAAATTTGTATCTTCTACTGGTATTTTTTTATTCCATAAAAAAATAATGTGATGCCCTTTTTTTAAGCTTTTTTCTATTAACCTGTAATTTTCTCTTATTTTTCGTTTAATATAATTTCTCTTTACTGCTTTACATGTTTTTTTAGAAATTGCAATACCAAATTTATTTATTTCTTCCTTATTTTTAGTAATATATATTGTAATTTGTTTTCCTATATAAAATTTTCCTTTTCTTAAAACGTTTTCAAACTCATAATTTTTTTTTAATGTTTGCATTTTTCTCAATTTTAAATCACTCAATTCAAAAAAGGTCACTTTTATTTACGTGACCTTTATTTTTACGCACTTAATACTTTTCTACCTTTTGCACGTCTAGCTTTTAATACTTTTCTTCCTGATGCTGTTTTCATTCTTTTCATAAATCCATGTTCTTTTTGTTCTTGTCTTTTTTTAGGTTGATATGTTCTTTTCATTTTAGCACCTCCTACTTCTGCTTTATACACGATATTTAATATTAGCTTTCTTATTATACACCAACAACAATCTTTATGTCAATATATCTTGCGAATTTTCACATTTTATTTTAGATAGTCTTGACTATTTCTTTTCGTTTTTGATATGATATAAAAATATAGGGAAATAAGGTCTTTCGAGTTTTCTTAAATAGATTGTTTTTACGTAAACAAAATCATCTATTTGTTTATCCCCTAATAGTTTATGCAGTTTACTTATTCACAGTTGTGGATAACTCTGTGGATAACTTTACGTAATCATTCTATTTTTTATTATATTTTATCTGGAAGGATTGAAACAAATGCAAAGAGCAGAAATAGACGAACTACTTACTAAAGCTAAAGAACTACTAAAATCTGAAGTAACACCCATATCTTATAAAACTTGGATTCACGAACTTCAAATAGAAAGTATTTCTAATAATCTCATTACTATCATAACCCAAAATGATATTCAAAAAGATATGCTAGAATCTAGATATGTACCAGTTATACGAAACACATTTAGTTTTCTTACGAACATTAATTATGAAGTGATTGTTGTATCAGAAGAGGGAAGAAGAGCATCTGGAATTTCTCCAGTACAACAAACTTCCTTTGTTTCTGCTAATTGTAATATTAATGCAAAATATACTTTTGATAGTTTTGTTATAGGGGATAATAACCGTTTTGCTGCTGCTGCTGCACTTGCAGTGGCTGAAGCTCCTGGTTCTGCCTATAACCCTTTATTTTTATATGGTGGTGCAGGTCTTGGAAAAACTCATCTAATGCATGCTATTGGAAATGAAATATTAACTAGAAATAGGGGATCTAACATTTTATATGTAACTTCTGAAAAATTTAGTAATCAATTTATTAATGCCATTCAAGAAAATAAAAATGAAATGTTTCGTAATAAATATAGAAGTATTGATGTTTTATTAATTGATGATATTCAATTTATTGCAGGAAAAGAAAGAACACAAGAAGAATTTTTCCATACTTTTAATACTTTACATGAAGAAGGAAAACAAATTATTCTTTCTAGTGATAGACCACCAAGAGATATTCAATTATTAGAAGAACGTTTAAGAACTCGTTTTGAGTGGGGCTTAATTGTTGATATTTCTAAGCCAGATTACGAAACACGTATGGCCATTTTAAAGAAAAAAGCAATTTTGGAAAATATTATTATTGATGATGACATTTTATCTAATATTGCTACTAAAGTAGATTCTAATATTAGAGAATTAGAAGGAATTTTAAAAAAATTAATTGCAATGGCATCTTTAGAAAATAGACCAATTACTATAGAACTTTCAGATAAGGCAATTGCAGATGTAGTTTCACATCAAAATAAAGTATTGTCTGCAGAATATATTCAAGGCGTTGTTGCTAAATATTTTAATATCACTACAGAAGATTTAAAAGGTTCAAGACGTTCAGCAGATATTGCTTTTCCACGACAAGTTGCAATGTATCTTTGTAGAGATATTGCTCAAATTTCAACACCAAAGATAGGACAAGCTTTTGGTAAAAGAGATCATTCCACAGTTATGCATGCTTGCAATAAAATAGCAAAAGAGACAAAAGAAAATTCTAATACAAAATTAATTGTGGAAACTGTGAAAAAGTCCTTGTTTGAAACTTAAGTATTTATATTAAAACAAATAATGAACTTTTTTAAAATTTATGTTTGAAAAAATATTCGTTTGGAATTAATGAATCAATTTCTTCTTACGGAACAGCCACATTAGATATCCACAACCTAGTTGTGAATTTACTGTGAACAACCTGTTGATAAATCATTTTCCACAAATCAAAAAGGAAACTGTAAATAACTTTTTTAATTATCCACAAATTTATCAACAAAAAAATTGCTAGGGAAGTAAGGGTTTGAAGTAGTTTTCCACACAATCCACAATACCTACTATTACTACTACTAAAATTATTATTTATTATATAAAATAAATCAAAATTTTTTGTGCAAATAAATTTGCAAGAAAATAAAAAATAATATTTATATTTTTATTTATTAAATAAAATTTGATTTTTTATAAAAAAAAATAATAAAATAAATCTATTATAAAAAATAGTAAAATAAATTATATTTATAAAATTTATATAGTTGAACTATTTTATACAATAAAATAAATATTATAAATTAAAATAATATTTATAAAAATAAAATAACGAATACTTGTAATAAAAAAGAAAGGAATGAATTACAAAATGAAAATTGTTTGTGAAAAGGATAAAATCCTTAAAGCTATCAATTCTGTAACAAAAGCAGTAGCTAGCAAAACAACAATGCCTATATTAGAAGGTATTTTAATTCAAACAAATGAAAAAGAAGTAAAATTTACAACCTATGATTTAGAAATAGGAATAGAATATATCATGGAAAGTGAAGTATTAGAACAAGGTGCAACAGTAGTTAATGCTATTATGTTTAGTGAAATTATTAGAAAACTTCCTGATGCAGAAATTAATATTACTATAAATGAAAATAATTTATTAGTAATTGAATGTGAAGGTTCTTTATATAAATTAGCTACTATGAATCCAGAAGAATTTCCAGAGTTACCTAAAATTGATATTGAAAATTCTATTGAAATAGAGCAAAATAGTTTAAAAGATATGGTTAGAAAAACTATTTTTGCAGTAAGTACTGAAGAAAATAGACCAATTTTTACAGGATGTTTATTTGAAATAAAAAATAATAAATTAAATGTAGTTGCTGTTGATGGTTTTCGTTTAGCATGGAAGAGTAAATTCTTACAAAATGAAATAAATGATTTTTCGGCAGTTATTCCTGGTAGAACTTTAAATGAAATTAATAAAATACTAACAGATTCTTTTGATACAATTAAAATAGGGGTATCAAAAAATCAAGCTTTATTTGAAATGGAAAACTGCAAAATCGTAACAAGGCTTTTAGATGGTGAATTTTTAAATTATGCAAGTGTTATTCCTGAAAATTGGGAAACAAGAATTAGAGTAGATAAAAGCTCATTACAAAATTGTTTTGAAAGAGTTAGTCTAATTTCAGCATCAAGCATAGAAAAAGAAAAAAAATATCCTGTAAAAGTAACAGTTGAAATAGGAAAAGTAACCATTTCTTGTACAAACCAAACAGGAGATGCAAAAGAAGAAATATTTGTGGAAACAGAAGGTCAAAATTTAGAGGCAGGATTTAATCCAAAATATTTCTTAGATGCTCTTCGTGCCATTGATGATCCAGAAGTATTTATTGATTTTGGCTCAAGTATTTCACCATGTATTATAAGACCAACTGAAGAAAAGGGAGATTATATTTACATGGTATTACCGATTAGAATGAAAGAGTAAGTTAATTTCAAAAAATAACTAGTAATATACTAATTCTTTTTGAAATTAGGAAGAAGATTTAAATGTATATAAAAACAATTAAGTTACAGAATTTTCGTAATTATAAAAATCAAGAAATAACATTAAGTCCAAAAATAAATATATTTTATGGAGATAATGCACAAGGAAAAACCAATATATTAGAAGCTATCTTTTTATGTGCTTTTGGAAAGTCTTTTAGAACCTCTAAAGAAAAAGAATTAATTCTTTTAGAAGAAAACTATTTACAAACAGAAATTAATTATCAAAAAAGTGATAGAGAAGGCAAAATAAAAATTAGTCTAGCTAATAAAAAACAAATAGAAGTAAATGGTGTAAAAATAAAAAAATTAAGTGAATTATTAGGTAATTTAAATATTGTTGTATTTACACCAGATGATATTCAAATACTAAAAAGTGGTCCTGCTGAAAGACGAAGATTTTTAGATATGATGATTGGTCAATTAAGACCAAATTATGTACATGCCTTAAATAATTACAAAAATACAATAGAACAAAGAAATAATTATTTAAGGCAAATAAAAGAAGAAAATAAACCAGAAGAAATGTTAGAGATTTGGGATGAAAAATTAGCAGAATATGCAGAAATTATTTGCAGATATCGAATAGATTTTATGGAAAAATTAAAAAATAAAATAAAAGAAATTCATGAGCAAATAACAAATGAAGATATAAAATTAGAATATGTAACAGAATGTGAAAAAAAAGAAATTTATTTAGAATTATTAAAACAAAGAAGAAAATTAGATATTATCAAAGGTTATACAACAAAAGGTATTCACAGAGATGATTTTAAGGTTTTTATTAATGAAAAAGAAATTGGAATTTATGGGTCACAAGGGCAACATAGAACAGCAATTCTTTCCTTAAAATTAGCAGAATTATATGTAATTTATGATGAAATAGGGGAATATCCCATTTTATTATTAGATGATTTTATGTCAGAACTAGATGAAAAAAGAAGAACTAGTTTCTTAGAAAATATAAAAGATACACAAGTGATTATTACTTGTACTGATAAAATGCAAATAAAAAATGGACAAGTTTTTTATGTGAAAAGTGGAGAAGTAGTTTGGTAGAATAAGACTAGAAAGGTGGGAAAAGAATGTCAGAAAAAATCTATACAATAGAAGAGATTAAAAAAATGTTACAAGAAATATTAGCACAATTTGCAGTAAAAAAAGCAATATTATTCGGTTCCTATGCAAAAAATACTCCCACAGCTAATAGTGATATAGATCTTGTAATTGATAGTGAGGGAAAGCTACTTAACATCAATTTTTATGGTTTGTTAGAAGATTTAGTACAAAAGTTAGAAAAAGATATAGATTTATTTGAAATATCTGAAATTCAAAAGGAGAGTAAGTTATATGAAGAAATTCAAAAAAAAGGAGTGATTATTTATGAAAAGTAAAGATAGGATTATTATTCAAAAAATAATTACTTATATAGAAGATGTTAAACAATATACAGATGGATTAGAAGCAAAAGAGTTTTTAGATGATAAAAAAACAATAACGGCTTGTGCTTTTACTGTTTCGCAAATAGGAGAGATAGTAAAAGAAATTACAGAAGAAACAATGGAAAAATATTTTTCAATACCATGGAATAGCATAAAAGGAATGAGAAATAGAATAGTACATGATTATGAAAACGTTGATTTATCAGTGTTATGGGGGACTATTAAAGAGAGTTTACCAGATTTGCAAGATAAATTAAAAGATATCATATTAAATGAAAAAGAGGATATTTTTTAAACAGGGCGTAAATGAGGAAAAGAGTTATAAAAATTAGTATAGCTATTATTGAAGTGATGTTAATAATTGTATTTAATACTAATTGATATGCTACATTAGCACTAAATAAAAAAATAATAATAAAATTGGAGGTTAAGCGAAAATGGAAAAATTTGAACATGAATATAGTGCAGACCAAATTCAAGTATTAGAAGGGCTAGAAGCAGTAAGAAAAAGACCTGGTATGTACATTGGTAGTGTATCAGTAAGAGGATTACACCACTTAGTATATGAAATTGTAGATAACTGTGTAGACGAGGCTTTAGCTGGTTACTGCTCAGAAATTAATATAGAGATTCAACCAGGAAATATTATTAGTGTAGAAGATAACGGTAGAGGAATACCAGTAGATATCCATCCAAAAACCAAAATATCAGCTGCAGAAACAGTATATACTAAATTACATGCAGGTGGAAAATTTGGTGGAGATAGTGGGTATAAAGTATCAGGTGGATTGCATGGTGTAGGTGCATCAGTAGTAAATGCTTTAGCTAATTGGACAGAAGTAACTATTCAAAGAGATGGCGGAGTTTATCAAATGAAATTTGAAAGAGGAAGAACAGTAGAGCCATTAACAAAAATTGGAGACTCTAACAAAACAGGAACGAAAGTTAGGTTTCTAGCAGATGATACTATTTTTGAAACCCTAGAATATGAATATGAAACATTAGAAACCAGATTTAGAGAAATAGCATTTTTAACAAAAGGGCTAAAAATCAATATTCAAGATGTAAGAGACCCTGAAAACATCAAAAAGGCAGAATTTCATTTTGAAGGTGGTTTAAGTTCATTTGTTGAGTTTTTAAGTAAAAATAAAGAAAAAATTCATGATAAACCAATTTACATAGAAAAAGATGGGGAAGTACCAGTAGAAATTGCTTTCCAATATACTACAGCATATTCTGAAAACATCTATACTTTTGTTAACAATATTAACACTATTGAAGGTGGAACACATTTAGAAGGTTTCAAAAGAGGACTAACCAAAGCTTTTAATGATTATGCTAGAAGTCATAATTTAATAAAAGAAAAAGATCCTAATTTATTAGGAGAAGATATTCGTGAAGGAATTACAGCAGTTGTTTCTGTAAAAGTAAAAGAGCCACAATTTGAAGGACAAACCAAAACAAAATTAGGAAATAGCAATGTAACAGGAATTGTATCAAATATGGTAAATGAGGCATTATCTACATTCTTAGAAGAAAATCCATCAGTAGGAAAATCTATACTAGAGAAATGTATTAATGCATCACGTGCAAGAGAAGCTGCTAGAAAAGCAAGAGAATTAGTAAGAAGAAAAAGTGCATTAGAAACTTCTACTTTGCCAGGAAAATTAGCAGATTGTAGTAGTAAAGTGCCAGAAGAGTGTGAAGTATATATCGTAGAGGGAGATTCAGCAGGTGGTAGTGCAAAACAAGGAAGAGATAGAAAATTCCAAGCGATACTTCCTCTTTGGGGAAAAATGCTTAATGTGGAAAAATCAAGAGCAGACAAGATTTATAATAACGATAAGTTACAACCAGTTATATTAGCAGTAGGAGCAGGAATTGGAAATGACTTTGATGTTACCAAAATTCGTTATGGCAAAGTAATTATTATGGCCGATGCCGACGTTGATGGTGCACATATTAGAACATTACTATTAACCTTTTTCTTTAGATATATGAGACCATTAATAGAAAATGGAAATGTATATTTAGCTCAGCCACCATTATTTAAACTATCTAAAAAAGGAATGGAAGATATCTATTGGTATGAGGAAGATTTAGCTGGTGCATTTAAAATATTAGAAGAAAGAGGAATAGCAAGAGAACAAGTTGGAATCCAAAGATATAAAGGTTTAGGAGAAATGAACCCAGAGCAATTATGGGAAACAACTATGAACCCAGATACTAGAATTTTAGTAAAAGTAACAATGGAAGATGCCATGAAAGCAGATGAGATTTTTACTTTGTTAATGGGAGACGAAATTGAACCAAGAAGAAAATTTATTGAAGAAAATGCAAAATATGTTAAGAACTTAGATGTATAAAAATATATTTTAGATTATCATAATTAAAAAATTATAATTTAATAGCCAAGTAAGAGATATACTCCCTTACTTGGCTATTAATCGATAAAGCTAGTATTAATCTACAGCTCAAACAAATATACCTAACGATTAACCTAATATACATTACTGTATAAATAAGCTAAGTTGCCAAATATATTCATCAGTTGCTTAGGCCACAAATGCACACATAATAGCTATATTCATCCTAATAGGACTAGTAACAACCACTAAAAAAATACAAGAGTAACCATAACTTCGAATATATCACCTCTATTTTCAACCATATATTTTAAATTCTACCTTTATTAAAATAACAAAAATAAAAATGATATAGCTTAAATACAAATAATATACTCTTCATCGCCGACTTAAAACCACCTAAGGGTCTCTTAAGCAATTTTAAATCTTTGCTCGAATTTTACAAAACCTAAAATAGACCTCATAAAACTCTTAGTTCAACTAATATTAACCTTATATTCTTATTATGTAACAAAAAAATTTTTTTATGCAGAAAAATTATAAATTATAAAAAATAAAGCAAATAAAAGAGCGAAACGTAAAATAAAAAGGCAAAAAAAAACAATTATAAATACTGCAATTGTAGACTAAATGTCGAAATTTGTCTTACGATTTTTCTTGACATTATTCTACATGGGTTGTAAGATAAAGATAGAATTTATCATTTGATTTTTTATTTCAAAATTTTTTAATACTTTCATTTTTTACAATTTAATAAAATACAAAAAGAGTTAGAATAAAATTATTTCTAAAAAACTTTCCCTACTTTAACTTGAAAGTAAACAAAAACAATGTTATAATCAAGGAGGTGAGTAGATGCCTATTGTTTCACAGTTTTATGGAATTAGTATAAAAATGTATTTTCTTAGTAAAGAACATAATCCACCACATATTCATGTAATATATGGAAAAAACAATGCTATTGTAGAAATAAAAACAGCCAAAGTCTTAGAAGGTAGTATACCAAAAACTGCTTTAAAAATAGTGAAAGAGTGGATTTATATACATCAACAAGAATTATTAGAAATTTGGAATACACAAAAGTTTAAAAAAATAGAACCATTAAAATAGGGGGAATAAAAAATGTTTTATAAAATTGAAAAGATTGAAACATTAGAAAATCAAATTTTAAAAATTTTTTTTAAAGATGGAAGTATAAAATACTATGATGTAAAAATAGCAATTAAAAAAGTAAAAGAACTAGAAAAACTAAAAAGCCAAGACTTTTTTAAAAATGCTAAAGTAAGTGTTGGAGGATATGCAGTTGAATGGAATAATGAGCTAGATATTAGTTGCAACGAACTTTATATTAATGGCAAAACAAAACAGTAGAAAGGAGGAATATGGAGAATAGACCAAAACAAACTGTTCAAGAGTGGCTCCCCTTTGAAAAAATATTAAAAAATGGTGTAATACAATTAAAAAATAAAAGCTATATAAAAATTATAAAAATAAAACCAATTAATTTCAATTTAAAATCAGAATTAGAGCAAGAAGCTATTTTAAATTCTTACAAAATTTTTCTAAAAACTTGTAATTTTCATTTTCAAATATTAGTACAAAGCAATAAAGAAGACTTAACTAAACATATAAAACAAATCAGTGAAAATTTAATTCATGAGAATAATTTTATTCAAGAAATTTCAAAACAATATATTCAATATATCCAAAATTTAAACCATAATAAAAAATCTTCCTCAAAAAATTTCTATATCATAGTTAAAGAAAAAAACGAAAATAAAGAAATAATAGATTATGAAGATTATGCCATAGAAAATTTAAATGATAAATATTTTAAAATTAAAGATTGTTTGTCTAGATGTGGAAATGTAGTAACAGATATTAATGAGAAAAAAGAAATTTTAACAATATTATTTTCTTTTCTAAATTCAAGAATGTACTTTAATCAAATTTAAAAAACAATAAAATTTCTAAAAAGGCATACAAAAAAGGAGGGTAAAAAATATTAGAACTTTTAGAGAAAATAAAAAATAAAATATTTCAAAATACAGTATTTAGAAATAAAAAAGAATCACAAATGAAATTAGAATTTTTAGAAGGTATTTATGGAGAAAAGGATTATTTAAGCCCAGCCTATATTAATCTTACAAATCCAAAATATATTGAAATAGATAGTGCTTATTATACTACCTTAATTATTACAAATTACTTTCGTGAACAAGCAGATTTAATATTAAAATCTATTATTGATACTAATATAAATTTAAATATTTCTATTTTTTATGAAAAACAAGATACCTATAAAACTATTAGAGATTTAACTTATCATATTGGAAATGTAGGAGTAGATTTAAAAGAAAGTAACCAAAATAGGCAAGATATAGATTTAGCAGCATTTACCTACAATGATGCTAAATATATTAGAAAAGAAATGCAAGTAAATAATGAAGAATTGTATTTTTTATATATTTATATTACTATTTTTTCTAATGATATAAAAGAATTAGAATATTTATTAAATAAAATAGAAGGAATATTGCAAGGAAAAGGAATGCAAACGAAAAGAGCATATTTTAGGCAAGAGCAAGCCTTTTTAACATCATTACCTATTATGGAAAATTCCATAGATTTAAAAATGGCGGCCAAAAGAAATGTTCTAACGAGTGGATTAGTTGCAACCTATCCATTTATTTCTTCAGCAATATTTGATGAAGAAGGAATTTTTATTGGTACAAATATTTATAATAATTCTTTAGTATTTATTGATAGATATAATACTTCAAAATATAAAAATGCCAATATTTGTATTTTTGGAACAAGTGGTGCAGGAAAATCCTTTTATACTAAATTACTAGTACTTAGAAATCGCTTACTTGGAATAGAACAATATATTATAGACCCAGATAGAGAATATGGAAACTTGTGTAGCAACTTAGGTGGTACATTATTAAAGATTGGTGCAAGTTCTACTTCCTATATCAACATATTTGACATTAGAAAAGAAAGTATGGAAGAAGAGGGGAATCGGGTATTTAGCAAATAAAATAAGTAAATTAATTGGTTTTTTTAATTTGATTTTTGGGAAATTGAATGAAGAAGAAAAAGCAATTTTAGAAGAAAAAATAATTGAATTATATAAAAGAAAAGGAATTACTTTTGATGATCATAGCTTATATAAAAAAGAAGAACAAAAAATATCCATAAAACCAATATTTAAAGATACTTATGATATGCCAATTTTAGAAGAATTTTATAATTTATTAGGAGAAAATAATAATACGAAAAAATTTCAAATAAAATTAATTCCATTTGTAAAAGGATCTTTAAAATTTTTTAACCATTATACCAGTGTGGAATTAAATAATTTATTAATTGTTGCAGATGTTTATGAACTTGGAGAAGAAAATTTAAAATATGGAATGTATTTATTCACAGATTTATTTTGGGATAAAATCAAAAAAGATAGAACTAAGAAAAAGGCAATTTATTTAGATGAAATTTGGCGTTTAATTGGAGTAACTTCTAATAAAGAAGTAGCAAGTTTTATTTATAAAATATTTAAAACTATTCGAAAATATGGTGGAAGTAGTGTTGCTATTACACAAGATGTATCTGACCTTTTTAGTTTAGAAGAAGGTACTTATCGGAAAAAGCATATTAAATAACTCAGAAATAAAAACATTTTTTTCATTAGAAGAAGAAAATATTAGAGTATTAGAAAAATATACTAATTTATCAGAAAAAGAAAAAATAGAAATAAAATCTTTAAAAAGAGGAGAATGCTTAATGTTCATTGGAAATGAACATATATTAACTAAAATAGAATCTGCAGATTTCGAAACAAAAATAATTGAAAAATTAGAAAAAGAGAAAATTTAGAATAATAGATAAAAAGTGTAAGTAATCTAAAAAATTAAAATAGTAAATAAGAAGGTGGCAAAAAATAAATAATAAAAAATAGATAATAGAAAATAAATAATAAAAAATAGATAATAAAAAATGAATAATAAAAAATGAAAATAAAAATAATAAGTAAATTAAAAAATTGGTATCAATAGTTTATAGGAAATCTATTATTAAAAACCTAAATATATATAAAAGGAGAAAGAGTAAAAAATAAATAAAAATGAAAAAAATTATAACAGCAATAGGAAATCCAATTTTAAATAGATATTTAAAAAGAAATCCATTATTTGAAATTTTATCAGAAGACATTCAATATCAAGAAGGAATTTTAGAATTTTTAGAAAAACAAAATCAAATCGATTTTTTAATATTAAGTGAATTATTACCAGGAGAATTTGAAATCAAAGAGTTTATTAATAAAATAAAACAAACTAATTATAATCTTCAAATTATTTTATTTCTAGAAAAGAAAAATCAAGAATTAGAGAATTATTTATATGCGAAAGGAATTTACAATATATTTTATCATAACGAAGTAGAGTTAGAAGATCTAGTAGAAATTATTAAAAATGGGCAGAAAAATCCTAATCAAGAAATAAAAAAAGAATTAGACGAATTAAAAAAATTACTATTAGAAAAAGAACAAAAAGAGCAAGAAAATAGTTTTATTCAAATTAACCCCAAAAAAAATAAAATAAAAAAATGTAAAAAAGAAAAAAATAGTAAAGATAATAAAAATATTGATAATAACCAACCAAAACAGATTATTTGTATTAGTGGAACAAATGGCGTAGGTAAAAGTGTTGTAACAGTTAATCTAGCAAAAGTTTTAGAAAATAAAAATAATAAAATATTAATTATTGATTTTGATGTATTTTATAATAGCTTACATACAATTCTGGGGATAAAAAAATATCCAGATAAAATAAAAAATAAAATTAGAAAAAATGATTTGCTACAAGAAATCAATGTAGAAGAGTTAATTATAAAAATAAATCATAAAATTGATTTAATAGCAGGAATTAATTTATTATTTGATGCTAAATATCAAATTAGTAGTATGAAAATAAAAAGTATTTTAACTAAATTAAAAGAAAGTTATGATACCATTATTATAGATACTACTTCAGAATGTTTTTTTGATTATACAAAAGAAATTATGAAACAATGTAATTTTCATATTTTTATAGTAGAAGCAAATTTATTAGAAATAAAAAAAGCGAAGAAATTACTAAATATTTATATTAATGAATGGAAAATTCCACAAAAAGGATTTCATATATTATTTAATAAATACAATTCAAATTCTATAGATAGTTCAATTTTAAAAAATATTTTTTCAGGTTTTTCAATTATAGGAAAACTATCACTTAATTCAAAATATAATTTAATGATAAATCGAAATATATCCATCAATATTAGTAAAAAAATACAAAAAGAATATGAAAAAATAAAACAAAATATTATAAAAAGTTATAAAAGTTTTAAAATGCTAAATTAAACTTTTATACAAAATTTTAGAGTTTAATAAAAACACTTAAATTTTAATAATTAAATAGAAGTATAAGTTGTATTTTTGCAGAAAAAAATCATATAGAAAAGAAAGGAAAGAAATGAAATGTTATTACAAGAAGAAATAGAACAAAACAAAGAAAAACAAACTATAAATCAAAATGAGGCAGTACAAGAGTTAAATAAATATGAGGTAACCCAAAATGAATTAGTAACCTCAAAACAACAAAATCACTTTTTAGATACAGCAGTAGGAAAAGTGATTAATACCGCTATTGACTTAGGTCTAAGATGGATATTACCAGACTTTGTAGAAAACCAAATTATAGATGTAAAAAATAGTTTAATAAGAGGTGGTTTAAAAGAAGGCATAGATAAAGCAGTAGCAAATGCAGTAGAATTAGGAAGAAGTGTAACAGGGATTTTTACAGGAAAATTTGATAGTATTGCACAAGCACAAAATGTTGTAAAAAATGGAGGTATTATAGAAGGTGTTTCTAATGTAATAGATTCGACATTAGCAGTTACACAAAAAAGTGGATTATTACCTAATAATATTGTAAAACTAATTAGGCAAGGAAAAAATGTAATATTAGATAATGTAAGTAGTAATATTGAAGCTGAATTTGTAGGTCAATTAGATCAAATTGAGAAGCTAGGAAAATATGAAAATAATTGGAAAAAATATTATCAAGAAGAAAATTTTGAAGGAATGGAAAGAGAATATCAAAAAATAAAGGAGAAATTAAAAGAAGTTATGCCATTAGAAAAAACAATAAATGAAGCAAGAGCAATTGAAAACATACATACACTTATTAAAAATAATGGGCATGATTTTAATATTAGTAAAGAACAATTAGCATTAGCAGGACTATTAGTAAATTAAAGTTAAGTAAAATTGAGAAACAAACTAGATATATTCAAAAATTATCTATGATATTGCAAAAACAATAATAGTGTTACTTATTTATATTTGAACTGCTAAAGTGTTATAAATGCAATTTAAATAAATTTCCAAAATGAATAAAAAAAGTAAGAGAAAAAGTAGGCAAAATAGCAGTATTTTCTTACTTTTTTCTTGTTTTTTACTTGCATATTTTTGAGTGTTTTAGTATAATAAACAAGTAGAAAAAAGTGCTTAAAAGGTAATAAGCTAAGCAAGAATAGAAAACTAAAAAGCAATTAAAAAATTAGAATTTATAGAAAGGAGCTGATGTTGGCTTTTAAAGCTAGCATCTACTAGAAAAATGGAAGCAAATGAGCAAAAAAGAAATGACGGAAAAATCATAGAGCGTGACATAGAAAAAGAAATGAGAACAGCCTATATTGATTATGCCATGAGTGTTATTGTAGCTAGAGCACTTCCTGATGTAAGAGATGGTTTAAAACCAGTACATAGAAGAATTCTATATGCTATGTATGAAGATGGTATTACATCAGATAAGCCATACAGAAAATGTGCTAATACAGTTGGTTCAGTTTTAGGTAGATATCATCCACATGGTGATTCTTCAGTATATGATGCTATGGTAAGATTAGCACAAGATTTTACGCAAAGATATACCCTAATTGATGGGCATGGGAATTTTGGTTCTGTTGATGGCGATAGTCCAGCTGCTATGAGGTATACAGAAGCAAGAATGGCAAAAATTGCAGAAACTATGCTTTCTGACATTGAAAAAAATACAGTAGATTTTATGCCAAACTATGATGATCGTCTGCAAGAACCAACCGTTCTTCCAGCTAAAATACCAGCATTATTAATTAATGGTTCTTCAGGTATAGCAGTAGGTATGGCAACTAATATTCCACCACATAATTTAACAGAAATAATTAATCGGAATTATTAAAATTATTGATGAAGATGATGTAACAGATGAACAATTAATGGAAGTGGTAAAAGGACCAGATTTCCCAACAGAGGGTGTTATATTAGGTCTAGAAGGAATTAGACAAGCCTATACAACAGGTAGAGGAAAAATTACAGTAAGGGCAGAATCTGAAATAGAAGAAATGGCAGGAAATAAACAAAGAATTATTGTAAATTCACTACCATATCAAGTAAATAAAGCAAAACTAATTGAAAATATGGCGGCACTAGCTAGAGAAAAGAAAATAGAAGGTATTTCAGAAATAAGAGACGAATCAGATAGAGAGTCTAGAATAAGAATAGTAATTGAATTAAAAAGAGATGTGAATGCACAAGTTATTTTAAATCAACTATATAAACACACACAACTTCAAGATACTTTTGGAATTATTATATTAGCATTAGTAAATGGAGAACCTAAAATTTTAACCTTAAGACAATGTTTAGACTATTATATAGATCATAGAAAAACCGTAGTACTTCGTAGAACACAATTTGATTTAGATAAAGCATTAGCTAGGGCTCATATTTTAGAAGGATTAAAAATAGCATTAGACAATATTGATGAAGTAATTGAAATTATTCGTAATTCTTATGATGATGCCAAAGAAAGATTAATGGAAAGATTTAAACTTTCTGAAATACAAGCTCAATCTATTTTAGACATGAGATTAAAAACATTATCAGGTTTACAAAGAGAAAAAATAGATGAAGAATATAACGAATTAATGAAATTAATTGAGCATTTAAGAGCAGTTTTAGCCAGTGAAAAACTAGTATATGATATTATCAAAGAAGAACTATTAGAAATCAAACAAAAATATGGAGACGAAAGAAAAACTAAAATTGTTGCTGCAGAAGGCGAAATCAATATAGAAGATTTAGTAAAAGAAGAACAAACTGTAATTACTTTAACACATTTTGGTTATGTAAAAAGAATGCCAATTGATACTTATAAAAGCCAAAACCGCGGTGGAAAGGGCATTACAGGATTAGCAACAAGAGAAGATGATTTTGTAAAACAAATATTTACAGCATCTACTCATGATACACTTTTATTCTTTAGTAAT
Organism: uncultured Clostridium sp.; assembly: GCA_947073285.1. Classification (GTDB taxonomy): domain Bacteria; phylum Bacillota; class Clostridia; order TANB77; family CAG-508; genus CAG-273. The sequence goes on along the minus strand of CAMTJT010000007.1, from coordinate 55,886 downwards.
AAAGGTAAGGTTTATCGCTTAAGAGGCTACGAAGTACCAGAAGCGGGAAGAACAGCAAAAGGTACAGCAATTGTTAACTTATTAAGACTAGATGCAGGAGAAAAAATATCAGCAGTTATTCCAATTTCTAATTTTGCAGATGGAAAATATTTATTAATGGGAACTAAAAGAGGTTTTATCAAAAAAACACCATTAAACGAATATGATTCTATTAGAAAAACTGGTCTATTAGGAATTACTTTAAGAGATGATGATGAATTAATTGATGTACGTTTAACAGATGGACAAGATAATGTAGTATTAGTAACAAGAGAAGGTGCTTGTATTACTTTTAGCGAAAAAGATGTAAGACCAATGGGAAGAACAGCACAAGGTGTTATAGGCATTCGCCTAAATGAAGATGATTTTGTTATTGGAATGGAATCTATTATAGAAGGAAATACAAATGCAACTTTACTTGCTATTACAGAAAATGGTTTTGGAAAAAGAACAGAATTAGAAGAATATAGAGTGCAAACTAGAGGTGGAAAAGGAGTAACAACATACAAAATTACCCCTAAAACAGGAAAACTAGTTGGTATTCGTATTGCAACAGATAATGAAGATGTAATGCTAATTACAGAAAATGGAACTATTATTAGATTAAGAGTAAAAGATATTAGTGTATTAGGAAGACCAACACAAGGTGTTACATTAATGAGAACAAACGAAGGTAGAGTAGTTAGTATTGAAACTATTAACCCAGAAGAAACAGCAAATGTAGAAGAATAAGAATTTGTTTAAAGTAATTTGGAAATAAGAAAAAGCAAATAGTAATATCTAAATTCCAATTACATAGAAAGGGGATAAAGCCATGACACCAGAAGAGGCAAAACATTTTGCAAAAGCTTATATAGAATGTGATTTATATGTAAGAATTAGAGCAATTAAAGAAGGAAAATTTCCAAATGAACAAGAAATGATAGAAGAAGCAATTGTAAGTTGTGAACCATTTTTAAAACAATGGCATAAGTATATTCCAAACATGAAATCTTTTATACAACAAACATTAGAAGAAATTGAACAAGAACATCAAAAAGTAGAGCAAATGAGAAAATCAGAAGAAAAAGGGCAAGAAAGATAAATGTTAGAATAAAAAATTAATACTAATAATAAACAAAGATATTTAAATAAAAAGGTAAGTAAAACATAGGAAGTTACTTACCTTTTTTTGATAAAATAATTATAAAATAACTAACCTTGATTGAAACGAATATCTTCTCCAAAAAAATAGCAAATATTATAATTTCCAACAATTCTAGAAACAATACGTTCATCATAGGTTTTAAATAAACTTTGTAAACTTAAATTAGTAGAGATAATGGTTTTAGTGGATTTTTTTGTATTTAATAATCTACTATTTAAAAGATTAAATAATTCTGCTAATTTCATATTATTAGGACTTTCTGTTCCTAAATCATCAATAATTAGTAAATCTACATTTAATAGATGATCATAAATGTCAGAGGCTGTATTAGGTTTGCCAAAACGATAATTAATAATAGCATCTAACATATTAGAAGAAGTTTGATAAAGTACAGTTTTTCCTTTTTTTAGTAATTCATTTGCAATACAACTAGATAAAAAGGTTTTACCAAGACCAGTTTTTCCAGTAAAAAGTAGGTTTTTTTCATCTAGATTCTCAAAATTTTCAATAAATTGTAAGCAAATATTTTGAATTAATTGCATATTTTCTCGAGGAGAAACATTAGAATTATATTTTTCAGGAGAAACCTCACTTGAAAAAAGAGCCAAATTAAAATTATCAAAATTTTGCTTTTCTAAATTATGGATATTAGATTTATTATATTCAATATTATAAATTCGTTGTTTTAAGCAATTACACATTTGAGAAGAAGCACCAGTAGAAATATAGCCTGTATCTAAGCAATTTTGGCATTCATAATGTGGAACAATAGTATTTGCTTTAGAACCAATTGAATTTAGAATTTTTTCTTTTTCTTTTTTCAATTGTTCTATTTTTTCATTTAATTGCACAATTAAATCTTTATTATTATTTTGAGTAACAGCTTTCATAGTAGATAAAGCCAAAGAACTTAGCTTTTTATCAATAGCATCTAGTTCTGGAAACTCTTCATATAAATAAAGCTTATTGTGGTAAGCTAGTTCTTCTGCACGTAATTTCTTTTTGCTATATTCTATTAATAATGTTTTTAAAGTAGAAGTGTTCAATAAATACCCCTCCTTTTAATTTAAATTTGAGTTAGGCAATGAACGTGTAGTAATATTAGATGATATTTCTTCATGTGAGTTAGGTAGTGGACTAGAGTTATCTAGTAAGGCTTCTTTATTTAAATGAGATAAAGAACTTGCAACATTAGGAAACTCAGTTTCTTTTTGAGGCAAATTGTCATTTATTTTGTTAGCATATAAAAAGTTTAAATTATCATAAGTTCTTTGCTCATATTGTTGATAAGAGGTAGTTTTTTCAGGTTTTTGATAACCTGTTTGTTTTTCGAGCTGTTTAATTTCTTTATTTTTCTGCTTCATATCTGCTAAAAACTTTTGTACTTGATCAGGTGTTTTAAAGCCTCTATCATGCCAATCTGTTAAAAGTTTATCAATATAATCAAAACTAGGGTTTAGTTTTGAAGTAGTTTTCTTTAAAGCAATTTCAATCATATCAAAAGTAAAACCAAAATCAATGACCCATTTTTCAACATAAGCAAACTCATATTGTGATAAAGGTCTAGCTAAAGAAAGTTTTTTATTTACCATATTAGCAACTTTTTTAGTTTTTTCTTGCTTTTCAGAATAAGTATCTAAATCGTTATAAGTTTTGATATGATTCTTAGACCAAGCATCTGCTACAGCCTGAATATAATTTCTATGTAAAGCAGATTTATCAAAACATTCTCCAAATAGAGAAATCATTACTTCATCATCAAATTCATATTTTTGAAACCATAATTCAATATCTGGGTACCAAGATGTTGGCATTAAACCAGAGAAAAATTTGTTATTAATATATTCAATAGTTTTAGCACGTTTTTGGCTTTCAGCAGATTTTTGAATTTGCTCTGCAGATAATGATGCTTTTGGTTTATATAATTGATGCAACTCTAATTCTTGTAAATTATTAAGAACAAAGCCAGTATTTTTTTTAGTTAAAACACCTTGTTCTTCCCAATATTTAAGTGCATTTTGAATAACAGCTAGAGCAAGACCTAATTTTTTGCATAAATCATTGACTTTAATATCTTTATCATATTTTGAAAGAAATAAGATATATAAATATACCTTTATAAAATCACCATTTGCCTCTGGAAGATACTGTGTAAAGAATATATCAGGAATGGTAGTATTTGAAAATAAAGGTAATACATCGTTTTGTTCTAATTTCATAGGTAACCTCCACTTGTAATCTTTTGTCAAATTATATCACCTACTAGTAGATTTTACAATCTTTTTTTTAGTTTGTTTGACTTTTGAAAAAAGTTACTTTATACTATAAGTGAAAATATATTTACGAAACAAGAGTAAGTGTATTGATTATCAAAATGAGCAAAAAGCTTAAAAATGCATAACTTAAATAGAGTACATTTAAAATTAAATAGTTTTGTGAAAAGTAAGTAGAAATGTAGCTAAAAGTTATGTATAAAAAGCAAAAAAATAGCTCATAATACTAAAAGAAAAAACTTATGCTAAAAACATAGAGCAACATAGGAAAATAGTATAAAAATTGCTAATATTAAAATGAAGAAATTTAAACCTAAAATACAATTTTTAATAGAATGAAATATGTAAAAAGTATAAGTAAAAATAGCAAAGGAGGAATAAAAAACGTGAAAACAAGAATAAAAAAGGAAGAAAACAATAGCTACTTGCAAAATAGCAAAACACAGGTAAAAGCAAACATAAATACATGCTTAAAACAAATAAGTAAAGAGCAGGGTATCACTTTAATTGCTTTGGTGGTAACCATTGTGGTACTTTTGATACTAGCAGGAATAACCATCACATTTGTACTAGGAGAAAATGGAATTATTAACATGGCACAAAGAGCAGCAGATGCAACCAATAATGCGATGCAAAAAGAACAAAAAGATTTAGGAGATATTACAAATCAGCTACAAAATTACTTAAATGGAAATGATGGCTCAGGAGGAACAACACCAGGAGCTGATAAATTAACGCCAGATGATAAAGGAAAGTTAGTAACAGGAGAAAACAAGCCATATGAAGATGAAACAGGAAAAGCAATTATTCCAGGAGGATTTTGTGTAGTAAAAGATAGCATAGAAAACCCAGAAGATAAAAATACAGTAGAAAGTGGGTTAGTCATATCAGATGTACAAGATGATGATTTAGATAATAGTAAACATGGAAATCAATTTGTGTGGATACCAGTAGAAGATTATAGTAAGTTTCATTTGATAGAAGGATATTATAATGGTAATTTAGGTACAATGCTTAGTCAAGCAACAAATCCATCAAGAGAGGCAGGAGCAAGTTTAGAAGCAGGAACTCCGCTTGCAAAAAATAGTACAGCAGGAAGTATAGAAAGTATTGAGATGTATAAAAGTGTAAAAGAAAATAAAGGATTTTATATAGGTCGATTTGAGGCAGGAATAGTAGGAACAACAGATAATGATAACCTTTCAACTAAAACAAAAGCAGATGGAAGTGTAAAGCCATTAGTGCAAAAAGGAGTAGGTGTATGGAATACTATTCCATGGGGAGGTACATCTTCAGATACTTCATCATCTGATAAGTTACCAGGAGATGATACAAAACCAGGAGCAGTGGTAGTGGCAAGAAGTTTATACCCAGAAAGTGATACAATTCATAAAGTAACAAGTACCTTGTGTTATGGAGTACAATGGGATGCAGCGTTAAATTTTATAGATTCAAATTATGAAAAGGCAGAAGGAAATTTAACTAGTTTTGTGGCAGATAGTACAGATAAGGGGAATTATACAGGAAGTATAGCAGTTACAGGAAGTAGCCAAGCTTACCAACAAAAACATATTTATGATTTAGCAGGAAATGTTTATGAATGGACAATGGAAGCTTACTACACGTACAATCGAGTTTATAGAGGCGGCAACTTTAGCTACACTGGTACCAACAGTCCAGCATCGGGTCGTGACAGCGGCGGTCCAGACGGTTCCAACGACGGTCTTCGGCCTTCGCCTAGCTTTATATTTGTAACCCTGTACCCCTAATAGTGTAAAATTAAAAAGGGGAAAGAAGTGAATAAAAAGGGAACATGAAAAGGTTTTTACAAGCTTTTCATGGCGAATTTATACGCCATGACTTGCAAGTTTTTACAAAATATTTTTAAAATATTAAATTAGAAAAATAAAAATATGTAATTAAATAATAATAAATAAAAAAACAATTTTTAAAATTTCTTTAAAAATTGTTTTTTAGAATTTATTTAAATTAATTAATTATTTCTTAAATTTCATAAATATCAAAAATACTAATATTTCCAATTTTCTTAAATGTATTTTTAATATAAGAAATTACCTTTTCAGGTGATTGCCAATTTCTTTTATAATTATCATTTTTTATTAATAATTGAGTTCCTTTTGGTAAATGATTAATTTCTTCTATTTGCCCATCTTCACCTTTGCCACCTAAATTACCTTTTGAAAATAAATCATAATTCTTATGATAAACATCTATAGAAATCATATAAATAGCAGCTTCAGCATCTAATATATATACATCCACATTTTGAGATAAAATATAATTATCAATTATATTTATTTTATTTAATAATTGTTCAGAAATAGGAATTTGAGCATAATGTAAAATAGAATGACTTTTTTGAGGATCATTTATATAATTGGCTAATAAAATAAACGAAGTAATTAAATAGCAAATTAAAAATAAACAAGTAGCCATTTTAAAAGTTTCTTTTGTAAATAATATAATTTTAATATTTTTTATTTTACTAATTAACCATTTTAATAAATAAAATAATAAACAACAAAATAAAATTAAAATAGGAAAAATTCCAATTAAAAAATGTATATTATCTGATATAGGAAAAATAACTACTAAAGAACTAAGAGAATAAAAATAAAATCCATATAATTTTGTAGCTTTTTTCTTCCATAACCAAAATGGAATTAATAATATAAAAATAGGAGTTAATTTACTAAGCCATTTTATTGCTAAATTACTAGAAGTTAATAATCTAGTATAAGGAATAGAATTGGTAAAGGTTTTAATTCCTAAAATAGTATAATCTATAAAATCCCAAGTAGCATGATTTATTAATAAATAAATTAATAAAAATAAAACAGGAATTAAAATACCAATTAGTTGAATAAATGCATTTTTTATATAATTTTTTAAGTATAATTTATTTTTAACAAATAAAATAGGGTAAAAAACACTTATAAAAGCAACAATACTACCTGTAGATTGCTTTAGTGAAATACATAAACCACATAAAATGCCAATAATAAATTTTCCCTTTTTAGAATGAAAAAAAGATTCATTAAATGATAAATAAATTAAAATTAAAATAATTGCTAATATTGCAAAATTATAATCAATACAGATATATTCTTTTAAAAGGAAAAATAATAAAAATAAAATAGCAAAATTATAATATTTATTTATTTTTAATTTATTTAATATTTGGTAAGTCATAAAAAACATAAAAGAAATTAATAAAATAGCTAAAATTCTCATAATAATTAATTCATTACCAAAAATCTTTAAAAATAAGCCACCAATAAAAGCAATAAGGGGAGTAATAACTAAATTAAAATCTCTATAAGGTACTAAACCATCTGCAATATTTTTGGCAAAATTATATATCCATACTTCATCTAAATTATTAAGAGGTTTAGATAAAATAACAGGAGAAATAATTAAACAAATAATAATAAATAATAAAATATTAAAATAATTTGATTTTATCCATTTTAATAATTGCAATTTTGTTTCCTCGCTTTTTTATAAAATATAATAAAATAATTACTTTACTAGTTTAAATTATTTTTAAAATAAAATCAAGAGAAAAATAAAAAGTAGAATAATTAAATATTCTACTTTTTAAAAACAAGAAGAAAATAATAAAAATTAAAATATATAAGTATATAAAAAAGTTTTAATATTTACTAGTTTCAATTTGCATATTTTCTACTTCATTTTCTTTTTTTATTGCTTTTAATTTATTCTGTTTATTTGTTAAGTTATCTTTAGCAACTGTCATTAAAAGTTTAATTCTATTAGTTTGATTTGCTTCACTTGCTCCAGGGTCATAATCAATAGGAGAAATATTTGCCTCTGGGAATTTACTACGTATTGTTTTAATAACACCTTTTCCAACAACATGATTTGGAAGACAAGCAAATGGTTGTACACATACAATATTAGGAATATCATGTTCAATATATTCAATCATTTCAGCTGTTAAAAACCAGCCTTCACCAGTTTGATTTCCAATAGATAAAATATCATTTACTTTTGTTTCTAATTCAAAAATATTGCATGGTAGTAAATAACCTTTTTTAGAACTTTTTAATGCAATAATAACATCCTTTTCTAAAATATCGATTAATTTAATAGCAGCTTTAAATAATTTTGCTTTCATTTTATCTGTTTTGATTAATTGATTAAAAGTAATTTTATGTGTAGCAATAAATTTAACAAATCCCATAAAATCAGGTAAAACTACTTCTGCACCTTCTTCTTCTAATTTATCAGCAACAAAATTATTGCCAAAAGGATGGTACTTTATTAAAACCTCTCCAACAATACCTACCTTAGGTTTTTCAACTGAGGTATCTAATTCAATTTTTTCAAAGTCATTTACTAATTCGTAAATACTTTGTTTAAATTCTTTTAAAGTAGATTTTTCTAATAGTTTTTTGCATTTTTCCATCCACTCGTCAAAAAGCTTTTGAGTTTCACCTTTGTTGACTTCATAAGCTCTATTTTTTGTTAACATTTTTTGTAATAAATCTGCATAAACTACCATTTTTAATAATCTTTCAATTAAAGGCATGGTAATTTTAAAACCAGGCATTTTTTCCATACCAACTACATTAAAAGAAATAACAGGAATATTTTCAAAACCAGCATCTTTTAAAGCTTTACGAATAAATCCAATATAGTTAGTTGCTCTACATCCACCACCAGTTTGAGACATAATTAAAGCAGTTTTATTTAAATCATATTTGCCAGATTCTAAAGCTTCAATCATTTGACCAGTAGTTAAAATAGAAGGGTAGCAAGCATCATTATTTACATATTTTAAACCAGTTTCAACTGTATGGGCTGTACATTCTTTTAAAAGAACTACATTATAGCCAGAACTGCGAACAGCAGCTTCTAAAAGCTCAAAATGAATAGGTGCCATTTGTGGTATTAAAATAGTATAATCTTTTTTCATATCTTTGGTAAAGATTTTTTTCTTTACTTCATAATTGCCAGAACCTTTTTCTAGTTGATTATTTTGGTCTCTTTTTTTCATGCTAGCTAAAAGAGAACGAATACGAATACGTACAGCACCTAAGTTGTTAATTTCATCTATTTTAATTAAAGTATACATTTTACCAAAACTATTTAAAATTTCTTCTACTTGGTCAGTTGTTACTGCATCAACACCACAGCCAAAAGAGTTTAATTGCACAAGTTCTAAATTATCGTGTTTTCCAACGAAATCAGCAGCTGCATATAACCTTGCATGAAATACCCATTGGTCAACAACACGAATAGGTCTTTTTACTTCTGTTTGATTACAAATACTGTCTTCTGTTAATACGCAAAGACCAAGACTTGTAATTAAAGTATCAATACCATGATTTACTTCAGGGTCTACATGATAAGGACGACCTGCAAGAACAATACCTTTTAAATGATGTTCATTCATATAATCTAAAGTTTCTTGTCCTTTAGCACGAATATCATCTTTACATTTTTGATATTCATTTTCTGCCTTTTTAGCAGCCTCTGTTAATTCTTTTTTAGTAAAATGATATTCTTCAAATTCAGGTAATTCTAAAATAGTTTTTACTAAAGATTTTGCATCAAATGGTAAAAATGGATTTAAAAATTTAATATCTGAATTATTTAAATCTTCTACATTGTTTTTCAAAACCTCAGAATAAGAAATGACAATAGGGCAGTTATAATGATTATCTGCTTTATCATATTCTTTACGAGAATATGGCATACAAGGATAAAAGATTGTTTTAATACCTTGTTTAATTAATCCTACAATATGACCATGAGAAAGTTTTGCAGGAAAGCAAACAGACTCAGATGGCATACTTTCCATTCCTTTTTCATAAGTTTTACGATTACTTTTTTCTGATAGTATTACACGAAAACCTAATGAAGTTAAAAAGGTAAACCAGAATGGGTAATCTTCATACATATTTAAAACTCTAGGAATACCAATAATTCCACGAGGAGCATCTTTGGCATCTAGTGGAGTATAACCAAAAATACGCTCATATTTGTATTTCATAATATTTGGTAAATCCTTAGTAGAACTTGCATCTAAGCCAGCTCCTTTTTCACAACGGTTACCAGAAATATATTTTGTACCATTGCTAAATTTATTAATAGTAAGTAAACAATGATTTTCACAACCATTGCAACGTACATGGTTAATATCAATTTCTAATTTATCTAAATCTTCTAATTTTGCTAAGCTAGAAGTATATTCCATATCTAAATTGGCTTCAAATTGCTCTTTAGCAAGAAGTGCAGCACCATAAGCACCCATTAAGCCAGCAATGTCTGGTCTTACTACTGGTCTTCCAACAATTAATTCAAAAGCTCTTAAAACAGCATCATTATAAAAAGTACCACCTTGTACAACAATATGAGCTCCTAAAGTTTTTACATCTCTAACTTTCATAACTTTTTGAATGGCATTTTTAATAACAGAATAAGAAAGTCCACTTGAAATATCTCCAACTGAATAACCTTCTTTTTGGGCTTGCTTAATTTTAGAATTCATAAAAACAGTACATCTAGAACCTAAGTCAACAGGTCTTCTTGCCTCTAAAGCAGAGTTTACAAATTCTTCAATTGATAAATTTAAGCTTTTGGCAAATGTTTCTATAAAAGAACCACAACCAGAAGAACAAGCCTCATTTAGCATAATATTATCAATAGCGCCTTTTTTGATGCGAATATATTTCATGTCTTGCCCACCAATATCAACAATACTAGTTACATTAGGCATGAATTGTTTCGCAGCAGTATAATGGGCAATTGTTTCAATTTCATTTAAGTCCACATTTAAAGCAGTTTGAATTAATTTTTCACCATAACCTGTAACACCACTAAAACGGATAATAGCTTCTTGCGGTTTTACTTTGTAAAACTCTTTTAGCATTTTGATAACACTTTGAAGAGGATTTCCCTCATTACTACCATAAAGCGAATATAAAAGAGCTCCGGTCTTGGTCAATTGCTACTAATTTAGTGGTAGTAGAGCCAGCATCAATACCAACATAAACATCGCCTTTATAAGTTTTTAAATCTGATTTTTTAACAGTTTCTTTGCTATGCCTTTCTTTAAATTCTTGATATTCAGCATCAATAGAAAATAAAGGGCTAAGAGGATTTGTGGTATCATCATGAGATACACGTAACATTTCAATTTTACTTTTCAATTTTTGAGCAGTAATTGGATGTGAAGAATAAACAGAGTCAAGTGCTGCTCCTTTTGCAACTAAAAGATGAGCTTCTTCTGGAATAATGATAGAGTCTCCTTCTAAATGTAAAGTTTCGATAAAGCGGTTACGTAATTCTGATAAATAATTTAAAGGACCACCTAAAAAAGCTACTTTGCCACGAATAGGTCTACCACAAGCTAAACCACTAATAGTTTGATTAACAACTGCTTGAAAAATAGAGGCAGCAATATCTTGTTTTGCTGCTCCTTCATTTAAAAGAGGTTGAATATCAGTTTTAGCAAAAACACCACAACGAGAAGCAATTGGATAAATCATTTTATAGTTTTTAGCAAGTTCATTTAGACCAGTTGGGTCTGTGTGCAAAAGAGAAGCCATTTGGTCAATAAATGCACCAGTACCACCTGCACAAGTACCATTCATACGTTGTTCGATAGATTTATCGAAATAAATAATTTTAGCATCTTCTCCACCAAGCTCGATAACGACATCTGTTTGAGGAATATATTTTTCAACAGATCTTTTACAAGATACTACTTCTTGAATAAATGGTAAGTCTAAAAATTTAGCAGCACTCATAGCACCAGAGCCTGTTAAAGCAATACTAAATTCACTATCTTCATAATCTTTTGCTAAAGTTTCTAAAACATTGCAAACTGTATTTTTCGTATCTGAAAAATGTCTTTGATAATCAGAATAAATTGTATTTAAATTTTCGTCCATAATGACGATTTTTACTGTGGTAGAACCAACGTCTAAACCAACATGTAATAGTTGTTTCATATAATATGTAATCTCCTTTTTGGGAAAATGAGATATTTTTTACTTTCATTTTCCAATAAAATTATATGATTATTTGTATTCAAATAATTACCCTAATTCTATAATAGAATAGGGCAATTTGTCAATGTAAAATCATGGGAGAAAAGAGAGTTTTGCCTAGAAAATAGGGCAAAACAGATTATTTAAAAATACAATAGCTTAGAGTTTATTACTTATATATAAAGCAAATAACCAAAAATAAAAATAAACTGGCATAAACTACCGAAGAAGAATGAAAATGTGAAAAAGTTCATGAAAACCAAAATATTTATTTTTAAAATGAGGCCATTTTAAGCCATATAAAACACCACCAATTGTATAAAAAATACCGACCAACTAATAGCCATAATAGAGAAGGAAGGGCATTTAAACTAGAAAAGGTAGTAATCATAGGATATGCTGCAACAATTACCGTCCAACCCATTGCTAGATAAAGACTAGTAGTAAGCCATCTTGGAGCATTAAGCCAAAAAATAGTTAAAAAAATACCAATAATAGCTAAGCCCCAAACAACACCAAAAATGCTCCATCCCCATCCACCACGAAGAGGACCTAAACAAATAGGTGTATAACTTGCTGCAATTAAAACATAAATCATAATATGATCAAACTTACGAAAAACACGAGTACCTTTTTCACCTAAATTTAGTAAATGATATAAACTACTAAAAGTATATAATAAAATTAAGCCAGTACCAAAAATAGTAAAGGAAACAATATCCCAAGCACCTTCACCATAAAGACAAGCATAAACAATTAAAAATACTAAGCCAACGACTGATAATATTGCTCCAAATAAATGAGAAAATCCACTAACTGGATCTTTAATTTTTGTCATAATAAAATTCCTTCCTTTCCTGTTTGAATTGAAGGATAGACCTTCTATTCAAATTTATCTTTAAAAAAAGCTATATAACAAATTATACCAATTTAAATTATTCATAATCAAATTATTGTTAATTTTTGTAATTTTAATTTACTACGATTTAGAAATAAAGTCAAGGAAATTGAGAGGATTTGAACGATAGTACTAATAGTTTTTGAATCAAAAAATAAAAACCAGTTCTAAATTTTTTTGGTCAAGCATAACAATGAAACAAAGTACAAGTTAAAGGAGAGAGGAAAGATGAATAAAAAAACATTTATCATTATTAGTGTATTGCTATTAATTGCAATTATTGGAGTAGGGGTATATTTAATCGTACAAAACAATCAAAAGCCAGAAGTAAACGAAATATTGCCAGAAGAAGAAATTAGTGATGAGCAGATGAGACAAACAATTGTAACACTATATTATCAAAACAAAGAGACAAAGGCATTAATGCCAGAGGGAAGAAGTATAGATGCAAAAGAATTATTAACAGATCCATATACAACTTTAATGAATCTATTAATAGAAACACCTAAAAATGAAAAATTGCAAACTGCTATTCCAACAGGAACAAGAGTATTAAAGGCAGAATTAAAAGGAGATATGATATGGTTAGATTTATCAAAAGAATTTATTGATAATCATTCAGGTGGGCAAGAGGCAGAAAATACTACTATTTATGCAATAGTAAATACTTTAACAGAATTAAAAGAAGTAAATAGTGTAAAAATATTAATTAATGGAAAAGAAAATCAAAGCTTTAAAGATGAAAAAATAAACTTTAAAAATGCTTTTGTAAGAATAGAAAAGGAAAATACTAACCAAAATAAGGAAACAAACAACAACACAGTAACTAATAGAAGTAATGAGGTAAGTAATAATACTACAACGAATAAAAATGAAAATAAACAGTAGAAAAACTACTTTCTAAAGACTTGATAAAGTTTAATTCCTTTTTTTATATTTTTTAAGTCATGTAAAAAATGTTCTACTTCGAAAAGAGAATTTACTGTATTCTCTTTTCTTTTTTTGAAATCAAATTGGTTCTTTTTTTTATCCAAATCAGCCATAAAAAACTCCTTTTAGTATAGTGTATGAAATTGCATTTTAGAAAGTTACTACAGAGTGTTTTTAATATAAGTTAGTTTAAGAACTAGTAATATTAAAAGGCATTATATAAGTTAGTGTAAAATTTATGTAGTCAAAGAAATTGACCACAAATACTTGACACATACTTATATAATGGTTTTAAAGAACTACTTTTGAAGTTTATAAAAATGTGATATACTAATACAAGTAAAAAATAGAAAGGTTAACAATATGAAAATAAACTTAGAAGAAAATGAAAGAATAGATGATTTAGAACTTGAAAATTTAAAGATTATTCAAAATGAAAAGTGGTTTTGTTTTGGAATGGATAGTGTATTATTATCAGATTTTGCAAAAGAAATAAAGCCTAATAGTAAGATAATTGATTTAGGAACAGGGACAGGTATACTTCCTATATTATTATCTGCTAAAACTCAAAACACAAAAATAGTAGGAATAGAAATTCAAAAAGAAGTAGCCAAAATGGCAAATAGAAGTATAGTATTAAATGATTTACAAGATAGAATAGAAATTATTTGTGAGGATATAAAAAACTTAGAAAATAGATATGAAGCAAATTCATTTGATGCTATTATTACAAATCCACCTTACAAAAAAAGAGGAACAGGAGCTACAAATGAAACGAAAGAAAAATTAGTTTCAAGGCATGAAATAACAGCTAATTTAGAAGACTTTATTACCATAGCAAAATACTTACTAAAAGACAAAGGTAGTATTTATATGGTGCATAGACCAGAAAGATTAGTAGATATTTTTTATCATTTACGAAAACAAAAATTAGAGCCTAAAGTAATGCAAATGGTGCAACCAAATAAACAAAAAGAGCCAAATTTAGTATTAATTAAGGCAGTAAAAAATGCAAAACCATTTTTAAAAGTACAAAAACCACTTGTTGTTTATAATGAAAAAAGAGAATACACAAATGAAATATTAGAAATATATCATAAAACAAACAACATAAATCTAAAATAGTAAACTAAAAAGAAAGGGGAAGATGTTAGAAAATTTTAGCTAACATCTAATAAAAATATGAAAGGAACTATATATCTAGTAGCAACACCAATTGGAAATTTAGAAGACATGACATTTCGTGCAATAAATATTTTAAAACAAGTAGATTTAATTGCAGCAGAAGATACAAGACATACCTTAGGTTTATTAAATCATTTTGAAATTAGTAAACCACTTATTAGTTATCATAGACATAATGAAGAAGGAAAAACAAAAGAATTAATAGAAGCGGTATTGCAAGGAAAAAATATTGCTATAGTAACAGATGCAGGCACACCAGGTATTTCAGACCCAGGAGAAGAGATTGTAAAAGAGGCGATAAAAGAACAAATAGAAATTATACCAGTTCCAGGAGCATGTGCCTTAATTAATAGCTTAATTGTTTCAGGAATAAATACAAAAGAATTTTCTTTTTATGGTTTTTTACCATTAAATAAGAAAAACAGAAAAGAAACATTTTCTAAAATAAAAAAGGAACAAAAAACAGTAATTTTATATGAGGCACCACATAAATTGCAAAAAACATTACAAGATATATTAGAAGAAATAGGCGATGTGGACGCTTGCTTAGTAAGAGAACTTACAAAATTACATGAAGAAAAACTTTATGGAACAATTTCAAAATTGATAGAAGAATGCGAAAATCCAAAAGGTGAATTTGTGATTATTTTAGATTTAAATCAGGTAGGAGTAGAAGAAGGCCAAGATTTTACAAAATTAACTTTAGAGCAACATTATAATTTATATGAAAAACAAGGGTTAAATAAAAAAGAAATAATTAAACAAATAGCAAAAGATAGAAAAGTAAGTAAAAATGAAATTTACCAAGAATTTATTGGGAATGAATAACATAATATAGTTATGGAAAACAAAATGTAATTAATTGATATTTTAAAGGCATTGAGTAAATTATAGTAAAAATCATTCATAAATAGCAAAATCAAAAAACTGTAAAGTGTTGACTTTACAGTTTTTTAATTAATCTTCAAACTTAATATCAGATAATTTTGATAAACATTTATCACAAACTAATTTACCTTTATATTCTGATAACCTTTTTGCGTTTCCACAAAAGATGCAATTTGGTTCAAACTTTTTTAAAATAATAGAAGAACCATCAACATATATTTCAATTGGATCCTTTTCAGCGATTCCAAATTTATTCCTTAGTTCAATTGGGATAACTACTCTCCCTAATTCGTCTACTCTTCTTACGATTCCAGTTGATTTCATTTGACTCCCTCCTTAAAACAACAACTTTCGACAAATTCATCATATAATCATAATACCACAAAGCCAGTGAATTTGCAATAAAATGGTTAGAAACATTAACAGAAAATGGCATTTTGTTGTCAAAAAGGTATAAAAATATTATGAATTTGTCGAAACACACTAAAAAAAGAAAAGGGCGAATAAAAAAAATGGAAAAGCATAAAATGAAAGAAACTTTATAAAAAGGAGGAGGAAAATGCTTAACATTATATGGCCAGTATTTATTATAATTGCTGTAATATATGCATTTTTTACTGGAAATATAGAAAAGGTAAGTAATGGAATTTTTGAATCAGCAGAATCAGCAGTACAATTAACCATTACGTTTTTTGGAACTATTTGCTTATGGAATGGAATCATGGAAATAGCTAAAAGAACCTCTTTAATGCAAAAGTTAACAAAAGTTTTAAGTCCACTCATTCGATTTTTATTTCCAGAACTAAAAAAGGGAAGCATAGCTTATCAAGAAATATCTATGAATGTAGTAGCAAACTTATTAGGACTTGGAAATGCAGCAACTCCATTAGGCTTAAAAGCAATGAAAACCATGCAAAAGGAAAATCCACATAAAGACACATTAACAAATTCAATGGCAATGTTTATTGTTATTAATACAGCCTCTATTCAATTAATACCAACAAATGTAATTGCAATTAGAAGCTCTTTAGGTTCTAGCTCACCAAGTGGCATTATTTTGCAAGTATGGGTAGCAACAATTATAGCTGCAATTGTAGGAATTACAGCTACAAAGATATTCATGAAAAGGTTTTAGAGCAAGAGTATATTACAAATTTGATTAATTAGAGTAAAAAAGTAGAATTAAATTATAAATATTAGTTAGTAGAAACTAAAGTAATTATTAAAATATAGAAATGATATTAATACAAGCATATTAGATTAAGGAGTAATGAAAATGAAGATGATTAATTTTATATCAGTGGCAGCTATTCCTTTTATGATTGTAATGATAATACTTTTTGGAATAAAAGAAAAACAAAAGGTATTTGACATATTTTTAGATGGGGCAAAAGAAGGATTAGAAGTGGTAATTAGTTTATTTCCAACATTATTAGGTATTTTCTTAGCAATTGGGTTACTTAGAGATTCTGGAATTTTAGACTTTGTTATAGGTATAATTTCGCCAGTAACTAATCTTTTAAAAATACCAAGTCAAATATTACCTTTAGCAATGCTAAGACCCATATCAGGAAGTGCTTCAATGGGCGTTGCAGTAGATATTATGCAAAAATATGGAGTAGATAGTTTATTAGGAACAATTTGTTCTACAATTATGGGGTCAACAGAAACAACATTTTATACTATTGCTATTTATACAGCTTGTATTAAAGTAAAGAAAATTAGGTTTGTTCTAGCAGCTGCATTACTTGCAGACTTGGCAGGAATGATAAGTTCTGTCATAATTTGTCAAATTTTGTCATGAAGTTTTTGTTGACAAATGAAAAAAATGGTAGTAAGATAAGGATACAATTTGAAACATAACAGAAAGGACAAGTTTATGTTAATTCAAATATTTATTTTTATCACTTTATATTTCATTCTAAGATTTTGTATTTCCAAAATATTAGCAAAACAAATTTTAAAAAAAATTTCTATGGAATAATAAAGAATTATAATTTATGATTTTATTTTTGTAGAAGAGATTTTTTTCTCCTATATTTATATATTCCCCCTAAAAGTATATAAAAAATAAAAATATGAGTAAATCTATTTAGATAACTAAAATAAGGCAATTTAATACCTACAAAAATAATTAAAAATAAAGATAGCGCCCCCAATTTTGTCTATCAAAAAACGTAATATAATAATCAAACAAAATCTCTTCTACAAATTTTATTTTAGGGAAAATAAATGTACAAAAGAAAAAGCATTAATTAATAATAGAATCATTAATAAGTTGGCAATCAATGAAACTTTTTAATAACCCAATATTTAATGATGATAAGTTTCATTATTTTGAATTTTAAAACTACGAAATAATTGCTCTAATAAGAAAACACGAATCAATTGGTGTGGAAAAGTCATTTTAGAAAAAGAAATTAATTCATTGCAAGAAGAAATAAGTGAATGTGACATACCAAGAGTTCCACCAATTAAAAAAGTAATATGAGAGCAAAACAAAGTAGATTTTTCTAATTTCTTAGAAAAATCTTCAGAACAATATTGTTTACCATTTAAATCTAAACCAATTACATAACTGTTTTCTTTAATATGAGTAGCAATAGCATTACTTTCTTTTTCAATAATTTTTAGTCTTTCACTATCACTTAAAACACTGGGAACTTTTTCATCAGGGAGTTCTATAATATTTAAAACACAATATTTAGAAAGCCTTTTACTGTATTCTAAAATAGCACTTTTAAAAAAATCTTCTTTTAGTTTTCCAACACAAATCACATCAATATGTAACATAAAAATCACCTTTAAAAAATATAAAACCTTTCTATGTATAACAAAGTTAGTTAATTTATATTTGTTCATGCATAATAGGTAGAATATATAAACTTACTAATTAATAATTTTATAGCAAAGTAATCAAGCACCCAAATCTAATATAGCACTTGGAGCTGAACGATTAGCAACCCCAATTCGAATAGCATTTTCATTAAAATTAGAAGCAGAGTAAAGCTCTTCAATAACTGTTTTATAAGCAAGTTCAGGAAAATTACTTTCTTTACTTAAATGACCAAGAAGCACATTTTTTAAACCACTACTCATTAAATAAGAAATCGTTTTACCAGCAGCTTCATTAGATAAATGTCCGATTTGGCCCAGCAATTCTTTGTTTTAGAAGATATGGATATCTAGAACATTTCAAAATATTAGGATCATAATTAGATTCTAATAAAATAAAAGAACTTTCTTCTAAATTTTTAATAATTTTAGCATCCATATGACCAATATCAGTAGCAATACTGATTTTTTCATTTTCATAAAAAATATTAAAACCGCAAGGGTTGGCACTGTCATGAGGAATAGCAAATGGTAAAATAGAAAACTCACCAATAGAAAACTTTTCATTAGTACAAAAAGTATTTTGGTGTTCTAATTGTACTTTACTTGCAATTTCTGGCATAGCCTCCCAAGTTTCGCGATTTGCAAAAACTGGAATTTGAAATTTTTTAGATAAAGTTCCAAGCCCTTTTATATGGTCAGAATGCTCATGAGTTACTAAAATAGCATCAATATCTTCTACATTTACATCAATACTATTTAAAGCAGTTTCAATTTTTTTAGCACTTTCACCAGCATCTATTAAAATTTTAGTATTAAGTGTTTCAACAAATAAACTGTTACCACTACTACCGCTATATAAACTACAAAATTTAAACATATATGTATTCTTCCTTTGTTATTTCTTAATATTACGTACACTTGCTACATCTACTTTTATAATAGGAAATTGTATTTTAATTTTATATCAATTATACATTTAAGGTAATTTTCTATTATACAGAGCCATTGTACCTTAATTTATCCACGCAAAATAGGTAGCAATTGTTAAATTTATTAGTTAGGAAATCTTTTTTAAATCTGGTTCAGTAACTCTTTGAATATTAGCACCTAAAGCTCTAAACTTTTCTTCAATATTTTCATAGCCTCTATCAATATGCTCAATATTATAAAGTTGAGTCTCACCACTTGCAACAATACCAGCAACAAGAAGGGCAGCACCTGCTCTTAAATCTGTAGCATAAACAGGAGAACCATTTAACTCTTTTACTCCTTCAAAAACAGCAGACTTTGCTTGTGCTGTAATTTTAGCACCCATTTTATTAAGTTCAAAAGTATATTGAAATCTAGAATCCCAAATACTTTCATGAATAGTACTAACACCATCTGCAATAGAAAGAACCACACCCATTTGAGGTTGCATATCTGTTGGAAAACCTGGATAAGGAAGTGTTTTTACAATTGCCTTATTTGGTCTTTTATTCATGCTAACACGAATAGAATCACCATAATCTTCTACAGTACCACCAATTTCAAGAATTTTAGCTGTAATACAATCTAAATGCTCAGGAATACAATTTTTAATTAAAATATTTCCACGAGAAGCAACAGCTGCAAGCATAAAAGTACCAGCCTCAATTTGGTCAGGAACAACACTATAAGTAGTACCACCATGAAGAGACTTAACACCATTTATTTTAATAACATCAGTACCAGCACCACGAACATCAGCACCCATAGTATTTAAAAAGTTTGCAACATCAACAATATGAGGTTCTTTGGCAGCATTATCAATAGTAGTAGTTCCATCTGCAAGAACAGCAGCTAAAATAGCATTAATTGTAGCACCAACAGAAACAATATCCATATAAATAGAAGTGCCTACTAATTTTTTTACTTTTGCAGTTACCTTTCCTTGTGAAACATCTACCTTAGCACCAAGTGCTTCAAAAGCTTTAATATGTTGGTCAATTGGTCTTGCCCCTAAATTGCAACCGACCTGGAAGACCAACTTCAGCAGTACCACATCTTCCAAGTAAAGAACCTAACAAATAATAAGAAGCTCTAAACTTAGAAGTCATTTCCAAAGGTGCTTGAGTACAAGAGATATCTCGAGTATCTATTTCAATTTCATTATCTGTGATCCATGTAATTTTTGCCCCTAATTCTTCTAGAATTTCACAAGACATTTTTACATCACTAATATTAGGCAGATTTTCAATTCTGCAAACTCCATCAATTAATAAGGTAGCAGGTAAAATAGCAACAGCAGCGTTTTTAGCACCACTAATAGTTACCTCTCCTTTTAGTTTGTTTGGGCCTTTTATGACTAGTTTATCCAAAACAATTACCCCCAAATAAAATTATTATACCATTTTTCTAATGAATTTATACCATAGATTGTCTTTTTTGGCAAGAGATTCTAATGTAAAGTCTAGTTTAGATTAAAAAAGATTTAATGAAACAAAATTCCATTAAATCTTTTTAACCTTAATTTACACCTAATTTCCAATTTTGAAATAGCTCTACAAGCTTAAATTTAAAAGAAATTTCATTACTATCTGTCTTACTAATCAAGTCAAACTCTTCATCATTTAAACTTTCTTGCATTTCCTTTTTAGAACTATCAGGAACAATACCAGTACTTACATCTACAAAACAAAGAGGAGGAAACATGACACACCACCAATTTTGCCCACTAGCATTTCCTATTTTTACTTTTAAAGCATCATAAGTACCAACAGGTAAAGAAATATCACCATATTGTTTAGTAGGAAAATCAGCTTTTCCCACTTCAACACTTACATCATAATCAAAACCATTATTAGTAATAACCTGTTTTGCAATTTTTTCTAAATCCTTTTGATAAGATTTTGCCATTTCCATTACTTCTTGTTTAGAAGAACAATCTTTAGAAAGCTCATTCATAAACTTAAGTAGTTCATCACGTACTTTTAATTTTAAAGCTTGGTCTTCCTTAGAATCACTGTTAGCAATAACATGTAAACGAAAAACACTATTTGCAATATCTTCTGATACAGCAGTTACATAAGAAATAGCACTAACAAAAATATACAAACTTAATAAAAAAGTAATTACTAAAAAAGGTTTTAATTTAGAAAAATTCATTTTAAAAAATCTCATCATTTTCCTCCGTATCTCATTATGTAAAAAATATTTTTAACAAAATATTTTACATTATCCTAATTTTTTTATCTAATACAATTATTGACAGAAATTTTAGAAATTATACTAATTTGGAAAAAATTTTTTAAATTCCTAAAAATTAAAAATAAATTCATAAAATCTCATAATATGAAATAAGTCATAATAAAATAGAAAAAATGGAAGGAAAAACAAAAGCAAATGTCGAATAAACACGCACGATTTTTCTACAAAAAGCTTGACTTCCGTAAGATAAAAATGGTAAAATTTACCATGTAAAGAAGAGGAGATAATATAAAAATAAATATTATTTCAAAAAATAAACAGGGGGTTATTAGAGTGAAAGAGGAAAGCAAAAAAATTGAAAAAATGTGTAGTTTTTATGTGAGTGATTGGCACTTAGTAACAATGCTTTTACCTTATGTAAGTAACAAAGTAAATGAAAATGTAAAAATCGTAACAATCCTGGAGAATAATATAGAAAAAAATATTCAAATGTTAGTCGAAAAACTAAATATTAAAAATAAAGAAAATATATTAAATATAAATTGGACAAACTTAAATACAGAAAAATATAGTGAAATAGAAGAAAGGCTGGAAAAAGAAATTGTAAAAGATAGTGAAAATATTATTTTAGTAAATGGCTCTAAAGATTATATGGAAAATAATAATGCGAATATTCAAAAATGGTTACAAAAAACAAATGCAAAGCAAATAAAAATCATTAACTTTTTTGAAGTAACAGTATTCAATAATCATATTATGGAAATTTTAGATGAGCATGATAAAGTATTTAACACATCAGGAGAAAAAGAAATAAGTGAAGTATTTGAAGGATATAAAAAAGGAGAAAAAGTACAAATTAAAAAAGTAGTAGGAAGTACAATGGAAGAGTAAAAGAAACAGGCTCTAAGGTTAAAAAACAAAAAACAATGTAAAATATTGCTTAAAATAAGGAAAAGCAATATTTTGCATTGTTGACTTTTTTTATAAGCTATTTTATACTAACTATGTGGATTATATTTGTATAATATACAAGTATAAAACAAAATAAAATGAGCAAAAGCAGAGTTATACATAACTTTAAGAGTACATTAAAAAGTAAATAGGTTTGCAAAGTAAGCTGATAGAGGTAGCTAAAAAGTTATGTATAAAAATGTAAAAAAGGCTCATAATACAAAAAGAAAAATATTTAAATAAAACATATAAAATAAAAAGCATAAAACGCAAAGGAGGAATAAAAATTAATGAAAGAAAAAAATGTAAGCTTACTAAACAGCAAATCAAATGTAGGTAGACATAGTCAAGGTATCACTTTAATCGCTTTGGTAGTAACCATCGTGGTACTTTTGATACTAGCAGGAATAACCATCACATTTGTACTAGGAGAAAATGGAATTATTAATATGGCACAAAGGGCAGCAGATGCAACCAATAATGCAATGCAAAAAGAGCAAGGAGATTTAGCAGACATTACAAACCAAATGCAAAATTATTTAAATGGAGGAAGTGGAGGTTCAGAAACAGGAACCAAAGTAGCAGATTTAATAGGAAAGCCAGCAGACCCAAGTAAAAATATAGATGCAGAAGATGAGTATGGAAATAAAATAACCATACCAGCAGGTTTTACAGTAGTACCAGATGGAACAGATAATGTGGAATATAATTATGGTGGAGATAAAAAGCCAAATGTGCAAGATGGAATAGTAGTAGAAGATAGTGAAGGAAACCAATTTGTGTGGATACCAGTTGGAAATATAAAGAATAAAGATGGAAGTACAACTACAATAGATTTAGCAAGATATACGTTTGATGTAGAATATGATAGTAGCAGTTATCCAATCACAGGAGGAACAGGAGCAGTAAAAAGTAAAATAACAGATGGAAGTGCCTTGACAGACGAAGTAACAGATGCTGTATATGGGCAACATGTTGACTTTATAGAAGAATTAGCAACATCAACAAACTATGGAAATAGTAAAGCAAAAGAAATAGAAAGTTTTAAAACACAGACAAAAACAAAAGGTGGGTATTATTTAGCACGTTTTGAGGCAAGTCAAAATGGAGAAAAGCCTATGAGTAAGGCTAATCAAACAGTATGGAATAATATTACACAGCCAAATGCAAGTATAGCTGCTGGAAAGATGTATAATAGCACTAATTATACAAGTGATTTAATAAATAGCTATAGCTGGGATACAGCAATAGTGTTTATACAAAACTATGGAGGAGAAGAAAATAAAGATTATTCAAAACATACTTCTAAAAATAAAAGTTTAGCAAAAACGGGAGAAAGTGGAGATAAGGTATTAAATATTTATGATATGGCATCAAACTGTGCAGAATGGACAACAGAGACTTCTACCTTCGCAGACTGTCCTTGTACTAGTAGGGGAGGCGTTTACGACGGCGTCGGTTACACGAGTGGTCGTGGCAGTGGTACCACGACGTTCGGCGACGGCGACATTTCCTTCCGCTCCACACTTTATGTGAAATAGTAGTACTGAATACTGATAGGAAAAGTAGATAAAAGAAAAGAGATTAAGAAGTTAGAAGATACTAAAGGAAGAGTATTTTAAAAAACTATAATAGATAAAATAGTTTAAAGAATGGTAATATATGTGACAATATATTGCCATCTTTTATTTTAATAAAATTCATTTGACTAAAACTAAGATATCATATAAGATATAAGAAAATAAAAAAGGAAAGGAAAAATTCTATGGAAGAAAAATTATTAAGAGCCAAAGAAATACTTGCTAAATATTCACAAGAGCATGTACTAAACTTTTATGATGAACTTTCAAAAGAAAAGCAAAATGAACTATTAGACCAAATATTAACAATAGACTTTAAAGGTCTAGAGGAGCTATATGAAAGTACAAAAACAAAACCAGACTTTGGAGATAGCAAAATAGAACCAATTCCACATATCACAAAAGCAGATTTAAGCAAAGAAGAATATGAAGAATATAACAAAGTAGGAGAAGAAAAAATAAAACAAGGAAAACTAGCAGTAGTAACCATGGCAGGAGGACAAGGTACTAGACTTGGGCATTCAGGACCAAAAGGAACTTATGATATAGGGTTAGAATCACATAAACCAATCTTTGAAATACTATGTGATAATATCAAAGAAGCAAGCCAAAAATATGGTGTGATTGTTCCATGGTATTTAATGACAAGTGAAGAAAATCATGAAGAAACCATTAGTTTTTTCGAAGAACATAACTATTTTGATTACCCAAAAACAGCCATTAAATTCTTTAAACAAGGCTTATTACCAATGATAGATACTAATGGAAAAATCTTGTTAAATGAAGAAAAATTGGTTAAACTAGCACCAGACGGACATGGTGGCATATTTGAAGCAATGAGAAAAAACGGTATCACCTATGATATGAAAGAAAAAGGCATAGAATGGGTATTTGTAGGTGGAGTAGACAATGTACTAGTTAAAATGGTAGACCCAGTACTTACAGGAATTGCGACCAAAAACAATACATTAGTTGCAGGAAAAAGCCTAGTAAAAGCAAATCCACAAGAAAGAGTAGGGGTATTTTGTAAGAAAAACGGAAAACCAAGTGTTATAGAATATACTGAAATATCAAAAGAAATGGCAGAAGCAGAGGATGGAAATGGAGAACTACTATATGGAGAATCTCATATACTATGTAATCAATTCCATATACAAATATTAGAACAATTAGGAAATAATAAATTACCATATCATGTAGCATTTAAAAAAGCAAGTTATGTAAATGAAAATGGAGAATATGTAAACCCAGAAGAACCAAATGCCTATAAATTTGAAGCATTTTTATTTGATGCATTTTCACTAATACCAGATATGACAATTTTAAGAGTAAAAAGAGAAGAGGAATTTGCACCAGTAAAAAATGCTACAGGAGTTGACAGTCCAGAAACGGCTAGAGAATTATATAATAATTTTCATCAATTAAAAAAATAATTATCATTTGGCGTTGTCGTAGCACATTGAAAACGCAGTTACATACAACATGTATGTGCCTTTGCCTTTTCAATATGCTTCTCCTAGCCAAATAACAATTCTTTTTTTATTACAAAACTAAACAAGGAGGAGAACCATGGAAAACTATTTAAAAACTTATGAAGAATGGCTTAATAATCCAGCAATAGATGAAAAAGATAAACAAGAATTAAAGCAAATTGAAGGAAATGAAAAAGAAATAGAAGATAGATTTTATAAAGACTTAGAATTTGGAACAGCAGGTTTAAGAGGAGTAATAGGCATAGGAACAAATCGTATGAATAAATACACAGTTACAAAAGCAACACAAGGACTAGCAAATTATATTATAGAAAAAGGTGGACAAGAAAGAGGGGTTGCCATTGCCTATGACTCTAGAAGAATGTCACAAGAATTTAGTGAGCAAACAGCATTATGTTTAAATGCAAATGGAATTAAAACCTATCGATTTGATACATTAAGACCAACACCAGAGTTATCATTTGCAGTAAGAGAATTAAAAGCAATAGCAGGAATTGTTATTACAGCAAGCCATAACCCACCAGAATATAATGGATACAAAGTATATTGGGAAGATGGAGCACAAATAGTAGAACCAACAGACAAAGAAATTATAGCAAAAGTAAATGCAGTAACAGATTTAAGTACTATTAAAACAATGGATAAACAAGAAGCAATTGCTAAAGGTCTATACCATACTATTGGAGAAGAAATAGACAAAAGATATATAGAAGAACTAAAAAAATTAGTAGTTAACCAAAAAGCAATTGATGAAACACAAAAAGATATCAAAATAGTATATACACCACTTCATGGAACAGGAAACGTGCCAGTACAAACCATATTAAAAGAACTAGGATTTGAAAATTTGTATGTAGTAGAAAGCCAAGAAAAACCAGATGGAAACTTTCCAACAGTAGACTATCCAAACCCAGAAGACCCAAAAGCTTTCAAACTAGCATTAGAACTAGCAAAACAAAAAGATGCAGATATTGTTTTAGCAAATGACCCTGATGCAGATAGACTAGGTGTGTATGCAAAAGATACTAAAACAGGAGAATATGTTCAGTTTAATGGCAACATGACAGGTAACTTAATTGCAGAATATATTTTATCACAAAAAAAGCAAAATAATACTTTACCACAAAATGGGGCAGTGATTAAAACTATAGTATCTTCAAACTTAACAGATGCCATTGCAAGCCACTACAATGTAAAACTATTTTCAACCTTAACAGGATTTAAAAATATTGCTAAAATTATTAGAGGCTTTGAAGAGAAAAACAATGAATATACTTGTTTATATTCTTATGAAGAAAGCTATGGTTGTATTATAGGAACACATGCAAGAGATAAAGATGGAATAGTAGCTGTTATGACCTTATGTGAAGCAGCATGCTATTATAAACAAAAAGATATGACTTTATGGGATGCCATGATTGCAATCTATGAAAAATATGGTTACTATAAAGAAAAACAATTTTCCATTACCTTAAAAGGAGCAAAAGGGGCAGAAGAAATGAAAAAAATGATGGAAAATATGAGAAATCACCCACCAAAAGAAATAGCAGGAGAAAAAGTAATATCAGTAGGAGACTATGAAGCACAAACCATTAAAAATATGCAAACCGAAGAAACTACTTCTACAAATTTACCAAAATCCAATGTATTATATTATGAACTAGAAAACGACAATTGGTGTTGTGTACGTCCATCAGGAACAGAGCCAAAAATAAAATTCTATATGGGTGTAAAAGGAACAAGTTTAGAAGATTCAGATAAAAAATTAGAAGAATTAGAAAATGCAATGAAAGAAATTGCAAAATAAAAAAATGGGTGGAGCTTACTTCCACCCATTAATATTAGCCCTTTTAATAGCACCTATCATGTTAGCCCTAACATTTGGCAACTCTTTTTCAAAATCTAAAATCATATTTTTCATATCTTCTCTTTTCGAAACGCCATCCATAGGGCAAACTTTTGGCATAACCTCTAGATGATTTCTTTTCATAAATTTCTTAATCTCCTTTTCAGGAGTATCAATTAAAGGCCTAATTAAAGTAATTTTAGAACGATCCATGTAGCTAACAGGAGCAAAAGTAGAAAGAGAGCCAGCATACAAAAAATTAAGCCAAAAAGTTTCTAAAGCATCATCTTGATTATGCCCCAAAGCAATTTTATTACAACCTTCACGAATAGCAGTAGAATTCAAAATTCCTCTGCGTAAATTAGCACATAAAGAACAAGGATTTTGCTCTTTTCTAATATCAAAAACAATCTCCTTAATATGAGAAGCTTCCTCTACAAAAGGTACACCAATTTCTTTGCACCTTTGTTCTAAAAAGGAAGAATTAAAAAATTCAAAGCCAGGGTTAATACTAATGGCTAATAGCTCAAAATGTTTTGGATAAAATCTTTGCAGAGCCTTTAACCCCATAAGAAGAGCAAAAGAATCTTTCCCACCAGAAAGACCGAACTGCAATTTTATCGCCCTCTTCAATCATTTGATAATTTTCAATGGTTTTTCTTAAATAACTTAAAATACGTTGCATTTTTCAAAATTATGTAGAGTAAATCTACCATATCTCCTTTTTTTATTACTATTATAACATAATAAGTCAATATGCCTTGAAAACAAAAAAAGCTTATGTTAAAATAAAGGCGAAAATACGAAGGAGAAAAACATGAAAAAGATATTCATACAATTTTTAAAAAAGCATTATTTGTATCTTATCATACAAACTATATTTATATTCTTAAATATTTATTTAGCTACTTATCCTGCTAAAATAATAGGGGAATTAGTAGACTTGTTATATAACATCTCAGCAAATCAGCAAGTAATTATTCAAAACATTATTTATTTATTAGCAGTAAGTGTAGGGCTATTATTAATAAGGTTACCTTGGCGTTTTCTAGTTACCTATAATTCCAGAGCATTAGAAAAACAAATGAAAGATGAACTATTTAAGCATTTTCTAAAAATGAAAATGAATGAAATACAAAATATCAAAAATGGTGAAATTATGTCCTATTTTACCAAAGATACCAAAGAAATAAGAGCATCATTTTATCGTATAGAATCTTATGGAACTAGAATAATAGCAACATTTTTAATAGGAGCTATTGCTATGGCACAAGGCGTTAACTTAAAGTTAACAGTAATTACAGTACTACCAATGCTTATTACCTCTTATTTAATTGTCAAAATTAAAAAATATGTAGAAAGCAGTTTCAAAATATCACAAGAATATTTTACAGAGCTTTCAGAATATGTACAAGAAAGTACAGATGCTATTAGAACTACAAAAGCATATTCACAAGAAGGAAATCAATTAAAAGAATTTATTAGAAAAAATAAAAAATTGAAATCAGCTAATAATGCAGTAGATGTACATTCAACATTATTGACTACTTGTATTAACATATGCTTTGGGTTATGTTATGCTATTTCTATTTTATATGGTTCAAAATTGGTACTAGAAAACACCATAACTATAGGAGATTTCGTAGCATTTAATGGCTATATAGGGTTATTTATAGGGCCTGTATCATGGTTACCATCTACTATTTCTAGATTTAAAAGAGGTCAAATTTCATATGAAAGATTAGATAAATTTTTAGCATTAGAAAAAGAAAAATACTTACCAGTTTCAAAAAAAGAAGAACAAAACTTAAAAGGAACTATCCAAATAAAATACTTAAACTTTCATTATCCAAACTGTTTAGAAGAAGTGCTTAGCGATATTTGCATTACCATAGAACAAGGCAAAACATTAGGTATTATAGGAACAGTAGGAAGCGGAAAGACCACTTTGGTGAACTTATTACTTCGATTATACACAGTATTAGATGGAACTATTTATATAGGAGAAAAAGATATTAATCAGATACCAATAGAAACCATTAGAAAAAATATATGTTATATTACACAAGACAGTTTCTTATTTTCTAATACCATAGAAAAAAATATTAGCCTATTTAAAAAAGGATATACAGAAAAAGAAATTATGAAAAGTACCAAAGAAGCTATGATATATGAAGAAATACAAGAAATGAAAGAAGGAATTTATACAGTCATTGGAGAAAGAGGCGTAGACTTATCAGGAGGGCAAAAACAAAGAGTAGCAGTATCTAGAGCATTTTTAAACAATGCAGATATTGTTATATTTGATGATACATTTTCAGCATTAGATAATAAAACAGAAGAAAAACTGTTAGAAAATATTAAAAATATGACCAAAGAAAAAACATGTATTATTATATCAAGTAGAATCTCTGATATTAAAGAAGCAGACGAAATAATAGTTTTAGATGATGGAAAAATAGTAGAAAGAGGAAAACATGAAGAACTTATTATGCAAGAAGGGCAGTATTATGGATTTTATGAACAACAAATAAGCAAGACACTAGTTTAACATAAAAAAATTATGGGAAGCTTTAGAGCAAAAAACTAGATATAAAAATGTAGAAAGGCTTATAGGTAAAACTTTAAAAACCTAAATATAAGAAGAAGGAGAAAAGGGGAAAAAACCCATTTTAAACTAACCAATGAAAAACAAAACAATGCAAAGAGCATGGAAACTAGTAAAACCATATAAAAAATCAATCTTAATAGTTAGCTTTTTATCCTTATTAGTAGGAATTGCAGAAATTATAAAACCATACTTAGTCAAAATTGTAATGGATGATTATTTAAGCCAAGGTATTTACGAAAAAGGAATTTTTACAATAGGTATGATAGGGGCTATCTACATAGGAATTGTCATAATAGGTAACCTAATAGACTTTGTTGCAACAACAGCTATTAATATGGTAGGAGAATCAGCTATTTATAGTTTAAGAAATAAATTATATCGTTATGTACAACATGCAAATATCACATTTCATGATAAAACACCAGCAGGAAAATTATTTGTTCGTATTACAAATGACATAGAAGATATTAGTACTATGTTTAAAGATGTTATTGCCACTGTAATTAAAGATATTTTATTAATTATTGCGTTTATTGTTGTTATGATATCTATTAGTAGTAAATTAAGTATTATAGCTTTAGCAATAGTACCATTTATACTAATTGTATCAATTGTTTCTACTAGAATTGCTAACAAATTGCAAGAAAAAACCAAAATAATTAGAACCAATTTAAACTCTTTTTTAGCAGAATCTATTTATGGTGTTAAATTAATAAAAATATTTAATATTCAAAGAGAAAAAGAAGAAGAAAATAATGAACTTACAAGAAAGCTATTTAGGTCTATTTTGCCGAATGCACTAAATAATAACTTATTACCAGCCATAATGACTATATTAGAAAATATGGGAATATGCTTAATTGTATGGGCATGTACCTACCATATATTAGAAATAGATATGCCAGTAGGTATTATTTATATGTTCATTACTTACCTAAAGCAAATATTTGACCCAATTAATCGTATTGTAGAAAATGTAGAAACAGTACAAGAGGCATTTGTATCTATTAATAAGGTGTATGAAATACTAGAGCAAAAACAATACTTAGAAGACCTAGAAACAGGAAGAATATTAGAACAAATGAAAGGAAAAATAGAATTTAAAAATGTGTGGTTCTCTTATGATGATAAAAATTGGGTACTAAAAAATGTTAGTTTTGTAATAGAGCCAGGTGAAAGTGTAGCATTTGTTGGAAAAACAGGCTCAGGAAAAACCACAATAATAAATTTAATTAATCGTTTTTATGAAATACAAAAAGGAGAAATCCTAATTGATGGTATTAACATAAAAGAAATTAATATAAGAAACCTAAGAGAGCATATTGGCATGATATTACAAGATCCATTCATATTTGCAAAAACAGTAAAAGAAAATATTGCATTAAATCATTTTATTTCAGATGAAAAAATAGAAGAAGCAATTAAACTTTCCTCAGCAAAAGGAATGATAGATGCTTTGCCAAATGGTTTAGAAGAAATAGCAAAAGAACAAGGTTCTTCTTATTCAGCAGGAGAAAAACAGCTAATTGCATTTGCTAGAGTATTTGCTCATGAACCAGATATATTTATATTAGATGAAGCAACAGCGAATATTGATACACAAACAGAAAAGCTAATCCAAAAATCAATTGATAGATTATCAAAAGAAAAAACTTCTATTTTTATTGCACATAGATTATCTACCATTGTAAATGTAAATAAAATTATTGTTTTACAAAACGGAGAAATTATAGAAGAAGGGAATCATCAAACATTATTACAAAAACAAGGGTATTATGCTAACTTGTATGAGGCATATTATAAGAGTTTAACTAAGTTAGAAGTATACTAGTAAAACTATTATCTAAAGAAAAAATAAGAATTAAAAGTGCTAACATACATACTTAAGATAATTTACAAATTTCTCTTTATTTTTGAGAAAACAGACTACTTTGAGGATTATAAGTTTGAGTGGTTAAGCTAAAATATTGATAAGAGGTGTGGAAGGAACATAGAAGTTGACTACTACACCTTTTAGCAATATTAAAATATATTACTTTTATATAAAAAGAAAATGAAACACTTGCAGAAAATAGAAAAATAGCCTATAATGGTAGAAAATGTGTCTGTAGCTCAGTAGGATAGAGCACTCGCCTCCTAAGCGAGGGGTCGCTGGTTCAATTCCGGTCAGGCACACCACTTTCAAGATATATAATATGATTTAGGCGAAATTTAGGCGAACTGTTAACCAAAAAAAATTTAGCTAAACAGTTCGTCTATTTTATTGCTAGCTTCTGCATCTTTAGTTTCTAAAGCATGTAAATAAATATTTGTAGTAGAAATATCAGTATGTCCTAATCGTGCTTGTACAGTTTTTAAGTCAGCCCCTTGACTTAATAAAAATGTAGTATGTGTATGTCTTAATTCATGATAAGTCAGTTTAGGAATAGCTCTTTAGTTTTGAAAAAATTAAAAAGAGGATATAAAGAGATTTCTAAAAAGAAAATTTGCAAAGTTATGTAAAGTATGGTATAATTAGGCTAGAAATTGCATAAAATAAATAAAAACTATTGCAATTTCTTATGAAATAGGATATCATTGTAACACAATTGTAATATTTCTGTAACAATGTTAAGGAAATGTTAAATAATTGTAATTGACAAATGAAAATGCTATGTTTATTATATATTTAGCATGTATATAATAAAAAAATTAAGGTAAGAATTGCAGTTCTTACCTTAACCGATTAACATATGCTAATCTAAATTGTTTTGGGATTTTCGAGGTCTGTCCTTGTTGGGATAAATCTCGAATTTTCTTTTGGTAGATTCGTAACTAAACGAATATTTGTGATTAGCACAGATATGTACTAAAACACCAATACCAAAAAGAAAACAACCAGAACATAAAAGAAATTTAACAATGGTGTCTAACATAGTTCCTTCTCCTTTCTTTTGTATTTGCACTTAACAATTCAGTGAAAAGTTAGGTGCATAAATCAGTAGTTGGACTACCATAAATAGTAGAGAACTACTAATTTATGCACCCAACCGAAAGGATACCAAAAAACAATTTAAAAATAGTATATCAAAACATTATAGTAAAAGTCAACAATAAAAATTAAGATTCGACAAACCTGCAGGTAGATGAAACACTTTTTTTCTAATAATTATAAACGTATATAGAGAATGTCATATACAACCAGATTGGCTTTTAATATACAAGATAGATAAGAAAGAATTAATATTAGCAGCCTTTAGAACTGGCACACCAAAACAACATAAAACGAACATTTACATTATTATATTTATTCAGTTATAAAATCCATAATATTCAAGTTTTCTTGCATAAAACTCATTAATATTAGGGAATCATTTAAATTAGAGCCATAATTCAATATCGAATAATGCCAATGGTTGTAATTAAAATCATACACAGTACCTAGAGGATATGTGGTACTGGCAATTACTGATTTTCTATTACTAATAAAATTGATTAATGTAGTATCTATATTTAATGTTATTTTACCAATAAATTCCTCGTTTTCTTTATAAATCCATAGTTGTTCCTTAGATTTAACAAAGAGAGTAAAATCATTGCTTTTAAAGTTAATTATATTATTAGGATAATTAGTATCAAAAAATAAACTATCTGTATTTGAAAATCCAAGAAAGCTTCCTTCATTAAAATAGCACAAAGGCTTGATACTATATTGTTGCTCGAGATATTTATTAGAATGTTTATCATATATACCATAATAATTTAATAATATTTTTTCTCCATTTTTATAGGTTGCTGTTTTTGAGAATTCTTCTGTAACTTTAAGTGTTTCATTAGTTTCATTTATATGAATAGTGTAAACAATATTAGTGTAAGAAGACCTGTTCTTTCTATTACCATAAATATGTGTAACTTTAGAACTAACTATTTCCGCAATTACACTTTTTTCATATTTTTCATAAGAGTTGTTAAGTATATAAATTTTTCTTATATATATGGCTAGAGATAGAAAAGTACTTATGAATATAACTATAAATGATATTATTAATAATTTAAAAATAAGTGCTTTTTTATTAAAATTTACTTTCATAATATCTCCAATCTTTTACAATTATAATAAGTATATCATACTAATCAGTAAGAAACAACGAAAATAAATTTTTGTTGTTTTTTATAATAAATCATATTATAATTATAAAAAATTTATTTTAGGAGAAATGTAATGGAAGAAAAGTTTGACGTACTAAATGAATTAGGAGAATTCACAGGTGAAATTGCAACAAGAGAAGAATGCCACAAAAAAGGATTATGGCATAGAGCAGTATATGCTTTTATTATAGATGATAATAAGAATATTTTATTACAGAAAAGAAGTAGTAATAAAAAGTTATGGCCTAATATGTGGGATGTAACAGTTGGCGGGCACGTAGAGACAGGAGAATTTGGAAGACACGCTTTAATAAGAGAAGTTAAAGAAGAATTAGGAATTGAAATTAATGATAATGATATAAAATATTTAGTTGGTTCTACATCAATAAACGAAGAAGGAAATATTATAAATAAACACTATAATGAGTGTTATTTAATTATGAAAAATATTGACATATTAGATATAAAGATACAAAAAGAAGAAGTATCTGAGGTAAAGCTCTTTTCAAAAGATGAGTTATTAAGAAAAATCTCAAATAATTATGATGGGTTAACAAAAAAGACTGGAGCATGGAACTTTTTAGAGCGAATTTTAAAAGGTAGTGTCTGTTTTTAATAAATATAACAAGATAAAAGAGGTAATATTATTGATAATTTAAAAAAAGCATGATACAATATTTACATAATTTTGTAAAATTCCAAAAAAAATATTTTTTGGAGTCTAACAAATGTCTGTAAAAAGGAGTGTGATATTACAAGTATCCAGTAAGCAAAACCAAAAAGTTTAAAAGGAGGACAACACAGTGTTAAAGCTACAAACTAGACCATTTGATATCTGCCGGATTAGTAAATTGCTTGTCAAATATGAAATTAAAGCAAGTATTTCTAATCAGGTAATCACTTTGGATGGTGAAATTTCTAATGAATTGTTGGATGAACTTTGTGATGTTATAACCATTTGCAAGATTCAAAATTTTGATGGTAAAGTAACCCCACCTATTCAAGAGAAAAGTAATTATCCTGAAAGCCATGGAATCGTTTCAACTTCTACTGAGTCCAAAGATGTTGCAGTTAAAACACATTCAAGTGTGGTGCTAGCACCAAAAGTTATAGAGAAATATGATTTACGCTATCCAACTGTAAAACGAGGAGAAGTATATCTGTGCGACTTTGGAGAACCCTATGGTAGCGAACAAGGAAACAAGAGGCATGCAATAGTTGTGCAAAATAATGATGGGAATTTTTATTCACCTACTACCATTGTATTGCCATGTACTACCCAAAGGAAAAAAAGATACCCTGTTCATTATCACTTCATTTTTTCCAATGAAAATATGCTTGATTATGATGCAAATCTTATTGGAACAAAACCAAATACTGTTATGGCTGAACAAATTCAAACAGTTGACAAGACAAGATTACGCAAATTTCTGGGAACCATGACACCTGAATTCATGAATAAGTTGCAGGACATTATAGATGTTTCTTTAGATTTGCGAAGACAAGGAAGAGTAATTACCAAAAAGAAAAATGAGTATGTGGATAAACCAGTAGAAGTATCAGTTGGTACTAATGCACCTGATGCACCTGAAGAATGTAAAGACTTGAAACAAATGCAGTTGTTATCTCTGGTTGATATAAATGAGCTCTTTAAGATTGTTCAAGCTAGAGATTCTAACAGGATAAAAGTCCAAAAAATCCTTGAGTTGTTTGGCTTTGATATGCAGAAAAATGGTGTGCAATACCTTTTCGAGGCAATACTCATCTCGACCCAAAAGGCTTATTTTAATTTAGAAACATTATGTGATAGTGTTGCTAAAAGTGAGCCAAAGATTGAGAAAGATGAGGTTAAGAGGCTGATTGTAGCGAGAATAAAAGAACAGTTTAAGCTTAGAAAATCTCCTGCTATCGACTTTATCCGTTTAGTGAACCGTTTCCTAATCAAAAAAGGAGGATGAACAACATGAAAAAAATGACATTTGAGGTAAGTAGCCAAAAAGAAGAAAGAGTTAGTTCTTTAATTAAAGAGATTAACAAGAATTCCTATCGGTTTTGGCTTCAGATTGACTTAGAAAATGGATTGATAGTAGTTGAAAATGTTGATGATACTATGATTGGTTCTGTTATAGACTTGATTGGCAAGTATTACAACATTTTGAATGTTACGATTGACAATACATCTAAGGAATCTACTTTGGTAGAAACTTCTCAAAATGTTACTGATGGCGATGAGACGAAGTTTAAGGTCGTTGTCAAAGAGACTGCCAATCCTGAAGATAAGCCTACTATAGATGGTTTACAGGATAAAGAGAAACCGATTAGCCAGAAGGTAGTGTCAAGAAAATATGTTGAGGATAGGATTAATGCATTTAGAAGAACCGTCTACTGGGCAATTAATGGGATGAATGCCCCTGAAAAAGAAATTGGAAGTTTTATCTTAACTTCCATGGATGAAATCTCAATGAGATATAATCAAAAGGGGTCTATCAAATGTGCTGTAGGAGATATTGTAGGTTGCAACTATGGTATTCATCTTAGAGGAGAAATCAATGGTGGTCATATTGATGCTATTGTATGTGACATTACCGATAGCGGTATGGCATACGTAGTGCCTATTACCAAAATTAGGGAAAATATAACTTCTTTTTCCTATCTTACAGTAGATGTTCCTGATGATGCTGTTTATAACAACATCCATTATAATGGTGGAACAGCATTGTTAGATAAAGGACGATACCTGAGAACTGAAAGATTCCATGAAGTTATTGGCAGGGTTACTCCTAAATTCTTTGCTAGGGTTTTGCAACAGTTAAGTACCACGTTTGATTTTACAGGTAATATTGTAATGCTTACTGATGATGATACCGAAACTAAAGTTGCAACAGCAGGAATCGAAAAAGATGTAACTGTACCTGAGGAAGCAGTTAAAGCTACTTCTAAGGGGAATACAACTGAGGGGGACGATTTAGAATCAAACCCTGTAGATGCTGACAACTTGAATGCCTCTAAAACTGAACCTAAAAAGGTCACAAAAAAGGTCGGTGGCGAGGAAACAGCCTTGTTAGGTATTATTGGTGAATCTCTAAAAAAACTTGATTCTACCAAAAAAGTAGAAGAACAGGTTGATGACTTTTTGACCGATATTGGTATGACAACATCAGAGAAAATGGTTACTATGTCCTTTGTGGTTGCTTGTAATATTAAAAAAATCAACTATAAAAATGTTATCTTTG
This sequence comes from uncultured Clostridium sp., assembly GCA_947073285.1. GTDB lineage: Bacteria > Bacillota > Clostridia > TANB77 > CAG-508 > CAG-273. The sequence continues at coordinate 18,633 of CAMTJT010000007.1, read as the reverse complement.
AATTGCAAAGTATGTTCCCTGAAGTAAAAGAGAACATGATTAAGTCGATTTTGCAGGAAAACTTTAAGAAATGGTTGGATTTGCATCCTGAATTAGTGGAAAGTTGCCCGAAGATTTCTCTTATGGCTATGCTAAAAGTATTTGCCAAGAGATTTGCATAAAGCTATAATCCACAAAATGACTTTGACTGGATAGAGGTTATTATCTCTATCCAGTTTTTAGTACAGAATTAAAACACCATGTAGGTGGTGGTATGTTAAATAAAGCAAATTGAAATTGAATTTTTTCAAAACAAAAGTTGAAAAGAAAAGCAAAATATGATATCTTATGAAAATAGAAAGAAGAAAGGTTTATGGGTAACCTTTTAAAAACCTAAATATATGATACAAGGAGTGTATGGTGTAATTAAGTTATTAAATATATCATACAAGCAATCATGTTACAAAAAGAAAAATACATGAAAGAGGCAATTAAACAAGCACAAAAAGCCTATGAAAAAAATGAAATACCTGTAGGAGCAGTTATTGTAAAAGAGAATAAAATCATTGCAAGGGCATATAATGAAAAAGAAGACAAGCTAGACACTACAAAACATGCAGAAATACTAGCTATTCAAAAAGCAAGCAAAAAATTACAAACATGGAGATTAACAGACTGTGAAATGTATGTTACACTAGAACCATGTGCTATGTGTGCAGGAGCCTTAATACAAGCAAGACTAAAAAAAATATATATAGGTACTATGGATGCTAAAACAGGAAGTTGTGGTTCTGTGCTAAACTTATTACAAGACTATACCTTTAATCATAAAGTAGAATGTGAAACAGGAATAATGCAAGAACAATGTGAAGCACTAATAAAAAAATTCTTCAAAGAATTGAGAGAAAAGAAAAAAATAAATAAAAATAAAAAATAAGGAGCGGTATCGAAGTGGTCATAACGAGGTTGACTCGAAATCAATTGGGCACTTGTCAAAAGGTGCCACGTGGGTTCGAATCCCACTCGCTCCGCCACACTTAAAAATGCTTTAATAAAGCAAGAGGAGGAAAACTTGATTACAGAACAAAAAAAACAAACGATAAAATTAGTAATAGCAATAGTAGTATTAGTATTAATACTTTCCTTAGTAGGAATAGCTATGATTATCTATGAAGTAGAAGGTGAAACCAACATGCCATTTCAACTCTCAAAAATAGTAGTTATTGGAACAGCAGAAGGAGTTGAAAAAGAAGAAGGCGAAGAACAGTGGAACTTCAATATTTATCAAAATAATGATGTATATTTTTATATAGACGAAAATAAAGAAAAAAATAAAGAAGAAGATCTATTAATTAAAAATGTAAAAATAAGTAACATACAAATAACAAAAGAACCACAAAAAGGAACAATAAAAGCCTATATGCCAAACAGTGAAGCAGGCAGACTATATAGCTATGATGAGCAATTTATAGTAGAAGACAAACTAGAATATAAAGGAGCAAGCCAAAGCAGTTCAACTGACCTAGAAATAGGAAGTAAGGGAGGAACACTACTAATTCGTTTTAGTAATACCGATATAGCAAACTACACCTCAGATAAAGACGAAGAAATTGTACATGATGGAACATGGCTTACTAAATTAGAACTAGAAAAAGAAGAAGTACAATTTACAGTTACCTTTGACCTTACTATAGAAACCACAAAAAATAAATATCAAGCAGAAATAACCTTAGAAATGCCTACAGGAAACTTGCAAGAGGAAGGAAACTGTTACCTAGAAAAAACAGATATGGACGATATTGTATTTAAAAGAGTAAAATAGCAAAAAAATGCTTGCTAAAATAACTAAAAAAGTATATAATGCAAATGGTATGAGTCTTAAAAAGACGAAAGCCATTGTATGGAGAGTAAAACCAATAGAAGCCTATGAACCTTGTCAGATCCGGAAGGAAGCAGCAATAAGTAGTCACTTCTGTGTGGAATTTATTCTCCATAGAGTGGCTTTAAAAAATTTTTAAGTTCATACCATTTTTAAAACAAAAGTAAAGAGGTGGAAAAAATGGCATATACAGCCTTATACCGAAAATATAGACCCCTTAAATTTGAAGACATGGTTGGACAAGAACATATTACAAGAACCATTAGAAACCAAATAGTAGCAGGAAGAGTAGGACATGCATACTTACTAAATGGTGGAAGAGGTACAGGAAAAACAACAACAGCAAAAATCTTAGCAAGAGCAGTAAACTGCTTAAATCCACAAGATGGAGAGCCATGTAATGAATGTGAAATATGTAAAGCAGCACTTACAGGAGCTTTAACAGATATTGTAGAAATGGATGCAGCATCAAATAACAGTGTAGACGATATTAGAGCCATTCGTGATGAAGTAAACTTTTTGCCAACACTTGCTAAATATAGAGTCTATATCATAGATGAGGTACATATGTTATCAACAGGAGCATTTAATGCACTGCTTAAAACACTAGAAGAACCACCATCACATGTAAAATTTATATTAGCTACAACAGAGCCACAAAAATTGCCAGCAACCATACTATCAAGATGTCAACGATTTGACTTTAAAAAAATATCAAATGAAGACATCAGTAGTAGATTACAATATGTATGTGATCAAAGTAAAATAGAAATCACCAAAGAAGCATTAAAACTAATAGCCATATTAGCAGAAGGTGCTATGAGAGATGCCTTAAGCATTTTAGAAAGATGTTTACAAGAAGGTAGTCAAAAAATAGATGAAAACTTTGTCAAAGACTTAGTAGGAATTCCAAAATTAGCTTTTATCTCACAAATTATAAAAGCAATCATAGAATATCAAGTAGAAAATGTATTAAAAGTAGTAGAAGAGGTAGAAAACCAAGGAAAAGACTTACAAAATCTACTATGGGAACTTATTAAATATACCAAAGATATACTAGTTTGGAAAACTAGCGAAAAACTAGAAATATATAATGAAGAAGAACTAAAACAAATACAAGAACTAGCACAAAAAGTTTCTAAAGAAAGACTATTGCAAATGATATATACCTTATCAGAACTAGAAAATGAAATGAAATGGTCTTCGCAAAAAACAATTCTATTTGAAGTAGCAATGATAAAAATGTGTCATCCAGAAGAAACAAAAACAGTAGAAACCAATGGATTAGAAGATGTTTATACACGCCTAAAAACATTAGAAACAAAAATAAATAGCGGAATAGTTTCAATGCAATCTATGCAAGCCCAACCAAGTGAAAAAAAAGTAAAAGAGCCTAAAATAGGTTCAGTTGGAAAAGCTCACATAGAACAAGTAAGCAACTTACAAATAGAAAAGCTAGACTTTTGGCCTAAAGTAATAGAAGCATTAAAAGAACAAAGAAAGATGATGTTAGTAAGTAATTTAATGAATACAGTAGCAACTAGCCTAAATGATATGACGATTGGAATTGTATTTCAAAATGGACTAACACCATTTGCAAAAAGTATTATGGAAAAACCAGAAAATGTACAAGAACTAACCAGACTCGTATCCATAGAATGTGGAAAAGAAATGAGAATAAAATTCTTAGATTGCCAAGATGCAATATTAGCACAAAAGGCAAAAGAAAAAAGTCCAGAAGAACAAGTAGTACAAGAATTAGATATACCAGTTAACATGATAGAAGAATAAAAAGCAAAAATAAAGAATAAAAAATAAAAAGGAGGAAAACAAAATGTCAAAAAGAGGATTCCCAGGAATGGGTGGAGGATTTGGTGGAATGAACATCAACCAATTAATGAAAGAAGCAAAAAAAATGCAAGCAGATATGGAAAAATCACAAACAGAATTAGCTGCAAAAGAATTTGATGCCAGTACTGGTGGAGGAGCAGTTTATGTAAAAGTTACAGGAGATAAACAAGTAAAAGAAATAACAATCAAAAAAGAAGTAGTAGATCCAGAAGATGTAGAAATGCTACAAGACTTAATCTTAAGCTGTGTCAATGAAGCATTAAGAAAAGTAGATAGTGCACAAGCACAAGAACTTGGAAAATATAATATACCAGGATTAATGTAAAAATATCACAAAAATGTCGCAGAGGGACAGACGTATCGCGACATTTTCGTCGCAACATGCCTGTCTCTCTGCGACAAAAGGAGTAAAAAATGAGTTACTATGCACCATCTATAGAAAAACTAATAGAAAGTTTTGAAAAACTGCCTAGTATTGGAAATAAAACAGCAGCTAGGCTTGCTTTTCATATACTAGATGCAACAGAAGAAGAAACCAATGAATTTGTACAAGCCATATTAGATGCCAAAAAAAATTTAAAATATTGTTCAGGTTGTTATAACATTACAGATACAGACCCATGTCCAATCTGTAGTAATCAAAATAGAGACCATACCATTATTTGTGTAGTAGAAGATGTAAGAGATGTAGTTGCAATGGAAAGAACACACGAATTTAAAGGCATTTATCATGTATTACATGGCAGTATATCACCAATGAATGGAGTAGGACCAGATGATATTAAAATAAAAGAGTTGTTATCTCATTTAATGGGAGGAGAAGTAAAAGAAATTATATTAGCAACAAATCCACGTGTAGAAGGAGAAGCAACAGCCATGTATATTTCTAAACTAGTAAAACCATTAGGAATAAAAGTAACTAGAATAGCACATGGAATACCAGTTGGAGGCGATTTAGAATATACAGATGAAGTAACCTTAAGCAAAGCACTAGAAGGAAGAAGAGAATTATAAAAGTAAAAATACATTTATATACTTAGTACTTAAGTATACTTTCCAATAAGTAAAAAATAAATTTAATAAAAAGGTGTGTCTTAAAATAGAAATTTAAAATAAAAAAATTCTATTTTAGATACAACCTTTTTATTTTAGGTATTCTAAAATAGAAAACTCATTCTTACTTTTAAATTTTTAGCTTATTAAATTTCTCCCAAAGCAATCTTACAAATTTCTTCAGTAGAATTTCTGCAAGCAAGTAAATTAGCATTTTCATGCATCTTTTCTAAATTCTCTTCAGACTCAAAAAAATGGCAAACAATATCTACAGGGTTATCCTCTTTTCTAAGCCAAATACCAACACCATTTTTCTCTAAAAACTCTGCATTTTCCTCCTCTTGCCCAGGAATAGGATTAATAATTAGCATAGGAAGACCAGAAGTTAAACTTTCAGTTGTAGTAAGGCCACCAGGTTTAGTAACAACAGCAGAAGAAACACTCATAAGCTCAGGCACTTTATCAGTAAAACCTAAAACACGAACTCTGTCATTTGCATTACACTCAAAAACTAATTGTTCAAAAGCCTCCTTCATTTTCATATTCTTGCCAGCCACTGCCACTATTTGATAAGAAGGAACATTACAAATCAAAGCCCTTAAAATTTCAGCAGTTCTGTCTTTACCAAGGCCAAACTCGCCACCACCGAAAAATAAAATAACCTTCTTATTTTTATCTAAATGAAAATCCTCAAAAACTTTAGTATTATCAAAACTCTCTAAAAACTTACTAGACATAGGGATGCCAGTCACATGAATTTTTTCAGATGAAACTCCATAAGAAATAATATCTTGTTTCATAGCCTTATTAGAAACAAAAAAATGCTCTGTATACTCATGACCAATAAGCCATTGCTTATGCATAGCAAAATCAGTCATAATTGTAACAAGCTTGCAATTCAATTTGCCCTTTTTCTTTAAATAACTTACCATTTGACTACTAAAAGGATGAGTAGAAATAACTAAATCAGGTTTCTTTTCTTCTAGCAATTTATATAATTTGCTAGCCATTAATTTATTACTATCTTTACTAATTCTAGAAAGAACCCCTTTTTCAGAACCAGAATAAACCTTTCCCCATAGCTTAGGTGCTTTTTTTGCCATTTCGCGATAAGCACCAGTTGTTAACTTTTCTATAGTTTTATTAATATATTTCATACAATCAATCATCTCTAAATTGATGTTTTGGTAATTGGTTTCAATATGTTGCTTAATAGACTTAGCAGCAGATAAATGTCCTCCACCATAAGAAGCATAAAAAATAATTACATTTTTCATTTTAAAATGAACTTATCTGTGTAATAAGATAAGCTGTCTCCTTTCCATTAAACTTTTCATCATTTTATCATACAAAACAAAAAAAGTATAGAAAAAATTGTATAAATTGACGAAAAGTGGACACTATAAAAACAAGAAAAAAGATTTTAATAGAATAAATGCAAAAAAATAAAAAACATAAGATAGTAAAATAGACAAAAAAGAAATAGATAATAAAAATAATATTTAAAACTCAAAGAAAGTGAGGAAATAAAAAATGAAAAAAATTGCAAAAACAATTTTATTTTTAATTATAATGACCTTATTAATACTGCAAATCATGGAAATACTTAATATCATATCACAAAATGTAAAAGTAGAAGCGGCATCAAATAGTGGAGGAACATCAGATGTACAATTACTAGCAAGAGCAATTAATGGAGAAGCAAGAGGAGAACCTTATGAAGGACAAGTAGCAGTAGGTGCAGTAATTTTAAATCGTGTATCAGACTCAAGATTTCCAAACACCATAGCAGGGGTTATTTATCAATCAGGAGCATTTACAGCAGTAGCAGATGGTCAAATCAATGTACCAATAGATCCCTCTTCATCAGTAGTAAAAGCAGCACAAGATGCCTTAAATGGGTGGGATCCAACAGATGGAGCAGTATATTACTTTAATCCAGCTACAGCAACAAACAAATGGATTTGGTCAAGACCACTGATAAAAACAATTGGAAAACATAGATTTTGCAAATAATATTAATAAAAGGCAGATAAAGCCTTTAAGAAGGGAAAGAAAGTAAAAATGGGAAAAATCACAAGTAAATTAACAGATTGGAAAAATCGTTTAAAAGATAGACACATGTTAAGTGTTATCGTAGTATTAGTCTCTATTATAATAGCCTTAGGAGTGTGGATTTATAAAAAACAAGTAGACTATAGACAAGCATCAGAAAATAGCTATAATATGGCATTTTTTGAACTAGTAGACTATGTACAAAATGTAGAAACTTATTTAGCAAAATCACTCATTTCAAGTACACCAGAACATGGAGCAGAAACGCTAACCAATGTATGGAGAGAAGCAAACCTAGCACAAGTATATTTATCAAGACTACCAATTGAAAGTAGAGAACTTGAAAAAACAGCAAAATTTCTAAACCAAGTAAGTGACTATAGTTATGCATTGTCTAGAAAAAACATCTATAATGAAAAACTAACAGAAGAAGACTTAAATAATTTAAAACAATTACATGATTATAGTATAGAATTAGAAAACACTTTGAATCAACTATCAGCAGACATGAATGAAGGAAGAATTACATGGGGAGAACTTACTAAAAAAGGAAGTGTTGCCTTTGCACAAGAAGTAAGTAATATTTCCAAAGATAGCTTTACCAATTTAGAAGAAAACTTTCATGAATACTCTGGACTAATTTATGATGGAGCATTTTCAGAACATATGACCTCACAAACTAAAAAAGGATTAACAGGAGAAAATATAGACGAAGAAAAAGCAAAACAAAAAGCAACAAAATTTATAGGAGAAGATAAAGTACAAGAAATTAGTTTATCTAGTAAATCAGAAAATACAGATATGGTAACCTATGACTTTAATGTAAAAATAAATGGAGAAAAAGATCCAAACTTAGTAATTTCCATCTCTGAAAAAGGCGGACATGTGGTATTTATGAACTACAATAGAACAATTGAAGCAGAAAGTGTAACACAAGAAAGAGCAGATGAAATAGGAAAAAAATTCCTAGAAGAACATGACTTTCCAAATATGAAAGAAACTTATTATTTAAAACAAGATGGAATTGTAACCATCAACTATGCTTATGAACAAGACGGCGTTACTGTTTATCCAGACTTAATCAAATTAAAAATAGCACTAGATAATGGAGAAGTTATGGGAATAGAAACAACAGGATATCTAAACTCACATGAAAAAAGAAATATAGAAGAAGTACAAATAACAAAAGAACAAGCAAAACAAAGCTTAAACAAAGAATTAGAAATAAAAAGCGAAAACTTAGCAATCATACCAACACAGTGGAAAACAGAAGTATTATGTTGGGAATTTAAAGGAAAAGTAGATGAAACCGACTTTTTAGTATATATAAATGCCAAAACAGGAAAAGAAGAAGACATATTAGTTATTGTAAATACACCAAATGGCACATTAACACATTAAAAAAATCATGCTAAAAAAGCCCGAAAAATTAGTAATTATAGCAATAAAATATTTAATATTAGAAACATAACAACTTTTTAAAATGGAAAAAATTTAGAAAATAAAATTTCAAAAAAAGAGCAAAATAAAAGTAGTGAAAATAAAAAGTAGCAAGAAGCAAATAATAAAAGCTTTCCTATGCTAAACAAGTAAGAAAAAAATAAATTTTCACAAAAAATAAGTCTGTTAGAAAGGCTATTAAAAATATAAAATATGTTTATTTGAAAATAAATGTATTTTGTGAGGAGGTAGCAAAATGTCAAATAACAGAAATATGATGTCAAATAAATTAAAAGAAGAAATTGCAAAAGAACTTGGAGTATATGATCAAGTAAAACAAGATGGAGGATGGGGAAACGTATCATCTAAAACTTGTGGAAATATGGTAACAAAAGCAATAGAAATAGCAAATCGTACAGCAGAAAATCGTTAGTACTGCGAGGAAACCTATTATTTTAGGTTTCCTTTTTAAAGAAAAACATGAATTAGATATTTACTATTTGAATAATTAAGTTGCACAATAAACTAAATTAGCATATAATAAGCAAGAATACAAAAATATTCTTGCTTTTTTAAAACAATAGTACAATCATAAAAAAACAAGTATACATAACTTAAAAGAAGTCTACATAATCTAGTAAAAGTATTGTCAGTATTCTTTTAAAAATTTAAATATACAAAAAGATAGAATAGAAAATAATTCAACTAATTTATACCTTTAAGGAAAGGAATGATAAAAAAATGAATAAACCAATCACAATCAAAAATATAATAGAAATAACAAACGGAAAACTAATTTGTGGAAACGAAAATGCCATCTGTGAAGAATTTTCAAAAGATACAAGAGAATTAACCAAAGGGCAGATGTATGTTGGAATACAAGGAGAAAAATTTAATGGAAGTACCTTATATGAACAAGCATTAGAAAAAGGAGCATGTGGCTGTATCCTACAAAATGTTGAAGTAGATTCAAAAATATTACAAAAATATCCTAATGCCATTATCATTATAGTAGAAAACACAGTAACAGCTTTGCAAAAAATGGCAGCCTATAAAAGAAGTTTATATCAAATACCAGTAGTAGCTATTACAGGGAGTGTAGGAAAAACAAGCACAAAAGATATGATAGCAAGTGTACTTTCACAAAAATATAAAGTACTAAAGACTAAAGGGAATTATAACAATGAAATAGGTCTTCCACTGACCATATTAAGACTAAGAGAAGAACAAGCAATGGTAGTAGAAATGGGAATGACATCTTTAGGGGAAATCAGCTTACTAACACAAATTGCAAAACCAGATGTAGCAGTTATTACCAATATAGGAACAGCACATATCGAATATCTAAAAACCAGAGAAAATATTCTAAAAGCAAAACTAGAAATCATAGAAGGTCTATCAGAAAATGGAACTATCATTATCAATAATGATAATGACTTATTACATAATTGGAATCAAACACAAAATACAAAATATGCTATCATTACCTATGGACTAAACGAACAAAGCAATATCATAGGAAAAGAAATACAATTTCATGAAAATGGAAGTACTTATAAAGCAGTTGTAGAAGAAAAAGAATATAATGTAGAAATACCAGTAGGCGGAGAACACTTTGTGTCAAATAGCTTGTGTGCCTTAGCAGTAGCAAAAGCCATGAATATAGAAATAGAAAAAGCAATCAAAGGAATAGCAAACTTTGAACTTACTAAAAATAGAATGCAAATTCAAAAAGCAAAAATAGGAGCAACCATTATTAATGATTGTTACAATGCCAATTATGATTCTATGAAAGCTGCCCTAAATTATTTAGGAAAACTAACAAACCCAAGAAAAATAGCAGTATTAGGAGATATGAAAGAACTAGGCGAATATAGCAAAAAGTTACATGAACAAGTAGGAGAAGAAGTCTATCAAAACAAAATAGACCTATTAATATGTGTAGGAGAAGAGGCAAAAGCAATTGCAAAAAAAGCACAAGAATTAGGAATGAAACAAGAAGACATATTTGTATGTAACCAAAAAGAAGAAGCAATACAAATCTTACAAAAAAACTTGCAAAAAGAAGATGCTGTTTTAGTAAAAGCATCAAATAGTTGCAAATTTATTGAGATTTGTGAGGCAATTTGTTAAATTGTTAAAAACTATAAAATAGTTACTAAAAAAATAATATAAAAAACTAAAATAAATTAGTAATTGCAAAACTGCTAAAAAACAAAATATTGTAAAAATCAATATAAGTTTTGCAAATAATTAATAAAATAAACCAAAAGGAGATAAGTTAAAATGAGTAAATTGAAAATAGGAGTTATCTTTGGAGGAATGTCTACAGAACATGATGTATCAGTAGTTTCAGCTACATCTATCATAAAAAATTTAGACAAAGAAAAATATGAAATCTACCCAATATACATAAGCCAAAATGGGCAATGGCACTTATATGCTAAACCAATTCATGAAATAGAAGTATTAACAGTAGGCGATATTGTACAGCCAATTGAAAAAATAGAAAATGAACTAACCTACCTAAAAGAAATGGATATTATATTTCCAGCATTACATGGACTATATGGAGAAGATGGCACAATCCAAGGGCTATTAGAATTGCTAAAAAAGAAATATGTAGGATGTAGAGTACTTGGCTCAAGTGTATGCATGGATAAAGCATACACAAAAGTAATTTTAAATGCAGCACAAATTCCTCAAGCAAAATACATTTATATAAAAGCAGACAAAGGAAATTATCGTTATATAGACCAAGATTTTAATGAAGAAATAAATAACATAGATCAAATAATACAAAAAGTAGAAAATCAGTTAGGATACCCTGTATTTGTAAAACCATCAAACTCAGGCTCTTCAGTAGGAATTCAAAAAGCAAAAAATAAAGAAGAATTAAAAGAAGCAATAAAAAATGCAGAAAAATATGATATTAAAATATTAATAGAAGAAGAAATTCTAGGAAGAGAAGTAGAATGTGCAGTACTTGGAAATGAAGATGTAAAAGCCACTTGTATAGGAGAAATATTACCAGCAGAAGAATTTTACACCTTTGATGCAAAATACAAAAATGCACAATCAAGAGTAGTTATTCCAGCAAATATAGAAAAGCAAAAACAAGAAGAAATAAAATCCCTAGCAATCAAAGCATTTAAAGCAGTAGATGGAAAAGGCTTATCAAGAGTAGACTTTTTTATAGAAAACGAAACAGGAAAAGTAATTATTAATGAAATAAACACTCTGCCAGGTTTTACTCAAATAAGTATGTATCCAAAACTATGGGAAGCAAGTGGATTAAACTATACACAATTATTAGATGAACTAATCAAAATAGCATATTAAAAATAGCAAATTGTGATAAATATATAATAAGAATAGAAAAATGGAGATAAGAAAAGATAAATAAATGGAAAAATTTGAAACAATTCAAAAAGAACTAGAAAAAAGCTTATCAGAAAAAAGATATAAACATTCATTAGGAGTTGCAAAAATGGCAGAAATACTTGCCAAAGCACATGGAGAAAACGAACAAATAGCAAGCCTAACAGGACTTGCACATGATATAGCAAAAGAGCTTAGTTTAGAAGAAAGTAAAAAATATGTAGAAGAAAATAAAATAGAAATAGACCAAATAGAAAAGCGAAACCCAGCATTACTACACGCCAAAATAGGGGCAGATATGGTAAAAAAACAATATGGGTTTAGCAGTCAAATGCAAAATGCCATAAAATACCATACAACCGCAAATCCTAAAATGGATAAGCTAGCTCAAATTATTTATGTAGCAGATAAAATAGAAGAAAATAGAACATTTGAAGGAGTAGAAAGCCTAAGAACTTTAGCAATGCAAAACTTAGAAGAAGCGGTACTTGCTATACTTAGCTATGACATTAAAAAAAATATAGATAAAGGAAAAATTCTACATATAGATAGTATTAAAACAAGAAATGACATTTTATTAAAATTAAATTTATTTTAGGATAAGTTCTTCCCCCTTTTATGTGAGCTTTAGCGTGATTGAAAATATTTGTTAACATTAGCATACACCTCAAATTATCATTTATATTATATAGTATTCAAAAAAGATGAAAAAGTACGCAAATATTTGAAAAAAACTATTTATAAAAAAAAACAACTATGATATAATCTGCATAATCACAAAAGACAGAAAATATAAAAGCATACTAATGGGGGGAAAATCAACATGATTTTCAAAGATTATTATAAAATACTAGATTTAAAACAAAGCCAAGTAACACCAGAAGAAATAAAACAAGCCTATAGAGAACAAGCAAAAAAGCATCATCCAGATATTAATCAAACCAATCAATTTTCAGAAGAACGTTTCAAAGATATTAACGAAGCCTATAAAGTATTATCCAGTCCAGCTTCTAAAAGAAAATATGACAGAATGTGGAACAACCATGTAGGTAAAAAAAGAAAAAATGACTATGAAGAAAGTAAAAGAGGAAAAGACTCTATATTTAGTGACTTTTTTCAAATATTTTTTGGTGAAACAAATACAAATGAAAATCATATAGAAAAGAAAAACAAAAAAGTGCCAATCAAAGGTGAAAATATCGAAACAGAAATAAAAATATCTATAGAAGATGCCTTTTATGGAGTGCAAAAGAAAATCAGCTTAAGAGCATTAAATGGCAAAATGAAAAACTTTGATATTAAAATACCAACAGGAATTAGAAACGGCGAAAAAATACGTCTTATGGGGCAAGGAAAGCCAGGAGAAAATGGTGGAAAATCAGGAGATTTACTTATCAAAATAAATATAGAAAATGAACCAAAATATGCGTTACAAGGAGTAGACTTATATACAAACCTCTATCTAACACCATGGGAAGCAGCATTAGGAACAAAAGTAGAAATACCATCTATAGATGAAGAAGTATCTTTATATGTACCAAAAGGCATACAAAGTGGAGAAAAAATACGAATTCAAGAAAAAGGCTATCATGATGGAAAAGCTGGAAGAGGAGACTTAGTAGCCAATGTACAAATCATGGTACCTAACCAAATAACAAAAGAAGAACAAAAATTATATGAACAATTAAAAGAAATATCAAATTATAATCCAAGAAAGCTAAGTAACTGAGAAACTTACTTTCAAAGATGATTAGTAAAAACTATAGAAAGAGAAAATATTGCTACAGTTTATAGTGTATCTTTAAGAGCAAACAAAAAACAAGAAAACATATAATGTTGTGCCTTAACAAAAACATAATCACAATAGAGTAAATAGAAAAGAAAGTTAACATAAGAAAAAAGCCCGAAAAGGTTGACATATGAACAAAATTGTACTATAATTGAATATAGTGATGAAGAAAAGCAAAAGATAAACCATAACTGCACTAGTATTCTTAAGAAAAGGAGTGTAAAAAAATGGATCAAATACAAGGGAAACATTTTAGCATTACAGATCCTCAAGGAGTAAACACAATTATATATAGAATAAACAGAACCGATAAAAAACTATTAAATGAATATCCCAAATATACAGTGCAACGTTTAATATATGCAGAAGAACTAAATGGCAACTTAAAAAAGAAAACATTTTTTGTTGATGAGCCAGGAGAAGAAGAAGAACTTATTATTTTATCTTTTGGAAAAGACAAAGTAGTAGTAAATATGGGAGTTTTAGCACAAGACAAAGTAAAAATAGCAAAACGCCCAATACCAATCAAGTTTGACACTTTATACTCCGAAAAAGAAATGGAATATAAAGAATTTAAATACACACCAGACTTAAAAAGGCCTATATCCATTATAGACCCAGAAACCACAGAAGAAATAAAACCAACACTATACTTTGACCAAGAAACAAATGAAGTAAAAGGAAGATGCAAACTAAAACCATACAAATCATATTTTGCATTCGAAATTCGAGATAAAAAAGAAGATATTTAAGGAGGATTTTAAAATGAGTAGTACAACTGTACATTCAAAAAGCAGTATCGCTGCAAGCCAAATTTATTTAACAGAAAATACTTTAGAGGTTCCAAAAGATGCCAAAAAAGTACATGAAATAGTTACCACTTACATAGAAGAGCAAGGAAGCCTAGAAATTTCAGCAGGAAATGCAGCAGTAAAAGAAAATGGAGAAATGATAGTGCAAGATGGAACTATCATTATGGTAGCACCAGAAGCAATAAAAGTTCTAGCAAAACAAGTAAAAGAAAGAGAAGAAAAAGAAAAGAAACTTGCAGAAATTAAAGCAAGAGAAGAGGCACAAGCCACTAGATAGAACAAAAGAAAAGGTGATTAAAAATCATGAACTATAAAGTAAAAAAAACATTAAAAGATAATAAAATAAGCTTAATTGTGATAGCAGTATTATGGGTTATCTTAACCATAATACTTGTTTCGCCAATTGCATATTCCATTGTTCAAGCAACAGCAGACAATGGAATATTTAATTTGTCTAAATTCTTTACAGAAATTGTACCAGCAATAGCAAGCTTTTCATGCATAGGTAAAGTATTTGCAGGAGCTTATATAGGAACATTTTTCAAAACACTATTATATTTCACTATATTTTATATCATATGTGCAACTATAGGGTTATTTAAATCAAAACCAAAAAGTGAATACACAGATATAGAACACGGCTCTAGTGATTGGAGTGTTAATGGAGAACAATACCAAATCCTAAATAGAAATAAAGGAATATTACTAGCACAAGAAAACTACTTACCAACCGACAAAAGAGGAAACGTAAATGTATTAGTAGTAGGACGGTTCAGGTTCTGGTAAATCAGCATCATACTCAATACCAAATGCTTATCAAATGCTTGGTTCTTATGTATTTACAGATCCAAAAGGAGAACTATATGATAAAACTGCAGGATACTTAAAACAAAATGGATATGAAATAAAAGTATTAAACCTAGTAAATCCAAACAATAGTGATGGATATAATCCATTAATGCATATAGGAAGTGAGCTAGATGTAGACGTAATTGCCAATACCATTGTAAAAGGGCAAAAAACAGAAAGTAGTTCAGAACCATATTGGGATGACATGGCAGAAATGCTATTAAAAGCACTTATCTATTACTTAATAGCAACAAGGCCAGTAGAAGAGCAAAACCTAGCAAGCTGTTCAGAACTAGTAAGAGCAGCAAACACAAATGGTGGAAGCAACCTACTTACAGAATTAATCAATCAATTACCATATGACCATCCAGCAAGAATGTATTATAAATCTATAGAAATAGCACCAGAAAAAACCTATGGGTCAATCCTAAGTTCCTTACAATCAAAACTTGGTAAATTTGACTCAAAAGAAATTGCAGAAGTAACCTCAACAGATACCATCGACTTTGAAGCAATAGGTAGTAGAAAAACAGCAGTATATGTTATCTCATCAGATACTCATACAGCATATGACTTCTTACTTACCATATTCTTCTCACAAATGATACAACAACTATACAACTTTGCAGACGAAAATGGAGGAAGACTTAAAGTACCAACCTTCTTCATTTGTGACGAGTTTGCCAACATTGGTAAAATACCAGACTTTGACAAAAAAATATCAACCAGTAGAAGTAGAGGAATATCATTTAGCGTTATATTACAAAACTTAGACCAATTAGAAGCAGTATATGAAAAATCATATGAAACCATCATGGGTAACTGTGATACACACGTATTTTTAGGAAGTAACTCATTTAAAACAGTAGAATACTTCTCAAAAGCATTAGGAGAAAAAACAATTGTAAGAGATAGTAGGTCAATCAATAGAGATAAACAATATCATAGACAAGGCGTTAGTGACTCAGACCAAGTAATGGCAAGAGCACTTATGACACCAGATGAACTTAGAAGAATGGACAATGACCAATGTATTATCTTTGAAAAAGGAATTAAACCAGTAAGAGCACAAAAATACTATTACTTTGAAAGCCCAATGGCAAGAAAACTTTCCGAATATACCATGAGCCACTTAGAATTTGATGTTGGAACTAGAGGAAAATGGAGAAAATACAATCCATATAACCCATATGTTGAAGAAAACGAAGGTGGAGGAAATGCCAAAACAGACTTAAAAGTAGAATCATTAGACGACCTATTTGAAGATGATATTTTAGAAGAAACAAAAAAAGAAGAAATCAAACAACCAAAAGCAGAAGCACCATCTTTTGTAAATGACTTAACATCATTTGATGCACCAATGCTACCACAAGAAGAGCCAGAAGACGAAGTGTTCTCAATAGATGTACAAAAAGAACTAGAAGCAAAATTTGATGAGTTATTTGGCCCAATTGATGAAAATAATGAATAATTAGAAAGTAAAAAGGGAGCATAAACTATACCCCAAAAAGTAGAAACTAGAAAAAAAGGTGTTTAAAGAAAGCAGAGCAATTCTATTAGAGTTATTCTGCTTTTTTTAGACAATTAATTACACAAACTTTATTAATATGTTATAATACAATTATATAAAATTTAAAGATTAAGAAAGGAATAAAATGTATTATGGAATATATTATAGAAGCATCACATCTTGAAAAAAAGTATAAAAAATTCAAGGCTATTGACGATTTAAGTATTCATATAGAAAAAGGAAGCATTTATGGTCTTATTGGAAAAAATGGTGCAGGCAAAACAACTCTAATTCGATTACTTTGTGGCTTACAGAAACCAACAGCAGGTACTTATAGTATTTTGGGAATTTCAAATGAGAGTAGAAATATTACTAAAGCAAGAAAAAAAGTAGGAGCAGTTATTGAATCACCAGCACTTTGTTTTGATATGACAGCAGAAGATAATTTGAAAGAACAATATAAAATTATTGGTTTGTCTAATTATGATGGTTTATCTCAATTACTAGAACTTGTTGAATTATCAAATACAGGCAAAAAGATAGTTAAAAACTTTTCATTAGGAATGAAACAAAGACTATCTATCGCTATTGCATTAATAGGTTCTCCAGATATTCTCATTCTAGATGAACCTATTAATGGACTAGATCCAGAAGGAATTATAGAAATGAGGGAACTCATTTTGAAATTAAATAAAGAAAGAGGAATTACATTTTTAATTTCAAGTCATTATTTAGATGAATTATCTAAAATTGCAACTTGTTATGGTTTTATGAATGAACATAAGATTGTCAAGGAAATTCGAAAAGAAGATATAGAACAAAATTATGAAAAGAAAATACAAATAAGTGTAAGTGATATCGATATATGTACTAAATGTTTAGAAGAAAATGGTATTTCTTATAAGGTTATTACAGATGGGGTTATTGATATATATAGCGAAATAAATGTTTCGCAACTTGTTTTATTACTTTCAGAGAAAAAATGTACTGTAAACAGTTTTCAAGAAATTAGGGAATCTCTCGAAGATTACTATTTAAATTTAATAGGAGGAGAAAAATAGTGAGTAAGTTATTTAAAGCTGGTTTTTTTAGATTAAAGAAAGATGTTATTTTTTGGCTATTTATATTTATGACTATTGGTTTGGCTGTTTTTAATTTATTTAAATGGAAATCTTCTAATATAATGCTAGACAGAGTAGTATATGAATTCATTATGTATATAGGTCTTTTTATTGCTATATTTATAAGTATCTTTGTTGGAAAAGAACATTCAGAGGGGATTATTAGAAATAAAATAATAGTTGGGCATAGCAGAATTTCAATTTATTTATCTAACCTTATTCTAAGTATTTTTACAGTTCTATTATGTGCATTAATATATGTTGCTATCACATTATTATTGGGGAGTTCTTTTGGACTAGGCAATATGAAACTTTCTCTTTTAGAACATATAATGAGAATATTAAATACAGTATTAGTTATTATAGTATATTGCTCTATTTTTAATTTCATAGCAATGATGTGTTCTGAAATAACTATTTCTACAATAGTGAATATTCTTACATTTATTATATTTTTTATAATAGTTACTTCTCTTGAATATACTGCTTTTATAGATAAATATATTTTAGAAACATATTATGAAAATGGAGTTGAGTATATCATTAGCCAAGAACTTAATCCAAGTTATCCAGGAGAAGAAAAAGTAAAAGTAGCAAAAACAATTTTATTTTTTATACCGCAAGGACAAGCGAATCGAATAGCAAATACAATTGACGAAAGAAATACAATTGATGAAAATCTATACCAATTGCCAATTTATTCTATTACACTAATTATCTTTATAAATTTAAGTGGCGGTTATTTATTTTCAAGAAAAGAATTAAAATAATCAATACTGGTTTCACATAAGTTTTGTAAATAATTAATTTTTAAAATGATAGAAATTAATTATTTACTTTTTTATTGTATAGGAAAAATCGCAGATTTTTGCTATACAACAAGGTTAGGTTTCCTTAGTCTGTGCAGTTGCGAA